>NZ_JBWPVY010000003.1:0-372875 GCF_056590355.1 Varibaculum sp. C0165D1 | reverse complement strand
CAACACCCGCATACTCATACAACACCGTTGAAACATCCTTTCAAACTCGGTGTTGCAACCACCACTAGAACCTAAGGGCATGGTAAGGGAAGGGGGGGGGAACTTTTCCCGCGCCTCAGGGGCGTAGGTCAAAAAACTCTTCAATCCACATGCTTTCAGAGCATATTTAAAGCGCCAGAACCTCTGAGCACCCCCCAACAACAACAAATTTATACATACGATTCAGGTATTAACCCGGTTTTCGGGGGCTGTGCTCCGAAAACCCTTGCTGGTGCGTAGCGCCGCCGATTCCCGCTAGCTCCACGATGAGGAGTCCGAACGGTAAAAAAGGCCGTTTGGACTTTTTTATTAGTGAGGACGACGAAATCGTGCGTAATCCCGTCAGGGATTACTGGCACAAAGACGAGGAACGGTGAAGAAACTTGTTTTTTCATTAGTGAATCGGAGGGAGTTGTGCGTAATCTCGCCAGGGATTCCATGCACGAAAAGATGCCCCGGCCGTGTGCCGGGGCATCAGTGTTTCGAGCCCGAGGATCGAACCCGCGTCGATAGCTAAAAGTTGTTTGAAGTCCGAAAATCAGGTCCTGGAGTTAAAAGCTCCGCATTTTATTTAGGTTGAACAACTTTGATGACTGATGAATCGTCAGCGCCACCCTGACCGTTTCCATAACCGAGGAGGAATTCCTGTTCAGCTGCTGCGGCTAAAGGAACCGCCATACCAACGGATTTCGCCGCTGTAGTGACGATATTCATGTCCTTAACGAAAATATCTAAACGGGACTTAACCTCGGCATCTTTACCCTCGTAGGCCTCGATCGCCCTCGGGCCTCGATCGCCAAGCATGAACGATGCGGCAGCTCCCCCCATTAACGCCTTGAGAGTGGCTTCCTGGTCGAGACCAAGCTCGCCGGCTAGCGCTAGCGCTTCACCTGCTGCAGCAATGTGTACCCCGCAAAGTAGCTGATTAACTGTCTTCAGCGCTTGTCCTTGTCCAGCTTCCTTACCAACCCAAACTAGAGTAGATGCCATTTCATTTAGAACTGGCAGTACCTTCTCATACGCAGACTCACTGGCGCCCACAACTACAAGTAAGTCACCCTCGCCGGCCCGAACGGGACCACCAGAAACCGGCGCGTCCACGATATCAATCTCGTAACTAAACAACATTTTTTCGATAGTTTTTACGGCTTCAATGCCAATAGTTGATGTCAGTAAGAGCACGGAGCCTTTCTTCATCGCTGAAGCAATTCCAGCTTTCCCGAAAAGAAGATTCTCCAACTGAGCTTGGTTTCTTACTGCTACGAGCGTGCAATCTGCCTCAGCAACGCACTCGCTAGCAGATCCAACACAAGAACAGTTAAGCGATTCGGCTTTCGTGATCTGGGCAGGAGAAATATCGAAGCCGGTTACAGTAAACGTTTTAGCCAGGTTTGAAGCCATAGGCAACCCCATAGCTCCCAATCCGATTACAGCGATCTTCATTTATCTAAGTCCTTTCAACTTTTCTAGGAGAGTTTTTCTACGACCATGCTTAAAGATTTTTCGTCGCCAACATTTCCGGCGAAAACTATGTAGGGTATCCCTTTGCCGATGCCATCTTCGGCAAGCCACACAGAGACGATTCCAGGCAGTGCAGGGCCAATAACAGTTGCGTGCTTCATCTCTAATCCTTTGGAAGCTACATCCGAGGAGGTGATTCCACCCTTGGCAATCACAAAGCGCGGCTTAACCTTTCGAAGAATCTGGTTGACTATCTGAACCACGCAATCTGAGATTTTCCTAGAAATCTCTAAAGACTCATCAGGATCATCAGTCTTAATTAGCTCCCGGCTCGTTTGAAGCACCAGATTTTCTTCTTGAAGTGTCTTAAGCGCCTCCTCACAAATCTCGGCTATCAGTTGGTTTCTTTCTTCAGGATCTAGGCAGCGATGAACGTCGACGTCTAGTATCTTCGGGTTAACTGACTCCCTAAGTGCGTTAAGTTGTCGTGTGGTCAGATCAACGTGAGAACCAATAACAATCAATCCTCCCCTAGTTCCAACCGTGGCAGTGTCATTTCCAAATACTTCCTCGGCGCTCAGGGGAGTTTTTTCTCCCTGCCCTAATCTGGCGCGGACAAATGGCGGGCCCACGCGATAGACAAAATGTGCCCCCTTTTCTTCTGCTTGTGCCAAGGCTAAAGCGAGTCTGCGCAAGTCATTCTCAGTAACGATATCTACGACTATCGGTTGACGGTTCTTTGCTTTAAGCAGCAGGTTAGCGCTTTCGTCCAGGTTGCTGCGAAGAGTATCCAGATGAAGCCTAATGACATTCGAGGCAGCTACTTTGCCACGGGTTTTTTCTTCGACCCAGTTTGGCAAATTTGACGACTCGAACCCAAAGGTCGCGTCTTTAGCGAACTCTGAGTTACCTACAGGCTCGAAAGTGTCATCCGAGCCTTTCACATAGTGAGTTGAATCGATGGTGATTCTCCCGGCATCGGGGAAAGCTGGCACGATCACGAATCCGTCAACCTTTTTGGCACCAAACTTTTCGATTTCATCCGCAATTATGTCGGGTTCTAGAGGATAGTGGCCTCGAAGCGTGGAATCGGATCGAGAAATAAATGAGACAGACACATCTTCTGGCGCTGCAGATAATGCGGACCGAACTACTTCGGCGTTGATTCTTTTTGCGTCTGCAGCTGAAAGAGAACGTGAGTTAGTCATAACATATACGGCTGGCTTGCCGGTTGAAAAGGCCCATTGGAAATCTTCTTTATCCCAAGAGGTAACTACTGGTAGATCCGAGACAGATTGAGTACCAGTCGGATCGTCGTCTAGCACTACATAAAATGGTGCCTGCTGGTTTTTAGCTGCGACCGTCTTTGGATCGACTTTAATTTCTGGCTTCTTGCCTTTCAATAAATCGTCAATGACCATGTATACACTCCTTTGTGTGTACGTATAGTTAGTTGTTAGCTGTGAAGTTAAACCTTCTCGAGGGAATCACGAGTCTGTTCCATGTGAGCAAGCATCGCATTTTTGGCCAAAATTGGGTTGCCAGAAGCGATAGAGTCTCGAATCTTATGATGGAACATTCGCGCCTTAGTTCGAGTTTCTGCATCTTTGGTGGTCACAATGCGGTTATGAGTCATAGCTTTTTCCAGGGGCTGAAGAATAACCTTAATAAAAGGATTTTTGCTTGCTGAAAAGACAGCATTATGGAATTCGATGTCTTCTTTCGTTGCTTTCAGTATGTCTCCCTCAGAAATCGCTTGGTCATAGGCATCTAGCTTTTCGGTCATGGCAGTTAGATCCTCTGGAGTGTGATTGAGGGCGGCCAGCTCGGCAGCGCCTACTTCAAGCAAACAACGAATTTCCAGTAGCTTGAGGCCAAAGTCTTTAGGGTTGGAACGCCGTGACTTAAAATCCAAAAGGGTGCTCATGTCGTTCCATGTGTTCGGATCTGCTACAAATGTTCCTTTACCATGCATTACTTTCAAGACCCCTCTGTCACGAAGAATCTTTACCGCTTCGCGGAGCGTAAGACGAGAGATTCCGAGTGAATCGGCAAGCTCGGATTCCTTGGGAATGGAGGAGAGAGGCGGGAACACTCCATCCAGAATTTTTTCTAGAATGTCATTTACCGCTTGATCGACTAGACCTGTTGCCATTTTTCCTCCACTTACGGAACCCAAGTATTTCCCGAGCTTGCCGTTAAACGTTATTCAACCAGTGCCATGATATTTACAGGTGCAGAGTCAACGCCTTTGATGCGTAGCGGCCCCATAGTCAAGACTTTTATCTTTTTATCTCCGAGTTCCTTCAGGCTCATGTCCTCGATGGCAGTGATAGTGTGACCAGTGTAGTTGCCCAATAGCCAGTGGTGGGCTTCCGGTCCAAAGTCGTAAAGCGGGGAGGCTACCGAAAGCCAGTCCATGCCGATGGCATCCAACTCGGGGAAGTCCTTGTTGAGCCATTCACAAAGATCTGGGTGCAGCGCAGGGCCGCGGTTTTCGTAAAGATCTGGGTTTCCTTTCTTGTGCTCCTCGAACCCAGTTCTGATGATCAGCAGACGCTTTCCTTTGATCTGATCAGCGAAAGGCTCAACTGCAGCTTTGTTGACAATTGCACCTTCTTTGTTCATCTCTGGAAGATCGATTACGACGATTTCATCGCCCATGAAAGCGAATTTTTCAATACCCAGTTCGGAAAAGTTGGTGCCGTGGCTATTGAAGTGACGGGGACCGTCCATATGAGTTCCGCAATGGTTTGGCAGATCGATCATGTAGGAATTGAATGGCTGCGTATCAGAACGAACCGAATCTTCGCGGACTTTCGCGGTCGGTTCGCCCGGGAAAGCGCCATCTTCTGGATCGATAATGTGAGATAGATGGATAAACATGATTTCTTCCTTTGTCGACATTGACTGGTGGTATTTATCTAAGGTGTGATCCCGTGCAATAAGAGATCTGATCTCATGCTACAAAAAAAGATCAGATCTCTCAATAGGTATTAGTAAAAAGCCATATGATCCAGCAAAGGTAAAGGAAAAGCTGCGGTCAAAATATGTAGGTAAGAGCAGTAACAATAGTTAAATGTATGTCTGCGGTAAAGTATTTGCGTCTGGAAATCGAAAACCTGGGAGTGTCGCAACGGTAGGGTAATCCAGATTTTCTAAGGAATTAAAATGAGAGCTGGGGAGGGACAGCTAGTGCGACCTATTTGGTGCCGCTGGAATTTTTGGGTATTGAACGAGGGCTCCTGTTCCCTCGCGTTTCCAGTCGGATGCTAGTCGACTAACAGAAGTACGGATCCCAGTGAGACTGCGGTGATTAGGACACTCAGGATTATTCCGAGGACGAGGGCGCGCCCTCCGGACTTAATTACGTTGCGTAGGTTTACCCCGGCTCCCATCGCGCCCATCGCTACTGTCAGGAGCAAAGTAGCTACCGTGCCTCCTAGGGTGCTGAAAATGCTATTGACAGTGGGGATGCTGGCAAACAGCGAGGCCAGCGCGACTGCGATCAGGAATCCCACAACGAATCCGGGAATCAGGGGTGGGCGCTTGCCAGAGCTGGCTTTTTCAGCCTTTTCATGGCGCACTTGCACTACTCTCCGCTCGATAATGCCTACAATCGCCACTACGATCGCTAGGCAGGCTACGCGCCCCAGCTTGGTGGCCGTGGCCAAATCCGAGATTGCGGGGTCGTAAATATTCGCGGCCGCCACTACCTGACCGACCTCGTGAATAGAAGCACCCAGCCAGACGGCTGCTTGAGTGGGGGAAAGGTGCAGCCCATGGGCAGCAGCGGGCAAAGCGACAAGGGAGAGAGTACCGAATAGGGTAACGCAAGCGATAGCAGTAGCGACCGCATCATCGGCGTCCTCGCGGTTGCGGGCAGACACCACCGGGGAGATCCCGGCGACGGCAGAAGCTCCACAAATCGCCGTACCGGAGGTAGTGAGAATCCCAGTAGCGTGACTGACTCGCATAAAGTAAGTCAGCAGGTAACCCGCCACCATAGTGGCCGCCACCGCGCAGATGATAGTCACGATGGTGCCGGTACCTAGCGCGGCAATAGCCGGTAGCGACAGCCGAAAACCGAGCAGCACTACCCCGGAGCGCAGAATAGTCTTCGCGGAAAAAGCGATTCCAGGTTCGCAGGCAGCCGGAATTAGCTTCGTGTTGCGGACTGCTACCCCCAGCAAGATCGCCACCAGCATTGATGACAGCAGGGGAACAAACAGGTTAATCAGCCAGGCGATACCAGCGACTAGGCACGCGTAGGCTACTCCGGGCAACAAGCGTTTGAAATTATTCAAAAAATTCACTTGCCATATATACCACAAGGTCCAGACGATTCAGCAACGAAAGCGCTAAAGCGACCTGCCTAGTCCCGGAAGCGGGACCGGAAACTACTTCGCTTCTAGTCGGGTATTACCGCAATTTTCACGCCGACCCGGTCGTGTACCGCCTGATACGCTTCGTGCACTTTTGAAAGCGGAAAAGTATGGGTGACAATCTCCTCCACATTGATAGCCCCCGATTCGAGGACTTGAATCGCCCTTTCTACGTCACGACGGCGAGCATTAGAACCCCCGGTAACCTGCAATTCTTTATAGTGAATCAGGTTAGGCTCCATTTGCGCCATCGAGCCTTTCGGGAATCCTGCGAAGTAGTTGACTCGTCCTCCATCCCGGGCGAGTACTAGGGCATCCTGGGCTAGTTCCGAAGCGCCGATACACACGATCACCACATCGGCTCCCGCGCCGTTGGTTACTTCCTTGACTCGATCCTCAAGCTCATCAGGGCCGACCCCAATCGCGCCTAGCCGGTCTGCCACTTGGCGACGCTCCGGGGAGCGGTTAGATACAAAAACCTGCCTAGCTCCACTGGCTAGTGCCAGCTGCGCGTGGATTAGTCCAATCGGGCCAGCTCCCAGAACAGCCACTACCTCTCCCAGGTTCACTTTGAATTGATCGAGGCCGTTTAAGCAGCAAGAGATAGGTTCGGCTAGGCAAAGAGCCTTGGGATCCAGTTCTTTGCTAGTAGTGATCAGGTTGCCTCTGCGCAAAGCCCGTTCTGGCACCAGCATGTACTCTTGAAGACCACCATCGATGGCGTAACCAAACAGCTCTAGATTTGAGCAGAGGTGTTCGCGGTCTTGCAGACAGTTGGAACAGTGACCGCACGATACCACGATCGAAACCGTCGCCTGTTGCCCAGTGCGCAAGCCGGGTTGAATCTGCTCGACGCCCTCGCCGATTTCTACAATCCTGCCTGCAATCTCATGCCCGGGAACCGTGCCATAGGAAACCCCGGAGGTTTTGGCCCCCGTATAGAGGCGATAGTCGGTGCCGCACATAGTGTTGGCCTCGATTTTCAGCAAGACCTCATTTTTACCCGGCGTGGGGTTGTCTTTCTCGACCAGACGTAGGTCTTCCGGTGCATTTAAAGTAGCTGCCCGCATGATTTCTCCTTTCCTTAAAGAAATTCCGGAACCGTGCCCATTAGTAACGCGAAGGAAGTAGCGCCTGGATCAGGGGTTCCAATGCCGCGTAAATTCAGTGTCTCACGAATCTAGTTACTGATGCGGCCATCGGCAACTGGGAAATTGGCTCGCCCCTGCTACCTTGCCCCGTACGCAACCGCGGCTGCCATCTTTAGAAGGTGGAGGTGTCGATTACGTAGCGGTAGCGCACCTTAGCGGCAACCACGTTGTCCCAGGCCTCGTTGATTTGCTCGCCGGAAATGATCTCTATCTGGGGTGCGATATTTTTTTCGGCGCAAAAGTCCAACACTTCCTGAGTGAGGGCGATGCCACCGATATTGGAGCCGGCCAGCGTCTTTTGGCTGCCCACCAGGTTGCCCATGGCGAAGGACTGGCGGTTTTCGGGTAGTCCCACGATCCCTACGATCCCTTCGGGTTTTACACAATCTAGCAGCTGATCGATTTCCACTCCGTCAGACAGGGTGGACACCACCAGGTCAAACTGGGAGTGCAGGCTTTCCCAAGTCCGGTCCTCGGACGTGGGATGTAGCGCAACTGCCCCAAATCGCTTCGCGTCCTCTTCTTTTGCGCGAGTGCGAGAAATGACGTGGGTTTCGGCTCCCAGGGCGGCGGCAATCTGTACCCCCATATGACCGAGCCCTCCCATGCCCACGATGGCTACTTTCTTGCCCGGGCCTGCCCCGAGTCGTTTGAGCGGGGAATATAAGGTCACCCCGGCACACATAATCGGGGCGGCTTTTTCCAGAGGAATCGCGTCCGGAATCCGGCACACGTAGTCTTGTTCTACGGTGATCCCGGTGGAATATCCGCCGGCTGTGGGAACGCCGTCGCGCCCGATGCAGTTATAAGTCCAGATAGTCCCGCCTTCGCCATTACAGAATTGTTCGGTTCCTGCCTGGCACGCCTCGCATTTGCCGCAAGAATCCACGAAACAGCCGACCCCTACCCGGTCACCGACGGCAAACTTGGTTACTTTCGAGCCAATTTTGGTGACGATTCCCGCGATTTCATGACCGGGGGTGAGGGGGTAGATTACCTCTCCCCACTCCGCGCGTCCGGTGTGAATATCAGAGTGGCAGACCCCGGCATATTTGATCTCGAAGTAGATTTCGGTGGGCCCTGGTTCGCGCCGCTCTAAGGTTACGGGGTGGAAGGGCGAGGTGGCCGAATCCATCGCATAGGCTTTTACCTGGGTCATTACTGCTCCTTGTAAGCGGGAATGTTATTACCCTCCACCATAACCCGCCACCCGACCTAGCGCAGGGGTGGCAAGTAGGAACGGGGGGAATAATTTTTTCTGTCAATACTGTACCAATAGTGGTACGGTATTGACAAAGAAGGAGGGGGTGAATGTTTTGACCTACGCGCACGATTTATGGGAGGTTGCGGCTTATAGCCACGGGGTATTAACCGTTTCGGAGGCGATTTCTGTCGGTGTACCTGCTGTTGAGGTACGAAAATTAGCTTATAGAGGCACGCTGCGTAGCTATGGTAACGGGGTATACGTACATCATGGGGTGCCGCTCACGCGTTTTACCCAGTTCGCCATAGCGGTGGCGCTAGCTGGTAAAGGCGGGTTTTTATGGGGAGATGCGGTCTTTTCTCTTTTGGAACTGGGAGATTTTAATCCGCGTTCGATCCGGGTTGCTACCCGTAGACGGGTACGTAGAAAGTTACCGCAATGGATGCTGCTTACCGATCGCGTTGACATTGTGGAAACAGATATTACTGAGTACTACAATCTGCCATCCACCTCGGTTAATGAGGCACTGACAGATGTTTTTCCCCAACTACCAAATGAAAAATGGCTGGCCTTAGTGCAGGAGTGCTACCGTAAAGATTTTGTTACCGCAAAGGAACTCAAGGCTAAGGAAGTGCTGTATGAGCGGGGTCGTTCCTCCCAAAAACATTGCTCAACTTGAACAACGCCTGCAAGAAGTGTCCGCTGCTCGGGGGATTACGGTTGCGCGCTCCCGGTTAATGCTGTCTACCTTGGTTGTATCCCAGATGCTTCCAGAGTTCACAGTAATAAAAGGTGGTATGGGCATGAAGCTGCGCGCGGGCGAGCCTGGAACTCGCGCGACCTCGGATCTTGATGTTTTTATCTCTGAGCAAACCCGCAGATTCGAAGAAGCGCTGCGCGTTAAGTTGATGAAAGGCTGGGGTTTCGTCCCACCATCAAAAGCACAGCTACACAATAATCCAAACAGCGCGCCCCGAACAGCTTTCACGGGGGCTTTGGTTGCTTTACCAATTCACGACCCTGGGGTGAAGCTCCCTCAGTATTTGGTGCAACCGTACCGGGTTTCATTAAAATTTCTTGGCAAGCAGTGGTCTGCGCTCAAGGTGGAAGTTTCGGCACAAGAGATTGAGACGAGTATTTATTTGGGTACTCGAATAGACAGTGATTTGCATGATTTTAATGCCCGTTTCGGCTTTGGGGCGTTGAAGCCTGTAAGTTTGATTTCCCCTGAAGCTCAGTTCGCACAGAAACTTCATGCGGTTAGTGATCTGACATATTCCAGAGCTCATGATTTGGTGGATCTGCAGGTGCTGTGGCGCATGCAGCTGGACTTGGCAGAACTTAAGCAATTATGTGTACGAACTTTTTCCTGGAGAAAAGCGCAAGCCTGGCCACCTCTACCTTTGCGGGATATGAGCGGTTGGGAAAGTGCATACCTGGAAGCGCGCGCTGAGACTCAGGTCAATGATGCTACGGACATACTGTCGTCACTTTCCGATGCGAGGCAGTGGCTAGAACAAACTATTCGTACCATTGATGGAACTCAATGACCAGGTAATTGGAGTTAAAGTCGGGTCTGAAGACTTGGATGCCTGCAAGTTTTCATAGCAAGCACTGTGCAGTCATGGTTCACCGTCGTAAACAGCAGTAACCATTAAGAACAACTAAATAGCAGTTTGGGTCGCCCCTCAAAAAGGGGCGACCCAAATTTATTGCCTTCCTCGCCTTACGTCCTATTACCTAGTGCAAGGGGTGCCGCAAAGAGAACTGGTACTGCCTATCCATAATCGCTTTTAAGGCCGGATACGCTTGGTTTTGCAGCTCCGCTAGTTCCAGATAGATTTCATGGTTCTTAAGGTTTGGTTCCGAGGTGTCGCCCGAGGCCGCCATCCCTTTCGAAGCCTCCTCAACGGAATCGTAGGCATCAGTTTGCGCCATCGCCATTACCGCAGCCCCCATAGCCGAAATCTCTTCGGTGTCGCAACTGGTGAGAGGGAGCCCGATGCAGTCTGTCATAATCGCGCGCCATAGGGGAGAGCGCTGCCCGCCACCCATTACCCGCACCGATTGCAAAGGTACTCCCGTAGTTTCGGCAAGCGCATGCAGGTTGGTAGCCATGGTCAATGAAATACCTTCCAGAATCGAACGGTAGATTTCCGCTCTCCCATAGGCTCCAGCCAGCCCGATGATGGCGCCGTGAGCAATCGGATCCCAGAAAGGTGACTGCACTGCGTTCCAATAGGGCATGGTTACGAGCCCGCCGCAGCCGGTTGCCACCTCAGAGGCCGCTTTGTCTAGTTCGGGATCTGGACGCCCCTCCAATGCAGGATTGCCCAGTTCGCTGCGGAACCAGCCCGCCAGGTGGGCACCAGAGTTTTGTACGATTTCCAGCACGTACTGTCCGGGAATACCCGCCACATCGGTACGGAAGACGTCGGCTATCTGGTAGCTAGGTGAATGCACCCCGGCTACCAGAGCGGTACCCATATTCAGGTAGGCTTCCTCCATGCCGATAGCTCCGGCACCCAACGCGGCTGCTTGCCCGTCTCCGCAGGCAGCTACCAGTTCAATCGACTGTTTGATTCCCCAGTTGTCTAGCACCGATTTCTGGATCGGGGCGATTATGGAGGCAGCGGGAACCAGATCTGCTAGCTGTTCGCGTTTGATCCCGATTAGATCGAGCAACTCTGCAGAGTAGTCCAATTTTGCAGAATCTAGGAATCCCAGAGAATCGGCAGTCGCCACCGAATCAACCCATTGCCCGGTCAGAGCATGAGTCAGGTAGCCGTGTACCCCCACCACTTTGTGGGCGGCAGCTAGTTTTTCTGGTTCGTGATCCTTTAACCAGGCAATCTTGTATATCGAGGGGGTGGTATCAGGTTGGAAACCAGAAAGTTCATGTACTCGCCGGCTACCAATCTTTTTAACCTGCTCCGCAGCTCTGCCATCAAGCCATAAAATCCCAGGACGAAGAGGCGTGCCTTCCGAATCCACCAGCGCGAATGATTGGCGCTGAATGGTGGCGCATAGATATTTGATGCGGCCGCGATCAGTGTCGCTAAGCTGGGAAACTGCCTGCCCTACCGCCTCATTGGTGCTCTTCCACCAGTCGCGAGGGTCTTGTTCATAAAAGTCCACTCTGGGGGTGGACATTGCGAACTCTACTTTCGCCTCCGAAAGCACTGTCCCGGCGCTATCGACAATTATCGCCTTGGTGCTGGTGGTAGAGGAATCTACCGCGATTACTAAATTGCTCATACTAATTGAACCTCCTCGTTCCAATGTGTATAAAGGTGATTCTACTTGGACCTGTAGGAGAATTGGGCGAATCAGCAGATGAAAGTAGCGCATGGGGGAGGGATCGGATCTTCCTGAGGAATCAGCTGCGTAAGTTCCACGGCCGAGAAATCACCGGAAAACCGGGAGTAAGTATAAAAAAATTATTCCATAAGACATCATTAAGACAGCAAAATGAATTTACTCTGTTGGCAAATTGTATTTCTACTGGTTAGAGCATTTTTATTGGCGGAGGTAGGGGGATTCGAACCCCCGAGGGCTTGCACCCAACCCGCTTTCCAAGCGAGCGCCATAGGCCACTAGGCGATACCTCCAGGCACAAGTTTGAGTTTACCGAAATGCCCTAGCTAATGTCGATTTAGGAAATGAGGAGTCGAACACAGCTCGATAATAGCGGTGCCTCTGTTTTTTGTAGGACCCGCGCCCTCGTCCTGAACTTTAATCTCATCCAGCCGCAGCGTAACTGCGATATTAGTGCCGTATCTGCCCCTTGTTTACCTCTGGCGGCGCCCCTATTCCCGTTTCCTCCCACTCGGGCGGCCTCCGTTTCCAGATTGCGTCCCTCTAAGTTAAACTGGGGGAGATCCTTCACGCGGCGATATCATTCGAACCTCCCCAGGGCCGGAAGGCAGCAAGGATAAGGGTGCGCTATCGGGTGCGTGAAGGGTCTTTTTTATTGCAATCCTCCGCCGGCACCCCGCTAATGGCCGGGCTTTAGTACAGTAGAGCCGTGAGCATCGCATTGTATCGCCGCTACCGGCCAGACACTTTCCAAAACGTGATCGGGCAAGATCACGTGGTCAAACCGTTAATGGCGGCGCTGCGTTCCGGGCGCATCAGCCATGCGTATCTTTTTTCTGGTCCGCGTGGGTGCGGAAAAACCACCTCGGCGCGGATCATGGCGCGTTGCCTGAACTGCGCAGAAGGCCCGACCGATACTCCTTGTGGAAAATGCCAATCCTGTAAAGACTTAGCGACCGGAGGCCCCAGCTCCCTCGACGTAGTAGAAATCGACGCGGCCAGCCACAACGGGGTAGATGACGCGCGAGAACTGCGCGAGCGGGCCGGTTTCGCTCCCGTGCGCGACCGCTACAAAATTTTCATACTAGATGAAGCCCATATGGTCACTCAGCAGGGATTTAACGCCCTGCTGAAGATCGTGGAAGAACCCCCCGAACACGTAAAGTTCATTTTCGCGACCACCGAACCCGATAAGGTAATCGGCACGATTCGTTCCCGAACTCACCACTATCCGTTCCGCCTGGTACCGCCGGAAACCATGGAAAAATATATGGCGAAACTTTGCGCGGCGGAAAATATCGAACCGGCCCCCGGGGTGCTGCAACTGGTAATGAGGGCGGGCGCAGGTTCGGTCCGCGACTCCCTGTCAGTACTTGACCAGCTAATGGCGGGCGCCGAGGACGGAAAACTAGCTTACGGAACTGCGGCGGCGCTGCTGGGATACACCGACAGCTCCATCTTGGAACGCTCTGTGGACGCCATCATTGATCGTGATGGCGCGGCGCTCTTCGAGGTGATTGCCAAAATGGTCGAGGGTGGCCATGATCCTCGGCGCTACCTGGAAGATTTACTGCTGCGTCTGCGTGACCTGCTGGTACTTTCGGTTTCTTCTCCCGAGGACGCAAAGGCGGCACTAGCGGGAACTCCCGAAGACCAACTGGCAACTATGAATGCTCAGGCGCAGCGGTGGGGAACTGCCGGGATTTCTCACGCCAGCGACCTGACCAATACCGCTTTGACCGAGCTAACCGGAGCAACCGCCCCCCGCCTGCAAGTTGAGTTGCTGGCAGCGCGGCTGCTACTGCCACCAGAACGGCAGGGCACTGTAGCTCCCGGCGCTACAGGCCCAGATTCTCTTAGTGGGGCGGAGAGAGCGCAGGCGGCCCTGCATCGCCCCGGACGCAGGAGCCCTCAAAATGCCGGTAGTGAACCGCAGGCTCCTGCCGTACCAGTGGCAGCCCGACCGGTTAAAACTCCTGCTGAACAGGCACCAGCTGCTCCTCGCACCAGCGCAGTTCCAGTTGCACCGCGAAACGGTAGCGAGGAACCGGAATTGGCAGCCCCCCGTCCACCGGCGGCGGAGAGTAAGCAGTCTGCTCCAGCTGACCTAAAAGCGCCCTCCCCACAAGAACGCGCATCCCGCGACAAAACAGCAGAGAAGAGCGCCGCCCCTGCGACTGCCGCCGCAGATAGTGGCTCCGCGCGCGAGGGGGCGACGGTAGAAAAAGGAGAGCAATACTGGCAGGTATTGCAGGCGTGGGGGAAGGTGTCCGCCCGGTTACAGCAAATGGATCCGCGGCTGTGGTCGACCTGTAACCGCCACTTGCAGATTGGCGGGGCGCAAGATCAGAAACTTACCTTGCTAGCTGATAGCCCGCAGACCGTCCAGCATTTAGAAAACCACTTGGGGTCGATAAAGAAATGCTTGGCACAAGAGCTGTCAGATTCTTGGACAGTGCAGGTACTTCCGGGGAGTGATGACCAAAGAGCTCCCGCCCTAAGTCAGGTGTTATCCCAGGTGAAACTAGAGGAAGCGTCGACACCCCGGGAAGTAGTTTCGGAGGAAGCGCCCCCAGAGGAAGAACTCTATCCTCCCGAAGGCGAGGAGCTAGCTGGCGGCGGTGAAGAGAGCTCTTCCCCGCTTCCAAATGCCGGGGAAGTAAAAGAGGACGCAGAAGCTAGCGCTCCCCAGGAGATAGTCGAGCCGATTTCTAAAGACACTGGTGAAACTGGTAAAAAAGCGGGGGAACCCGGGGATGAAGGGCAGGTAGCATCCGAAAATAGCGAGTGGATTATTCCTGGTCAACCCCCGTCCGCAGCTTATGGGGGCGAATCTGCCCCGCCTGCGTCCTCCTTCCCGCAAGCGCCTCGCGCGCAAGCTCCCGCGGGGGAGGCGCCATCTGCCCCCCGTCCTCCGGCAGCCACAACCAACGGCAGCGAAGAGGGATCTACAGCACCGCAGGCGGCTCCTAGCTATGAAGAGGAGGACTTACCGGATCTGTCGGATCCCGATGCTTCGCCTGAGGAAAGCGGCGGGCGTTGGGGGGTCGAGGTCGCGAAATCTTTGCTTGGTGGCAAGATAGTTGAGACGGCGGAAAATGATTCCGCCAGCAACTAGAAAGAGAGTAGCTAAAAATCTATGTATGACGGCGCCCTGCAAGACCTGATTGATGCCCTCGGGCGACTGCCGGGGATAGGCCCAAAATCGGCGCAGCGGATTGCTTTTTATGTGCTTTCTCGTCCTAAGGCTGAAGCGGAGCTGCTAGCTCAGGCATTAATCGAAGCGAAAGAAAAGATTCGCTATTGCAGCCGCTGTGGCAACATTTCCCAAGAGGAACTTTGCGCGATTTGTCGTAACCCCAAACGTGACCAGTCGGTGATTTGCATAGTTGAAGAGGCCAAAGACATCGGCGCGATTGAACGTACCCGCAGCTACCAGGGTCTTTACCACGTACTGGGAGGGGCGATCGACCCCATTAACGGGATTGGTCCCGACCAGTTGCGCCTGCGGGAACTGCTAAAACGCCTCAGCGGTACTACCGTCCAGGAAATCATTATTGCCACCAATCCCAATATTGAGGGCGAGGCCACCGCCACCTACCTGACCCGCACCATCTCCCCGTTGGGGTTAAAAGTAACTCGCCTAGCCTCGGGACTCCCGGTAGGCGGAGACTTGGAATATGCTGATGAGGTTACTCTCGGGCGCGCCTTAGAGGGCAGACGCAGCGCCGGATAAGGTCCGGCGCAGGGCTAGCTTCACAGGTAGCAGTGGCGAAAGTCCCAGGAGAGCGCTTACTGGCGAGCAGGATTTTGTGCGTTTGCTTACCTGCCAGCAAATTTGAGACGCTGAAGCTGAGAGCACGCTGGCTTCTTAGAATAATTGCAGAAGATAGCTAACCGATAGGCATACAAGGGGAACAAATGGCGCTGATTGTACAAAAGTACGGCGGATCCTCGGTTGCCGACACCCAGTCCTTGCAGCGGGTTGCGCGACGGATTGTGCAAACCCGCCAAGCCGGGCATCAAGTGGTGGTCGTGGTCTCCGCAATGGGGGATACCACCGATAACTTGATTGATATGGCAGCTGAACTTAATTCTCATGCTCCCGCCCGGGAAATGGATATTTTACTATCTGCCGGGGAACGCATCTCCATGTCGCTACTTTCGATGGCAATTTCTGCTCAGGGAGTACCGGCAATGGCTTTCACTGGAGCTCAAGCTGGAATCCGTACCGATGCTAAATATGGCAAAGCCCAGATCGTGGGGATGGTTCCAGAACGGATTGCCCGAGTAATCCGGGATAATAATGTGGCGATTGTAGCCGGGTTCCAGGGAGTGAACGATGCTGACGATGTTACTACTCTCGGGCGCGGTGGCTCTGACACTACCGCGGTGGCCCTAGCAGCAGCGCTCCACGCGGATGTCTGTGAAATCTATACCGATGTAGACGGCCTATTTACCGCCGATCCTCGCCTGGTTCCCACTGCCCGCCGCCTGCATTCCCTCGACTATGAAGAAACTTTAGAATTGGCGGCCAATGGTGCCAAGATTTTGCACCTGCGGGCAGTTGAGTTTGCCCGGCGCTACCGGGTGCCATTGCACGTGCGGTCTAGCTTTTCCGATAAAGATGGCACCTGGATCGCCCATGGCCCCGCCCCGAAATCATTGCGAGGGATTGTCCCCGCTGAAGCCCTTGAGGAGGAAAACGTGGAAGCTCCCATTATCTCTGGTATCGCCCATGATCGTTCCCAGGATAAGTTGACTGTGGTTGGCTTACCTGACCGGCCGGGCGTGGCCGCGGACCTGTTCACAGCCGTGGCAAAAGCTGGCGCCAATATCGACATGATTGTGCAGAATATTTCCGAGGCCCGCCCCGGGAGAGCAAATATTTCGATCACGATGCCGGCCGAAGATGTTGCGGCGGTCATGAAAGAACTTAAGCACGAAAAACAGGTTTTAGATTTTATTCGCATTGACCACGACACCAACGTGGGGAAAGTTTCCCTGGTAGGAGCAGGGATGCGTAATAATCCGGGGATTTCGGCGCGCTTTTTCCAGGCACTGTCTGATGCTGGCATCAACGTACATATTATTTCCACTTCTGAAGTGCGTATTTCCGTGTTGATCAGCTTAGATCGCCTGGATGATGCAGTGCTGGCAATCCATAAAGCTTTTGATTTAGATTCTGAGGAAACTGAAGCCGTGGTCTATGGAGGTACTGGACGATGATTAAAGAACTAACTGTAGCGGTAGTAGGGGCCACCGGCCAGGTGGGACGGGTAATGCGTACCCTCCTGGAAGAACGGAATTTCCCGGCAGCTAATATTCGTCTGTTCGCAACCTCGCGTAGCGCGGGCAAGCAGCTGTCTTTCCGCGGCCACGACATAACTGTCGAGGACGTAGAGGTAGCGGATCTGAGCGGTATCGATATCGCCATTTTTTCGGCTGGAGGTTCCGCTTCCCGCGCCCATGCTCCCCGTTTCGCTGCTGCCGGGGCGGTAGTAGTCGATAACTCCTCGGCTTGGCGCAAAGACCCCGAGGTGCCCCTGGTGGTTTCGGAGGTTAATCCGGAAGATATTAAGGATCGTCCCAAGGGGATTATCGCCAACCCCAATTGCACCACTATGGCGGCAATGCCCACGCTGAAAGTCCTGCATGATCTCTTTGGATTGGAAACCCTAGTGGCCTCCTCCTATCAGGCAGTATCAGGTTCTGGTAGGGCTGGAGTGAAAGAGCTTTCTTCCCAGCTAGAAGCGAGCATAGACCGCTGCGAAGAACTGGCTCTAGATGGGGCGGCTATCGATTTCCCGCAGCCGAAAACCTATGTGCGCCCGATTGCGTTTAACGCGGTTCCAGTGGCAGGAAACTTTGTGGATGATGGTTCAAACGAAACTGATGAGGAGCAAAAGCTGCGTAACGAGTCGCGGCGGATTTTGCATCTTCCCGAGCTGGCGGCCTCCTGTACCTGCGTACGCATCCCGGTAATGACTGCGCATCTGCTGTCCTTAAATGCCCGCTTTACTCGCCCGGTCGATTTAGCACAGGCTCAGGCGGCACTAGCGCAGGCTGTGGGGGTACAACTAGTGGATGTTCCCAATCCTTTGGACTCCGCTGGCCGCGACGGTACTTTCACTGGACGCTTGCGTATCGATCAGTCGGTTCCGGGCGGTAAAGGTCTAGCCTTTATCTGTTGCGCCGATAACCTGCGTAAAGGGGCAGCCTTGAACGCGATCCAGATCGCCGAGCTGGTTGCCAAAGAGCTGCTGGACGCTTAGTTGCTCCCCCCGGTGGGGCCCTAGTTAACGCTGGCCCCAGAGGTTACAGATGGCTATAAATTCTTCGGTGTATTCCGTCATCCAAGGCGCCATCACTTGGGGTAGGCACCTCCGCAGAGCTTGCGGGAAAGACTAATTGGCCGGGGCGCTGGCTTTAGGCTGGTAGGCTTCGGCACTGTTAACTGTTAGTTTCAGCCCGTTTCCGGTCTGTAGGTTCCAGCAATCAACCCCAGATCCGGAGGACTGGCAAGCATAGGCTCCCGAGGCGGCGGCCGCACCGCTAGCTAGAATAGTCTGCGAAGTCTCGCGATCTTTAACCCCGATATCTTCGGGAGGTTTCGCGCCATCGGCTCCGAGGGTGAACTTTACGGTTGCCCCGGGATTTTGCCCAATATTTCCGGTAAAACTGAAAACGTTACAAACTACTTCATTGCCGATGGTGCATTTAATGGGGGCGTCAGGGAGCGAGAATTCGGTGACCTGATAGGCACCATTTGGTAGCCCTTTTGCCTGCCCAGTCTGGTTTGTGGGGGCGGGAGCTATCTGGCGTCCCTCGGTTTTAACATCTAATTGAGCGCCGGCGTTGCTATTGCCGCCCTTCGCATCCTGACCAGCGGCATTCTTATTATTGCCGCTATTTCCCTTACCCTCTTGGTCATCGGGAATCCCATTATTGTTATGGTCGCGATTAAGGTCGGAATCCCCAAAGATTCGAGCGATCACTCCGTTCTTCCCATACCAACTCTTCGAGCCGTCACCGCCGGTAAGACGGTCCGCCAAATTACCTCCGACAGAGAGCACCAAACCAATCAACACCGCAATCACAATCACGAAAATCTTGCTCTTTTTCGAAGCGGTTTTTTCTTCCCGCGGTGAAAAATCCTCTAAATCTGCCTCATCAGCTAGTTTGAGCTTCTCAGATTTAGTCTTTGTCGCTACCTCAGCCTCGGTGGTTGCAGCTGTTTCCGGCTCTTGAGCCTGGTCTACAACTGTTGTGGGCTCTGTTTTCTGCGGGGACACGGCAGGTAAAGCTTGGGTGTCTTCACCGCTAACTGCGCTGGCAGTCGCGGTATGCCCAAGAGCTACCGTGGCCTCAGATATCGGGGATTGGTTTACGTCTTCCGGTTTTTCCTGGGGGAGAGGAGATGTCGCCGGGACCGGGACGCTGGCCTTTGTGCGAGCCGCGCGCTCTTTCTGGTTTTTTCTGCGCTGCAGGGCGGCGGCAATTTCTGGATCAGAAAATTCGCTTAACCACTGTAAAAGTTCCGGATAAGTGGAGGGGTTTTCGGCGATTAACGGGCGCAGGGAGGGATGATTTTGAGCTAAAAACTGCAGTTCTTCCAGCGGAGTTGCCGGGTCGCTAGCCCGCTGGATCGGGTCAGTGCTCATATCTCCTCCTTTAGTTCCCTCTAGCGATTATAGATTACCGAGACGCTAAAGTTTTTGGCACTTGCCTATAACTGCTCGCAAGGCAAGTAAAGATATCGGATAAACGAAGTGATGCTACCCGGGTAAGCAACAGTTACCGGTTGCTATTAGCCCGGTAAATTCGGGCTTAGCTGGCACGATGAATGGGACAGGCGGAGGTTGACATTCCCTCGTCTCCCCGAGTGGAGAAAGGATTTTCATCAATATCTAAACGCCGACCCAAGAAGTGTTTGCTGTTTGGCAGGGGGGCAAGGGTGTGGCTGGCACCCAAAGAACGCAACACATAGGCCTGCACGCAGTGGATCAGATATTCTCTATGCATCGGTTCATTTGGAAGTGTTCTGCCCGCCAGAGCGGCATTCACCATCGAGATTGCGACCGGTAAATTTTGGGGAGGAAGCGTTCCTTCGCTAATAGCTTTACGCAGAATTTGTCGTAAGATATTCTCTACAATCTGTGCGTGAAGACGCAGTTCAGCACTGGTTTCACTTGATACTTGGCGGCGTAGGTCCAACCCGGGGGCGAGGTGGTATGAAGACCCGAGGGTGAGTTGTTCTCGAATATAGATTCGCAACATTTTTATCGGGGAGGATACGCCCTGTAGCGAGCGGTTTAAGCGCACCGAATACTGTCCGGTTTCATAGGTCATAAACGCCAGGAGCAGCGCTTCTTTGTCTTGGAAATGGTTATAAACAGCGGTGCGTCCCACCCCGGCCTCTTCCGCAATCTTCGCCATTGTTAGTGATTCGAAAGTGCTGGTCTGCAAGAGACGCGACAGGGCATCAAATAGTTGCTGGCGGGTCTTCTTACGATGCTCTTCCAGCGTTTCCCCAATAATCCTTGGCATGTAGGCATTCTTTCATTTAATGACACTTCTAGTCTAATTGTCCGAAAGATTGGCGAATTTTAGAGTAGTGACTGGGGTGTTATAGCAGCGAATGTGGATTGATAAAAACAAGGTCCACCTTAGTTAGAGTGTTGACAAAGCCCTAGTCCGCGACTTAAAGAATTTTCTTCAAATATGCTTTTACCAGTAATGTTAGTGAAAAATGTTCCAGTTGGAAGCATCTTGACAAGGTGGGTTGAATTAAATAAATTATGCTTGCCTTAGCTAAATGATTGTAGATTTTAGCTAACTATCCCGCAGACTGGAGAGAAGATACTCGGCGCTTTACTAATTGCGTTACGTGAAGGTTTGGAGGCTGTTTTAATAGTTTCCATTCTTTATGCCTATGTAAAGAAAGTTGAGCGTGAAGACCTGCTGCCAAAACTATGGCTAGGAATAGTCGTGGGAGCAGTAGTTCCCATGAGCGTGGGTGCCTATCTGGTGTGGGGAACCTACACCCTCACCACCCAGGTACAAGAAGCCCTGGGCGGGTTCCTTTCCTTGTTCGCGGTCGCCCTCATCACCTGGATGATTTTTTGGATGGCGGAGCATTCTTCGGGAATGGCTGCCCGAATGCAGTCCCAAGTTAAGCAGGCTCTGGCGAAAGGTAGCGGAGCCGGATGGTCGCTGTTTGTAATCGCCTTGATTACCGTGGGGCGTGAAGGTCTAGAAACCGCGATTTTTATCTGGCCGATGTTCAAAAATGCCAGTGACAACGAAAACGGAACCAGCCTGGTTATCGGGATGCTGGTGGGGATAGCAATCGCCATCGCGCTGGGATACCTGATCTATCGGGGAGTTGCCCGCATCAATTTGCGAGTATTTTTTGAGATAACCGGGTATTTGCTGATTTTCGTGGCTGCCGGGGTTTGCTCCTACGGTTTTCACGATTTACAAGAAGCTGGGGTCATCCCCATGACTGCCCCGCTCTTCGATATCACCGCCTATATACCCGCTCTGGTATACAACGGTGGTCTCTACGACGTGCTAGTAGCTATCTTCCAGTTCTCACCCAGCCCGACCGCCCTACAGTTCTTTAGCTGGGTGATCTACCTGGTAGTCGTGGGGACCTTGTTCTACTTTTACAACCGCAATCAGAAACTGTTTATTACCGCGAAAAGGTCGCAAAAAGAAGACGGTGCTACGCCGGGAAAGGGAGTAGCTAACGCGGCAAACTCGGACCTGGCTGAGAGCGCATCCGGTGAGGGCGTGGCAGTAGCAGGAACAACTCACAAGACCAAAACGTCAGTTGTAGCCGGCTGAACGTTTTTTGAGGGCGCGCTCGCGTCCTCACCCTAATAATGCAGATAAGGAGACAAATAAATGCAAATGCGTAAGATTGCCGTTGCCTTCGTGGGCGCGGCGCTGGCAGTCACGATGACTGGTTGCGTAAAAAACGACAACAGCGCCGCCGGTGACGGCGCGGCGGGTAGCGCTAAACCTATCGAGGTGAAAATCGCTGACGATAAGTGCGAGCTATCGGTCAATACTGCGCCGGCGGGTACTATAAAATTCGCCCTAAACAACGAGGGACCTGCCCGCAACGAGTTTGAAGTACTCGCCGAAGACAAACTGCAGATTATGGGGGAAATGGAAAACCTGGCTGCCGGGGATAAACGCGACTTCACCGTGCAGCTAGAAGAAGGAACCTACTACACCGCCTGCAAGAAGAATATGGTCGGAGCCTTGGTGGGGCTGAAAGAGTTCAAAGTAACCAAGGGTGAAGGTGTTAAGGTCAGCGCCGATGAGCAAAAACTGCGCGATGACGCGGTTACCAAGTACACCGCTTACGTCAAGGATCAGGCTGGCCAGTTGGTGGAAGCCACTCAGGAATTTGTAGCTGCTTACAAAGCGGGCGACAACGAAAAAGCTAAGAAGCTCTATCCTTTGGCGCGGATGCATTATGAACGCATCGAACCGACAGCAGAATCCTTCGGTGATTTGGATCCGAAGCTGGATGAGCGGGAAGCCGACTATCAGCAGGCTGATGATGCTGACGGACGGGAATGGACTGGTTGGCACCGCTTAGAAAAAGATCTGTGGACCGATCAGAAGCTATCGGCGGCCGATCGGACCAAGTTCGCCGATTTGTTGATGAAAGATACTCAGGACCTGCACAAAGCGGTCTACGCTGCTGACTTCAAACTAAAGCTAGACGATATTTCCAATGGCGCTATTGGTCTGCTAGAAGAGGTAGCCACTACCAAGATCACGGGTGAGGAAGAGATCTTCTCGCACACTGACCTCTATGATTTCCAGGCTAACCTGGAGGGCGCTCGGGTAGCTTACGGCAATGTGCAGGCCTTAGCGCAGAAGAAAGATCCGGAACTGACTAAGAAAATCGATGCCAAGATGAAGGATCTGGAAGACACTATTGCCTCCTATAACCGGGCCAGTGGCGATAACCAGTGGGATTTCCCGCCCTACACCGATATTGCGACTGTAGCTATCGGTTTGGAGAAAACTCCCGAAAAGTACACCAAGAAGCAAAAAGAGCTTTCCGACAAGGTAAATGCGCTGCGCGCACCGCTGGCGAAATTGACGGAATCTATCCTGAAATAAGGTGAATATTCATTGAGTAAAAACTCTGTTAACCGTCACCTCGAGGAGGTAGCCGATGAGGTTGCCTCCTCGGGGGAAGCTCCCGCAGATGTGGATAATACTCCGGGGATTTCTCGTCGCAACGTGCTAATCGGCGGGGGTATCGCTGCCCTCGCCGGTATCGGTATCGGGGGAATGGGAGGATTCGCCTACGGTAAATCCAAAGGTGAGGCCGCTGGCGAAGCCGCTGCTGATGTGATGAAGATTTCCTATCCTTTCAGAGGTAAACACCAGCCGGGAATTCTCACCCCCCAACAGCAGCAGATGATGATGGCTGCCTATGACCTGACCACTGAAAGCCGGGAACTGGTTATTCAGCTGCTTAAAGACTGGTCATTGGCGGCTGAGCGGATGATGGCCGGTAATCCGGTCAACGATCCGAAAGTGTCCAAACTCGCGCCCCCGGATGATACTGGCGAAGCCTATGATCTCGGCCCTGGCGCCCTCACGATCACTATTGGTTTTGGGGAAAGTTTCTTCCTGAAAGATGGAAAAGATCGCCTGGGGATCGCCGATAGGATGCCAGAGCCGCTAAAGGGCGGGATTCCGCGGATGGCGGCGGAGAAACTGGATCCGGATCAATGCTATGGGGATATCGTGGTGCAAGCTTGTTCGGAAGACCCCATGATCTCTATGCACGCGATTCATAACCTTAGCCGCCTGGCGTTCGGCACCGCGACGGTTCGCTGGACGCAACTGGGGTATGGGCGTACTTCCTCTACCTCTACCGGGCAAAAAACTCCCCGCAACCTTTTTGGGTTCAAGGATGGAACTTCTAATATCAAAAAGGAAGATTCTGAAGCGGAGCTGAATAAGCATCTGTGGATCCAGCCCGGCGATTCGGGCGGGAAATATTTTGCAGGCGGCAGCTATCTGTGCACCCGTAAAATCAAACAGATGATGGAAGTGTGGGACGAACTGGTCTTACAAGAGCAAGAAGACACCATTGGCCGCGACAAGTTAGAGGGAGCACCCCAGTCCGGAGGAACCGAGTTCACCCATCCCGACTTTAAGAAGAAGGGGGAAGACGGGGAACCGCTGATCCCGGTGGATTCGCACGTGGCGATGGTGCACCCCGATAACAATGGGGGACACCGGATGCTGCGGCGCGGATACAACTATATGGAGGGGACTGACAGCTTGGGTCGCCTGGAAGGTGGGCTGATGTTTATTGCCTATGTTCGTAACCCCCAAACCAACTTCATTCCCATCTTGAAGAAGATGTCTGGGGATGCTATGACCGAGTATTTGCAGCATATTTCCACCAGTATGTGGGTGATGCCGCCCGGTCTGGGTGAGGGAGAAGACTACGTGGGGCAAAAACTCTTTGAGGCTTAAACTATTACCTCCAGAAAAATAGGTTTTGGGGAAACCTAAAACCGGGAGCGGGCCTTGCTGATTATTTTCAGCAAGGCCCGCAACTCTTATCTGTGGGAGGTAACTCAAGCCCGGCAGGCAGCTCTCGGTTAATGTACATTTGCGGCCTTAACTGATAGCTTTTTTTGAAAGGAGGCGCTCGTGACGAACTTACTACTATCCCTGATCTACCTGGCTTTCATTAGCTTGGGTCTACCCGATTCTCTGCTAGGTTCTGCCTGGCCAGAGATTTATCCGGATTTCGGGGTGCCGGTTTCCTATGCGGGCATTATCTCCATGATAATTTCCTTGGGAACTGTAACTTCTAGCTTGCTGTCGGATCGGATAATCTCCCGGTTAGGTACCGGGAAAGTGACCGCGATTTCGGGGTTGCTAACTGCTTTGGCTATCCTAGGCTTCGCCCTTGCCCCTAACTTTTGGGTGCTGTGTGCCTGTTCGATTCCCTATGGACTGGGGGCAGGTAGCGTGGATGTGGCCCTAAATAACTATGTGGCGCTGCATTTCAAAAGTACCCACATGAACTGGCTGCACTGTTCCTGGGGCATTGGTGCTACTGTTGGCCCTTATGTGATGGGAATAGCGCTTTCCGGGGGCGGGAGCTGGCAGAGCGGGTACTGGTATATTTCCTGTACCCAGCTGACCATTACCGCGATTCTATTCTTGAGTTTGCCGCTGTGGAAACGGCAGGAACAAGAAGACTCTGGTGCCAACACTGAGGAATCGCCCGCATCCGAGGCCTCCTCAGCTCACCCGCGTCCTCTAAAACTTTCGCAAGTAGTGCGGATTAGGGGAGTAAAAGAGGTAATGACCTGTTTCTTTTGCTATTCCGTGATGGAACAAGCCACCGGGGTGTGGGGTGGAACCTACCTGAAGTTATTTAAAGGTATGGATGCCGCTGCTGCTGCCGCCTTCGCGGGAATGCTGTTTCTGGGGATAACTTTAGGGCGGGCAGCCAGCGGATTCTTATCGATCCGCTATTCTGACCAGCAACTAATTCGGCTGGGGATGATCTTAGCGGCGGGCGGAGTGTTGCTGCTGTTAATACCGGGGCCGGCGATAGTTACGGTGTGCGGACTCATGGCAATTGGACTGGGCTGTTCGCCGCTGTATCCGGCGATGATTCACGCCACCCCCCAGATGTTTGGGAGGGAGCACTCGCGGGCAATAATCGGGGTCCAAATGGCCAGCTACAACGTGGGGGTGTTTGTGATGCCACCCCTTTTTGGTCTAATAGCGCAGCATCTATCAGTCGGCTGGTTGCCGATTTACCTATCGTTAGCCCTGGTGGTATTTGTGCTGATGCAGCATCGTCTTAGCCAGTCCGTCGACCTCTAGGCTGGTTTGCGATAGAAATTGTTTTCTCTGTTGCCACTTTCTTGAGTTGATAAAAATCCTGCAAAGTTGCCGGAGTTAATGCTGGTATGGGGACAGGTATCATTAAATTAGGTCTTTAATCCCCTGAAGTGCGTAAACGTTTGTTTAGACTTAGGGTACTGAAAATTAATACTACGAGGTATTTTCAGAATTATTCAAAGCGATGCCTGCTGAGAGTAATTTTTCGTTAAGGCTAAATTGCCGACGAAGTAAAACAGCTTCAGCCAATATAAAACGGAATATAGAAAAGAGTTAGTCATGTCGCCACAAAAACCAACTCCCGTCCTCACCGAAAACGCTTCCGACCAATCAGCGGTAGATGTGCTGGTAGAAAACGCCCAGCAGGCACTCAAAAATTTTGAGAAACTTGATCAGCGCACCGTAGATATCATTGTGGAAACCGCCGCCCGAAAAGCCCGGGAAGCCCATGCGGTACTCGCCGCCGAGGCGGTAGCAGAGACCAAGCGGGGAAACTTTGAAGACAAAACCGTAAAAAATGTTTTCGCCTCCGAAGTTATTGCCCAAGATTTAGAGGGGCAAAAAACCGTAGGGGTGATTTCCCGGGACGAATTCTCGGGGATTGTAGAGGTCGCGGAGCCAGTCGGAGCGGTGGCTGCTTTGACTCCGGTCACGAATCCCACCTCCACCACTATTTTTAAGGCCCTAATCTGTCTTAAAACTCGTAATCCGATTATTTTTGCCTTCCATCCTCACGCCCAAAACTGTTCGGCACATGCCGCCAAAATAGTCTATGAGGCCGCGCTGGATGCCGGGGCGCCTAAAGGGTGTGTGCAGTGGATTTCTGCGCCTTCAATGCAGGCCACTTCGGAACTGATAAATCATCCGGGAGTGGCAGTTATTTTAGCCACCGGCGGTAATGCCATGGTCAAAAGTGCTTATTCTTGTGGTAAGCCGGCGCTGGGTGTGGGAGCCGGAAACTGCCCTGCCTATATTCATGAGAGCGCAGTGGTGAAAAATGCGGTCAATGATGTCACCATTTCTAAATCCTTTGATAATGGCATGATTTGTGCATCTGAACAGGCAGTTATCCTGGATGAAACCATTGCTGACCAGGCGCTGGCAGAGTTCGAATCTCTCGGATGTTACCTGGCGAATGCAGAGGAAAAAGCGAAGCTAGAAGACCTGCTATTCTCAGCGCGCGCCGGGAGCGAAGCCTGCAAGAGTGCCAAGCTGAATGCCGCGGTCGTGGGACAGCCAGCAGCGAAAATAGCCGAGATGGCAGGTTTTAGCATTCCTGAGGACACTCCCGCCATTTTGGTGCAATGCTCTGAGGTAAGTTATGACGAGCCGTTGACCAGAGAAAAACTTTCTCCCGTCCTGGCGGTGTTGCGCGCTAAAAATGCGGCGGAAGGCATTGAACTATCTCGCCAAATGGTGGAACAAGACGGGCTGGGACACAGCGCCGCTATTCACTGTCGAGAGTGGGAAGTTATCGACAAGTTCGCCAAAGAAGTTAATGCGGTACGGATTATTGAAAACTCTCCCAGTTCCTTCGGGGCTATCGGGGGTCTATATAACGCGATGGTGCCCTCCCTGACTCTCGGCTGTGGCTCCTATGGTCACAACTCGGTGTCAAATAATATCAGCGCAGTTAACCTGCTTAATATCAAACGGCTAGCCAGGAGGAACCCGGTAATGACGCCTTTCCAAGTACCTAACCAAATCTATCTCGGTTCTGGCTATATTCGGCAGCTAGCCAATCTGGAGCTGGGGACCAAAATTACGGTGATCACTAACCAGCGCGCCGCCAATAGCGGGCAGTTGGATGTGGTGATGCAGCTGCTATATACGCGCAGTGAAAAAATATCTGTGCAGGTTATAGATGATGTCGAAAAGAGATTCACCCCAGAATATCTAGAAAAAAAGGTGCAAGAAATCGCGGGCTACGCTCCGCAAACAATTATTGCGGTGGGGGAGCGCTGCGTTATTAATGCAGCGAAGTTCCTGCGTCTATTCGTTGCCTGCCCCGAGTTATCAATTAAAGAGGTCTGTGCCGGACAAATTTCCTTGCCCTCCCATATTAATTCTCCGCAACTCATCTGCGTGCCTACTATTACCGGAGGGCGAGCTTCAGTAGCGCCCTCGACAGCAATTACCGACATTGATACCGGTTTTGCTCGCCCAGTCAAATCAACCGCATTCTTGCCGCAAATCGTGATTATGGATACTACCTGGGCACCCTTTTCTCGAAAAGATGCGCTGCGGCGGGGTTTCCAAGGTGTTTCCTGTGCGATCGAGGCGTACACCTCCACCCAAGCCAGTGAATACACGGATTCTTTGGCGCTGCATGGTCTGGAGAACGTCTATCAGACTTTGCCGCGGGTCGTTAATGCCGCGGAGGACAGTCAAGAATTGGTGGATCAGCGGGAAAAAGTTATCGAGGGGGCGTTCTTGATTTCTACCGCGCAAGGTAATACCGCGATGGGCTTGGCAGATTCACTGACCAAGACTTTTGCGGCCGCCTTCGGGGGGAGCAATCAGGAATACTTCCCTGCAGTACTCCCCAATGTGGTGCGCTTCTTAGGAGGTCGGCCGCGCAAGTTCGTGGCTTCTCCAAACTATTTGCGTTTCCAAGCGCCGCGGCAGCTAGCCGAAATTTGTCGTCGCCTGGGGATTAAAGCCCGGGAAGAGGACGCGGGGGAGGCTTTAGCGCAGGCTATGGAGAGCTTAGTTGCCACCTTTGGGGTGCCGCTAAAGGTACAAGACTTCCAGGTATCGGAAGCTGATTTCCTGGAGCGGCTACCCGAGCTTGCCCAGCGTACTTTCGATCGGGAGTCCTACACCGGTACGCCGCGTAAAGCTACCATGGCGGAAATAGAAAATATGCTTAAGGCCTGCTATTACGGGAAAGAATTCGTTTCCTAGTTCGTTTCTTAGCAAAAAAGTCTGCGGGGGCGTTATCGTGACGCCCCCGCAGGATTATCTTTGGTATTTGCTCTAGGACCCTGTCACCTAGAGAGTGGGGTCGCTGGCGAGGACCTCTGCGACCTCGGCTTGGGTAGGACCATAAGCCCCCACCTTACTTACCGTGATTCCCGAGGTGACGGTTGCCCGATGTAGGGCTGCTTGAATGTCGCTGAGGCGGGCCTTCCGTAGCCGCTGTTTGGCTTCTGCCGAACCCAGCAGCCCCGCATCTAGCAGTCCGGAGATCAGCCCTGCCATGAAGGAATCCCCGGCTCCTACCGTGTCTTTGACCTTGATATTTAGGGGATCGACCGCTAGCATATCTCGGTCATTAGCACATAGGGCATAGGAAGCCCACGGTCCGCGGGTAGCCACAATCAGACCCGGTCCCATAGTTTTCCACTTTTGCAACACGGTCTCTAGGGGAGTGTCTTTTCCGTAGAGCCAAGCAATATCCTCGTCGCTGGCTTTAACCACATCGGCTAGGCTGATCAGTTCTTCAATCCGCGGACGTACTTCCTCCGGAGTACCCATCAAGGCCGGACGCACGTTGGGGTCATAGCTGACGGTGCCCTGAGGCGCCATTGCTTTCACTGCCGCGACTACTGCCGAGGCACCGGGTGCTAGGGTAGCGGCAAAACTACCGGTATGCAGGTGGCTGAGAGTAGAGACTTCGGGCAGGGGTGGAACTTGCCACTCTAACTCGAATTCGTAGGTCGCTTGCCCAGCTTCATCTACATGAGCGTTAGCGATCGGAGTCTTGTCGGCATTAGCGCTGCCAGGAATAATGCCAACCCCGGCGGAGGCTAACTTTTCTTCTAGGCTCTTGCCGCGCGCGTCCTCGCCCCACCAAGAAGCCAAGGAGGTGGGGTGGCCTAAACTGGCTACTCCACAGGCAACGTTAAAGACGCTGCCTCCTACTTTTTCTTCGACGGTTCCGGCCCGTTCAATAACATCGATCAGGGCTTCACCCAAGCAAAGAACCGGGCGATCGGTTGTTTTTATTTCTGTCATGGTAGTTACTCCACTCCTAGTTTCTTGGACATTTCTTCAAGCGGAATTCCCTTGGTCTCCGGCATTACTTTCAGTACCCAAAGCAGCTGACCGCACATGCACAGGAAGAATATTAAGAATGACCAGCCGCCACCGAGGAAGGCAATCATGGAGGGGAATACTCCAGAGGTGATGGCGGCAAAAGTCCAGTGGGTAGTGGACCCTACTGATTGCCCAGCGCCACGTACCTTATTCGGGAAGATCTCGGAGATGAACACCCAAATAACTGAGCCTTGGCCGAAGGCGTGTGCCGCGATGAATACCAGCAAACCAATCAAAACTAGCACCGAGGAGCCAGAGG
Organism: Varibaculum sp. C0165D1; assembly: GCF_056590355.1. Classification (NCBI taxonomy): domain Bacteria; kingdom Bacillati; phylum Actinomycetota; class Actinomycetes; order Actinomycetales; family Actinomycetaceae; genus Varibaculum; species Varibaculum sp. C0165D1. The sequence goes on along the minus strand of NZ_JBWPVY010000003.1, from coordinate 343,097 downwards.
TAAAGTGTCCATCAAAGCGGAACATTACAAAGGTTAAGAATCCCAGGCTGCCTAGGTAGCCGAAGGAGCCCACCAACATTAGCGTGCGACGTCCCAGTTTGTCGATGACAGTCAGCGCGGTCATAGTGGCAACCAGGTTCATGAATCCGACGGCGATTGACATTAGGTAGGAAGCATTCTCGCCGGCTCCGGCCTCCTGCATAACCATCGGTGCATAGTAAAGAATCGCATTAATACCGGAAAGCTGGTTGAAAGCGGCAATTGCGATTGCCATCAGCATTACTTTCCGGTAGCGCTTGGAGAAGAAATTAACTTTGGTCTTGGATTGTTCCAAGTCGCGCTCAATCTGCTGTCTAATCTCGGTTAGTTCCTGATCAGATTCTTCCTGGGAGGAACAGAGTTTTAGGCTAATAGTTTCTGCCTCATCATCGCGTCCTTGTGCCATTAGCCAACGCGGGGTTTCGGGCACCGTGAACAGCAACAGCAAAAACACAATAGAGGGAACGGCCATAACCCCAAGCATCCAACGCCAAGCGGTATCTGCGGGGGCAATAGCGCGAATAATGGCATTGGAGGCATAGGCCACCAAAATGCCTAACACAATATTGAATTGCACCAACCCGACTAGACGGCCACGTTGCCGGGCGGGGGCAATTTCTGCGATATAGATAGGGGCACATACGCTGGCCATACCGACACCGACGCCTCCAAAGAATCTGGAGGCTAGGAACAACCAATAGGCGGAGGCTGGGGCTAGGGCAGTGCCTAGGCTGCCTAGCAAGAATAGGGCGCCGATAACAAATAGCAGTTTTTTCCGTCCATATTTATCGGCCAGACCCCCGCCTGACAGCGCACCGACGATAGTGCCGATGGTTGCTGAGGCAACAGTGAATCCGAGTGATTGCGGGGTTAGCTTGAATACTATTTCTAACGCGTGAGTTGTTCCTGAAATAACGGCGGTGTCAAAGCCAAAAATCAAGCCACCTACAGATGCCACTACGGCACTGCGGATAACTAGACCATTGGCACGGGAGCGTTCCAAGACGTTTGTCTCGCTGGACATAAAGGTTCCTTTCATTGATTCTTTCGAACAAGAAAGCGAATAGTTTCGGCACCTGAGGTCGGATCGAGGAACAATCTTTAACGATGATGCCTTGCTGTTATGTTACGCCGATTGGTGCTCAAAATCTCAGAAATGCAAATCTGAAGTTCCTTTATCCGGAGGTGGGAGGCCTGAATCAAACCCATTTCAATTTTCTTTTCTTAAGTAGTAGTAGCTGTTTGTTGGTTGTTCCCGCTGCCGGCACAGATACCTAGCAGCGAGACGCAGTCACCTATAGGTGCACCATTTTGAAAACCTGCATTTTCAAAGTAACAACCAGGATTTTTCTTAGGAACACCCAAAAGGGTGAAAACTATGCGAAAAGGGTGAAAACTCCGGGAAAACTGCGATAGCTTTCCCAGAGTTTTCACCCTTGAGATGTTGCCCCGTCCTTAAGGCACACTTGCTGAGTTAGATTCCTCAGTTCCCCTTAGTCATTAGCGCGTTGCTGCAGCAGGCGTAAACGTCGATGCAGGGGGTGGCTAGCGAGAATTGAGGCGGCCGTAACCGCTAAACCTGCCAGCATTAACAGGCTCATTTGAGTCACCGAATTCTCTGGTGTTTGCCCAGTCAGTTTATTTAGCATTTGCACCATCGGCATCGCGGCAATTATTCCCAAGATTCCTCCTCCTAGCACCGATACCGCTAGGGGTCCCAGGGTTTCCAGCCACATGGAGCGCAGTTCGAAGCCGCGCGGGGCACCCATTTTCGCCAAAGCTCGGGATTGCTCAGCATTTTCAATCACTGTTGCTGCCTGAGTAATTAGCATGGCGCAGGCACACAGCGTGAAGCTGACCGCCAAGGTAATCATGGTGCCAGTTTGGAAATCCCAACGGGTGGCTGAAATAAAGTTGCTGGAAATCTCATCGGAATATTCACTATTAACCAGCACTGGCGACATAGCTACGAAACCCGCGATAAAAGCTAAGAACCCCATACCACTTACGCGCCGCCAAGTAGTTTTGGGATCGGCCACTATCCTCCGAGAAGCCAGTACCATCGCGGGAATCGGTACCTTTGCCAGCAAGCGGGCATTTAGTTGCAACAGGTAGGGGCCTAGTAAATTGAACCCCAAAATAACTATCAGGATTACAGCGGAGACTATCGCTATCGTCCAGGTTTGTGATAGTCCCAGGGTCGCCTGACTGACTATGAAAGCGGCGACAAAAATAGTTACCGCAGCTACCAGGCGCCAAGCGCGCAGTGCTGGTTGACTTGCTCTGCGAGTAACTCCCAAGGGAGATACTCGCACCTGCTGCATTCCCCACCAGGAGGAAATCTGTCCCAGCAAAATGATTGCTGCCAGCACTATTAACAGCAGCCACCAGGGCAACAACATCTCTTTAACCGTTATATATTTGGCTTCTATTTCAAGAAAAGTCCAGGCAGGTAGGGTCGCGAAATAAAGGGCAGTACCGATCAGAGAACCGATAGCCGCTTGGATCAGGGTATCTAACAGGGTCATTTTGGTTACCTCCGCAGAGGACACACCCAGCAGCCGCAAGGAGGCTAAACGCTTTTCGCGTCCTCGTGCCCCCAATACTGCCGCCTTGGTGGCGAGCGAGCTTAAAGATGGGATTATTAGAGAGCAGGCCAAAATGGCTAAGAGGAAATAGAACTTTAGAATGATTTCGAAACTTGCCTCCGCTTCAAGTAACTGGGCAGCGATTCCCGTGGGGTTCCTCCAGCGGTTATAAAACATATAGGTGCCGCCAGCAACCGTTAACGCCAATCCGGCACACACCGTGTAGGCCAGGATTGACGCCAAATAAAGCAGAGATTCACCCTGGCGAGAGCGGAAACGGGCTTTGGTGAGATGCCAGGTTAACCAGTTTAGGTTTTGCGCGCGCGAGGAGGTAGCTGGACTGGCTATGTTAGTGCTCGACATTTACGCCCTCCCTGACTGTGGCGCTAGCGCGCGATCGGAGTGGATTTGACCGTCCCGAATCTCGATCAGACGTGAACACCATTTCGCTACGTTAATATCGTGGGTTACCAGCACTAATGCTGCCCCACAGCGTTGTGTTTCCCGGGTCAATGTTTCCATCATTTCGTATCCGGTAGCTTGATCGAGGGCGCCAGAAGGTTCATCAGCAAAAACCACTTTGGGGTTACCGATGAGGGCGCGGGCGATTGCTACCCGCTGGGCTTGACCCCCAGACATATCTCCCGGACGCCGTTTTTTCAGCTCAGAAAGCCCCAGTTGGGTGAGTAGTTGATCTGCGCGCTTTAAAGCTTTCGGGAGCAGAGTTCCGGTCAGAATCAGGGGGAGTGCCACGTTTTCGCGGGCAGGCAGCTCGGGGATGAGTTGCCCGTCTTGGAACACAAACCCGAACTGGCTGAGCCGCAGCCGGGAGCGCTTTACATCTTTTTGCGCCGCGATATCCTCGCCCCGGAATAGAACCTTTCCAGATTCAGGAACGAGGACGCCGGAGAGGCAATGCAGCAAGGTCGATTTTCCTGACCCCGATGGTCCCATGATTGCCACCGACTCGCCCTCGTGAATTTGTAGAGAAACCCCGGAGAGGGCGCGAACGTTTCCAAAACTTTTTGTGATGTTATCGGTGCTGAGCACCTCTTTTTCTTTATTTTGATTCATACCTTCTATTTCATTCCTTCTGCCGGGAGCAGGGAACAGTGCTGAAACTGATTTTTAGGTATTGCCAAAACCTACCCGGAGGTAGAGCTGTCACTACCCAAGGGCAGAGTGCGCCCTCTGAATGTTTTTGTGCCCTAGATCTTCCCCCACAATGACCTGATTCCCTTTGAAAAAATGGGAGCCCCGAAAGATGGGCGCAGTAACCCACTTTGGACAGTTGAATAAGAAGCCGAGTCTACGTTCTTAGAAGATAGCGAAAAAGCGATAGTTTGTAGTGCTGTCTATGGGTATCGTGGAAATATGAATTTCGGTATGCGAAAACCTAGCCCTAAGCGTTCCTACAAGGCAGCGACCTCAGGCAGAGCTAAAAGAGCCGCTAAGCGCGCAGTTAATCCCCTATATGGCAAGAAGGGCATGGGGTTTTTGAAGGATCCGTCTCGCGCGGTCAAAAACGCTATCTATCGGCGCACCACCTTCGGTTGGCGCGACCTCTTCAAGTAGCTGGCAGCCTGTTGCTCAAAGCGTCGAGCATTAATGCTCATGAGCTGTCTAAACTCGGGCGGTGATTCCGTACGGAAAACAAGGGAAATCAAGCTGCGGAGTTTTCCGATATTCTGACTGAGAGATTTTAAGGTTTTGTGGGACGGGAGCAGTGGTCATGCGGTGGTACGAGAATCCTGATCTGTACTGGGTTATTGGTTGCTGTTTAGCGGGGTGCAGTGGAGTTTTCGCGGTACTACTGTTCTGCGGTGCAGTCAGCGTTATTACTGGTGTAGCTAATATTCTTTCTACTTTAGCCCTCGCTATTACCTGTTATGTCTTGTGCTACCGCTTCAAACAATCTGCACCTGACTCAGATGATAGAAGTGTGAAAGAATCTAGTCAGCTCCATTAAGATCTGCCATTAACTCGGTGACGCTATCAAAGGAAGCTCCGGTGCGGGATTCGGCTTCAGCGCGAGCAATTAGGTTCGCTGATTTTTCCCTGCGCGGAGTGAACGGAATACCGTTGCTGACAATTGACTGCCTCAAGAACATGTTAATTGCAGTGCTCATATCTAGCCCGAGGTCGCGGAACAGCTCCGCTGCCTGTGTCTTGGTCTGGTCATCAGTTCGGAACGATATATTAGCCACCAGAAACACCTCTTTTCACGCAATTATTGTTACTATGTGCCTACAATAGCATTAATATTGCGTGAAATTAATGGCTTTAAGAAATAAATTTGCAGCCTTAGCGTTCCCGGTCGAGGGCTAATAACGGGGATGACTTGCTGTCAGATTGGCATTCAAGTGGAGGGGTATTCGGTCGCGGCGCTCCCTATGACATTTCTGATCCTCACTCAGCGCGGGTGTGGGCTTCACAGCCACTCAAAATGTTCGTGAAGCGTGAAAACTGATTAGTCTTCAATCCGGCCAACTATGTTCTCGATTAACGGAATTATCTCGTGTGACATCGTCTCCCACAGCATTGACTTGTCAATGTCAAGGTAGCCGTGCGCCATGCGGTTACGCATACCACGAACTTCGGCTAACGGTAGATCTGTGCATCGAGCCACGGTTTCAGCCGGAAGGTCTTCAAGCATTGCTTGTAGCCGAATAATTATCTGACAAGAGGCAAGGTAGAGGAGTTCCGCTTCGGAAGAATCCGACAAGAAAAGCTCTCTTCCCTGGCTGATGACATGCTTCACCGCCTCAGCGAGCTCGGCAAGTGCTTTAGCCACAACTTTTGGATCAGGAGTTGGGGTCATGATTTACCGCGATTGCCTGGGAACGTGCGTGGTCTGCCGCGTACCCTTTAGAAGAGCTCGGCATAATCTCAACCGGGTTGTGGAGCAGATTGCTTAGCTCAATTTCTAAAGCTGCCAAGTTGAAGTAGCTCGCACCCGGAAGGAATTCCACCAACAAGTCGTAATCCGAATCTTTGGTTGCTTCGTCCCTGGCAACCGAACCAAAAACCCAGTATCTTCCTGTGCCTTTATGGTGCTTGATAACATCACGTACGTCATCATCGGCAGCACGAAGCCGCTCTAGTGACGGAGCAGTCGTTGCAATCGGATTAGTCGTGATTATCATATTGCTATCTTACTTCGCGACCTAAAGATTAAATAGCCTTCTTCGCCTGTTTTTCCTTGGGTAGTACGGTCGAACGTCAGTGGAAGATAATCGCCGATGATGCTTATTGGAAGAGGCTTTGTCGCTGTAAGTTACTTCAGTCTTTCATCTTTCATAGATATCGCGGCGGTGTCCCAAATCAATCGCTAGGATCAGCAGCTCTGAGTCCACGATGTCGCAGATAACCCGGTAGTTTCCCACGCGATAACGCCAGTAGCCGGTTAGCTCACCTTTTAGGGCTCTACCTTTTGAGCGGGGGTTAGCTAGCTGGCTAACAGTATGGAGTTCGTTTAGGATTCGCTTCGCGGAGGTGGCATCAATCTTGCTAAGAGCCTTTTCTGCGCGCCGGGTGAAATCAATTTTCCATTCCATAGCGGGCCATCAGTTCTTCTAAGCTAACGGTATCAAGCTGTCCTGCGCGGTAGGCTGCCGAATCTCGATGTAAAGCGCGCGCGTAATCGGATACTGGCGCCGCTACTTCGAAGGGGATACGTCGTTCAGTCCCAACTTTTTTTGCAAAAATCGTAAAGGCGGCGGTAAGAGTCAACCCCATAGCTTTACATGCATCTTCCATCGACTCTTTGACATCAGTATCGAGCTTAAAATTAACATTTGATGTTGTTGATTTCATTACATATCCCCCTTTTTTTATAGTTATTATCAGTGTACTTCATTATTTAATATATGTAATCCATTATTCTGTTGGCTACCTCAAGCTTCGGGACGGCGACTATAAGCTGTCTAAATCCGGGCGTGATTCCGTAAGTAGAGCCGGAAAAATCAAGCTGCGGAGTTTTCCGGTATTCTGACTGAGAGATTTTTGGTTTTTATGAGACGGGAGCAGTGGTTATGCAGTGGTATAAGAATCCCGATCTGTACTGGGTTATTGGTTGCTGCTTAGCGGGGTGCAGTGGAGTATTCACGGTACTACTGCTCTGCGGTGCAGTCAGCGTTATTACTGGTGTAGCTAATATTCTTTCTAGTTTAGCCCTCGCCATTACCTGTTATGTTTTGTGCTACCGTTTCAAACGTTCTGCACCAGACGCAGATGAAAACTAAGTAAACCGGGTGTTCGGTTGCTGCGCTCCCTACGACCCTTCCTCACTCCGGTCACAAGCATTCAAGCGCGTTCCGCGCTTGTGCTTGCACCTCCGTTCGGAGCGGGTAGTTGCACCTGTGGTGCCTACCCTTCTTCGCTCGGATCAGAAATATGAAAGCAAGCTTTCATATTCACGATCCTCACTCAGAGCGGGTGACGAGAATCGAACTCGCCTCTACAGCTTGGGAAGCTGTCGTTCTACCGATGAACTACACCCGCGTTGGCATCTAGCCGCCTTTAGAGTATAACCAGTACCGCCGCCCCACTCAAAACGAGCAGTTAAAGTGAGAACAAACGACCGACAATGATGGACTAAGCGGCTAACTTGGACTCATCAACCCCAGGGAGGAACAAATGACTTTCGTAGTAGCGTTAGCGGCCATCTGCGACGGAAAACTGCTATGCGCGCAGCGATCCTACCCGGAAAAACTACGCGGCAAATGGGAGCTACCCGGCGGAAAAGTGCGCGAGGGCGAGGAACCAGTGGCAGCATTGGTGCGGGAAATAAAAGAGGAACTCGATTGGGAGATCCCTCCCTCCCAGTTGGGGCGGATCTTAGCTGGACCGCTCCCCGCGGGGAACTGGCCGCTGCTTAAAGGCGCCCAGATACGAGTAATGATTTACCATCCCCGCGAGCTACCGGCTCTGCAGGCGGGGGATTCCCATCTCAGCTTGCAGTGGAGCCCAGCAGAAAAAGTAACGCAGCTAGACTGGCTAGAACCCGACTTGCCTATAGCCGAAGCTATAAGTCACGTCCTGAAAAAACCAGCCTAGCTGCGTCCTCAAAAATAGATATCCAGCAACCGGAGCCTAAACCCCGGTTAACTTAGTGTTAGCTATCTTTTAGCCCCATGGCCTCAAACAACAGGTAGATTGGGTGGACAGCCGGCTTGCCGCCGCCCTTCTCCAGTTGCCAACGGCAAGTCTCGGTATCCGAAACTACCAGGTCAGAGTTGGTGCTCTTAATCTTGTCGAAGGCGGTCTTACCTACTGCCTGCGCAATATCGTACTTTTCGCGTTTCAACCCGTAGGTACCAGCAATCCCGCAGCAGGTGGCGCCCGATTCGTGGACGGTCAGCCCGGGAATCTTGTCCAAAAGCTGCTTGCCCGGGGTACCAATCCCCGTGGATTTGAGCTGGCAGGGAGCGTGATAAGTAACCGTCAGGTTCATCGGCTCCAGATTATCCAGATCCAGTTCGCCCCGGTCATACAGATCCAGCAGGAACTCGGAAATATCCCAGATGCGCCGCGAAACCTGCTCGAGCTCCTCATCTTGAACTCCCAGAATCTCGCGAGCCTCATGCTTGACCATGCCCACGCAGGAACCGGAAGACCCGATAATTGTCAGGTCATCTCCCGGAACGTTCAAATCATGCGCCAGCTTACGAATCAGCTTCTTTGCCCCGTCATAAAGACCGTTAGACTGCTGCGCTAGACCGCAGCAGCCATGAGGCGGTACCAATACCTCGTATCCCAGGTGCTCCAGAATCTGCACCGAGCGAATAGAAGTGGTGGTTTCGAAGAACTCACCTGCGCAACCGTGGAAGAACACCACTTTACCCTTGGTGGGGGCAGGAGCGGTACGAGTATGCTTCTTGAACCATTTTTCAAAACTGAACCCATCAGCTACCGGCATCGGCGCTTCATGGTGAACCCCGAAAGTTTTCTCCATGATCTGGCGAATCGGTTTTTGCCTTAGCGCCCAGTTAGCCAGCGGCGCCACCGGAGTCATCGCCTTGCCCATAAACATGGTGTTGGAGATGAGCACGTCGCGCAACGGACGGCCGTTTTGCTGCTTCATCGCGGCGCGGGCCACGTTGTTGAGCTCTGCAACCTTTACCCCCTGCGGACATACCAAGGTGCAGGTGCCACAGCTGGAACAGTAATCGATAGTGTGATCAACCGATAGCCCCTTACGGAAACGCTCCGCCTGCGGACCCACATACTTAGGTCCGGGGAACAGGGGAGTAACCGCTGCCACCGGGCATTGGGTTTCACAAATCGTACATTTGACGCAAGCATCCAAGCTGGCTCGCATCAGCGGATTGAACTCGGGTTTATTGCGTAAATCCTTAGTCATTGGTATCCCCCAAAATCGTGTCACAAGCCCGCAAAGCGGAAGCTACAGCAATGCCGTCACCTGACTTTTCCCGCCACCGGGTGGCTCCCGCCAGCAACCCGCCAGCGGCGTAAAGGTTCTCATATAGCGGAGCCCCAGAATCATCCAGTACCCGCATTTGGGAATCGACCCTTACCCCCACTTCGAACAGGGGCTGGTTTGGTCCCCAATAGTCTTCGTGAACTAGCGGTCCTTCCGGGATTGCTAGCGGTAAATCAAAGGCTCTTTCGGTGACGTTCCAGTAAGAATCCACGTGCAAAGTACCGGATTCGAAACCGCCACCAGCGTAGATAAAGTGCTTAGCTTCAAGAGTTGTCTCCGAGCCAGCAGAATCAAAGGTCACGGCTGCTACTCGGCCATCACTAACGTTAAGGCCGGTTACTTCACTGCCAATAATGTAGCGTACTCCCAGATCCCGTACCTTTTGGGTGAGAGTGTCGTTGATCCTCATCCCCGGAATCGAGGGCGGCAAAATCGGAATCTCAAACACCTCATGTCCCAGGCGGCGAGCAATATCTTTCCAAGCATGGTGATCTTTTAGTCCCAACACCGCGGGGAAACCAACTACTTCGCCGTCTTTCAAATGACGTTTGACCTCGTCACAGAAATTCGCGCGGAAATCTTCGGTATCGAGGGCGCGGGCAAAATTCAATCCGGAAGTGTCAACTTCGTCATGGCGCACCGGGATATCGATCCAGATATGGCGGGCAGAAACTTTACCCCCGCCGGGAATCTCTTCCTTTTCCAGGTTCTCAGCCACCAATTGGGGATAAAAATCCTTGAGGCGCCGCAATCCTACGATTACGTATTTCTTGCCATCCGCGGCTGCTCCCGCCAGCATTGACGGTTGGGGTAGGCAGGTGGGACGCCAAGCGCCTAGGCAGGTAGGCAAAAATACGTTCTTATCTGGGCTGCCGGCCAGCAAATCTGCCCCTAGCTGCTCTTTTAGCCAGTTAGCGGCGTCCGCAACTGCCTGCGATCCCAGTTTTCCGTAAGGGTGGGATTCCGGTAACTTCTCGATTGCCTCTAAAGGATTATTTACCCGGTCCGGGTCGTATCCATACAGGTCAATGGTGCCTTGACCGAGCTGGATTCCCCCGATGCCTTTGGTGATTAAATCAACTTCCCGTCCGGCCTCAAGCAGCCGAACTGCAGCGCTAAGACCGGAAAGGCCAGCACCGATTACTACTACGTCTCTCACGCTAGTGCCTCCTTTACGGCTTCACGTTCTTGTTTATCGCGTTCTTGTTCGACCGGGTTGAGCGCTACCTCACTCAGCTGGGCTTTTCCGGGGGCATGCTCCAGGTCGAAAATCCCCTGCATAATCCAGTTATCGAGGGCGGTTTCGCGAGTCGATTCCCCAAAGAGAATCGGTTTGATGCCAATCCAACGGTTCTTCATAAATAGAGAAATCATGTTGGTAGCGCGTTCAACTGAAGCGGCGCCCTCTTCGTTAACGATGCCGGCGCAGCGCATGGAGCAGAATCCGCCTTGACACGGTCCCATCCCGATCCGGAGTTGCCGGCGGAGATCATCGAGAGAAGCACTCGGGAATTCCCGAATCTTTTCTTCTAGCATCCGCCGGGAAACCAGTTCACATTCACAAATGATCTGGTCTTTATTCCATTCTTTTTCGCGCGCGTGCAGCCGGTCAGTAAGCCGGTGCTGCCGGGCACCCTCTTGACCGGGAACCGCTTCTTCGGCGGTGCGACAAGGACGCTCGTCTTTCATAATGTCGCACATAATGTTAACAGCGCGTTCAGCCATTAGGCGGCAGGTAGTTAGTTTGCCGCCGGCCACGGTGAGCATGCCCTTGACCCCGTCGCGTTCCTCGTGATCCATAACTGACATCCCGCGGGACATATGGCGCGAATCTGTGGCTGCCACCCGATTGTCTTTAACCAAGGGGCGGGCTCCTACCCAAACGTGCAACGGACGAGAATGACGGAACCCGGGCAGCAGCGCATCTCCGGCATCTAGCATTTGCTGGACTTCTTTATCTTTTATCTGCAGGAAGTCTGCGCTGGAGGCCACCTGGTCGGTAGTACCGATAATCGCGACCTGATGGGCAGGAACAATCAAGTCTCCATCCGAAGGATAAATACACCGGTTTATCACGTGCTGGCAGATGCGGTGATTCATGGCGATCATGATGCCCGCACCCGGAACCACATTCACATCGTGGCAACCTGCCATAGCGGCGATTTCGCCTGCCCAAGGACCACCGCAGTTGATGATGAATTTACATTCGATGCGGACTTTTTCCCCGCCGTGCTTATGGTCTTCACAGGTGACAGCACTGACTGCTCCATTGGTGACTTCAATACCGGTAACCCAATGGTAGGTAAGGATTTCGGCGCCATACTCTTTAGCGGAGTGCGCAAATCCCCAAACCATCTTCCAGCCATCAATAGTGGCATCCTGCACCGCGAAAGCTCGCTTGAGTTTCGGGTCCAGACGGGGCTCACGTTTGAGGGCCTCGGCCGGAGAAATTTCATAGGCCGGAACCTTGGTCTTGTTCGCACACTCTAAGAAAATATCGGCGTGCTCTTCACTGTCTTTTGAAGTAGTAACGAACAGACCGCCGGTATCTTCGATGGCGTGCGGAACCACTTTCCGTAAAATGTCATTTTCTTCCGCACATTCAGTAGCGGATTCGGGGTCGGATTTTACGTAACGTCCTCCCGAATGAAGTAACCCATGGAACCTAGCGGTGGTGCCTTGAGCTAAATCCACCCGATCGACCAGTGCAGCTTTGAATCCTCGCATGGCCACGTCGCGTACTACGGCACTGCCGGTGGCACCGCCGCCGATCACCACCACATCGACTTCTAGTTTTCTCACCCTTTGCCTCCAGAATCGAACGCAGCGTCGCTGCCGCGCGTCAATGACTGTCCCAGAATCTCCTCCTGTGACTCTTTTTCAGGTTATAGCTCATGTTTAGTTCTCGTGTGGATAGCAAGGACTTTGCACATATTTGCGTTTAGATTTTCATTTATACACGTCTTTTCAAAGACTAAAGCGTATCTAACTGCAATTATGTCCTCTGAAAAGCGTTGCACAGACTTGCAACAGGATCTACCCTGTATGTTTGGGTTTCTGGTTTTTCGTCTATTTTTTTGGGAATTTCCAAACACACGTGTTGCAATTTTAATTGCACAGGGCGCTAAAAGACCCACCTTTGGCTGGGCAACTATGGCAGTTCACTAAGGAATAAGGGGCGCGCCCTTTCACAAGCGAAAAGGTTTTTACGTGCCAAAAATCCCTACTTGGCGATTGCGCAGATTTACACCGTTTCCAGGCAACGGATAAACCTTCGAAGCGCGGAACGGTGGCACTATACTTACTAGATGCCGCGTCCTCCGTCTTCACCGCTAGTGCAGTTGACACTGCCTCTTTACGCGCCTTCGCTAACCTGGGGAATCGGTCTGGGAACCCTGAATGCGGTTATGGTAATCACCGCCCTGGAATTGGGAATGCACGCGTCCTTAGCCTCGGCGCTGGTAGGAATCGCCGGGATCACTGCGGTGATTACCGGCCCGCTAATCGGGCGTTTCGTGGACCGGCTAGGGGATCGCAACGCCCTAATTACCGGCTCGCTACTGGCAACCCTTGCCCTAGTTTCCACCCTGATTTCTTTGCAATTTCCCGGACACAGTTTTGCGCAACTGATTTACCTGTGCGCAATAGTGGCACTGGCGCTTTCCAGCGGGATTTGGCAGCTAGGAAGGCAATCGTACGTAACCGAAACGGTTCCGATTGCTTTTAGAGCTCGGGCAATGGCCATGTTAGGAGGGATCGCCCGGCTGGGCCGGCTGGTAGGTCCCGCCATCGGCTCGGTAGTTATCGCTGCCTGGGGAGTCGACGGAGCATTCTACTTACAGATAGCAACGGCGCTGCTAGCTGCGGCACTAGTGGCGGTTTTCACCGCCCCCGATCCCCATATGTTAGCTGCGGGAGCGGCGCGGACAGTCTCCCCACGCCAGAAAACATCCGTCACAAATGAGCCGGCAAAGCTCGGGAAGCGAGTTTCCGCCGACGCGCCCGCCACCGCCCTACTGGCGGTATGCGCAGTCTTGCTGTCCCTGGTGCGGGCAGGGCAGATAGTAGTCGTGCCCCTGGCGGGGCGGGCCCTAGCGGTTTCTAATGAAGTGATTTCCGCGACCTTCGCGGTTAGCGCTCTGATGGATGTGGCGGTGTTCTATGCCTCCGGGCAGCTAATGGATCGTTTGGGGCGCCGCGCGGCTATCATTCCTTCCCTGATGATTATGGGTGCCGGATTCGTTGCCTTAGGCCAGGCAGGTAGCATGGTTCCCTATTTTGTCTCGGCCTGCACCGTCGGTTTAGGTAATGGATTGGCTGCCGGTATCTTGTTCACGATGGGAGCAGACCTATCTCCTGAGGTAGGGCGTTCGCGGTTCCTAGGGATCTGGCAATCTATTTCCCAAATCGGCCCTACCATAGGTCCCTTCCTAACCTCCGCCATAGTGGGACTGGCCAGCGCGGCAGTAGCAGCCGAGATCACCGGGATCCTAGCATTTTGTGGTTGCCTCTGGTCATTCTTCGCGATCCCGCGCGCCTACCGCCGTATCGGGATGGATGAGCGCGCGCGGCCTCTTTAATAGCTGTTATCAAAACCCGGCGACAGGAAATGCCTCGTCCGTGCCCAGCGGTGCATGCCGCCTGCGCTAGACTGAAGCTATGCTTTTATCTGACCGTGACATTGCCAAACTGTGTGCCTGCGGAGAAGTTGAAATTGATCCTTACGATCCGCAGATGATTCAACCTGCCTCTATCGACGTGCGCCTGGATCGGTACTTTCGGCTCTTCGATAACCATAAATACTCGGTAATCGACCCGGCTCTGCCCCAAGATGACCTCACCCACCTGGTGGATGTGGGGGAGGATGCACCATTCGTGCTGCATCCCGGAGAGTTCGTGTTGGGATCTACTCTGGAGCGGGTGCGCCTAGCCGACAACGTGGCTGCCCGCCTGGAAGGAAAATCTTCCCTAGGGCGTCTGGGGCTGCTAACTCATTCCACCGCGGGATTTATCGATCCCGGTTTTAATGGTCATGTCACCTTAGAGCTGTCGAATACCGCCACTATGCCGATACTGCTTTACCCGGGGATGAAAGTAGGTCAGCTCTGTTTCTTCCAGCTGTCTTCACCTGCCGAAAAACCCTACGGCTCCCAGGAGAGAGGCTCACGTTACCAAGGTCAACGCGGCCCCACTGCCTCCCGCTCCTACCTGCGCTTTAGCCGCAGTGAAGTGCCGGAAATGGAACAGGAGCAGTGAGCGATAATCCGATTAGCGACACCTCTACTTTTGCCCGGATAGAAACCGGGAAAGTTCAGGCTATCCGGCTAACCGAGCAGGGATTACAACCCCAAACGCAAGTGGCAGCTATCAATCCCGGAGCCGCTTATATGCGCTCCCGAGGACGCTTGCAGGCCGCAGAATTTACCACTGAGGGTTGCCCACAGCTAGTAGTTTTTCCCGCTGAGGTCACCCCGGAAGAAGTAGAGGCGCTGGCGGTTTCCCTCTGGGAGGATGCCGGTTGGATAGCCCCCGGCCGGTTGCGCCTGAGCGGAGCGGCCGAGCTGAAAGGCCCATTCACGCTAGACCAATCAGTGCGAGAATCTCTGGGGCTTCCCGCGCATAGTAAAACCGCATTCCGCTTAGACTGTCCGCGGGAGCGCTCTGGGAAACTTTCGGAAGAATTGCGGGGAGTCGACTTGCTCACCGATGCTTTTGCAGCCAGTGAACCCCTCGGCCTGGAATATGAAGCACTCAGCGGTCTTTTGGCGATTTGCCGGCGACTGGGAGGGAGCCTGCGGGTAGGACCCGGCAATCGTGAGAAAAATTCCTCAGCCCAGCTTCTTTCCCCCGACCCGGACTCGGCGGTGAATCTGGCGGTGTATTCGCCCTATTGGATAGAAAAAAAGAGTCTTCAAAAACTGCTATCGCCGGTATTAGGGGAGTTGCGTACAGACCCGGGAGTTCCCGAACCCTCCAGTCGCCGCGAACAGCGCTGGAACCGGGAGGCCGAAGCAGTGGTCACCGCACAACTGGGAGAAGAGGAACTAGCTTGGATAGCGGCAGAGGCAGAGGCTTTCGACAAAGAAGTAGGTAGCCAGCTAAGTGATAACGACGCTTTTGCCCTGTACGGCTCCCTAGGCTTGGGGGCAGATTTCTTTCTCGGAGTCCAAGCCAGCCTGCAGGTGCCGTGCGCGCTGCGGTTCCACCCTCATCATGGAAAGCCGTTCGCTATCTACCAGCTGCAATGGTTAGGGCAGCCGCAAGGAAACCGGCGTCTTAGCCGGGTAGAACGGGTGGCCAGGATGAAAGTAACTAATGCCTTTGAAGATGCGGCGCGCCTATTGGCACAGGTAGCCCAGGGAACTGTGGTAGACGAAGACTCCTTTTTGGTGACTTGGAATTAGTTTCTCCTGCTGCCGGTAGCTACCAGTAAGGGCGGCAAACTAGCCGTTGCGATCACTGGCCTAAAAAATAGCTGCTTATTTTGTCAATAGGCTAGAAAACTTTTTCTAGCGGTGACTAGGATTTAACGGTGAACGCGGTATGCAAGGAGCTATATGAGTCTTAAGAACCAGGCCGCTCGGCCCGAACGATCTTCAGAGGTCTTGCAAGTTTTATCCGGGTTGCTGATGGTGTTATTCGTAGCGGTAATGTCCGTAACCGTCATTGGCACGGCGTTACCCACGATGATGTCTGCCCTTAGTGGTAGCGAATCGCAATACACCTGGATAGTTACCGCCATGATGCTGTCGGCTACGGTAGCCACCCCGGTGTCCGGCAAGCTTGCCGATATGTATGACTCGAAGAAACTACTGATGGGGGCGATCGGACTTTTTACTTTGGGATCTTTGCTTTCGGGAGCAGTCACTGCCGCCTGGCAACTGATTTTTACCCGCATTTTGCAGGGGCTAGGGATGGGGGCGATTATGTCGCTCACCCAAGTCGTTATGGCGCTGATTATTCCGCCTCGTGAACGCGGTCGCTATAACGGATATATCGGGGCAGTCATGGCGGTCTCCAATGTCTCCGGTCCCCTGGTAGGAGGGTTCATCGTGGCCACCCCTTGGCTGGGGTGGCGGTGGTGCCTGTGGGTTTCGATCCCCTTTTCTCTGGCAGCTATGGCGGTGCTTTGGCGTTTTTTGAAAGTTCCGGCAGCCGAAATCAGTAAACCGCGTATCGATTTCTTAGGAACTGGGCTGATAACTGCCGCGGTATCAGCCGCCCTGATTTGGCTCTCCCTAGCGGGCAAAGCCTTCGCCTTTACCTCTTGGCAAACTGCGCTGATGCTGGCTTTAGCGGTATTTTTCCTGGTGGCATTCGTGCTCTGGGAGCTGCATTTTCCAGAACCAATCATGCCTATGTGGATGTTTACCCAGCGGGCCACCCTGCTAGCAATTTTAGGGTCGATCTCGGTGGGAACCGCGCTTAATGCCCCACCCGTGTTTTTTACCCAGTTCTTCCAAATCGCCAAAGGTATGAATCCGGCACTGGCGGGGATGGCGTTGCTGCCGGGTATGATCGGTACTTTTATCGCTTCCACTTTAATCGGGCAACTGGTGTCGCGAATAGGACGCTGGAAGCGCTTCGTGGTCGGCGGTTTCGTGGTGATGTGTCTGGGTATTTTCTTTATCACCCTGATTGATAAAAACAGCCCCTACTGGTTCTGCGCCCTGGGAATGTTCCTGCTGGGTGCCGGTCAAGGGGCCAGTATGCAAAACCTGGTCTTAGCGGTACAAAATGGGGTTAAATTGCGCGATATGGGGGCCGCGACCTCGACAGTTACTTTCTGTCGGTCTATGGGCGGCGCGATCGGAATCCAAATCTGCGGTTTCGTGTTCACCTGGGAGATCACCCGTCAGGTTAGCGCCGGGATGTCGAAACTGGGGGATAAGGGTGCCGCCATGGCTGAGCTGTCTACCCTGGAATTAGATAAACTCACCGCTGCGCAACAACAGGTAGTCCGGGATGCCTACGCGGGCGCGTTGGGAGATATTTTTGTGCCCCTCCTAGTGCTATCCCTAATCGGTTTAGTTTGCGTGTCCCTAATGAAAGGGAGCGAGCTGATTTCTGAATACGCCGAACATGAGGCCCAAAGGCATCAGGCAACTGAGCGCGAACGGGAACTGGTGCGCCGCGCCCTCGAAAAAGATCAAGTTAGCCAGGAGCTCGCTCAGCTTAAGCAGCAAAAATATTCTGCTGAGACCGAGGATGATTCCCCTGTTAAGAGTGAAGATCAAGATCACCCTGGAAAGAGTAAATAGGATTTGGGAACAGGGCGTGGGCACCTAGGGTAGGTTAGTAGTAACTATCAAAGCGGAAAGGCAAACCATGGATATTGGCTGGAAAGTAGCAAGTGCCGCGAGCTTGGCGGGTGCAGGATTGCTCGCTAACCTGGCGATTAACACCGGTTGGAAACTCGTTACCGGGCACAAGCCCCCGCAGGATGGGGAGGAAGCAGCCCAGTCTTCGCTGGTAGAAGTAGTGCTTTTTGCCGCTATTTCGGGGGTCGCAGTTACCCTAATCCAACGGGCCGCAATGCGCCGGACAAACAGTTGGTACGGGGGACGCCATAAAGACGTCCTAGATCTAGGCAACTAATTTTAAAGCTGGGCGGCTCGCTAGCCGTATCGATAACCCATTTATTGAAAGCCGAATCATCCAAGGAATCTGTCCAAGAGGTGGGGCTGAAGGTTCAGCGCGATGGAACCTGTGTGGTGCCGCTAGCCACCTGACCGGTACAAAGCGCAGATATTTTAGGATCGGCAATAGCACTGGTTACAGTAATTGCGCTAGTGGCCTGGGGATCTTCCAAACACTTCTTGAGATAATCTGCTGCTGGTTTCCCACGATCGATTTGCCCAGTATCAATGATCCGGATAACCTTTTCTGCTCCTTTTAGTTCGCAGGAAACGCGATTGAATTGCACCTGGTAGGAACTGCCAGAACCGTCGGTATCACTAACTCGGATGCAAGAATCAACCGGGAAAGTAACACCGGGTTCCGCCTTGCTCATCGGATTGGCGGCTCCGTGCCCTACTGTCTGATTATCGCCGACCTGTCGCCCCCATGTCTGGATCCCTTCTGGGGCAAGAGTGTGCAGTTTTTTGTCATCCTTTACCGAATCGAAGTAGGCGTTGGCCGGAGTAGTGATGTTCCAAAGCTCAATTCCATCAGAGGTGGAAATCGCTTTAATCACGCCGTCATCATTGGTGTAGAGCAAAATATCTTGATGCAAACGCATCTCTTTTACATTCTCGCTAAACGACCAGATTTGTTTCCCGGTCTTTCGTGAATAGCAGCCGAGCTGGTTATTACTGGAGATATATAGCGATTTTGGGGTCGTTAGCACCTGGGTTCCAGTTCCCAGTTTCATGTCGGTTTCGTCAAAGAGGGTGCGTAGGGAGCGCAGTTTTTCCCAGTCCATATGGAAAAGCTTTCCCCCTTTTTGCACCAGATCTAACAGTTGCCCCGAGTTATCGGAGGGAACCGTAGTTCCTTGCGGGAGGGTAGTTACATGAGCGCGTTGGGGTTGAATAAATAGGGATCTGGCACAGCCATCTTCGGGGCTTAGCACCCAGGCAGTATCGTCAGCGTTGCGGATTAACCTTCCCGGACTGGAGGCTTGAATCTGGTTAGTTTCCGGATCCACCAGATAATTGATTCCTTTATGCCCGATAACCCACAAGGTGTCGGAGAAAATCTCAAAACGCTCAGGAGCCTGCTCAGTAGGCTTTTCGTCTAGATTGCAGTTACTCATATCTGGTTGGAATTGCGGATCAGAAGCTTTTTGGGAAACTAACCCTTCAGCTATTTGTTCCCCCTGATCCGATAGACGCAGCAGCGACAGATCCTCCCCAACCAGAATAATTTGGGATCCTAGGGTCGCGATATTTACATAAGAGTCAGGAGATTCCCATATCCAGCGGGCAGTTCCCATTTCCAAATCCACTACCGCTATTCCCGAACCATTCCCCGAATGATAAAGACAAGGCAGGTAGCGGTGGTCTCCATCAGCTCCCCCGATTGTTTGCCTGGCGCAGGCAGCTAAGGGGGCTTCTAAATTAACTGACCAGGCAGAAGTGCCATCCTCTGCGAGTTGTAAGATAACGCCGGAACCATCACTAGTGACTCCCGCGCCGATCCGATAATCCCCATAGGTTGCTGGCTGTAGTGAGGATTTTTCCCCCCAAAGAGGAAGAAAGGAGACGATTCCATAATCTTGGGCTCGAAAATCTTCTTGCAGTACTGGTTTAACTTTGAAGTAGCCAGTTGCTTGGGCTTGTCGGGAGTTGTAACGCCACCATAAGAAGGTTCCGCCCCCGATGATCGCTACTAACGCGAGGGTGAGGACCGCTATGACCAGCTTAAATAGCCGACGTTTTATGCGCCTGGAGCCAGCCACTAGATTCTCCTTCCCGAAAGTGAAATCCACCTTAGCTAAGTCTAACCCGCACTTGTTATTTCTCAGCCATGGCGGGGCGGATCGGAGAGTTAGAGATTAAGACGGGCGCGAAGTATCGCAAAAAACTTTCAGGTATCTATTCCCGGCGCGATATCGCTTTAGCTGGAATCACTAGGTTAAAGCAATGGAGCAATGGAGGTGGTAATACCGTTGCCGCCAAATTGATTCGCAAGCTACTTATTTATGGTTAGAATGAACGTATACGTTTAGGCCTAAAAGAATAGGTAAAACTGAGGCAAAATATGCATGTGAATCCAGGTGGGCAGACAGATCCGCGCGTGGCGGTAATTATTCCCGCAAAAGATGAGGCCAAGCGTATCGGAATGACTGTTAGAGCAGTAAAAGCGCTACCTTTTGTCGATCTGGAATTAATCGTAGTGGTAGATGATGGTTCTTCGGATGACACTCGCGAGGTGGCCAGGCAGGCCGGTGCTGTTACCGTTCGCCACACAGTTAATCGGGGTAAAGCATCCTCTATGGAAACCGGGGCGAAGGTAGTAGCCATGCGGGCTATCAAGGGAGAAAAGCCGCCGCTGCTGTTATTTTTAGACGCCGATCTAGGTGATAGTGCCGCTGAAGCGGCCCCCCTAATTGAACCGGTTATTAGGGGAGAAGCCGACTGCACTATCGCGGTTTTACCCCGGCCAGCCGGGGCGGGGGGACACGGATTTGTGTTGGGGTTATCCAGGTGGGCCATTAGGCGGACCACTGGATGGAACCCGCAGGCTCCGCTTTCAGGACAACGCTGCCTAACTAGCTCCGCGTTCCAAGCGGTCCTACCTTTGGCTGCCGGGTGGGGAGTCGAAACAGATATGACCATTAGTCTGCTTAGTGCTGGTTTTTCGGTCAAAGAGGTACCAGTAAACTTCTCTCACCGGGTTAGCCGACGGGATTTTAAATCGCAGATGCACCGCCTCCATCAGTTTGTTGACGTGGCAAAAGCTCTGGGACGGCTACGTGCCCGCCGAGTACACGTCAAACCCCACAAGTTTTTAGAAGCAGCCCGAAAGCAAAAACCGGGGAAAGTTTATCGAGCTGTGCCGCGCGAATCTCCTGGCAAATCGGCAAAGACCGCTGAACAGTAAGCTAGGGCCGTTAGCAATAATCCGGTGGCAGGCAGTTGCGTACCCGAATCGTTGAGTAGATAGGCGAATAACTGGTTAATGCCGATCGCTAGCAGGGTAATCCGCAGGCCGCTTTCTTTAATGGCAATTGGGGTTTCTCCCAGGCGTGGACGTATACGCGCAAAAAGCGCGGTAGCGGAGGTTCCCAGATTTCGCAGATAGGCGCGGCCGCGCAGCCAATAATTCCGCCTCCTTTTTTCCCGGGAATTCTCCTGGGGGAGGGAGGAAGACGCAAGATTGTCAGGTAGGAACAGGTTAGTCGGGATTGCGGTTTTTGACAGCGCGGGAACCACTAACAAACTGATAACTAGCAGGCAACATAGCAGTGACCAGACGTAAGTTGTCGATCCCCAGCTTGCCAGATTAGCGAAGATTTTTCGGGTAAGGATCGTCTGCAGGTCGCCGTTTAATACCGACTGTACAAAGTTTCCTAGATGTGTCCGTTGGGAGGCTGGGCGTATCCAGTCGGCAATTGCCAAGCTTACGGACACCCCCGCCGCCACCAGCAGCACCAGCGCTATCCGTTTTATTCCTATCCGTTTGCCGTTAAGTAGCAGCACCAGTATTAAGAATCCGGGCAAGAACGATATTGGCCCCCCGAAGTCCGCGCCAAAACGCGGGAGTCCGTCTATAACCATAAAGGCTATCCCCAGCAACGCGATCAGGAGGTTCGATAACCATATCTGCGATCGGGTAAGCGCTGTTTTCCCGAAAACTGCGCGCTTAGCAAGGGGAGTAAGACCCCCGCAGAGCAACAGGGTCCAGATGGCACATACCGAGTAGTAGACATTACCGAATCCAAAGAAACGGGCTCCTAGTAGTGAAAATGATCCGAAGGGGGAATCCATAGAAATGTGGGAACCGGTGGCTACATCCAGGCAAATGAAAAAGGAGCTAAACGCGGCCACTACCAGTGCCGGTCCGATGGGGCGGCGCCGCCAGGGACCGGTACAGGCAACCAGAGCTAGTAGCGAGGCAATCAAGATGCTGATTGTTACGAAAAAGGCGGTGGGTGATTCCGATTCCCACCAGGGAAGCATGGCGGCCCCTAAGCAGGCGGCGGGCAGGGCAGCGACTCCTAGGCAAAAGAATTGTCCGAGCAGGCCAAGTTGGGCTCTTAAATGAGGCCGCCGCGCGCTCGGTTTTAGTTGCAACAAAGCAACTAGCGACAGCGCCAGCACTAGCAGGGCACCGGCAGCAACGGTTACAAAACTGCTCGGGGTTAGTCCCAGACGTGCATAGCTAGCATCAGCGCGTTGAGAAGTACTCGCTAGGCGTTCGAGACGATCAGTAGCGCTTTGAGCTTCATTAGCGCTAACCATGAGGGGAGAACCCGAAGTGCTCAACTTTTCGTTGCGAGCTCCCAGCCAATCCAGTACTGTGGCCGGTAAATCTGCGGTCTGCGCAATCCCTACTTGATGGGTGGAGGGAGAATAAGCTATCCCCGCGGTGATACCTTTACCGTAGATCATGGCCGCTTGTAAGCGTTGTTGGGCAGCATCGGGGCTGGCGGAAACCACTAGGGCGCGAGTACCTTCGGGAAGCGCCGTCAAAGTGTTCCCCAGGGCTTGTATTTGTTTTTCTTGTTGCGCAATCGTGATCCGGGCAGGCAGCATTCCGCTCAGGTCAGGATAGGTCGATACTGTCGGAAACAGTCGGGCATTTTGCTTACGGGTTTGCGCTAAGTACTCCTGATCAACTTTTTCGTCGGGGCTAAGCACTGTTGAAAGCTCTAGGAGGTGTAAATTCTCGGGTGAGAACGGCTCGTCAGAATCCCCGAACAATTCGGGGGTGGTTGCGGGAGTGGGATTTTCCTGCGGGTTCATCTCTTCGCGGCGAAGTCTGTTGCGATCCGGTTCCTGCGGGCTGAGGTCTGCGGAATCGCTTACTAGGGTGCCTGCCTGTAAAGAGTTTCCTGAGAGAGAGCCGCCGTTTTGCAGGAGCCAAACCGGATCCCAAATCTGGGTTTTTTTCAGTTGAGATTCCCCCGAGGAAGGGTCGAGAAAATTGAAAATTTCTTCCTGTTGGGCGAGTACCTCTTGGGTTTGTCGCTCCGGGTTAAGGTTCTGGGGTGCAGCTTGCGCATCAATCAGGGTGAGGGTATGGGTAGATACCATCTTTTGTACTGCCTTAGCATATCGAGTTG
This sequence comes from Varibaculum sp. C0165D1, assembly GCF_056590355.1. Lineage (NCBI taxonomy): Bacteria > Bacillati > Actinomycetota > Actinomycetes > Actinomycetales > Actinomycetaceae > Varibaculum > Varibaculum sp. C0165D1. The sequence goes on along the minus strand of NZ_JBWPVY010000003.1, from coordinate 320,293 downwards.
CTAAGGGGGCAGTGTTGTCAACTTGCCCGCGGATAACGCCGTCCTCATCGGCTAGCGCCAAGGCGGCGCTATTGCCAATAGCTCCCGCAGAAATTTGGTTTTGACGCAATTGGTCGGCAAATCCCCCCAGTCGAGCCGCCAGGGAGCTCGCTTCAGCAGAGCGCTGATAGTACTCCCACATTTTTACTCGCTTACCTTCGTGTAAAGCTTCGGGCTGTAAACACAGGTTACGCCCGGCGAGAGAATATCGAGACGGGGCTTTGCCGGCCGAAAATGCCAGCCAGGCATCCTGGGGACAAGCCATGTCCTTAAGCGGGTAGGGAGCCAAAGAAAACAGCGTCCCGCTCTTTACTCCCGGAGAGTTTTCTACCAGCTGCGGCTGCGCGGCCACTAGATCCTCCCAAGACAGACCAGAAGTAAAAATTACCGCAACTTTAGTGTCTGCAGACTTAGGTAGGGCAGCAATCTTAGCGGCAGGAGCATCCGGATTAACCCCCCAAATGCCGATTATTCCCGCTCCCGCCAGGGACACCGCTCCCAATACTGCAGCTAGTGACACTACTCGGAAACCGGAGTGAGGACGCGAAGCGGAAGCTAGCTCCGGAACGGGAAGCGCGTAGGCCCTTAAAGCTAGGGTAAGAGGGGCGAGGAAAAGTAGACCGCAGAGCAAGGCAGATAAGCCTGCCCACAGGTAGAAGCAGGTCAGTAGGATGGCCGCTGCTACCGCAGCTATTACTCGGCATTTAAGGAGGTTTTTATCCCAGAAAGCACGCAGACGCGAAAAGGAAGTCAGGATACAAATCGCTGATAAAACTAAGCAGGAAAGCGCTAAGGCCGTGGCTTCGGCAGATAGCTGCCAAAAGAAGGGGCCCGCGAACACGTTATAGCCGAGCGGGGTTCCCAGCTGCACATAATCAGCTTCTTGGCGGGCAAACAGTAGAATCCCCAAGGTGAGGGCGCTGGTAGCTATGCCCGCCGTGCGCGCCGTTAAAGCGGGAGGGAAAGCAAAACTTTGGCGCAGCCCAAAAACCAGCAGCGCAAGCAAAGTGCTTAGCGTTAAAGCAATTAGAATTATCGCCCCGCTTATCCCGGCAGCAGACACCGACCGATTAGCACCTGCTAGCAGATAGGGACAAAAAGAAGCGGGGAAAAGCAAAGCGGTGAAAACTCCGGCGGCATTCAGGGCAAGCTGGGTCCTCCGATGCTTTTGCGGCTCTCGCAGCCGCCACCATAAATATCCCCCGAAAGTAAAGAAGAAACAGCAGAAAATAGCCAAATAAAACCAGGTTTTTGCGTAGGTGCTAGCGGTAGAGCGGTCTGTTTGGTTTTGTAAATACTCTAAACGCTCCTGCAGGTTTTGTTGCGCGGAATTAGTAGCGGCATTATCCAGATTTATTAATGGTTGTATCTGGTCAGGAAGATTACTAACTGTCAGTGGTGCTCCGTGGTTTTTATCGGGCACGGGTAGGGAGAAATCGAAAAGGATCTGGGTGTTAATATCCGCTAAAGTGGCTAGACCGGCAGCGTTAGTGCTAGCAGAAGGCACAAGGCCGGTAGCTTCAGAGGGGGAATAACTCAGCAAATGGGGGGCAGAATTCCCCGAACCGGCCATTAGGGACAGGGAAATCAGATCGGACTGGGCAGTCAAGCCGTCCAGCGCTCCCTCTAGCATTGCTAGCTGCTGGTCCCGATCCGGCAGGGAGCTCAAATCTACTACCGTGAGCCCGCCGGCGTCCATACCGGCCTTCACTTGTGCCGTAAGCTGCTGCGCGGAAGCGGGGAGCGCTTTATAGTCTTTAACTTCCCCCTTGCTGGAAGCGAGGAGTAAGCCGGCCCCGGGGCCTATCGCGCGCGCCTTAATCCCGAAGGCCTCCAAAATTCCCGCTAGTTGTCCCGGGGTTGTCTCCTTCGGTTCCCGCCAGTATTCTGCGGGCATTCCCGTTATTTTCCCGCCTGCCACCTCCGTTTGAGGACAGAGATTCAGGGCCGAGGACGCGCCGCCGTTTTGAATGGTCAACACAGATTCACTAAGGCATTTGGAGGTGATTAGGTTACCTATACTTCCCGCAGCTGCATATTTCATTAGCTGCGGGTATTTCTCGGAATTTTCCAAGAAATCTCGCCAGGATAGATCTTTAGTTAGTACTACCAGGAGCGGATTTCTTACCCGTGGCGCCGAATAGATATCGAGATCAGGGTAGTAAACCTTTTGCGCCGGGGTGAGGGTCTTAGGGGCAGGCTCCGGCTCCCAGGTAGTAGCCTCGGCAAGGCCTAAAGGTAAAGTAAGTAAGGTAAAGAAAAGGCTAAACAGAAGGGTGAAGCCCGCGAGGAGGAAGTGCTTAACCGTTCTTGCCATAGCTATATTCTACGGTCTAGATAGGGGAAAGAGCATTTTTCCTAGTATCGTGAAAGCAGTTGAAAAAGGAAGCGAAAATGAATACTGCTGTTAAAAACTATGCCTTCTTAGGGCCGGTAGGAACTTTCTGTCACCAGGCGTTGCTGCAAGTAGCCCCGGAGGATGCTCGGTTAATCCCCTGTGCGGGCGAACGCGTAGCCATGGACATGGTACGGGACGGGAAAGCCGACCGGGCCGTGGTTCCGATCGAAAACTCGATTGAAGGGGGAGTGAGCGCTACCCTGGATTCTTTGGGGTGGGATAAACGGCTACAAATAGTAGCGGAAATGATCGTACCAGTCGGGTTTACTTTGGCGGTGTGCAAAGGAACCCAGGTTTCCGATATAACCCGCATTGGCACCCATTCGCACGCTTGGGCGCAATGCCGCAACTGGGTGGCTGACCATCTGCCGGGAGCGGTCCACGTGGCCACCACCTCTACTGCGGAATCAGCGCGGATGCTTTCGGAGGGCAATGCGGGTTTTCAAGCGGTGCTTGCCTCTGGAGCGGCAGTAGCTACCTATGGACTGCAAGCTCTCTATGAGGACGTAGCCGATAATCCGGGAGCAGTTACTCGTTTCGTGGAAGTGGCGAACCCGGGTCAAGTTCCGGAAGCTTGCGGAGCAGATAAAACCACTATCCAAGTGCGTTTGCCCAATGACTATCGTTCCGGGGCCCTCCTAGAGATGCTGCAACAGTTTTCGGCGCGGGGAATCAACCTTAGTCGCATTGAGTCTCGTCCTCTGGCTGGACAACCGGGACGCTACGTTTTCAGTATCGACCTGGATGGACATGTGAGAGAAGAACGGGTGCAATCTGCTTTGCGTGGTCTTTATCGGATCAGTGAAGACTTACGTTTCCTAGGTTCCTATGCCCGCGCTGACCAGGTGAGAAACGACCATGCTCCGCGCACGGGAGATAGTGATTTTCAGCGTGCCCAGGGCTGGGTGGATTCTATTTTACGTAAATAGGTCACCAAGGTGGCTGCAGGTTCCCCTAGGGTACCCGCACCACTACCGCGCCATGTTCCAAGTTGGCAGAGATCTCGCGATATTTCCCAACGGAATCTCCGTCTACCTGAATCATCTGCGCCTCCCCATGCACCTTGGCGCTGGCGCTGCGGGTGCGCGTCACCTCGGTTTTGGAAACCAGGCCGGCGGTTAGCTTCCTGATCCCGAAAGTGTCACGGAAAACCCCGCTAATAACTTCGAGTAACCCAATCAAACCTCCCCGCACGCTTAGCATTAGTACCTCTAACCAACCATCATGAGGATTAGCTTCCGGGAGCAGGGGAAGGCCTCCTACCAGCTCCCCACAGGAAGCTAATAGTAGGGTATTGACTTTGCGAGTGCGCGGCTGTGACTGACCTCCGAAGGAAACATCCATAGTGATCGGGGGGTTATTCGAGGCCGCAATTCCCGAAACTATATAGGCGCCCCACCCGATCGACTCTTTTAGTTTGTCCGAAACCCGAGCCATAACCTGTGCGTCATAACCGATCCCCGCCATCACCAGGAAGGGGAATTCCTGTCCGGTCTCGGTTTTCAAATGCCCTAAATCAACCTCGGTGTTCTTGCCGGTGAACGCAATTTCGCAGGCGCGGCTCAGAGAATTTACCGGAATATTGAGGTTACGAGCTAAAAGATTCCCGGTTCCCAGCGGTAAGATTCCCAGCGGAATTCGGCTTTCAGCCAGGCTGGCGGCAATAATCCGCAAAGTACCATCCCCACCGGCAGAAATAACCAGACCTGCCCCCTGTTTAATTGCTTCTTCAGCTTGCCGCGCACCCAAAGATTCCTGGTCAGTTTCCACAAAAATTGGGTGCTCGTATCCGGTGTTCTCGGCGCGGCTAGTAACAGTGCGACAAAATTTATCTAAATTTGCAATCTTGGTGGGGTTTAAGATGACCACTACACGTTTAGAAAACTCGTTGCTGCAGGTAGTTGCGGGAGCAGAAAACCCTTGTTTAATCGCGATTTTCATGGCGCGGGTGGCAATCCGGCGGGCATTAACCGCCCACGATAAAGAGACGATCCCTAGGATTAGCGCCGCGATCACAAAAATCCAGAGCACAGTGGTCATAGTTGCTAGTTTAAAGCATTCTAGAGCGGCGACAGGGCGGAGGACACAGGTCAAACATTAGCAGTCACCAAGCGGACAATCCCGGACTTGAAAGCTGCCACTGGGTTGCTGCTTGGTAGGCAAGATGAGAAGCAATGCTAGGGGACGATATGATTACAGCATGATTGATATTCGTCAGCTGCGTGAAGATCCGCAGCCAGCTAAAGATTCGCTAGTTGCCCGCGGGGAAGATCCCGCCCGGATTGATGAGGTACTTGCCGCCGATGCGCGCCGGCTAAAGAAACAGCAGGACTTCGAGGCAATGCGTGCAGACCAGAAGGCGCTTTCTAAGAGTATTGGACAGGCAGCTCCCGAGGAGCGCGCCGCGGTGCTGGCACAGGCCAAAGAACTGGCTGGAAAGGTAAAAGAAGCAGAGGCCGAGGCGGGGGCCGCCTCGGAAGAAGCTCAGCAGTTGCTGGCAGCGCTGCCTAATATTATTATTCCCGGGATTCCCTCCGGAGGTGAGGACGACTATGAAGTTCTTGCCCACCGCGGCCCTAAGATTCGCGATTTTGCTGCCGAGGGCATCAAAGTTCGCGATCACCTGGAAATCGGGGAGATGCTGCAAGCGATTGACGTAAAACGAGGCGCGAAAGTCTCGGGCTCACGTTTCTACTATTTGCGGGGGATAGGAGCTCGCCTCGAACTGGCCTTGCTCACCTGTGCTTGGGATTTGGCGGAGCAGCATGGATTTATCCCCATGACCACCCCCACCATGGTCACTCCGGACACGATGCGGGGAACTGGATTCTTAACTGAACATTCCGAAGAAATCTATTACCTACCGGCAGATGACCTCTATCTGGTGGGTACCTCCGAAGTAGCCTTGGGCGGCTACCATGGCGGAGAAATCCTAGAGCTCGGGGAAGAACCTTTACGTTATTCTGGCTGGTCAGCATGCTACCGGCGGGAGGCTGGTTCGCATGGTAAAGATGTGCGCGGCATTATTCGAGTGCATCAGTTCAACAAAGTAGAGATGTTCTCGTACTGCCTGCCCCAGGTTGCGCAAGAAGAACACCAGCGTCTGCTGGCTTTGGAAGAAGAGATGCTGAACAAAGTGGAGCTGCCCTATCGGGTAATTGATACTGCTGCGGGGGATTTAGGGACTTCGGCGGCTCGCAAGTTCGATTGCGAAGCCTGGCTGCCCAGCCAAGAACGCTACCTAGAGCTAACCTCCACCTCCAACTGCACCACCTATCAGGCCCGTCGCCTGGGAATCCGTTACCGTGACGAGAACGGAAAGACTCAGCCGGTAGCCACTTTGAACGGTACCCTAGCATGTACCCGCTGGTTGGTAGCCATCTTGGAAAACCATCAGCAAGCCGATGGGTCAGTGTATGTACCTCAGGCGCTGCGTCCCTATCTAGGAGGAAAGGAAGTCCTGGAGCCAGTACCGAACGCCTAAATCTGAGCGCAAAGCGTGAAAGGATAAGGAGAAAGCGCCCTCGAACATAAAAATAGCCACTGAAAGGACGGAGAATATCAATGGCTGATTACCTGCAGTATCCTCAAGGAGATTATGTTCCTAAAGTGGTGGAACGCGCCCTCGCCCTTGCTCGCAGTTACGGGGAAGACATTGCCACTGCAGCGCTCGTGCCAGAACATGACCGTGCTCGTGTACAGTTTGTAGCCCGCCAAGATGGCCGTATCTGCGGGATACCCGTTGCCCGCGAAGTGCTAGCGCAAGTGCTGGGGGACTATGAACTGCATCTGCGGGTGGCTGATGGCACTACGGTAACTGCAGGAACTCCGGTTTTGGAACTTAGTGGGAGCACTCGCGGTCTTCTGGAGGCGGGGGAGCTTTGCCTCTGGTTCTTGTCACACCTGTCGGGGATTGCTACTAAGACCGCGCAGTGGGCGGAGGCGCTCTCGCAGACGAAACTGGTGGTGCGGGATACTCTCTCGGTTACTCCCGGATTAGGGGAGCTAGAAAAATATGCAGTTAGAGTCGGGGATGGGATGACTTCTCGTCTCGCTGTCGGTTCTTTCCCCCGGGTTACCTTGGAGCATCTGAAACTGGGAACCGGCCTGGGGGATGTTATTAACCATGTGCGCACGGCGGCCATGGGAAAACCGATCGAAGTGGAAATCGATCGGCTTCAAGAACTGGATCCGCTCTTAAAAATGAAGGTTGATCTAATTGCGCTGCAGGGTTTCACCCCTGAACAGGCAACTCTGGCTGCCGATCACCGTCAAACGATTAATCCGGGAACCCTGCTGGAAGTTAGAGGAGATCTGAGCCTGGAAGATGCGGGTGCCTATAGTGACTCCGAAGTCGATTACCTGGCGGTTTCGGCCCTAACTGACGCGGTAACTCCGTTGCGATTCCAGATGGAATTTGTCTAGTTTTTAACCTGTCCCCAGAAAAGAAAACATCAACAAAGGAGCTGAGCAATGTTTTGGTTCGACTCAATCGAGCATAACCGTTGGCTGTCTGCCTGTTTGCAGGACTTGCTGGATTACGGGCGCAAATCTGAGGTAAATACCGGATTTGCCTGCCTAGATAGAAACGGTGAAGTCGACTTAGAGCAACCGATTCAGTTATATTTAACTGCTCGGATGGTGCACGTGTTTTCTCTGGGGGTACTGCTGGGGATGCCTGGGTGTCGGCGGTTAGTAGAACACGGGATTCGCTGTCTAAACCAGTACTTCCGGGATCCGGAAAATGGGGGTTGGTTCGACGCGATTGAGCATGAGCTAGATGCGGACGGACACGCCATTCCCTACGCCGGACGTGATGATAAACGCTCTTATTCGCACGCGTTCGTGCTATTAGGAGCAGCTTCTGCGACGGCAGCTGACCGTATTGGCGCTCATGAGTTAATGCAAGAGGCTATCCGCGATAACGATTTACACTGGTGGGATTCGCAGGCAGGAATGGTACGCGAAAGTTACAACCGTGATTATTCCCAGTGCGAAGATTACCGGGGTACCAACTCCAATATGCATATGGCAGAGGCATATATGCTGGTGGCGCAGGTTACCAATGAAGGAGAATGGTTAACGCGAGCAATGCGGATCCTGGAGCGAGTGGCGCAAGTTTCCCGCGAATATAGCTGGCGGATTCCAGAGCATTTCGATCCAGATTGGAAACCACTGATCGGTTACAATCGTGAAAATCCGCAAGAGACGCATCGTGCCTACGGATCCGATGTCGGACATTCCTTTACGCTCTCACGCTTGATCTTAGAGGCGCGGGCGATGCTCAAGAATGCGGGAAAACCGGTTCCCGAGTGGATGGTTACGGCGGCAACTGGCATGTTTGAGCGTGCTCGCGAGGACGCATGGCGACGCGACGGAGCCCCCGGCTTTGTGTTCACTGTGGATTGGGAGGGCAAACCCGTGATTCGCGATCGCCAATCCTGGGTACAGTTCGAGGCAATCGGCGCGGCGGTTACTTTGCTGCGGGTGGCGCAAGAAGAAGGCGCGCAGGCTGAAGACGTGGAACATTATGAACATTGCTACCGCGTGTGGCTAGATTTCGCCTATGAGCATTTCCTGGTGCGCGGGGGAAGAATCGTGCATCGACTCTCCCCAGAAAATCGGCCTCTAGATTTAGAAAATCAAAGATTACGCGATAGCGTCTACCACGCGGTGCAGGCGCTACTGTTACCCCGGTTGCCGCTGACTCCGGCATTTGCAATGGCGCTGGCGCAGGGACGGTTGGATAAGCCCGTCGCGCAAGAGCCACAGCGTAAAAAGAGGTTTGGTGGATTTTGATTCTCGGATGCTGCCTCGGTAGCATAAAGTTTGTCCTAGCGCTTTAGCGTAGGCCAGGAGAGTTGTCCGAGTGGCCGAAGGAGGCGGTCTTGAAAACCGCTGTACCGCAAGGTACCAGGGGTTCGAATCCCTTACTCTCCGCTCTTTGCTTTGTCGGTGTGCTGGCGTTTTTGTCTGCCAGAGGTGCGGATATCTTCCCCACCGTTGACTAATTGCTTATGGTGACACCTGGTTTGGCGCGCCAAGAGTTCTAGTCCCTTTCTTGCGTGAAAGTACTTTCCCGGCGCGGGCTTATAATCGGTCGCGGCTATTTCACGCGGCCGGCTGCCGCAGAGGGTAGCGCGGAGAGGAATCGTGGCTGGTTAAAGCCGGCTTTGGCGAAGGCCTCGCCTACGGCGCGGGCGGTTGCCTCTACCTGGTCGCTGCTAACCAAAGCGATCGCGCAACCTCCGAAGCCTCCTCCGGTCATCCTGGCTCCGAATGCACCTGCCTTTCGGGCAGCTTCCACCGCTACGTCTAGCTCTTCGCAAGTAACTTCGTAGTCACGTCGCAAGGACTCGTGGGAAGCATTTAGTAGTGCCCGCCACTCGTTTAGGTTGCTTCCCGCCTCTAATAGCTCGCATAGTCTCTGGCAGCGAGCAATTTCGGTCAGTACGTGCCGGACTCGCGAAACTTGCTCCGCATCCTCCAGTTTATCTAGCTGCGCCTGCACCCAAGCGGGAGGGTAGTCTGCGGCTTCCAAATCGGTAAGGTTGTCGGAAGGAGAAATGCTCTTCGGTACCAGCTCCCCAAGTTCTTTTACCCCCAGAATCTGGGCGGCATCTTCACAAGCCCCACGGCGCGCCCCATACTGTCCGTCGGCAAGATCATGAGAGGTGCAGGTATCTATTACCAGTAAGGATAGTCCTAACGCCGGTAGATCAAAGGGATGAGAATGAGTTTGCCAAGTGGAACAATCGAGCTCCAGGACGCTGTCTTTTTCACAAAGCATGGATGCAGATTGATCCAGTCCGCCGGTGGGGGCGCCCACATACTGATTTTCAGCTACTTTTCCTGCCTCTACCAGCAATTTTCGTCCCTCAAAGCTATCTGCTAGCCCCAGGGAGGCAAGTTCATCAATTCCCACTGCGATGGCACACTCTAGTGCGGCGGAAGAAGACAAGCCCGCGCTTAAAGGAACGCTAGAAGCGATCGCGACTTCTAGGCCAGGTATCTTCAGAGCGAGTTCTTGTGCCTTTTGGGTTTCGCCGCGCTCTCTTAGCACTTGCGCTAACCCCAGGATCACGCCCCCGACGAAGGCAGCCGGACCACTGGCAGGGTAGTTTTTCTTTAAATCAGAAAGACTGCGGATGTTCAGTTCCGGAAAATCTTCGGAAATAATTTTTAGCTGCTCATCATCGCGTACCCGCAGCGCTACGTAGATCGCGTGGGGGAGGGCGAGGGGCAGCGCCTTACCGCCGTTGTAATCGGTGTGTTCGCCAATTACATTGACCCGGCCGGGAGCCCGCCACACGCCTGTCGGCGCTGCCGCATAGGTTTTTTCAAAAAGTTCTCTGGCCCTGTGCGCGCCCTCGTGGGGTTCATACGCAGCGATAAACTCTGGTTTCATGTTTACGTTAACGCCTCTGTGTCTAGCCCTCCGCGAATCATTTTACCTTGTAGACAACCCCCGCAGACAGAGTTTTTAGAACAACAAACGGGAGAGGCGCCCGCGCGCCAATTTCACCGCTTCGGGGTTGCGCGACAGCCGGAATAGCTCCAATAGCCGCTGACGATATTCGTCCCGCTCCTCGCCAGCAGACTCTGCAATCAGCGATAGCAGCAGGTCGAAAGCTTGCGCCTCGTTACCGGCTTGGAAAAAACGATCTGCCAAAACCAGGGGGTTAGAGTCGTCCTGGCCTTCTTCACCTTGCAAACGCTGCGCCATAGAAACTTTATCCACCAGCGCCTGATAGCGGGCGGCTTCCTCCGGGGAGTTCCGCAGCAGCTTTTGGGCCTGGTCCATCGCCTCGGAAAAATCTCCTGCCTCGACCAGAGCCTCTACTGCTTTTTCTTCTTCGGTCCGCGGATCTTCCTGGCCCGAGTCAGCTTCTCCTGCCATAGTTCCGGTCAACCCTGCCTGTCCGGCAATCTCTAAAACTTGATCGATAAGCGATTTTACCTGGGCCTTAGGCTGGGCACCTTGGAAAAGAGGCGCGGGCCGCCCTCCAATAAGCGCAACTACCATGGGAATGGACTGTGCTTGGAAGGCCTGCGCTAGCTGCGGAGATTCATCCACATTGATTTTCACCAATTGGAATCGTCCCTGATATTCGCGGGTCAGTTCCTCTAAAATCGGTCCGAGCTGTTTGCAAGGACTGCACCAGGGGGCCCATAAATCAATAATCACCGGCACCTGAAGCGAAGTCTTAGCTACTTCCTCAAAGGTGTCATCGCTGGCATCGCGAATATAAGGTCCCGCAACCACGCTGCCACCCTTTGTATTCACCGGAATTGCGTCGTTAGCTGCAGTCTTGCTACCTGCGGGATTAGCTGTCGGTTTTGCTTCCGAACCCAGAGGTTTATCTGCAGCGAACTGAGAAAGATCTACTGCTCCATGTGTTTGCGCCAATCGAAACCTTCCTTACTTAGCGGCCGCTGTCAAAACCTCAGAAGCCGCGATTACCCGCACCTTCCCATCTTTAGTGCCCTTGGGGGGTATCTGCAGTAGTACGCAGATAAGCCGGCTCCACGAAGCTTGCTTGGTGACCTTACCGTTGTCAAGCAGATTAACCACATCACCGCTGAGGGTAACGGGTTTATCTTGAGCTACATCGGTCAGCTTAACTTCCTGGGTATAGGTGGTCGCCACCAACGCCCCATTTTTCGCGGGCAGATTAATCGCGAGGGTATTATTCTTCAGATCGGTAGCAGTAATCGTGGATGCCACCTTACCGGCATTCCCCACACCCTCGGTCAGGGACTTCAGCTCCGAACGTTTGCCCTCCATCAGGGGATCGACGAATACTTTATCGGCATTCTTTGCCTTAGCATCGAAGACTGTCTGAGCCCAAGTATTGACGGCCACTTCGGGAGAAACCATCAGATTGGCATCACTGGCGAGATCTAAAGTTTCCGACCCGCGAGCCACCACGTCAGTTTCCGGTAACGAGGCTTTTGGTAGGAGTTGCATCCATTGCCATAGCTGGTAGGGGCTAGTTGCTTGATTCTGGCGGATTATTTCTACATATTTCGCGCCGCTACTATCGGCCCCGGTAACGTTAAGTAAAGCGCGAGGCCAGCTGTTTCCGGAGGTTACGGTAGTGATTTCCGAGGACGCGGGCAGCGCAGTCGGGACTGCTTTGTTGTTCTTTTGATGCATTTGGTATTGGGCAGTGCGCATAGCCAGTGCTGGACCTGCGACTCTCGGTTTTAATGCTCCGGCGTCAAATTTGGCATCTCCGGCTGCTAAAGCGGCGTTAACTGCCTTGATAATCGGATCTACCTGTTCGACTTGCAACGCTGGATAAGTCGCGGTGGTGGTGGATTTCGGAACTTCTTTGCGCTGCGCGACGCTAGTGCATCCTGCCAGGCTGGTGATTGCTAAGCAGCTAGCTGCGGTAAGGGACAGTAGTACTCGCACTTTTCTCATCGATCGTTACCTCCTTGGCGCTGATCGAAGGTAGATTCCCCTTCGAAATCTGCCACATCCGGACCTTCTCCCAGTCCGTCTAGGTCAAAGTCCTCATTCTCAAACCACTCTTCTGATTGGTCGCGAGATACGTTAGTTCGTTCGGCGGGCGGATGATATGAATTCGCCGGCTGGTACGACTGCGCGGGTTGCGCAGATTCCGTCGGGTTATAGGAAGCCGCCGGCTGGTACAACTGCGCGGGCTCCTGGGATACTGCCGGGTTGTAGGACGCCGCCGGCTGGTACGACTGTGCGGGTTGCGCCGACTGCGCGGGCTCTTGAGATACCGCCGGGTTATAGGAAACCGCCGGTTGCGCCGACTGTGCCGGGTTATAGGACGCAGCGGGTTGCGCCGACTGCGCGGGCTCCTGGGATACCGCGGGGTTCAAAGAAGTTCCCGGTTCGGTTACTGGGGTGGGCGAGTATGCGGCGGGCTCAGGACTATGTGTAGCTTCAGAAAGCTCAGTCGCTGGCCTCGTTGGAGCTGGAAGCTCGCTGGTATCCGTAACCTCTGGTTGCGGTGAAACTGCTGCGGCGGGATTGATTGCTTGCCCGTCGGCGTCAGTGCGGATTACTGGCACCAACCCCGTGGGAAACTTGACCCCTTCTACCTCGATGGTGGCTTCTCCGCGTTCGCGGGCTTTGCGTAATTCGGAGCGTGAGGGCGGTTTAGAAACCGCGTCGAGTGCCGGTATTTGCACGGTTTGCTCGCTTTGCGCCGCCGCCGCTTCCTGGGCTTGCTGCTCACGGCGCTTACGTACTTCTGCTTCTTCCTTTGCTGCTGCGGCGGCCAGACGATTAATAACCACCGCCACGACCGCTCCGATCAGTATTAATAGCAGTCCTGCAATCAGTAGCGGCCAGAACCAAGGAGTAGCAGCTGCTTGGTTCCACTGCATAGTCAGCTGCACGTTCCCTTCCTCTGACCAAGCAATCAGAGACCAGGCGCCCTCAGACCGGTCCCAGGTTTCGCTGATCTGGCCGGTATCGACTTCTTTAAACTTCACCCACATATCTTTTCCGGCCGCTTCTCCGGGTTGCCGGGGATCAGCTTTGCCCGGGTGAGGTTCGGTCAATAAGGTGTGGTCATCTTTTTGTCCGGTGACTTCCACATAGTTCTGGTCTGCCGCCCAGGCAGTGACATCGGTGGAGCGGCCAATCGCTAATGCTACTTTCCCCTGACCGGAAACGGTGATTTTGGTTGGGGAGTTATAAAGCTCAAACATTCCCGGCCGGGTAATCGCCAAGGTTTGCTTTTGGCTAGAGGTAGGTAAAGATGCCGATACCTGCGAAGATGGTTTCCAAATAGTGGCGGTACCCACCCCGCAGAGCGCAACTAGAGAACCGACGATTATTAAAATCAGCGGAAGCCAATATCTACGTAAGAAAATGTTCACTAGTTTCCCCCAAGTAGTAGCTGAGCAACTATAACTACACTGTACTTTCTTTACCGCAGTGATGCGTACATCTTGTTAAGGGTGTGACTAGTGTCAATTTTAGCGGAACGTTTGGTTTCAGCCCTAAATAAGTGAAAGACTAGGCAGTGATACGGGGTTTCGCACTACTCGACTAATGGAATAATATATTCCAAGTAATGCCTAATCTCAGTGGCTTATCTTTAGGGAGGACCAGGTGGAAGAACAAACCGATTTCCCGATCGTAATGCGCGGTTATGATCGCGTTCAGGTCGATTTGCAGATTCAAACTTTGAACAACCAGATTACCGAGTTGCAGCAGAAGCTCGACACGGTTGATCAGCGCAATGTGGATCTAGGGGAACAGCTGGCAGATGCGCAAAAGCAGTTACGTTCCTCCGATCGCAGTTCTTACACGGGAATCGGCGCCCGGATTGAACAGCTGTTGCGCAGCGCGGAAGAACAATCGACTGCCGTTATTAACAAGGCCAATGCCGAGGCCGAGCAGCTGATGGAAAAGACCCGCAAGAACGCCCAGGATATGGCGGAGCGGGCAGAGGCCGAAGCTGCTTCCCTAATTTCTGAGGCGCGCCGTGAGGCAGAAGAACGTACGACTACGGCGGCCACTGAATCCGAAACGGTGTTGACCAATGCGCAGCATCGCGCAGATGAACTGGTAGCGGCGGCAGAGCGGGAAGCCTCCTCCCTGCGGGCAGAAACCAATACCCAGGTCTCTGACTTGAAGGCAACGGTTGACCGGGAAACTGAGCTGCAGCGCGCCCAGGCCGAAAAAGACTACGTCGAGATGCGGGTCAAGGCCGAGCAGGAAGCCTCCCAATTGCGCAATGACGCTACCGCGGAGGCGCAGGCACTGCGCGAGTCTTCGTTGACAGAAGCTACTAAGGCTAGGGAAGAAGCCAAGGCGCAGGCAGAAAAGACTCTGGCTGATGCTCACGCGCAATCTGAAAGCATTTTGAAAGAAGCGCGGGAAAGCGCTGATAACATCCGTGCCGAGATTCAGCAGATGCGCCAAGAGGCCGAAACTGAGATCGCGGCGGCGCGGGCGGCTGCTCGCGAGGCCGATGCCCAGGCACATGAGCAGTCTCGCTCCGAGACTTCCGCGATGGTGGCTGCAGCTAAAGCTCAGGTCGCCGACGCAGAGAAGCACTTGGGTGAAACCTTGCAGCGGGCAGAGCGCTTGCTGACCGATACTGACGCAGTGGTTCGTCGTCGTCAAGAAGATGCACGCCGCGCTGCAGAAGCCACGATTGCCGCTGCCGAGGGCGAAGCCGAGCAGGTACGCGAAGCCGCCCGGATTGAAGCGCAGGCCGAGCGGGCTGCGGCGCAGCGTACTGTGGAGCGCCTGGAGCGTCAGCGCGAGTCCATTGCCGCTTATCTCGAAGAGATGCGCGGCCTGCTAGGCACCGAGACCGCAACCGGTCTAGAAGGGCTCACCCCCATGCAGCAGTTGCCAGCGGTGCTAGCGCAGCCGGAGGAAGAATCCGAGGGCGAACAGCCGGCTCCGGTGGAACCACCGGTATCGCCAGTAACCCCCGATGAAGAATCGGCGGCTACCGATCTGTTTACCAGCGAGGACTAATAACTTCGTTTAAATAAGTCTGGGCGGGTCTTTGGAAAATCAAAGACCCGCCCAGACTTTTAATGTCTTGTTTGCGGTTTCGTGCCATTATAAGACGAAACCAGAACTCGCTCTATAGGTTATTAGAGTTTGAAGATTTCACGCGGCTGTTCATCGGTTAGCCGGTGAATCCAGAACTTCGCCGAAGAAAGTGGCAAACGCCCCTCTGTTACGTAACGAGCAAGGAAAGCCGCGTCCAGGCGACGATTCATGTCGTGACGTGCTGGAATGGACAAGAATGCCCGGGTATCATCAATGAAACCGGATAGTCTGGAGAACCCGGCGGTTTCCGTCGTGGCGGCATGGAATCTCAAAATCGAATCTGGCGAATCAATAAACCACCAGGGTGCTCCGATATATACGCTGGAGTAATAGCCCGCTAGAGGTGCGATTTCGCGCGAGTACACGGTTTCATCCAGGGTGAACAAGACTAGGTGCAAATCTTTTTCATTACCGTAACGCTCTAAGAGGGGACGCAGTGAGCGAGTATATTCAGTGGCTACAGGAATATCATGCCCGGTATCAGCTCCAAATCGGTTGAACGCGGCAGTTGAGTGATTCCTAAACACGCCCGGATGAATGGTCATCACTAAACCATCCTCCAGGCTCATCCCAGCAAAGCGGGTCAACATTGCAGCTTCGAAAGCATCTGCTTGTTCGGTGCTACCCTCACCAGAAACCAAAATCTTAAGTAAGCCTGCTAGTTCAGCATCATCGATATCCAGGGCTGCCGGTTGTGCCACTCCAAAGTCGGCCGAAACCGCTCCGTGCTCAATAAAGTGGCGGCGGCTTTCCCGCATAGCGCGCAGGTAATCACCGAGATTATCCGGCGCGCCGCCAACGCTAGCGGTTAGCGCCGTAACTTTCTCGGCAAACTCCGGTTTACGTGCGTCTACATAGGCATCGGGGCGCCAAGTGGGTACGACTCGTCCGCCCAGCTCACCCTGCCGGGTGAGCTTAGCCAGTTCCGCATGCTGATCCAGACTATCCAGAGGATCGTCTGTGGTAGCAAGAAAGGCGATCGGGAAGGAGTTGAAGAGAGCGCGCGGACGGAAATCTTCCTCGCGCAAGCGAGTGCTGATTTGGTCGTAGATCTGGTCAGCGTTCTCGGCGTTGGGTTCTTGGTCGATGTTAAATAGGGTGACGAATTCGTGGGTGAGCCAGTACCCGGAGGCGGTTCCGTCGAAGAGATGCCAGTTCTGGCAGAAAATCCGCCAGGCTTCGCGCGGGTTGGCCATTGCTACTTTACCGACACCGATTTCATTCAAATCGATTCCCGCCGAGTTGAGTAGGCGAAACACATAATGGTCGTAGCGCAAAAACAGTTCCGAAGCGTTGGGAAAAGCCGCGTTATCCAGCAGCAGCCCGGGATCCACGTGCCCATGCGGGGAGATAATCGGTAAGTCTTTTATAGTGGCATAGAGCTCTCGAGCGACTTCCCGGGTGGAAGGATCCACCGGAAATAGCCGGTCAGGTTCTAAGGTTAAAGTTTCCATTTTCATCCTTTTATCTCCCCGCAATGGGTTTTTCTTATCTGTGGTTTAGTGGTTACCGCCTGACCCGCGCAGAGCCTCCGGCAACCAGGTTCTCAATTTCGGCCAAGCTGGCCATCGAAGTATCCCCCGGGGTAGTCATGGCGAAGGCTCCGTGGGCGGCTCCGTAATTGACGGCTTTTTCAATGTCTCCGAACTCCATCAATCCGTAGATTAGTCCGGAGGCGAAAGAATCGCCCCCGCCTACGCGGTCAAGAATCTCTAGTCCATCACGCTGAGTAGCTTGGAAGAATCCTTGCTGGCGATCCCACGCCACCGCGCCCCAATCATTGATAGTCGCAGTGCGAACCTCACGCATAGTCGTTCCGATGCACTGGAAATTCGGGAAGGTCTGGGACGCCTGGTCAATCATTGCCCGGAAGGATGCAACTTCCAGATTGTCAAGATTTTCATTTGCGCCCGCGATTTCAAAACCAAGAGAAGCCGTGAAGTCTTCTTCGTTACCAATCATGACATCTACGTATTGCGCCAAGTCCCGGTTGACTTCCTGGCATTTTGCCTTACCACCGCTATCTGCCCATAGGCTAGGACGGTAGTTCAAATCGTAGGACACAACGGTGCCGTATTTCTTCGCGACCTGCATGGCGGTTTTTGCCACTGCTGCGGTGCTTTCAGAAAGTGCGGTAAAGACTCCGCCAGTGTGTAGCCAGCGTACCCCCAACTTCCCAAAGAGCAGTTCCCAATCGATATCCTCGGGCTGCATCTGGGAAGTGGCAGTATTTCCGCGGTCACTGCAGCCAACAGCTCCCCGCACGCCATAGCCACGTTCCGTAAAGTTGATACTGTTGCGTACGGTGCGTCCAACCCCATCAAACTCCACCCATTTGATAAAGGAGGTGTCTACGCCGCCTTGCAGAATTAAGTCTTCCAGCAGGAGCCCAATCTCGTTGTTAACCAGGGCAGTTATGATGGCAGTACGCCGAGAAAAAGCCCGCCGAGAACCGCGTGCCACGTTGTACTCTCCGCCACCTTCCGAGGCTCTAAAAGCCCTGGAGGTACGGATTCGACCCTCACCTGGGTCTAGCCGTAGCATCACCTCTCCTAAAGAGACGACATCGTAGTGACATTCTGAGGCGGGGCGTACTTTCAAGCCACTAGGCCTACCCATTTGTAATCTCCTTTACTTTCGCGATGGCTTCGGCACTTAGCCGAGTAATCTCATTGAAGTTTCCGGCGTTTATAAGTTTGGCGCTGGCCATCCACGAGCCGCCAACTGCCGGTACAAAGGGCGCGGCAAGCCATTCGCCCAGGTTGTCAAGGTTTACGCCTCCGGTAGGCATAAACTCAATCTGGGGGAAGGGGCCAGCAAAAGCCTTGAGCAGCCCAAGTCCTCCCAGAGCCGTAGCCGGGAAAAACTTTACGGTTTTTAGACCCCATTTTGCTGCCGCCATAATATCCGTAGGGTTAGCAATCCCGGGGAGCAAGGGCATTTGGGCTTCGTCGGCTGCCTTAGCGACTTCCTTGGAAATACCCGGGGAGACCAGAAACCTGGCGCCTGCTGCAATCGCAGTTTGCGCCTGCTCCTTGTTGATGACTGTGCCAGCACCAACGGTTATTTCCGGTACTTCCTTAGCGATAGCGGCAATACAATCCGCTGCTACCGGGGTGCGAAAAGTTATCTCCGCCGATTTAATGCCGCCTGCTAGGAGGGCGCGTGCAGTCGGCACGGCGTCTTCAACTTTATCTAGCACCACCACTGGCACGATGGGGTTCTCTGCTAAAAATGGCGTTGCGGATGGTATCTTCATAACTGCTTTCTCTCCTACTTATCTTCGTGGCTTTTTACAATTGCTTCCCACAGTCCACCGAGGTAAACCGCTCCTAGCGCCCGGTCGTAGAGGGGGTATCCGGGGCGTCCGGTTTCACCCCAAATCATGCGGCCATGGTCGGGGCGAATGTAGACGTCCGGATTGGTTTCATAGATAGCTTTCATAATGGCGTACATATCTAGGTTGCCAGTGGAGGACGGGTGGGGGGCTTCGTGGAACTTCTTGGGCCCTAGGTATTTGACGTTGCGCACGTGAGCGGCGTTCATCAAACCACGTTTACCGAATTCGCGGAAAATCGCAGGAACATCATTATCGGGGTTAGAGCCCAAAGAGCCCGCACAGATACAGAAACCGTTAAACTCAGAATCATATAGACCTGCGATCTTGTCCATATCGTCGCGGTTTCGATAGATACGAGGTAGCCCGAATAAATCCCAAGCCGGGTCATCCGGGTGGCAGGCCATCTTAATGCCGACTTTTTCAGCGGTAGGAATGATACCTTCCAGGAAGTACCGGTAGTTGGCGCGCATCTTATTGTGGTCGACTTCCTGATACTGGGCCATCACGGTATCCAGGTGTGACAGGCGCTCCGGCTCCCATCCGGGCAAGGTTAATCCGCCGGATTCTTTGGCGGTCAGTTCCACAATGTCACGGGGAGTCATTCCTTCAATCTGGGCGTGATCGTAGTAAAGACAGTTGGAGCCGTCCTCGGTAACGTGTGCCAGCTCCGTGCGTAACCAGTCAAAAACAGGCATGAAGTTATAAATAACTACTTTTACCCCGAACTTTGCCAGGTTCTCTAGCGTCTTGTTGTAGGCATCTATGTACTTATCACGAGTGGGCAAGCCCAGCTTAATATCTTCATGCACATTTACGGATTCAATAACTTCGCATTCGAGCCCGGCTGCATGCACCCCGTCAATCAAATCTTTGATTTCAGGTTCTTCCCACACTTCACCAGCAGCTTTGCCGCTCAAGGTGCCCATGATTCCGGTCATTTCCGGGATCTGTTTGATGTAGCGCAGCGGAATCGGGTCGTATCCTTCTCCGTACCAGCGGAATGTCATTTTCATTGGTTGAACTCCTTATCCAGGGTTGAACGCACGGCACCGGTGCCGGCGACTAATTGTTTAAAATATTTTTCGGTAGCCTCCGCCAGTGGCGTGGCGTAGAGATCAGTGCGGAAAATATCAGTGTCAGATAGGATCGGCTGCAGTGCTTGGTGGATTTCTTCCACAGAGTTACTTCCATCTAGTTTGATTCCCGTAAGGTGTTTGTGCAGCTCTTCGTACCTGGGGTCAGGTGCTGGTTCGAAGGGTAGACCATCGTCGCCGATGCCCATCAGGAAACGACACCAGAGGGCAAATACAAACGGAATCGCCCGCAAAGAATTGAGGTCAAGACCGCGCGCCAGATATTTCTTAATGGTTTCCCCGAAACGAATAGGAATTTTTTGCGAGGTATCCATGGCAATCCGAGCGGGATTATCCGGCAAATACAGGTTTGGTAGCCGCACTTCCAACACTTCACGCAGAAAATCTTCGGGGTTTACCACTACCGGATCAGTAACTACCGGCAGTCCTTCCTTAAAACCTAATTCGTGAACGAGGGCGCGCAGAGCGGGATCGCGCATTTCCGCATCAATAGTGGGGAAACGCAGCAGGGAACCGGCCACCGCTAGCGCAGTGTGTAGGGGATTCAGACAAGTTGTGACCTTCATATTTTCAAAGTCATCACAGACTTGTCGTTTTACCACCTGCACGCCGAGATCATCCCAATTTGGACGTTCTCCCGCGAACTTGTCTTCGATAATCAGGTATTCCACCGGTTCAGTATTCACAAATCCGGCTAGGGGGGTGCGGCGCGGAGTTTGAACCGCCATATCGCTGAATCCTAGTTTTTCTAGTTTTTCACCGATCCCTGGGTTGGGACGCGGAGTTATTTTATCGATAACCGTAATCGGGAAAGCCACGTTGTCTTCGTCTTGCAGCCATTCCAGGAACCCCTCGGGTGCCGTACCCTGCTGTGACCATCCCTGAGCAATCCTCAGTACTGATTCGCGTAACTTATCGCCATTATGCGAAAAGTTATCAAAACTGAGCAGAGTGATGGGCGCTCCACCAGCGCTAAAACGCTCCCTTAAGAGGACAGTGGAAAGCACCATTGTAGAAGCCTGGCTTCCCTCTAATCCCGCAGGCGTATCGGCCTCTATTGCTGTCTGGACCCCTGGCTGCAGGTTCCCGGAGCCATCTCCAATAACGTAACCTTTCTCGGTAATGGTATAGCTCATGAGGGCGACGTTGGGGTCGCGGGCAACCTCAAGCAAACGAGCGAACTCATCCACGTCTTGAATCCCTAATGCTTCGCTGATTCCCGCCACTACCCGCAAATCCTGGGTGCCATCGGGATTCAAAGTAACCTTCAAAGTCATGAGATCATGTTTACCCAACTGGGTATCCATGTCTTCGGGGTCGCGAGGAGCAACTGCAGTAATCGGCCAGTGCTCCCCGCGCTCTAACAAATCCGCCGCTACCCGCGCGGGATAGCATCTAAACAAGTTACCGGGTCCAATATGAATCCAGCGGGGACGTTTCTTGCCCTCCTGCTGCATTTGCGCCACGTCAAAGCGGGGAAGAACAATTTCCGGGGCTTTGGTTTTGATATCTTTCAGTCCTGCCAGGTTTAACTTCATGCTTTCTCCTCTATCTAGCAGTTATCTGCTGATTACCGCGCCACTAACTGACTCTCTAATGTCCATTATTCCCGGTTTCAGCAGGTAGTTCTGAAAAATGCCAATAGTTGCCAACCGGGATTGCCAGCATTAATTGATGGTTTTCCAGGGGGGAGTGGCCGGCAGTAGCTGATTAAAGTCCGCTATCAGCTGCTCTTGGTAATCGCCGCGGAAAGTTCCTTCCAGGAAACGCTGCAAACCTACGTCGTGGAACTCTTGCCAGGACTCGGCCTCGTGTCCCGGGCGAATCGGGAACCACAAAGCATTATTATCGGCTGCCGCCTGACCATCACCGGGAGCATCTCCCAGCAATAAAATCCGGTCCGGATGATACTTTCCTACTGCTGCTTTTGCTAGCTGCTGGGATTTGGTACCCATTTCCTGTCCGGCAATCACGGACATATAGCGTTCCAGGTCGTGCTCTTCCCATTCATGGTCGAGCATTTTTAGCGAGGCAGCCGAGACCACCATCGCATCAACTTTCCCCTGCATGGCCTCCAATGCTTCGCGAACCCCATGGAAAGGTGCGCAGTTTTTCACTATCCACGCCACCAGTTTGTTTACGGTTTCCCCCCACTTAATACAGCGTTCGATCTCCTCTGAAGGATGTTCGGCGGCCCACTGGTGGATTCCCGCTTCGCTGAGCGGCAATCCCGAGGTCACGAAACCATGGAGTTCTTTGCCCTCCGGGAGTTTTACCCCGGATTCGAGTACCTCGGGCCGCTGTTTGAGAAGATCAAACAGGAGATCAAGCCCTGCCCAGCGGTTAATGCCGCGATGAATCGAAAACAGGTTCATATAAATCGCGGTTTCGCGGGTTAGCGTAGAAATAGCTTGCAGGTCAAAGGCTTCGATATACGCCGGAGTAAAACACTCAAAGTGCTTAATGTTCATCTGGTCGATGGCGCAACCATCAGAATCAACCCCGATAAAATACTCGGTCTTCGGTACGAATTCCTCTAGAATTTTTGCGTCGCTCACTAATGTTCCTCCTAGATGCGGGTATCCGCGAGCCCACAGAAGGCATCAACCGAACTGATCCCTTTGAACTCAGATTTGCCTTCCAGCTTGTCTACCAGTGATTCCAAAGTGAAAGGCTTATCGTCGTAACAGTTGATATAGGTCCTGACCTGCGGTACGTCCACCAACGCATAGGGCGTGGCGGTAGAAACATAGATAGTGGGCAGTTCATAGACGTACCAGGGAATATCCACCGTTCCTTTCGTTGCTGGCCACATCACTCTTTCTGTGGGCTGCATCATTCCATCAATCTTGGAAATCAAAAGCACCAGATCATAACGGTCAGTAAGGTCTGCAATCGGCGCTTTACCGGCATAGACATTCTTGACCGCTTCGCCCTGTTCCTCAGGGGTCATCTCGGCAAGTTTATCCAAAAGGGATTCGTGACGATCCACTTCGTAGCCCCGTTCGCGCAGTATTTCTGCCACCCGATCTGCAGGGTGGGTGGCCTCTCCGCCGCCTCCGAAAGCTCTCGAAATCGGATTTTGCGGTCCGGAAACCGAAACCACCAATACCCGCCGGTGGGTGGCGGGAGAAATCGGCAGGTTCTCGGGCTGCTTATGCTTGACCAAAGTGATGGAGTCTTCGGCCAGCCGAGGAGCCACCGCCGTGTTTTCCGGCAGTCCGATTCGGCTCATTGCCTCTGCCTTGGGGGTGAGAATTTCTTCTCGGGGAGTGCGATGCAAGCCTAGACGAGCTTTCAATCCCAGAATGCGCTCAAGAGCATTCTGTAGGGTATTTTCACTGATGCGACCGTCTTTTACGCCCTCCATCATCCAGGCGAAATCTTCGTCCGGATCGTTGAAGAACAAGAACAGGTCAATTCCGGCTGCAATAGCTGCCGGGAGGATATCTCTACGCTTCATAGCCCCGGTCATCGCCACCATATGGGAGGCATCGGTGACTACCAACCCGTTGAATCCCAGCTTGCCCCGCAGCAGTCCGGTTATTAATTCCGGGCTCAATGTTGCCGGTAGCAGGTCATCATCACTCATTTCCGGGTTGAAATGCTTTTGATATGCCGGCTGCATAATGTGACCCACCATAATGGAGGGTAAACCGTCATCAATCAGACCTTGGTACACCTTGCCAAAAGTCTGATCCCACTGCTCGCAGCTATAAGAGTTCACCGAATTCGACAGGTGCTGGTCGCGCTCGTCCAGACCGTCGCCCGGGAAGTGCTTAGCTGCGGGCATAATGCCCGATTCCATAATGCCCCGCATATAGGCACGGGAAAGCGCTAATACCCGATCGGGATCCTCGCTGAAGGCACGGTTAGACAGAATCGGGTTATGCCAGTTGCGCATAATGTCCACAATCGGAGCAAAGCTCCAGTTGCAGCCAATAGCTGAGGCTTCCACCCCGGAGACTCTGCCCATCTCGTAGGCGTACTCCTCGCCGAGTTCACCCGGTGCGGCTCCGATTTTGACCTCGTAACCCACATAGGTGCCATCCGTGCAGGCGCCGTTCCCACCCGCCTCAGTGTTAGCCGCGATCAGCAGAGGAATCTTGGATTTGGTTTGCAAAATGTAGTTTTGCTCCCAAACTTCCTCCGCGGTACCGGGGTTATAGCGAACGGCGCCAATATGGTAGCGATTGAGCACATCGGTGAGATATTCTTCAGTGCGCTCGGCTCCCATATTTACAAACAGCTGCCCAACCTTTTCTTCCAGGCTCATGCCGGCAATCGTGTCCCGCACCCACTTGGCGTCCTCATCGCTGAGGCTATAAGGTTTAGCGCTTAAATCAACCATGTGTTTCCTTTCTAGGAGTTTCCTTTAAAGGGGTGTTTAGTCTTGAGCAGGGAATTGAAGATCCTCATCAGCGAGTGCCTTCACATCCACTTCAGCAAGCGGTGAGATGTCCTCCGGGGAGATTTCTGCTGCGACCGGGGCACCATCCTGCTTAGCCTTCTCGGCCTTCTTGGCAGCGTGACGCTGGCGCAGTGCCTCGGTATTGGCCATAACCTGTTTGCGACTCAGGGGGTAGAGGAAGAGGAAGATTAGACCTACAACCACAATTAGAATGGCGGGAACTAATAGGTAGAGAGTATAAATGCCCTGCCGAGTGGCCTCTGATTGGTGGCCTCCGGCTTTTGCAAGTTCCGCATCGTAACCCACCGCGTTAATGGCGAAGCCTACCAGCCAGCCCGCCAAAGCTTGACCAAGTTTGCGAGCCCAGGAGTAGATGGCGTAGACCGTGCCGTCGTCACGTTCCCCGCTCTTAAGTTCCTGATAATCTAGCACGTCAGTTAGCACTGCCCAAATCAGGATATTGAAGGTATTGGGCCCCATCTGGATAAAGAAGAGGATTACTACGAAAACAATCGCGCTCTTGATACTGAGCATCCAGGTTAGGAAGCAGATAGCGGAAGTAAAGAACATGGCGCCAACAATGATTTCTTTCTTCCCTAGCTTCATCGCCACTGGGGTGGCAATGATGGAGAGCAAGAATACCGGCACAACTGAAACTATCTGACCGGTGCTCATCATCCCGGCGTTTTCGAAGTAGTCTTTCCATAGGTAGGCCAGGGTGCCGCTCATCAAGAAGGTTGCCAGCAGGAACAATATGGCTCCTAGTACCAACGCCCATAGCGGTCGGTTGGTCAGCAGGGTTTTTAGGAATCCCTGAGTATCGACACCTTTAGCTTTTTCAGCAGCGATTTCTTCGCGGGTCTTGCGCTCAAAAACAATCCGTTCGGTGACCATCGAGTAGCAGGCCAAGTAGCAAAGAATTGCACAAATTCCGCAGACAATAGCGGAAGCAGCCATGCGGGTAGCGTCTACCTTATTGTTGACAAAAATCACATGCGGCAGCACGGAGGAAATCAGTAGTACTGCCAACTGGCCGCCTACAGATCGGAATACGGACAGCGAGGTGCGGTGCTTAGGATCATCGGAGATAACCGCCGCCATAGAACCGTAGGGAATATTAATCGAGGTGTAGAAAATCGAACCCCAGATAAAGTAGGTAACTGCCATATAGGTGACACGAACTGTATAGCTGGAATCCACTACGAAGGGCATATACATCATGGTGGAGGCCAGGGTTACCGGGATGCACATCCGCAGAATCCAGGGACGGAAACGCCCTCTTTTTCCGGGCTTGAGCAGATCCAGTAGACGTCCCATACCCACATCGGTAAAGGCGTCCACAATCCGTGCTGCCAGGAACAAAGTTCCCACGTGAACAGGATTGATGCCCATGACATCGGTGTAGAACACCATAAAGAACAGCATTTGGAGTATAAAGGTGAAGTCGTTTCCAAAATCACCGAACATATAGCCTAGCTTGTCCTTTATTCCGAAGGGACGTTTCATCGGTGCAGATGCGGTTGGGGGTTGTGAATTCGTCATTGAAGTTCCTTTGTTCCTTTTGGTCCCACCGGGACAGTAGCAGCGGTGCTAGCGCCCTCTGTGGGTTTCCCAAGCGGGATGTCTCAATCTTTTCATGTAAACCGGCAATAAAATGGCTGTTGCCAAAAATTGCAAAAGCGTTTCGGCATACTGCAGGCGAAAGCGTGCAGTTAAGCATTTTGGCAACTTTTGGCAACTTCTGTGCTAGGGGTGGTTTTTCTGATTCCATTGAGGTTAGCAGGCAAAGCAGCCTGGTTTTAACTACAAGCCCCTAGAAATAGCGAAGCAGCAGTAAGGAGCCGCTAAATGTTAACAGTTCGAGAATCATCGTCCCGTAGTGTTTTTGACCTAGATGGGATCTGGGACTTTAAAATTGATAAAGACAACCAAGGCGTAGAGCAAGGTTGGTTTAAAGCACCTCTGTCGGAATCCTCGCCAATGCCCGTGCCGGCCTCGTACAACGATGTAGTAACCGATACTGACCAGCGGGACCACGTTGGATACCTGTGGTACCAACGAGAGGTACGGGTTCCCCGCAAATTAGGTAGCGACCGCCTGGTGCTGCGCTTTGGCTCTGCCACTCACGCCGCTATTGTTTGGGTAGACGACAATGAAGTTATGCGTCACCAGGGGGGATACCTTCCCTTTGAAGCAGATATTACAGACAATATCGCTGGAAAAGAAACTTTCCGTTTAACTGTGGCGGTAGATAACCGTCTGGCGTGGAGTACCATTCCTCCGGGTTACGTCTCCACCGACTCTACCGGTAAGCGCGTCCAGACCTACTTCCACGACTTCTATAACTATGCCGGGATTCACCGCAGCGTGAAGCTTTATACCCGCCCCGAAACCTACGTTAAAGACATCACTGTGGTCACCGAGATTGAAGGAACCACCGGAATCGTGAAATATGACGTAGTGACCGGTGGTAGCGGGGATGTGTCCGTAAACTTGAAGTGTGCCTGTGGCAAGGTCGTGGCCAGTGCCGAGGGAGCGCAGGGTGAGCTCCGGGTAGAAGATGCACATTTCTGGGCTCCGGGAGATGGATACCTCTATACCCTGGAGGTACACGCCGGAGAAGACGTGTATCCGCAAACCGTGGGAATCCGTACTGTAGAGGTCAAGGACTCGCAGTTCCTGATTAACGGTAAGCCTTTCTATTTCCGCGGTTACGGCCGTCACGAAGACAATACTGTGCGCGGTAAAGCTCACGATGACGTGATGATGGTTCATGACTTTGAACTGATGAAGTGGCAGGGAGCTAACTCTTTCCGTACCTCTCACTATCCTTATGCTGAAGAAGTCATGGATTATGCTGACCGGATGGGCTTTGTAGTCATTGACGAGACTCCAGCAGTGGGTATGAACACCGGGCTTGCCGGAGGAATCTTTGGGGAGCAAGGCTTCAAGACCTTCTCTCCGGAGACCATTAACGAAAAAACTCAGGAAGCACATCGCCGGGAAATCGAAGGTTTGATTGCTCGCGACAAGAACCATCCCTGTGTGGTCCTCTGGGCGATTGCGAATGAGCCGGAAACTAACACTCCCGAATCCCGGGAGTACTTCGAGCCCTTGGCTGCCGCCGCCAAAGCGGCTGACCCCACTCGGCCGGTGGGTTATGTGAACGTGATGCTCTCCCCGCCAGAAGTTGAAAAGATTACCGATTTCTTCGATGTGATTATGCTAAACCGCTACTACGGTTGGTATGTCAATACCGGGAACTTGGCAGATGCCGAAAATGCGCTGCGTAACGAGGTGAAAGGGTGGATTAAGGACTACCCGGGCAAACCAATTCTCTTCACCGAATACGGACCGGACACTATGCCGGGTCAAGCGGACTTGTATCGTCGTCCCTGGTCGGAGGAATTTCAAGTCGATATGCTCTCCATGTTCCACCGGGTATTTGACGACACTCCAGAAATCGTTGGTGAACAGATGTGGAACTTTGCTGACTTCCTGACCATACCGGGAATCATGCGGGTAGGTGGCAATAAGAAGGGAATGTTCACTCGCGATCGTGATCCCAAGCCGGCTGCCTATGTAGTTAGGGAACGTTGGTTAGCAAAGAAAAAGGAACAAGGCTGCTAATTCTGCCGACTAGAGTCAGGTATAAATAGCAGAAAGTAGTGCTGAAACAGTTAAACAGAAGAGGGGGGCAATGCCGCATCGCAAGAGAGTCACCATTTATGACATAGCTGCAGATGTAGGCGTTGCCCCCTCAACTGTTTCTCGCGCACTATCGCGCCCCGATCGGGTAAGCGCGGACACCGGTGCACGGATTTTTGCTGCCGCAGAGCGTTTGGGCTATTCCAAGGTTGGTGCTGCTTACAGCGGAGAGGCGCATCTTGCAAAAACTCTTCTATTCGTGGCAGCAGACATAGCTAATCCGGTGTACGCAGAAATTTCCGCTGGATTTCAGCAGACCGCCAGTGAAGCTGGATATAGCACCCTGATTATCAACACTCAGGAAAGCGGGGCGTTAGAACACAGAACCATTCAAGGAATCATCGCTAAAGTCGGGGGAGTTGCCTTGGCAGCCTCTCGCCTGGATGCCGGTTCCATCAAGAAGATTGGGAAACAACGTCCCCTGGTGCTACTCAATCGCTTCATCACCGGTTATACCAGCGTGGTTCCGGAAACCGAGCGGGGGATGATTCACGTTTTTCGCTATTTAAGCGACTTGGGACACCGCAGTGTTCTCTATATTTCGGGACCCGAAATGTCGTGGGCTAATGCCATTCGCTGGCGAACCGCGACTCAAATTTCTGCCCAGTTTGGTCTCACCTTGACTCGCACAGATCATGCTGTTCCTGAGCCGGCATCCGGAGCCGCTGCTTTCAGCGTTTGGAATAATAATCCGACTACTGCGGTGTTGGCTTTCAATGATATGTTGGCGGCAGGTTTTATGCGGGAGGCACGCAATAACCAGATACGCATTCCTGAGGACGTGTCGGTGGTGGGTATCGATAACTCCAGTTTGGCATCGCTAGTTTCTCCGGAACTATCCTCCCTGACTTCCGCGTCTCTGGAAATCGGTAAGCGGGGTGCTGATTCACTAATCTGGCAGGTCACCCACCGTTCTATTCGGGAACGTAAACTTTTGCGACTCCCGATTGATTTTATTCCCCGCGCCTCTACTGGGCCGGCGAAAGATTCTTAACAGGCGGCGGGGTAATCCCTTAGTATCGGAAACCTAGTTCTTAAAGGAATGTACCAGGGCGGGGATGCGCCCGCCTCGGGCGGCAAAGTTTGCAGAAGAAAACGGGGACACTTCCATAATCGGTGCCCAGCCTAGTAGCCCCCCAAAATTAGCCTGGTCTCCTACGCCCTTGCCCGGCACCGGAATCACTCGCACCGCCGTAGTTTTTCCGTTAGCCACCCCGATTGCGGCCTCATCAGCAATTAATCCGGTAATGGTGGCAGCAGGCGTGTCACCGGGAATCGCGATCATATCCAGGCCCACTGAACAAATAGCGGTCATAGCTTCCAGTTTTGCCAGGTTTAAGGAACCGCGCTGCACCGCTTGGATCATATTCGCGTCCTCGGATACGGGAATAAACGAACCGGAAAGCCCACCTACCAGGGAACACGCCATCAAACCGCCTTTTTTAACCGCATCGTTGAGCAGCGCCAGGGCGGCAGTGGTGCCGGGGGCACCCACCGCCTCTACCCCCAGTTCTTCTAAGATAGCGGCCACCGAATCTCCCACTGCCGGGGTAGGAGCTAGGGATAAATCCACGATCCCGAAGTTCACGCCTAAGCGTTTAGCCACGGTTTGTCCCACCAGTTGCCCCATCCGGGTAATCTTGAAAGCTGATTTCTTAATGGCTTCCGCGCATTCTTCAAAAGGACGTCCGCGTACTCCTTCGAGCGCCCTCTCGATTACTCCCGGACCAGAAATCCCCACTGACACTACCGCATCCGGTTGACTCACCCCGTGGAAGGCGCCCGCCATAAAGGGATTATCGCCCACGGCATTGGCAAATACCACCAGTTTCGCCGCCCCAATTCCATCTTGATCAGCGGTTTCCTGCGCAGCGGCAAGCACCTGCTGCCCCATTTTGGCGGTCGCACTCATATTGATACCGGTGCGGGTGGAACCGATATTGACCGAAGAACATACGATATCGGTACTGGCCAGCGCCTGGGGAATGGATTCGATTAGCGCCAAATCGCTGCGGGTCGCGCCCGCCTGCACTAACGCCGAATACCCGCCTACGAAATCCACTCCTACCGCCTTGCCGGCCCGATCGAGCGTCTGTGCAAAGGGCAGGGGATCGTCGGTGCGGCATGCCGCTGCTATCAGGGAAATCGGGGTGACCGAGAGGCGTTTATTGATAATCGGCACCCCGAACTCGCCCGCGACTTCCTCGGCAGTCGAAACCAAGCGGGAGGCAGCGCTTAGAATCCGTTCTTCAATCCGCGCACACGCCCGCTCGATATCGGTGTCTGCGCAGTCTAATAACGACAGACCCAAAGTGACGGTGCGTACGTCCAGGTTGTCCTCGGCAATCATCTGTATGGTTTCCAGGATTTCCCCAGTGGTATCGAGCCCCATGATTCTCCCTTTGTGATTACGGTGCTTGGACTAGGTCAGCGGCAAGCCGATTTAGAGTTTATGCATGGCGTTAAATATCGCCTCGGCCTGCACCTTTATAACTAGCCGCTCAGATTCCTCTACTGGCGCCATCGCTGCCTGTACTTGCGCTAACCC
The DNA here is from genome assembly GCF_056590355.1 of Varibaculum sp. C0165D1. Lineage (NCBI taxonomy): Bacteria > Bacillati > Actinomycetota > Actinomycetes > Actinomycetales > Actinomycetaceae > Varibaculum > Varibaculum sp. C0165D1. Next base: position 290,190 of record NZ_JBWPVY010000003.1, on the reverse strand, counting down.
GATCTGGGTCTCATCAAATTCCAGCTGCATAATCATAGTGAAATATTCATCCATCAGCGTCTGGGACACATTGGTGATATTCACTTGGTTTTCGGCTAATGCCTGGGAAACCGCCGCGATAATTCCGGTGTGGTCGATGCCGGTAACTGTCATAATTGCTTTCACGTGCTTCAGCTTACGTTCTTTCCCCACTTTTTCGCGATTTCTTGACCCGGTTTCTTCACTTGCGCGGTCTTTGATAATAATGGTTTGGTGACCTCCACTTTGATTGTTTCGACCCTCGTTCAGGCACTGGTGCTGTTTGTAGCCACCAACATTGACCACTTGGCGTTACTGGCATTGTGGTTTGTGCACGGCCAGAACCGCCCCGGAACTACCGCGCGTATCTGCGTTGGTCAATATGTAGGTTTCGGAGCAATCCTGGCAGTAACTCTGGTGCTCAGTACGATTTCTGGTTTTGTGATTCCTCAGGAGCACCTGCGGCTTTTAGGATTGATACCGCTGGCCCTGGGGGTAAAAGCCGGGATCGGCGAAATCCGGGAGCGCTGGCATTCAGAGGAATCCGAAGAGGAGGACGAGGCAGCGGGACAACTAAAGGGGAAAAAGGTCAGTGTGGGCGCCGTTGCCTTGGTTACTATGGCCAACGGAGGCGATGAAATCGCGGCCTATCTCCCGGTTTTTGCCCTGTCTGTCTGGTGGCAAATGGCCCTGTTTTGCGCCGTATTTTTAGTGCTCGCAGGGGTGCTCTTGGCGTTGGCGCGCTTTATTACCGGACGCCTGCATCTAGCAGAAGTCCTAGAACGCTTCGAAGCGATTATTTTTCCCAGTGTACTTATCCTGCTAGGAGTGCTAATCCTCGCGGATCTGCTTTAAGCACGTCTACGCAGGCGCGTGATTAGCAGGGCGATGCCCCATAGCAGCAACGTGAAAACTATCTGCACCCCGATATTTACCCAGAACTGGGAGGCGGAGGCGCCGCTAAAGCTAGCCATTTCCGCTAGAGCGTTGTTGTTGTCGATGTAGTAGAAGGTGGGTAGCGCCCTCCCGATGGCTACTACCGCATCGGGCATTAGTTCCCGGGGAATAAAAGCCCCACATAGGAAAGCACTGGCTAGCGCCACCACGTTCACGATGGCGCTAAGGGCTTGCTTGTTATTGGTAATTTTTGCCATTAAGAAGCCTATGCCCAAAACGGGCAGCCCAAAGGCCGCAATGTTAAGCGCATACAGTCCCTGGCGTCCGGTGTCCGCAATGCCGGGCAGTAGCAGTCGCACTAAGAGCACGTTGAGTGCCACGAGGAACGCTACGATTAGGGCGCATCCAGCTATCAAGCTCAGGTCAATTCGGAAGGGATGGGCGGGGGAAACCAGAGTACGTTTACGTACGTTTACTACGGAAAAGGCCGCTAGCACCATAGTGATTACATAGGTGGCGCCGGCCATTAGGGTGTAGCTGCCAAAGTTATACAGGGCGGTCACGTTGTGGAGCGTTTTTTGATCTAAATGCGAAGTGAGTGTGACTTTACTATCCAGTTTCAGGCTAGAGTTTACCGCTTTGACCAGCTCGTCCTCGTCCGTTAGATATTGCCCATATCCGCTAGCCAGTCGCAGGAACCGGCTAACTAATACCTCGGCAGAGGCGCTCTCGGAGCTGGCGCGAGATTTTACGTCTACAGTAGGTTTTTCGCCGTGAAGAATTTTAGAAGTGAAGTCGCTGGGCAGGTAAACAGCGTAAGAAAGCGATTGATAGTAGAGGGCGTCGTCAATCTCGCGTTCGCTAGTACCGGTGTCTGCTTTCGTGGTCTGCCCGGTCAAGTAGGAGTTAAAAGACCTGGTTAGGGCAGTGTCATTGCCGCGGTTGATAACTAAAACTGTAGGTTTTGAAGCGGTGAAATCACCGGAGGAGCTGGGGGTCGTCTGGAAAGCGGTCAGTCCCATGACCACCATGATGGTGGTAAAGAGAATAACAAAAGCAATATTGCGCAGTAATACCTGCAGGAAACCTTTAAAGACTGTCATAGCGCTGCTTCCTTAAGTACAGCAGGGAGGCACCCAGGAGCACTGCCGAAATAATCAGCAGCAAGATGACATCTTGCCAAAATCCCGCGAACCCGGGGTGATAGTAGAGGTTATAGAAACCATCGGTGATTAGTGCGGTGGGATTTAGCTTATTTACCAGGGGAGCTTTTTGGTCTACCACGTAGCGCATGGCTCCGCCCATCATGCCCGCTAGCATCGCCCCCAGCATGGTTACTGCAATCAAGACGCCGACTTTCATGTTTTCGCCGCCGGGCACGAGCGCGGAAATCGCTACCCCAAAGGACAACCCGACCAGGGCTCCGAGGGAAGTTAATAGGAAGGTTAATGCCCAATTGGAGCCAAAATCGATATCGAATAGGAAGTAGCAGACCGCTACTAGCAGGATCAGCCCCACCATTTGCAGTAGGTAACTGGAAATAATTCCGGAGATAATCAGCTTGGCTTTGCTAGTCGGTGCCACCGCTGTCCGTCTGCCGATTACCCCCAAAGGTGGCTGGGCATTGTTCATCACCGTCATGGAGAACAGCCCCCCGTAAAGGGCAGCCATAGCCAGCAGGGAGAAGAACTCTGCCATCAGCAAGTCCATAGATTTGGGGCTGCGGTCACGCAAAGTAAAACCGCTTTTAGCGAGTTTGTCTTGAACCGAGGCCGCCACTTGGGCGGGATCAAAGGCAGGAGGCTGGCCGGGCTGAACATTTTGAAAGCCAGGCGGGGAGTGAGCGCGAACTTTTGCCGCAATCTCGCGCTCGGTGAGATTACTGATCATATCGGCGCGTTGGGTAACCTCGTCTAGGATTGTCTTGAGAATGGTCTGATCCATCCCATTGGTGGTCACCGTCAGATTTGCTTTGGCATCCTTGGTAATGCCGGCCTCCGGGGTGCCGGTTATCTCTACTATCCCCGATACCTCCTCGTCGTTTAGGAGTTTCCTGCCAGCTTCTAAGGTCTTGACCTCGTGAACTTTTAAAACCGGCTTGTCGGTGCCGGCAACCTGGGAACTGCTGCCTTTAGCTAGATCATCGAAGGCGAGTTTAAAAACGCTGCCCTGGTAGGCGGGGGAGTTAACTACCGCTACCGGCACGGTATCGAAGGCTTCTTTGTTCACAATGTCGCCTAGTGCCACCTTGAACAGTAACCCCAACAGAATCGGGAAAGCCAGCGTCCAAAACACTAGGGTGCGGTTGGATAGCAGCAACTTGATGTTGTAGCCGATCAGGTGTCCCATGGCTAATCTCGCAGTTCTTTGCCGGTTAGCTGCAGGAAAACGTCATTTAGGGTGGGACGTTCGGAGTAAATAGACTCATAAGCTAGGCCGGCCTGGCTCAATTGGCCGATGAGGGTGGAAACATGGTTTTGTCCGTGCCGATAAACTAGCTGCACCGTGCGATTTCTGGTGGTCACGGACTGAATCTGGGGACTGGATTCCAGTTTTTCTTTAAGTTCTGGCGGGAGTTCAATCCCTTGTAAGGTAACTTTTTCTTCAATATCAGAGAGCTGTTTTAGCTGGTTAATGGTGCCTTGAGCGATGATTTCACCCTTGTCAAGAATGATTATGCGGTCGCAGATCTGTTCCACTTCCTCCATATAGTGAGTGGTGTAGACCACGGTCGCGCCGCGGTCACGCAAAGTGACGATACCGTCCAAGATGTTATTGCGGCTTTGAGGATCGACTGCCACCGTCGGCTCATCCAGGAAAATCAGATCTGGTTGATGGGCGATACCGCAAGCTAGGTTCAAGCGACGCAACAGGCCTCCGGACAGTTGCTTAGGCCGAAACTTTAGGTAGTCCTGCAAGCCCACCAACTTGACGGCCGCTTTAATTTTTTTCGCGCGTTCGGCTTTGTCGGAAATATAGAGTCCGCAAAAATACTCCAGATTTTGGGCTACGGTTAGCTCATCGAATACGGCTACATCTTGAAAGACCACCCCTAGGCGCCGTTTAATGTCAAAAGCATCGGGACGCATTTCTTCACCGAAGATTTTCACGCTCCCGCTGCCAAAACGCAGCAGGGACAGCATGCAGTTGATAGCGGTTGATTTACCGGAGCCATTGGGGCCGAGCAGCCCCAGGATTTCGCCTTGACGCACCTGGAAAGTTAACTTATTGAGGGCGCGCAACTGCTGGTAATCCTTGGTTAGACCCTCTACTTCGATTACGTCGCTCACGATGGTTCTCTCGTTCTTAAAGTGGCTATCGGTGTAGCAATTTTATCAAGGCTAATCCCTTAGCTACCAGTAAACAGGGGGTGTTAATCAAGAATTAACCAAACTATACAGCAGCTTTTAGAAATACCTCCGAGATAGAGGAAAGAAGAATTTTTCAATCGTAGTTTTACGGGGTCGGTTAAACTGGCAGAAAAAGCGCATGCAGAAGAACAGGTGAGCTTATGGGGAAGAAACACGTGAAAACTAACGCCATGCGCGCCCTCGAAAATGCGGGTATAGAAGCGCAAATGACGCAGGTTTCTTCTAAAGGGGAGTTTTTGGATGCCCTCACGGTAGCGCAGGCGCTGGGAGTGGATCCGAATCTGGTATATAAAACTCTAGTTTTAGAGGGCGGTCCGGGCGAACATTTCGTGGCGGTAGTACCAGCTACGCACGAGTTAGATTTGAAGGCTGTCGCCAGGTGCCTTGGGATAAAGCATGTGGCAATGTTGCCCCTAAAACAGTTAACCCCGCTCACTGGTTACTTGAAAGGGGCCTGTTCGCCTTTGGGAATGAAGAAAGACTTCCCAACTGTAATCGATGAATCCGCTTTTGGGCAAGAAAAAATCTATGTGTCTGCAGGTAAACGCGGGTATCAGATTCTAGTTGCTGCTGAGGATCTAGCGCGGGTTATCGGGGCCCAGCGCGGGGAAATCTCTCGCCCCTGAATTGCGTCCTCCGCACAATTTAAAAGACTTAGTGCGCAGTTTTTATTTTTAAAAAAATCAAGGTAAAGTTTCGGGTGTCCGAAACTTTGATAACGGGCGCCCGAAAATAAGGCGCTAAAGGGGGGAGAAAAGTCTTGATAGATGAAGTAGCTCCCTCGATTGCGAAAGGTAAAACTGCGCAGATGGCAAAACAAGTAACCCCAGATTCTCAGAACGCTCCCGATGGCAAGGCGGCGGCGAAGAAAGGGCTGTTGCCGCTACTAGGCCCGGCTTTCGTAGCGGCAGTTGCCTATGTGGATCCCGGGAATGTGGCCGCTAATATCACCGCCGGCGCCCGCTACGGTTACCTACTGGTGTGGGTATTGGTGCTGGCTAACCTGATGGCAGTGGTTATCCAATATCAAAGCGCCAAATTGGGGTTAGTTACCGGGAAATCTTTGCCAGAAATCTTGGGGGATAGGCTTCCGAAAGCCAAACGTATCGCTTTTTGGATCCAAGCGGAAATCATCGCGGCTGCCACCGATCTAGCCGAGATCGTGGGGGGCGCGATTGCCCTGCAACTACTTTTTGGTCTGCCGCTTTTGACAGGGGGCTTCATCGTCGGTTGTGTATCTTTGGCGCTGCTGATTTTTCAGAATGAACGCCGGCAAAGACAGTTCGAAACCATAGTAATCGGCCTGCTGGTGATTATTACCGTGGGATTCCTGTCGGGCCTGGTGATAAGTCCGCCTGATCCTGCGGGGGTGCTGGGAGGATTGCTGCCGCGCTTTGCGGGTACCGATACCGTCTTGATTGCGGCTTCCATGCTGGGAGCAACGGTTATGCCCCACGCCATTTACCTGCATTCTTCGCTGGTTAACCATCGGTTTCCGGAGCGGGGTTCCCATGATGTTCCCCACCTGTTACGGGTCTCCAAACATGACGTGGTCTATGCGCTAGTAGTTGCGGGCGCAGTAAACATTGCGTTATTGCTGCTGGCGGCCTCGGCGCTATCGGGAAAGAGCGGGACTGACACTATCGAGGGTGCGCACGCTGCCATCCAAAGCGCCCTGGGTAACGGAATCGGAATAATTTTCGCGATTGGTCTGCTAGCCTCCGGTTTAGCCTCTACTTCGGTAGGCGCGTATGCAGGTTCGGAAATCATGGGCGGGCTACTCCATATTCGGGTACCGCTATTTACCCGGCGCCTAGTCACCTTGATTCCAGCATTACTGATCCTGTGGCTTTACCCCAACCCCACCTGGGCGTTAGTTATTTCCCAGGTGGCATTATCCTTCGGGATCCCCTTGGCATTAGTGCCGCTGGCGGCCTATACCCGCAAACGCGAACTGATGGGTCGCTACACCGATGGGCGGGGTATGCGTTGGATAATGGGCGTCATCGCGGGTTTGATTATTGCCTTGAACCTGCTGCTAGTAGTACTTACTTTCATGGGAGTTGACGTCTAGTCGCCTGGATGTCCAACCCGAGAAGGCGGGTGAAAGCTAACTGCGTCCTCGAGATTTAATCACGGTGCGCTAACCCCAGAAATAGGGAAACGCCCTCGAGAACCAAATCGCTCTCGAGGGCGCACCCGGGAAAAACCTAAAGTTTAGGTTTTACCGATGCTAGTCCTGCTTGGGACGCAGCCAGAGGGCGCCCAGAGGAGGCACCCGCAGCTCTACCGAGTAGGGGCGACCATTCCACTCCATTTCTTCTGCGGTTACCTGCCCTAGGTTGGTGACTCCTGAGCCACCATACTTGGCATCATCGGTGTTGAGAATTTCTTCCCATTCACCGCCATCGGGCAGACCCACTCGATATCCTTCGTGGGGGTTACCGGCAAAGTTGCAGATACAAACCATCTTGTGTTCTTCACCGTGGTCATCGCGGTACTTGCGTACATAGGAGATCACGTTGTGTTCGGAATCGTTAGACTCGATCCACTCAAACCCGGTATGGTCATCATCCCAAAGTGCCGGTTCCGTGGTGTAGATATGGTTCATATCGCGTACCGCGGACTGTACTCCCTGGTTACGGGCGTCATCTAGTAAGAACCAATCCAGGGAACGATTCGCATCCCATTCGGCGCCCTGCGCGAACTCGCCGCCCATGAACAGTAGCTGCTTGCCTGGGTGTGACCATTGGTAGGCGTAGAGGCAGCGTACTCCCGCCAACTGTCGCCAGTAGTCACCGGGTTGCTTGGCCAGAATCGATCCTTTGCCGTAGACGACCTCGTCATGAGAGAGGGGCAAAATATAGTGCTCTGAGAACGCATACACCAGGGAGAAGGTAAGTTCACCGTGGTGCCAGGACCGGTTGACGGGATCTTCACGCAGGTAACGCAAAGTGTCGTTCATCCAACCCATATTCCACTTCAAACCAAAGCCCAATCCTCCGGCATCGGTAGGAGCAGTTACCCCTGGCCACGCCGTGGACTCTTCGGCAATCATGCAGATACCGGGGTGCAGGCGGTAACAGGTGGCGTTGGCTTCCTGTAGGAAAGAAATTGCTTCCAGGTTCTCGCGTCCGCCATATTGGTTAGGATGCCACTGGCCTTCCTCGCGCGAGTAATCCAGGTAGAGCATGGAGGCCACCGCGTCGACCCGCAAACCATCAATATGGAACTCTTCCAGCCAGTAGAGGGCGTTGGCCACCAGGAAGTTGCGCACCTCATTGCGGCCAAAGTTGAAGATCAAGGTACCCCAATCGGGTTGTTCTCCGCGGGTGGGATCCGGGTGTTCATAGAGTTTGGTGCCGTCAAAATCGGCCAGTGCAAACTGGTCTTTGGGGAAATGCCCGGGAACCCAGTCGAGGATTACCCCGATTCCTGCCTGGTGTAGCTTGTCTACCAGGTAGCGGAAATCATCCGGGGTTCCGTAGCGGGCAGAAGGCGCATAGTAGCCACTTTGCTGATAGCCCCAGGAACCGTAGAAGGGATGTTCAGAAACCGGCATCATTTCTACGTGGGTAAAGCCCATATCTTTCACATAGGCAACTAGATCCTCGGCCAAATCCCGGTAGTGAGTGTCATAAGACCAAGACCCGATATGCATCTCATAGACCGACATGGGGGAATTGTGAGGATCAGTTTTTGCCCGCTTCTCCATCCATTCGTGATCTTCCCATTCGTGATGTTCGTCGGTAACTACCGAGGCGGTCAACGGGGGGATCTCGCAGGCGCGCGCCATGGGGTCGGCCTTTTGCCGCCAGTTTCCATCTGGCCCTAAAATCTCGAACTTATAGCGGGCCCCGATTTCTACGTTGGGAACAAATAACTCCCAAATCCCGGAAGATCCCAGGGAACGCATCGAGGCAGTTTCGCCTTCCCAATAGTTAAAGTCACCGACCACCCGCACTGCTTGGGCGTTCGGTGCCCACACCGCGAAGGATGCGCCTTTGGTCTGTCCCATTTCGGTCTCGTAGGTGCGCAGATGCGCTCCCAGAACTTCCCAAAGTTTCTCGTGCCGCCCCTCCGCAATTAGGTAAAGGTCGAACTCACCCACGGTGGGGAGATAACGGTAGCCGTCATCAAGCTCTACGGTTTCCTCACCATAGGTGGTGCGCACGCGGTAATCGGGGATTTCGGTGCCATCTAGCACCGCTACCCAAATACCGTCTTGTTCGTGAGTTGCCGGGAATGTACCGGCGGGGGTAACTATCTCGACCGAGTCTGCCAAGTGGGCGACGGTGCGGATAGTTACGGAGTCCTCTCCCACGTGGGTGCCGAGCACGGAATGGGGGTCAAAATACCGCCCATGGGCAACGTTGGCGAGGACATCTGGATCTACGGGTACAGGTTTTAAACTCATGCATCTAGCGTGTCACGAATCGCCCAAAAATTCTTTGGAATGCCGTCCCGATTTCCAAATTTTTCCGCCCCGAGTTCCAACAGCGTGTATGGCTCAAAGCTACGCGCGGGGGATAGTGTCCGCGCACAGGGGCGGATTTTGCCTCGCGCCCCGAAATCCGGAAAATGCTCTGGCATTTTCACGGATTTAGTGCCCGAAGCCTACCCCTCGGCATAAATCCGCCCCTGCACGCTAAGTGCGTGCCTCTCGGGTATCTCGTACCAGCCGTATTACTAGCGCGGGGGAGAAGTTTTATCCGAGTGGGTGCGGTGGGCATAAGAATTCGGAAAACGCCGCTACGTTTTCCGAATTCTTGGGCGGGAGGAAAAACTTCTCCCCCGCGCTTAACTCGGAGTGCTTTTACCGAGCCAGCCCCGAAATCGGGAATCAGATCACCAATTCCCCGCGCGGGAGGAAAAATCTATCCCCCGCGCGTACCGATTATCCGTACACACAGGTGGATATTACCCGGTGGGGTTACCAATCGAGGCTGAAGTATTGCACCTCTTGGAACTCCCTAATCCCTTCGCGGGCACCCTCACGGCCGATAGCGGATTGTTTCACTCCGCCAAAGGGGGCGGCGGGATCGGAAACCAGGCCGCGGTTCACTCCTACCATGCCGGCCTCAATCTTTTCTGCTAGGTGTAGCGCCCAGTTCAGATCGCCGTAAACATAGGAAGCCAGCCCCATTTCGGTGCCGTTTACCATTTCGAGAAGTTCGTCCTCGCAAGAATATTCCTTAATGGGGGCAAGGGGGCCGAAAATCTCGTTTTGCAGTAGGGGAGAGTCGGCGCGCGGTACCTCGATAACTGTGGGCGCTACGAAATACCCGGCCAAATCATCTGGCAGGGGCGCTTTAGCCAGCACTTTTGCCCCTTGCTCTAAGGCTGATTCAAGTAACTGGTTCATCCCCTTCATGGCTTTTTCGTTGACCACCGGGCCGATTTCGGTTTCCGGATCCAGTCCCGCCCCTACTTTCAAAGCCGCTACCCGCTGGCAAAGTTTTTGCGTGAACTCTTCTTTAATATCTTTATGCAGGTAGATGCGGTTAGCGGCGGTGCAGGCTTGACCGCCGTTACGGAACTTAGCGATCATTAGCCCCTCGATAGCAGCGTCTACATCGGCGGTGGCTCCAACTACGAGGGCGGCGTTACCCCCTAGTTCCATGGCGGTGTTTACTACCCGGGGAGCGGCGAGACCCAGTAGCGAGCGCCCAACTGGGGTAGAACCCGTGAAAGACACTAGCCGCACCCGAGGATCGGCTAGCCAGGTCTCAGAAATATCCGCAGAATGGCGGGAGGGCACCAGGTTGACCACTCCTTTAGGTACTCCGGCCTCTTTTAAGATCCGCATTACTGCCAGGGCGGTTAAAGGAGTTTCGGAGGCCGGTTTTAGCACTACCGCATTCCCGGCGGCGAGGGCGGGCGCGATTTTTCGGGTAGCCATAGCGGCGGGGAAATTCCAGGGAGTGATCAGCGCGCATACTCCGACTGGGCGGGCAGTTACCAGGGTGCGTGAGCCTCCTGCGGGCGGGATCGAAAAGTCGCCGTCAGAGCGGACGGCCTCTTCGGAGAACCAACGGAAAAATTCGGCGGCATAGGAGGCTTCAGATAGGGAATCCGCATAGGCTTTACCATTTTCCCAGCTCATCAAGTTGGCGAGTTCCGGGGCAGACGCCACCATCAGTTCCCAGGCACGGCGTAGGATTTCGCCGCGTTCGCGCGGGGAGCGCGCTGCCCACCCCGGTTGGGCGCTGGCCGCAGCATCGAGGGCCGCGCGTGCATCGGCGGCGGTGCCAGAGCTAACTTCGGTAATCGGGGTGGTGGTGGCCGGATCTATCACCGGGAAAGTTTCCCCGCTAGCAGCTGGTCTGCCGGAGTTATTAATCCAAATGGCTTTCGCCGGTTCTAAATTTTCTACGTACTGTTTCAATGCTGGGCTGTCCATAACTGCCTCATTCGGTTTTAAATATTGTTTGTTCTGCGTCTTTGCGCTTAGCCTTGATTCCGATCACCGGTGGTGGCGGAAAAAATCTCCCCCGAGCGGTAGATCCGCTCGGGGGAGAAAAGTGTCACCTCATCGGGCAGATTTTCTGCCTAGGTGTCGATCACGGGTAGAGGCCGCGCCGTTTGTGAGCCTGCAAGACCCGCTCCACCGCCAATACGGTAGCAGCGACGCGCAAGGTCACGCCCTTTTCTTCGGCGTAAGCCTCAACGTCTTTCCAGGCGGCGCTAATCCGCTCTTCCTCTTCCTTTTGTACCCGCTCTAGCGGCCAGAAGAAGTTGTCACGTCCTTGTACCCATTCGTAGTAGGAGACGATCACGCCACCGGAGTTAGCCAAAATATCGGGAACAATCATTACTCCCTTTTCGTTCAAAATCTTGTCGGCGGCAGAATCGGTAGGGCCGTTCGCGCCTTCTACAATGATCTTGGCTTTCACATCGGGAGCGTTGTCCTTGGTGAGTACGCCTTCAATCGCGGCGGGCACCACTACGTCAACGTCGAGTAGCAGCAGCTCGGCGGCATCGAGCGGTTCTGCACCGGGGAAGCCCACGACCTTGCCCTTTTCGTCAACGTATTCGCCCAGAGCCTTAGTGTCGATACCGTCAGCATTGTAAATGGCGCCGAAAATATCGGAGATGGCTACTACTTTGCCGCCCCGACGCTGCGCGATTTCCGCAGCTCCGCGCCCTACTTTACCGAAACCTTGAACCGCCAAGGTGGCCTCTTCAAACTTGATGCCCTTTTTCTTCAGAGCCGCTTCCACCATGATTACTACGCCCAGGGAGGTAGCTTCGGCGCGCCCGAGCGATCCGCCCAGGGAAACCGGTTTACCGGTACAAATACCGGGGACGGTATAGCCTTGGAACTGCGAATAGGTGTCCATGATCCAGGCCATGGTCTGTTCGTTGGTTCCCACATCGGGGGCAGGCACATCCTTTTCCGGGCCGATGATCGGCAGAATCTCGGAAATGTAGCGGCGGGTGACCCGCTCTAGTTCAGCTTGGGAATACTTGCTGGGGTCAATAGTGACCCCGCCTTTAGCACCGCCGTAGGGCAGATTCACCAGGGCGCATTTCCAGGTCATCCACATAGACAGGGCGCGAACCTCATCGATATCTACGTGTTCGTTGTAGCGGATGCCGCCTTTTGCCGGCCCGCGCGTCAAGTTGTGTTGTACCCGGTAGCCGTGCAGCACTTCATGGGTACCGTCATCGCGACGAATCGGAATGGAAACGCTCATTTCGCGCCGCGGCGAGGCGAGCATATCGTAGTCGCCTTCGGAGAACCCCAGGATTTTCTGGGCTTCCCGCAGCTGATTCTTCGCGTCCTCATAGGGATTCGGTTTGTAATCCTCGGACATATATTTTGATCTCCTTTAAGGTTTTCAACTGGGGGGCTGACCTTATCTTCCTGGATAACAGGAAACGCTAGCGGATTTTCTCCGCGGGCTCAGGCGGTCAGCGCCCCACCTACCTCCGTTTTTGGGCGGCGGTAGTTTCAGTCTATCTAGGACGTAAGTCAGGGGTAAATGTGCAAAATGCATTAATTTTGGAATTAGAATGTGCATAATGTACATATGATTACTGTGCAGGCGCTTCTGGGGCGGCCACATTTGCATATCCAATCCCTGTGGTGTCCTAATCCTCTGGCCAAGCTGCGCTGGGTGGCGACCTCGGAACAAATAAATCCCGCTGCTTTTTTAGAGGGAAACGAGCTGTTGCTGACCACTTCCGCGGGGAATCCGGAGGGGGAAACAGGCTGGCTGGAGTATGCTCAGCGCCTAGTGGCCGGAGGGATTACTACCCTGGGGTTCGGCTTGGGATTCAGCCATGACAAGGTACCCCCGTTTTTAGTGCAGGCAGCCCGGGAAAGCGGTCTTAACCTGATTGAGGTGGCCGCCGACCAGTCTTTCGTGGCGCTTTCCCAGGAAGTGGCGCGGATGATCGAGGCCGAAGCCACCTCGGGCAAATATAAACTTACGGCTTTGCAACAGCGGCTGATTCGCGCGTCCGCACAGCCACGAGGAGCAGAAATAATCACCGGAGAGTTGGCGCAGGGGATCGGCGCCCTAGTTATGGTGAGGGATACGGCGGACAGGACGATAGCGAAGGCAGTAGCCCCTTCGGTAACTGCGGATTTAGAGGACTTAGCGGCGGAGTCTTGGGAAGGATTTTCCGCCAATACTGAGCGGCTTTCCTTTGAAACCGAGGAAGGATACTGTCTTTTCACTCCGATCAACGCCCTCGGGGAGGAAACCGCCTGGTTGCAAGCCTGTTGGAGCGTCTTCCCGCAGCCTTGGCAGCAGCAAGCGCTTTCCCAGGCCTCCCTGTTAATCGCTTCGGCCTTGGCTAACTCTCGGTTCGTTGCCTCCTATCAGGGGCGCCTGTTGCAGCGGGCATTTGAGCTCTTACTTTCTGAAGAGCTGGGGGCAGCAAAGATTTTGACCGAAATGGCGTTTCCCCTCTCGCGCGCCTTAAGCGGGAGATATGTGCCGGTAGTAGTGACGGGGGAAGAGGGAGATCTGCGGGCTTTCACTGCCAGGGTAGAGCGGGCAGTGACAAAAACTCTGCCTCCGCCGCTGTGGCGTTTTCACGCTTCCCAGCTGGAGATGGCGATTCCGCTGGCGGCGTTGCCGCTGACTTTGTCCAACTTTTCCCGGAAAGAGTTTTCGGCTTTGCGGGCGGGGGTGGGGCAGGACTATCCGATCTCGCGGTTTAGTGCCGGCTTGCCTGGGGCGCGGCAAGCCTTGCGGCATACCGGAAATACTCAGCAGGTAGCCCGCTGGGAGGAGATTTCTCGTTCGGGACTGCTGCAGGTGATAGGCAGGGAAACTGCGGCTGCTTTTTCTGGGCAGTTTCTGCGACCTCTGCGGGGAGAGGCGGAACTAGTGGAACTGCTGGAACAGTATGTTGCCACTAAAGGTAACCGGCAGCAGATGGCGCAAAACCTGGGACTGCACCGTAATACGGTGGCGAAGCGGCTGGACAAATTGCAAAGCAAACTAGGGATTAACCTGGCAGAAGCCGGAGCCCAAGCCTCCGCCTGGGTAGCCCTCCAAGGACGCGAGCCTTAGCGGTTCGGGCTGGTCTCTTTAAGAAGTATTTTCTTTGTGCGAGGGAAAACGGAGTTAGCTGGCGCAGCGCTTTCGGAGGGTGCCCGCGACGAGCGGGGGCAGGTATCTCCTAAAAAATTACCTACAAAGCAGATATCGGGTTGAGAAACGGTATTAACTGGTGGCGTCCACGGATTTCATTAGATGCTTGGCGACTGCCCGGACGATGGGTCTTATAGTTTGTCGTTTTGCGTCATCAATCCCATTTCTGTCGTAATAGCCACCATCTACGCCAATAATATCTATCAATTCTTCCCCAGCACGAACTTCACCATTAACAGAACAATCATTGCTATTTATCTTGCTGGTAACAGCACTCCAGTCAGAATAGAAAAATAATGCCGTATCGCCATGACTGTCGCCTAGTTGATAAAAATTATCGGGATCGGTCTCTCCTTCCCTTAAAAGATTGCTATACAGCACAGAGGCCTCTGATGGGCATTTTTCAGTCATAATTCTATCTATGGAAACTTGATAGTAAACATCTCCCATTTTCCACTGGTACTCTTCACTATTATCTGTGCCTTCCATAGCTGGCAGTTTATCCGATCCTTTAATGATCAGTTTTGCCTGCTCGGGTAGGGTGATATCCATATCTAATATGTCGCTATGAATGGTTTTAAAAGTTAGGCCGGCATCGCCTATTTCACTATCCAAGCTGTTTTCGCTACTGGTGGTTGTGGTTTCGGAGGCGGAGGGTGCGGGGCTTTTTGCGGCGTTATTTTTATTGCCGCAAGCACTCAGGCTGGCAGCGCAACCGCAGGCTAGAGCAACTGCCGCTAGAGTACTAGCTAATTTTTCTTTTAGCCGGTAGCTTTTCCTGCTCCCAAAACTAGAGCTAGCTAAATTTGATCTCCTAAACATTGCGTCCTCCTTAGGACAGATTTCGATGGGGTTATTGGAGATGCAAGGTTAACCGGGCGGAGAATCCTAGCGGTCTTGGCGCAGTTTACGAGCCGTGAGCACCCCGGCACCGGCGAGTGCCAAGAGCGCGGAGATCAAAGCCAAGCTGGCTCCGTTCGCCCCGGTCACCCGCAAAGAAGAGGGTGCCGGTCCCGCCGCAGAGCTAGACGCAGCAGAAGATCCACCCGTCATATAGGCACCGGAAGGTGCTTCGGTAGCTCCACTGTTTTGGCCAGCTGACGGCTTCGTAGTAGCCCCACCGTTGTTACCCGGGTTGGGTTTAGTGGTGGGCTCAGTTCCGGGGGTACTCGGCTCGTCAGTGGGATCCGGAGCCGCCGGGTTAACGAATGGGGTCGCAGCGTTTTGCGACCATTTGCCGTCCGCTCCCTTATTAAAGGAAAGCGTTTGCGCGGCTGCCAGTTGCAGACCTTTGGTGGTAGTTAGCTGCTCTAACTGATACTGCAAGGTTACGTCGCTAACTTTCACTCGGTAGGCACCGGTAGCAGCATCTAGGTCAGTGGGTACCCCGAAGGTGGTGGTGCCACTGACAAAATCCGTGACCTTAAAGGCGGCCGCGGTATTGGGCTTCCCATCTTTGCCCAGGGGAGTGATCTGGAAAGAAGTCCCGGCTACTGCCTTATTTTGGGAATCAACCACTTTCCAAGTGAGTTCCCCGCCAACTGGATGCGTCGGGTTATCAGTGGGATCAGTGGTCGGCTTAGTTCCGGGGGTAGTCGGATCAGTGGTGGGCTCCTCCGTGGGATCCGTTGTCGGTTCCGTAGTCGGATCAGTGGTCGGCTCCTCCGTAGGATCTGTAGTCGGATCCGTAGTCGGCTCGGTAGCCTGCTTGCTATTGCTAATCACTAGCGCCCCGTCAGTTAGGTCAACCCCGGTATCGTCTATCGAAACCTGGGCTTTCCCATTTTCAAAACTGATGCTGTAGGTTCGGGCATCTTTTTCGTAGCCTGCCGGAGCAGCGGTCTGCTGCAACTTATAGGTCTTAGCCTGATTCAACGTCGCTTGGAAAGAAGCATCTGCCGCATTCTCAGTGACCGGAACGGTTTCGGTGCCATCCTTGAGCGAGAAGTTGCCGCCCGCAAGGGGCTTAGCATCCCCATCTACCAGTTTCCAAGTGAACTGGGCGGTCTTAATCACCGGAATGTTTTCAAACTTGAGGCCGCTGCCTACCACGATTTGGCTGTAGCTGTCGTTACCCTGCTTCTTGAAAGTTACCACCTGGGCGCCAGTCTTAGGAGCAAAATCAGCGCCGAAGCCTGTCTGTTCCACCTGGTACTTACGGGAACCATCCGGGACTATTACCCGGTACTGTCCCTCGCCCTTATTTAGATCAAGACTGACCGCAGTGGTGGCATCAGCTACGGTGAAAGCGTTAGCCTCATCTAAGGTCTGACCATCAGCATTAAAGGGAGTGACCTTAAAGGTAGTTCCCGGTACATACTGGGAGGAATCCGCGGAAGAAACTACTTCCCAACGGATCTCTGCCTTGGTGGGTAGCTTAACGTTCTTAATTACCAGACCGGCAGCGGGCAAATCTTTCCCGTTTATCTGCGGTTTATAAGTGTCACCGTTGGCAACGAAAGTGAGCTTATAGCTGGCCTTATCGGCCTCATATCCACTGGGAGCCGTAGTTTCGGTCAAAGTGTAGGTCTTCTTCGGATCCAGATTCGAGACGCTATATACCCCGGGATCTGCAGCGTCCTGGGAGATGACGGTCAGGGGAGTATCCCCACCATTGAGAGTAAAGGTAGCCCCATTAAGGTTTTTGCCGTCACTGCCAGTCAGTTTCCAAGCAAAAGAGGTCGTTGCTGGAGGTTTAGGTAGCGCTACGTTAGTGAAGGTAACGTCGCTAGTTTCCTTACCGGCTACTACCGCGGCCCAAATGCCGCCAGCCTTATCTTTTTCTACGAAACTAATTTCATAGGAGGTGACGTCACCGAGCTTGTAACCTTCAGGGGCTGCAGTCTGGGTGAGGGTACACGCTCCCTTAGTGGGATCTAAAGAAACGCTATAGGTGCCCGAGGCGCTACCTGCAGCAGGAATCGCTACCTGTTGGGAGCCGCAAACCAGTTTGAAGCTGCCGCCGGGCAGAACGTTCTTACCGGCATCTTGGAGTTTCCAGTTGAAAGTTACCGGCTGGGGAGGCAGCGGGGTTTTGGTATTTTGCACTACGAAAGCATCGCCCGCTACCGCTTTACCGTCAACTATCGCCTGGTATCCCTGCGAGGTCTTTGCAAAAGTAACCGTGTGGGTGGTTTGCTGCGGTAGGTCGTAACCCGAGGGAGCAGCAGTTTGAGTAAGTACGTAGCTCTTTGCCGGGTCCAGATCAGCGGCGGTGAAAGTTCCAGAGGAAGAATCCGGGACGGCAACTGCTGCGCCGTCTTTTTCAGTCAAAGTGAACTGGCCACCACTTAGAGCATTACCCTGGGGATCTTGCAGCTGCCAAGTGAAAGCCGCTTTTTCTGGCTGCGGATCCGGGGGAGTGACAGTGTCTTCGCACTTAGTAACCGCTTTCACTACAGTATCGGCACTCAGCTTTGCCTGAGTGATCTCGGCATCGGTGGTCGCGGTGCCGTTAAGTTCCCAATGGTCCACCGTGCAGGTCTTACCAGAAACCTCAGGTAGGGTTACTGCCGGTAGGGCCCCGATTACCGTATTCGGGGGCAGGTAGCGAGTAGTGGTGTAAGCCTGGGGGAGGGTACCGCCCTCGCCAGCTACCTGGTACTTTAAGGAATAACCCGGCGCCCAAAGCAATCCGTCCTGGGTGTAAATCTGACCGTTAACCGGGAAAATAAAGGCATCTGCCGCGTTCTTATCGCCGTGATAGGCGAACAGGCTGGGGGTTACCCCCGATTGCAAGTAGTAGTTCCCAGTCTTGGGAACCGAGACTGCCAGATTATTGTAAAGAGTGCTGGTGAGTGCAGAAGAAAGTACAGTTTCACCTTCGGCGGTTACCAGCGAGAAGGGCACCGACTGTTTATTCTGGGTGAGTTTATCCACCGCAGTGGTAAGCCCCAGAGTTTGCGGATTACCGGAGCCATCCGCCTTGCCATCGGCAAAACGTAGATTCAGTACTTGCCCCTTGCCAGTGTTGGTATCGAGCGGCATATTCTGCCCCTGAAGCAGACCGTAACCCCCACGGTCGGTGCTGCCATCAGTGCGGGGAGAACCAGCGGGCGAGGTGACATGGATATTAGCGCCCGCGTCCAAGTTAGCGGTAACGGTGCTACCCCCGCCGCTGCTCTTGAAGCCCAGGCCTACGCCGGAGCTGGCTTGCCCGCCGATCAAATCCAGATCAGGGCTGCCCGAAAGAGTGATTTTAGCTGGAACTTTAGTCTGGTATCCAGAGCCGATAGCCGCCCCGAAACCGTAACCCAATTTTTGAGTTTTTAGCGGTACCGGCTGCACGGCGGCCTGTATGGTAGGAGATCCAGAAATAGTGACCTGGAAAGGTTCGGATACGTAAGTGTCGATGAAACCGGCACTGCCGATTACCGCGCCATCCCGGCGTCCAAACACCTTGGCAGTCACGTTGGCTTGACCGCTAATAGTGACCTGCCCGGAACGGTTAGCGGCAGCGCCAATAGCTCCGTTAACCGCGCTGTGCTTTTCAGCGGAATCCGTAGCGGTTTCGGCGTTCACCCGCGCATTTCCAGAAATAACCACCTGGTTTTGTTCTGCCCCGCGGATCGTATCTTCGTTCAAACGGGAGTTACCGGTAAACAACGCATCAGAGGGCAGGCCACCTGCCCCGATAGCGGGAGATTCACTTACTACCCCCAGAGCATTAACCTGGGCACTATCCGAAATAGTGACTTGAGAGGTTCCGGAGGCATAACCCCCGCCAACCGCCGCACCGCGACCATTAGAATAGGCGGTTACCTGCGCTTTTCCGGAGATTTTTACGTCTAGGTTGGCACTGTCAGGGCCAGACCCGATAGCCGCGATATCCCCGGCCTTATCAAGGGTGGAGTCAGCGGTACCCACATTCACTGTGCCGCCACTGATTGCCACTTCACAGCCCGGCGCCAGTGGCCAGCCGAGATTAGCGAAGTTTTCGTTCCAGTTGCCCACCCCGCGGCAACCAATATTCATCGCACTATTGCCAGTATCAGCAGCAGCTGGGCTGACCTGGACGTTGCCGCCAGAGATATTTACCCGCGCATACGGCTGGGTGAAACTATCCTTTACCTGGCCCTCGGAATCCTGCATGGGGGTAGTGAAACTGGCAGCTCCCAGAGCGGTGTGGTTACCGGTGGCATTAATCTGTCCGCCGCTAACGTTAATGTTTACCGCGGCGTTTTTTTGTGCCCAATCGGATCCGGCAGAAGCAGGCATTTTAACCGCGCCGCGACCAGTACCAATGAAAGCCCCGCCATAGGCGCCGCTGCCAACCTTTGACAGGTTGAGGGTGCCGCCCTTGACATTAATAGTGCCCCCGGCGCTCCAAGGAGTTTCATCGTAGTTGTTGAGCCAGCTGGGATTAGTATTCGGGTTGACCTCGTAGAAGGCACCACCCGAGCCAATCAGGGCCGCGCTTTGAGATGAGCCCTGCAGGTTCAAAGTGCCGCCTGCAAGGTTGATGGTGCCGAAAGCTGAGAAATGCTGGGTGCCAATCAGGGCAGCTTGGGAAAGAGGAGAACCCGGGTTAGACAGATTCAAGGTGCCGGAACCATTCTGTCCGATATTTAGGGTGGTATCCGCTTTTACCTGCACTAACGGCAGGGGAACCGGTGATTCTTTGGTGGCGCTTTCCGAGGATGCACCCTGGCGGGTGAAAGTGTTTTCCCCGGTAAAGGCGAGGCGGTTATTTGCGTTATTGTCCGCAGCAGTGACCATCGCCAGTTCCGGGTGAGCGGAGTTGTCAATGTTCAGGTTGTTGAGCGTAAGGGTGTGTCCTGCCTGGACCTGGAAAGATAGCCCGTTAAAAGTCTTGCCTGTCGCGCCAGTTACGGTTACGTTGGCGCCCACCGTATAGGGGTGTCCCGGGGCGGCGGCGGGCAAAGCGGAATCACTGAGATCGATGTCTTCGGTGATAACCGTGCCGAGCTGTTTCCAGGATTTGATGGCCTTACCATTGGCAGCGTTAGCGACACCCACCGCTAAAGCCGGCCCGATCAGGGCAATCATATATCCAATCAGGGAGAGGGCGAGGACGAGCGCCGTGGGGCGCTTCGCTAAGGGATTGCGCATGAATACTCCTGCTGATTTCCTTAATGTCACAAAGATTACAATTCTGTAACAACCCTAGCAGAAATTGGGGTAAAAATGCTAGTGGAATCGCCCGGAAAAAATGGGTATTTATGCAGGTTAATGCGACTGTGGCAGAAGTAGCATTAACGCTTCCAAGGGGATCTTTACCCAGTCGGGACGCTGTTCCGCTTCGTAGCGAACTTCATAGAGGGCTTTTTCCA
This sequence comes from Varibaculum sp. C0165D1, assembly GCF_056590355.1. NCBI lineage: Bacteria > Bacillati > Actinomycetota > Actinomycetes > Actinomycetales > Actinomycetaceae > Varibaculum > Varibaculum sp. C0165D1. Next base: position 269,997 of record NZ_JBWPVY010000003.1, on the reverse strand, counting down.
CTTCAAAAGCCCGCAACACTACCAGCGCGGGGGTGGGGAGTTGTTCTTCACCAAAGTATCCAGCCAGGAACGCTAGGCGGGCCTGGTTTAGCCAATCCCCATCGGCGCCGCCTTCTACCCGGGCATAGTCAAAAGAACGTAACATTCCGGCGATATCCCGTTCTACCTGGTCAGGAGCGGTACGTTCTTCCAGCGGGCGCAAAGGCTCGCCCTCGAAATCGATAACATACCAATCTCCGGAGCTATAGAGACACTGCCCCAGATGATAGTCTCCGTGTACTCGCTGGGTCGGGGGCAATCCTCCCAGACCGGTTAGTGCCTGGGCGAGCCGATTAACTTCCTCCTCGATTTGCGGATGCTCCCGCAGCCGGGGATAGGCCGCTTCCGCCTGCTGATACTGGTTGCGCAGGCGGGTGGCCAGCATAGTGCCCGAAGCGGGATCTTCCCCGGACCCAAAAGCCTCTAAAAGATGGCGGTGCATATCCGCGGTGAACTCCCCTAACCGGCGGGCTGGACCAGCGGGGTCTTCGCCGCTGCGTGCTAGGGAGCAAACCAGTTTAAAACCGTCTTGGGCTTCATCCAAACGGATCGCGGCGCTAGCGGTAGTGACCTCTTGGGGCTCGCCGTCTTGATCCCACAGATTCAGTTGGGAGTAGCCGCGGGGCTGGGGGACTCCCTGCCAACCGGTGCGAGCCAGAGCTAACGGTACGGTGACCTCGGGGTTCGATCCGGTAACCAACACTCGGAAAAATTTAATAATCGTGGGGTATTTTCCGCCCAGTAACACCGAAGAATTGGATTGTTCCCCAGTTAAGACTTTGCTCTCTAAACTGGCCGCTAGCAGGTTAGACAGTAAGTCTTCAGCTTCGGGGAGCAGCGGTAGGGTTCCCGCCTGGTGGGTCGACTTAATCCAATATTCAATGTATGCCGGACAGTAGGGACCATCTATCAGGTAGCCGGAGTTTTCGGGCGGAGCGGTGCGTCCGGCCACCCCGGCGCCCGTCCACTGCCTCACCAAGGCCAGAGGGAGGTGATACCAGACTCCCTGCGCCTCTAAAATCAGCAGCCGGAACTGGGGATCATCGAGTTCGCGGTAATCTAAAACCCGCACCTGGGAGCGTTCCAAGTGGGAGGGAAACCAGCGCCGCAGGGTGAGGTAGTCCCAGACGGTGTCGATAATAGCGTCTCTGCCAGGCCATTTAAGCTGGCTATTAGGGGACTCAGCGGTCATCTTTTTTCTCCTTTAACGCCGAGAAATCTAAGGCTGGGTAAGTGTCAGAGGTAGTATTGGCATCTTTATCAGTCTGCGTAGAGGCTACCGGGGAAGCAGAATGGATAATCACCGGCAAAGAAGTAGTGGTAGTCGGGGGCTCTTCTTCCCGGTCATGGAGGTCTTGCGCCTGGTCCGGGGCAAAAAGTTCTAACCAGTAAAAACCATGGCGGTTCATAGTCACGGTGACAGTTTCATCCGTGCCCACCGCAGGGAACCAACCGCCATCGAAAGCTTCCCGCAGGCTCCAACTGGCCATGCCCGGCAGCGATAGCCGCGCCGCCACCGCGCCCTCTCCCAGGTTGTAGACACAAAGCACCGTAGAGTTTTGGTCGCGACGGATAAACGCCAATACCGAATCTTGATCCGTCCCTACCTGCGACAGCGAGCCTTGCCCAAAACAGGTGAGGCGGCGGCGGAGATGAATAGCGCGGCGCAGCCAATGCAGCAAGGAAGTGGGACGCCCCAGAGATTCTTGCACATTAATAGTGCGATTATCCCAGCCGGGAGCATCAATCAAAGGCACCAGGAAAGACTCTAGGGGGGCGGAGGAAAAACCGGCGGTGGTGGACGTGTCCCACTGCATGGGGGTACGCACCCCGAAACGGTCAGGCAGCCAAATATTATCGCCCATCCCGATTTCGTCCCCGTAATAGAGAAAGGGGGATCCGGGCATCGATAGTAAGAGGGCGTGGGCGAGTTCTATTTTGCGGCGCGAGCCTCCCAAAAGTGGCGCCAGGCGGCGGCGGATCCCCACATTTGCCCGCATCCGCGACTCGGGTGCATACCAGGAATACATGTCTTCCCGTTCCTGGTCAGTAACCATTTCTAGGGTGAGTTCGTCGTGGTTGCGCAAGAAAGTTCCCCATTGCGCACCCGCCGGCAGTCCCGGGAGTTCCGCCAGGATTTGCCGCAGTCCCTTCGAGGATCCGGTACGCAAAGCCGCAAACAGTTTCGGCATTAGGGGGAAGTGGAAGCAGATATGGCACTCCGGGTCGGTCTCGCTGCCGAAATAATCAATTACATCAAGAGGAGGCTGATTGGCTTCTGCCACCATTAAAGTTCCCGGGAACTCCGCGTCCACCATTTTGCGCAGTTCACTCACAAACCAGTGGGTTTTCGGAAGGTTTTCGCAGTTAGTACCGTTTTCTTCAAACAGGTAGGGGATGGCGTCGAGGCGGAAGCCATCTACTCCCGTGCGGCACCAGTAACGCACCACGTTCTTTACTGCCTCTTGCACCTGGGGATTCTCAAAATTTAAATCCGGTTGGTGAGAGAAGAAACGATGCCAATAGTACTGCCCACGTACCTCGTCATAGGTCCAGTTCGAGGTTTCGGTGTCTATAAAAATGATCCGCGCGTCCCGATACTCTTGGTCACTGTCGCGCCAAACGTAGAAGTCCCCGTATTCGCCCTCCGGATCTTTGCGGGAAGCCTCGAACCAGGGATGCTGGTCGGAGGTGTGGTTGACTACGATATCGACCAGGATTCGAATTCCGCGTTCGTGGGCGGCCTCCACCAGGGTGGTGAAGTCCTCCATGGTGCCGAAAGCCGGATTCACATCGGTATAGGCACTGATATCGTAGCCACCATCGCGCATTGGAGACGGGTAAAAAGGTGGTAGCCACAGGCAGTCCACTCCTAGCCAAGCCAGGTAATCCAGACGGGAAATGAGTCCCTGGAAATCCCCGACCCCGTCCCCGTTAGAATCGGAAAACGCCTGGATTAGCACCTCGTAGAAAACGGCGCTGCGATACCAGGAGGGAGACTCCGCGGGGGAAGTAACCGCCTGGGAAGTGGGAGGTGGGAGCAACAAGTTACCCCGGTTTTCGGGTTCCTCGGTTTTTACCTCGCTCAACAAAGACTCCTCTGGGGCGTTTTAGTTTATGCGGATTCTACGGACATAATATGGGCCGGTCGCTCATAGGGGTTGAGCTCGAAATAGTTAGCCGGCCCCCAATCGTAGACTTTTCCATCTAGTTCGTCTCGTACTTTAAAGAAGGACGAGGAAGAACCACTGATCTTGAGCGCCGATAGATCCAAGTGAATCGCCCCGATCGCGGTTTCGTGGGGATCCAGGTTGACCACCACGATTACGGTGTCAGCCACCCCGGTGGGAGATTCCCAAGCATCCAGGTGACGGGAGAAGCAAACTACTCCCGGATGGGTGGTTTCATGAATCTTCAGGTTCCGCAAACGCTGCAAGGCGGGGTGGCGGCGGCGAATCTCGTTCAAAGTAGTCAGCAAGCCCATCATTTCTTGCGCGGTTTTCCCAGAGTAATCGCGCGGCTTGTACTCGTACTTCTCGTTATCGATCTGCTCTTCAAAACCGGGGCGTTGCACATTTTCTACCAGCTCGTAGCCGTTATAGATCCCCCAGTTAGGGGAGCCAGTAGCGGCTAAAACTGCCCGCATTTTGAAAGCTCGTTTCCCGCCATCGACCATGATTTGGGTAAGAATATCGTGGGTAGTAGGCCAGAAAGAAGGTCGCATATAGGGGCTGGATTCCCAAGCAACCTCTTGGAAGTATTCTTCAATCTCTTTGCGGGTATTGCGCCAGGTGAAATAGGTGTAGGACTGGTGGAATCCCACCTGCGCCAAGGTGCGCATCATCGCGGGGCGGGTAAACGCCTCGGATAAGAAAAGCACCTCGGGATGTTTGTGATGGAACTCCGCTAAAATCTCTTGCCAGAACTGCACCGGCTTGGTGTGGGGATTATCCACCCGGAAAATAGTTACTCCGTGGTCGATCCACTTTTGAATCACGTCCCGCACCGCGTTATAAAGACCGCGGTAGTCCTGATCGAAAATCAGAGGATAAATATCTTGATATTTCTTGGGAGGATTCTCCGCATAGGCAATCGTCCCGTCGGGGCGATGCTTAAACCATTCAGGATGCTCCTTCACCCAAGGGTGATCCGGGGAGCACTGCAGCGCCAAATCCAGCGCTACCTCCAACCCCAGTCCCTTGGCCTTCTTTACAAAGTAATCAAAATCATCGAAATCGCCCAGATCAGGGTGAATAGCGTCATGGCCGCCAGCGGGGCTGCCAATACCGTAAGGTGAGCCCGGATCGTCCGGGGTGGCTTCCAAAGTGTTATTGCGCCCTTTTCGGAAAGTAGTTCCAATCGGATGAATCGGAGTTAAGTAGGCAACGTCAAAGCCCATACCAGCAATGCGGGGCAGGTCAGAGGCGGCAGTGCGCAGGGTTCCAGAATGCCAATGGCCTTCTTGGTCTTGATAGGCGCCGATAGAGCGGGGGAAAATCTCGTACCAGGATCCGTAGAGTGCCCGCTCCCGGTCAACCCGCAAAGGATAGGTGCGGGAAGATTCCAGCAGATCCCGCAGGGGATGAGCCCGGAAAATTCCCCGAATCGAGGAATGTAGACCCACCGAAAGGCGCTCTTGAGGTGGACGAGTCTGATCGCGCATCGCTTTAGCAGCATCCAAGAGGCGAGCGATGCTCTTTTCATCCGGTGCCTGCTGGGTGGGATTATTTATGGCTTCCCCGCGAGCGGCGCGCTCAAAAAGCCGGGCTCCCAACTCGAACTCCATCTCCACGTCCTGGTCAGCCTGCACCTTGATAGAGGCTTCTTTAGCCCAGGTCTGATAAGGATCGCAGAAAGTGTCGACTCTAAAGCTCCAATCCCCAACCGAAGTCGGCTTTATCCAGGCTTCCAGGCGATCAAGTCCCGGGGCGACATCGTACATCCGCGACCGCATAGTTTCTTTTCCTTGCGGATCCAGCAATACCGCTTCTGCCCCTAAAGCATCGTGCCCTTCGCGGAACACGCTAGCGCGCACCGGGAACGACTCATTTTCGACCGCCTTCGCTGGCCAGAGTCCGTCCTCGAAAACCGGTTCCACTTCGGTGACTGGAATGCGCGCTAGGCGAGCCTCGGGGGAAACCAGATTTAAAGGCTTAGCCGCAGCTGTCTTGCGGGCAGAAACGGATTTACTGGCAGAAGTTGTTTTCTTAGCTGCCGTAGTTTTTGGAGCAGCGGTCGCCGCGCGGCTAACCCGCTTTCTAGGGGTGCTAGTGGTGCTAGCTTTTTTAGTCCGGCTAGCAGCAGCCGTCGTGGTCTTTTTAGCAGGAGAGCTCTTACTAGCAGTGGCAGTAGCTTTTCGCGAAGCCGCGGCAGAACCGGTGGCGGAACTAGAAGCGGTATCCTTCTGACCAGCTGAGCTAGTAGTAGAGCGAGTTTTGCGGGAACGAGGCGTATCGCTGGCCATGGTGTCTCCTTAATAGATGGACTGATTCCCTTCCAGCCTAACAAGCGGTGTGGCACCGCGCGTCGATTCCAGTCCCAGCAAGCAGTAAAAGTTAGACACAATAAGAAGCAGTTACCGGCAAACGCAGAAAATGCTTTAACCGTCAGTAGCCGAGGCCGGGCCATCTAAGGAAATTTTGGGTCCCAGGTAGGTCGGTTTTTGCCCACTAACTACCCAAGCAACATCCTTGGTGCGCGCCAGATATTCGCGGAGGTTGCGAGCGGTTTGCCCCGAATACGCATTTCCAGCGGCACCCACACCCCAAACCTCGATACCTCGGCTTTGACAATCGTAGAGGGCGCGGGGCAAATGATAAGGCTGAGTTACTACAATCGCGCGCTGCACCGAAAAAATCGCTTCCGCGCGGTAGGCCGAATCATAGGTAGAAAAACCGGCATGATCAGCATAGATCACCCGGGCGCTAACCCCATGGGTTAGTAGCCACTGCCGCATCGCCTTGATCTCGTCGTACTGTATCTGCCCATGATCGCCAGTAATCAAGATTTTCTTCGCCGCCCCCGCCTGATACAGATTCAAAGCGGTTTGCAGGCGATGGGTAAGCATCGGCGAGGGCGAACCATTCGGGTTTACCCCCGCCCCCAAAACCATGATTACCTGAGCGTTCTTATCTTTAGCTTCAGATAAAGAAATAACCTGGTCTTTTGTTCGCTGCCACACATAAATGTTGGTTCCCACCACGACAATTACGGCGATAACCACCAGGGTAATCAGTAGCCGAATCAGGCCTCCCAAAGCACGCATGAGTCTAGTAAACCATGTTCATCGCCTGGCGCACCTCCGCCAGGGTCTGGTCGGCAACCTCGTTAGCGCGCTGGTTGCCGCGCGCTAATACCTGCCACAAATAGTCCGGGTCCGCCAACAGTTCGGCGCGCCGCGCCCTAATCGGAGATAAAACCGCATCCAAAGCCTCCGTGAGCACCTGCTTTAGTTTTCCAGCCCCCTGATCCCCGATCTCCTCGGCAATAACGCGCGGATCCTGCCCGCTAGCCAGGCCCGCCAGCCGCAAAAGATTCGAAACCTCCGGACGGTTCTCCGGATCATAAGTAATCTGGCGCTCGGCATCAGTCTTGGCACGTTTAATCAGCTTCGCAGTTTCATCGCTGCTCATCCCCAACTCGACCGCGTTCCCCCGCGACTTCGACATTTTTTCGCCATCCAGCCCCAAAATCAGGGCGCCATCACCCGAAAGCAGCCCCTCCGGGCGAGGAAACACCCGGTGCTTCAGCGAAGACTTCCGCCGGTAAACCCGCTCGAAACGATCCGAAATCACCCGCGCCTGCTCCAAGTGGGGGAGCTGATCCTTACCCACCGGCACCAGGTTCGCTTTACAGAACAAAATATCCGCTGCCTGATGTACCGGGTAAGTCAGTAACAACCCCGACATAGGCCGCTCTGAAGCCACCAGCTCCGCCTTCACCGTCGGATTGCGGTGTAGCTCCGCTTCGGTTACCAGGGAAAGGAAAGGCAGCATTAGTTGATTTTCTGCCGGCACCGAGGAATGCGTGAAAATCGTGGTCTGCTCCGGATCCAGGCCGCAAGCAATATAATCAGCCAGCATACCCAGGACGCGCTCGCGGATCGGTCCAGTACCCTCGCGGTCAGTGATTACCTGGTAGTCAGCAATCAGAATCCAGGTTTCCACCCCGCGCTTTTGGATCTCTACCCGATTCTTAATCGTCCCAAAATAATGTCCCAAGTGGAGGGTACCGGTGGGGCGATCACCGGAGAGTACCCGGAACTTGGAAGGATCCTTATCGATCGCTGCCTCAATCTCTTTAGATTTCAGCTCCGCACGCTTCAAAGAAGCTGCATCGGTTGAATTTTCTAGTCTCTCGCCGCTATCGCTCATGGTTCCCAGTCTACGGTGCCGGTGATATTCCCGGAAAACCGGGTGCAATCCTGCAGCTTTTCTTGTTGTTAGGTGCGTAGGGGCGAGATTTTTCCTCCTGCCCAAGAATTCGGAAAACGTGGCCACGTTTTCCGAATTCTTATGCCCACCGCGCCCACTCGGATAAAATCTCGCCCCTACGCTTCCCCGATACATAGAAGCTGCTTCGAGTGGTTGCACGCGGGTTTTCGGGAATGAAGTTAAATAACAGAGTGTGTCGGCTGTTAGTTGTGTGGGCAGTTGATTTTCTGTTGCCTTGAATTCGGGGCGATAATTCCCTGCTCTACTTTTGCGCGGTTACTTTGCGGGGGTGAAGGTTAGGAGTCGGTCGCGGTAATACTCGTACTGTTTACGCCGAGCCGCAATCTCTGCCGGTAAACCAGAAGAAAGATCGTTCACTAAAGCATCGAACTTATCCAGAATCGCCACAATGCGTTCCTGCTCAGCCAAAGACGGCACGGGAATGTCATGCTTCTTAATCCTTGTCATATTCAAAAACTGCTGTGTTCCCTGCGCCTTATCTTTCAAAACCTCATAATCATTGCAGAGCACATGAAATAAAAATTTTGGCTTAATCTGTTTCAAATCAGCTTCTAGGGCACAACAGTTCTGATTTGTAGTTGCCTCAACAGTGGTTATTCCGCTTTTCGCGACAGTCGCCCCGGCCATTGCTATTAGAACCGTTCCGGCTGGAATTAGCTTTGCTGAGCAATTGTCTAACCCAGATTCAGTTAAGGAGCCTTCCACTTCTCCAATTGTTTTGAAATTTAAATCTGTCGACCGAATCCACGGAATATTTCCACCGAAATAACCAGGAACACTACGTTTCGGAGTACCCCCAGAAGAAACCTTTGTACAAACATCGTTCAGCGGTAGGAGCTTGACATTGTCTTTCCCTAAACGGCTGGTGAGATTCTCCAAGCTGAGAAGCGAGGCGCGGTAGTATTCGTACTGCTTGCGGCGAGCTTCTAGCTCCGCTCCTAGCTCCGCTTCTAGCTTGGTGAAAGAATCTAGAATCCGTACGATCTCATCTTGTACTTCCAGCGGCGGCACCGGAATCTTTAACTTGGCTATATCTTTTGGATAGACGTGGGGAACTCCGCTTCCCTTTTTTAGGGAATGCAAAAAATCCTGTTTATTCTTTAACCAGTGGTAGAGAAACCGGCTCTTTAGCTGAGGGTTAGTGGTGATGCTAAAGGCATCTGAAACAAAAATTGGCGAATCCCAATACTGAACAAAGCCAGCGTAAGCGCCCGAACCTGCAACCGTTAGCAGCTCGCCAGTTCGGTTGGATTCGTTATGCCAATAATCGGGGCCTCTACCACCTGCTATCACCGGAATATCTCCAGGAATAGCAGTTTTCTTAGATATGTACTTTCCCCGCTCTAGTGTCGCAACATCGGATATTAACTTCTGTTCCACGTCGTTGGGGCAGTGGTGGGAGATTAGGTCTTCTATGTGGCTCATGCGGGTACCTCGGTGTTTGGGGTGCTGCTGGCGCGTTTGGGGCTTGGTGTTTGCGCTGTTGCAGCTTGCAAGGTGAACCTCCCGATAATCGCAGCCTCGTCCTCCATCGTACAAAGTTAGTAACCATCTAGCGATAAACTTGCCGCCACTGATCTACTTCACTGACAGACATTTACAGGTTTGCGCGGGGGAGAGATTTTATCCGAGTGGGCGCGGTGGGCATAAGAATTTGGAAAACGTCGCGACGTTTTCCGAATTCTTGGGCGGGAGGAAAAATCTCGCCCCCGCGGTATACACATCGGTGGAGATTTCTCTATGTTTAACGGATTATTCCATTTTGATGAACAAGTTATTTTCGCAAGTAGAGATGATTTTCTAACTGGTCAATCGATACAGTTTCTAACCGTCCTGCTCGGTAGTCCTCAACTTTTTTGAGGAGCCCATACTGGTATTCGAGTTTCGGTATCGATTCCTCGACTGCTTTCGTGAAGAAGTAGGCGCGGCTGTGTCCCGTATTCTTAGACAGATTGTCGTATCGCTTCACTAAATCCACCGGTAACCGAACCACTATTGGCACAGAGTCAACTACTTTGACCATGTTAATTCTCCCTGGTTCGGCACTTGTAAACCTTTTAAACAATGTACTACGAAAATACATTTAGTAGCGCGGGGAAAAGTTTTATCCGAGTGAGCGCGGGGGAGAGATTTTATCCGAGTGGGCGCGGTGGGCATAAGAATTTGGAAAACGTCGCTACGTTTTCCAAATTCTTGGGCGGGAGGAAAAATCTCTCTCCCGCGCACACGGCAAATTCCGTGCGATTTACATTTCTACAGCTAGAACTGTGGATTAATCCCCACTGGAATCGGCCAGGAAAAGTTTGATAGACAAAGGCTCCAGGAGAATGTCGTCACCGGCGAGATTCAGCGGGGGTGCTTCCTCTTCCTCTACATCGGTAACTGCAGAATCCCAGATCTCGTGGTAGGCGGTTCCTCGACCCGGAGCTAGCCGCACGTGTTTCGGAGACAGCGTCCCGTTGAACACCGCCAGTAGATCCTTATCCATGTAGGGACGCCCCGAGCGCAGCATTTGGAAAACTCGGCTGGCCGGATCATGCCACGCCCGATCACCTATTAATAGCCCCACCTGGTTATACCAGGAAACATCGGGGAGGGTATCTCCCGGATACCGATGACCGGTCAAGTAGTTTGCTGGCCGGAAAACCGGGTGTTCGCGTCGCAAAGTAATCAACTTGCGCACCGCGACATACATGTCTTTTTGCCAATCCACTAGTTCCCAGTTCACCCAGGTAGTTTCATTGTCTTGACAGTAAGCGTTATTGTTGCCGCCTTGAGTGCGCCCAAACTCGTCACCCGCCAAAATCATGGGGGTGCCGGAAGAAATAAACATGGTAGTGAACATGTTAAGTACCGAACGTACCCGGGCAGCCAGTAGTTCTGCCAGGGGAGAATCCCCATTTATGCCCGATTCCATATCGTGACTGAGCTGGAAAGCACGCCCTTCACTACCATGATTCCAAGACAGGTTATGGGGGGAGCCGTCCCGGTTGTTCTCTAGGTTTTCCTCGTTATGTTTATGGTCGTAGCTGACCAAATCCCCCAGAGTAAAACCGTCGTGAGCGGTTACAAAGTTAATCGAACAGCGAGGAGGACGCACCGCCGGCACGTCTCCCACCCCATACATATCCTGGGAACCAGAAAGCCGGGAAGCCAGTTCAAAGGGGGGAGCCCCCCGTGATTCCCCGCGTGACTGGGCACGCCCATCGGCCACCCAAAAGCCGCGCACCGCATCCCGGTAACGGTCATTCCAGGTAGAGAAAGGTAGCGGGAAATCGCTGGTGCGCCAACCATCCGGTCCCATATCCCAAGGCTCCGCGATCATCTTGGTGTGCCGCAAAACCGGGTCGTCCAGGCAGGCTTGGAAGAAAGGATGGAAACGAGTGAAATGTTCCTCGCCCCGCCCACAGGTAACCCCCAGGTCAAAGCGGAAACCGTCAACTCCGACATCGCCAGCCCAATACCGCAAAGAATCCAGAATCATTTGGATTACTCTGGGGTGACCAGTGTCTAAAGTATTGCCGCAACCGGAATAATCGATACTGGCTCCCTGGGGATCCAGACGATAATACATGGCGTTATCGAGGGCGCGCCAAGATAGCGCCTGCCCGTCGCCTCCGCCCTCACAAGTATGGTTATAAACCACATCTAGTAGCAGTTCGATCCCATTTTGGTGCAGGATCGAAACCATGCCGCGGAACTCATCTAGGACTGCCATCGGCCCCAGGTTGCGGGCATTCCTGGTGGCATAGGAAGGTTCGGGAGCGAAATAAGACAGGGTGGAGTACCCCCAATAGTTACTTAAGCCTCGCTCATTCAGGAAAGCTTCTGAAAGTTTCGCGTGTACTGGCAGTAGTTCTACGGCGGTGACACCCAAGTCTTTCAGGTAAGCGATAGTGGCCGGGTGTGCCAGTCCCGCGTAGGTTCCGCGTAGTTCTTCCGGTACTCCCGGTAACTGTTTAGTGAGCCCTTTGACGTGCGCTTCGTAAATAACGGTGTTTTCCCAGGGGGTAGCGGGCCCGGGAACCACATCAAACTCTTTTCCAGTCACTACTCCGCGTACGGTATAGGGCGCTGAGTTGGTCGGATCTAGCTGGAAAGGATGCTCCGGGTAAAGCTGGTCATCGGTTTTATGGGCGTAAGTTTGACTGGAAAGCTGCACGTTTCCGCTAATGGCGCGAGCATAGGGGTCGAGGGCGAGTTTGTAGGGGTTGAAAACGTGGCCGCGTTCCGGATTCCACGGTCCCCAGGCGCGAAAACCATAGTAGGTGCCGGCGAGAACCCCGGCAACATGCCCATGCCAGATACCGTCTACTGGGCCTAGCAGCCGGTAGCGAGTTTCGGGAGCGGTAGGTTCAGCGGAAGTGAAAAAACAGATCTCTACCGCAGAGGCATTCGGGGCGACTACCGCGATATCCACCCCATTGCCTTGCAGATAAACCCCCAGGCGATTAGGGTCGGCGGCGCCGCCATGCACAAAGGGGCTGGACGGCCTAAAATAGTCGTCTAATGTTTTTCTTGACACGTCTGTCATCTTATCTGGTGCTACCAAATAGAGCCATTCGTTTAGCTAGACGGGGTTGGTTGAACATTTAATTTCCTCCCTTAGCTAAGGGGTAGGGCTTCTCACTTTTTCACCATCAAACCTTATGGCAAGGTAGAACCATGAGGATTGTCGTAACTGTAAAGCATGTACCCAACCCGCAGTCTGAGCGGCGGATCGAAAACGGTCACCTGGTGCGCGGGGAAGAAGATACCCTGAATGACCTGGATGAGAACGCCATCGAAGCGGCGCTCAGCGCGAAAGCGGCGGTACCGGAAGCCGAAATTATTGCCCTCACGATGGGGCCAGAGGGGGCGAAGAAAGCCCTGCTGCGCGCCCTCCAGATGGGAGCAGATCAGGCTTATCACCTGTGTGATCCGGCCTTGGCTGGCTCGGATGTGACCGTGACTGCCCGGGTGCTGGCGCGAGCTATCGAAAAGATTGGGGACGTTGATTTGGTGGTTTGCGGAAGTTCCTCTCTGGACGGGATGACTTCCATGCTGCCGGGAGCCCTGGCCGCCACTTTGAATCTGCCGGTGATTAGCGATGCCTCTGAAGTTAGTTTCAGCGGCGAGGCCGTGGCAGCCACCTGTTATCAAGAAGGAACCGCCTTGAGCTTGCGTGCGAAATATCCCCTGGTGGTTTCGGTAAATGATGAGGCCAATCGGCCGCACTATCCCGGGTTTAAAGAAATGTTGGCGGCGAAGAAGAAACCGATAGAGCAGTGGGATCTGGCGCAGCTAGAGCTGAGTGCCGAAGAAGTAGGGGCCGCTGATTCCGGAACCGAAGTGCTAGATGCTCAGTTTTATCAGCAAACCAAGAACCAGGGAACCATCGTCACCGATTCCGCGAACGCCGGCGAAGCGCTAGCGAAGTACCTGGTCGAATCGGGATTTGCGCAGGAAAAGTAGGAGTAAATCGTGAGTGAAAAAATAGAAAAAGACGTCCTAGTTTTTGCCCACCCGGATGCGGCTCGTCCCCAGCATCTATCGGTGGCAGCGGCGCGCCTGATTACCTTGGCGCGGGAAATCACCAGCGGTAGAGTGGTGGCGCTCGCGCCCTCCTCTATCACCCCTCAACACTTTTCCCAGGTCGGGGTAGAGGCAGTACGCTTTTTTGACCCGGCAGAAACCGGAACTTGGCAGGTAGGGGCGGTTCTAGCTGACCTGGTGGTTTCCGCGGCGAAAAGCGGCGACTTCGGGGCAGTGTTGCTGCCCTCGACCTCTTGGGGGCGTGATGGCGCCGCCCAAAGCGCGATTATCCTGGGCTCTGGAGCCAGTGTCGACGTGACCAGCCTAAAGGTGGCTGACGGAAAACTGATTGCCGGTAAATCGGTGCTCGATGGTACTTGGGAAACCAGTTACTATATTCGCCGCGGCATCCCGGTAGTAGCCATGCGCACCACTTCGCTTTCGGCGGTACCGGTTGCGGAAGCCGGCGAAGTAGAAACTGAAAACCTGCAGGTAGAGTTGCGCGAATCTACTAAACGAATCCAGGTGGTCTCTCAGGAAGATACGGGATCTTCACATGCGGGACTAACTGAAGCACCCGTAGTGGTTTGCGCGGGTCGCGGCGTTAACGGCGATTTTGGGCCTGCCGAAGAACTGGCCGAGGTATTGGGCGGATCCGTAGGGGCTACCCGCGTGGCCTGTGAACAGGGCTGGATTGACCGCGCTGCCCAAATCGGACAATCCGGGATCTCTATTGCCCCGAATCTCTATATCGGGCTGGGCCTTTCCGGGGATCAACACCACGTTTGCGGGATTCGCGGCGCCAAGAAAATCGTGGCGATCTGTGATGATCCCGAGGCACGCATTTTTGAAATGGCAGACTTCGGGGTAGTTGGGGACCTATTCACGGTAGTTCCGGACGCCCTGTCCCGAATCAAGCCGCTGGACGCATAGTGGACCTGGCCTACCTCGATAACGCTGCCTCCGAGCCGCTACGCCCCGAGGCGCTAACGGCTATGAATGAGGCCGCCGCTACCCTTGCCGGAATCGGAGCCAATCCTTCTTCGGCACACGCGGCGGGGCGCAAAGCAGCGGCGCTGCTAGAAACCGCGCGCGCGAGGGTAGCGAAGGCACTGGGGGCAGAACCGGCGGAAGTTATTTTCACCGGAGGGGGTACCGATTCTTGTGCCCTCGCCTTGCGCGGCCTGGCGCGGGCAGCGCGCCGCCAGGATTCTCGCCGCACCCAAATAGTGGTTAGCCAGGTAGAACATGATGCGGTCAGGCTTAATGCCACTGACTTGGAGGATGCGGGATTCCAGGTGCAAGTCCTGCCAGTCGATGCCGGTGGGGTAGTTGATCTTGAAGCCGTAGCCACCCTTGACACCTCCCAAATCGCGGCAGTATCAGTGATGAGCGTATGCAACGAGAACGGGGTCCTGCAGCCAGTTGCTGAGCTTTGCCGCCGGCTGCGGGAAAAAGAAGCAGCAGATACGCGGGAGGCTCCGGGCGCTAAGACTGCAGCTGGGAAAGGTGCCGGGAGCAGCTTCGATAGCCAGTTTGCTATCCACACTGACGCGATAGCCGCTGCCGGACGCCAAGAAATAAATTTCGCAGAATCCCCGGTAGATGCGATTTCGCTGGCCTGTCACAAAGTGGGCGGACCGGCAGCCCTCGGGGTGCTGCTGGCGCGCAGAGAGGTAAAAATCGCTAGTGACCGGCGCGGAGGCGGCCAAGAACGGGCCCTGCGAGGGGGCACCCAAGATGTGATCGCCGCCGTAGGGGCAGCGGCAGCCTTTGAAGCAGCCCAGCAAGAACTAGCAGAAACTACCCGGCGTCACCAGAATTTACGGGAAAAACTGCTGCAAGGCGCGCTAAAGATTCCGGGAGTAAAACTCGCCAGCAACGCCCTCGCAGTACCCGGGATTGTCCAGTTTGCGCTGGAAGGCGCAGAGGCCGAAGGGCTACTGTTTGCCCTGGATCAAGCGGGAATCTGTGCTTCCGCCGGATCCGCTTGCCACACCGGGGTAGCCCGTCCCTCCCCAGTCCTCTTGGCGCAAGGCTATAGCGAGCAGGACGCCCTCGGATCTTTACGGATCTCTTTCGGCTGGTCCACGCGGGAACAGGACGTAGACCGGCTATTACAGGCACTACCGTCAGCGCTGGATGCCTCCCGGAAACTAGCAGAGCGAGAGAGGAAATAAATGAAAGTATTAGCTGCCCTCTCCGGAGGCGTTGATTCCGCAGTCGCCGCCGCCCTCGCCAAAGAGGCCGGACACGAGGTAACCGCGGTACATATGGCCCTGTCCGCGAATCAGACCCAAAATCGTTGCGGTTCGCGAGGCTGCTGCACCGTAGAAGATGCTTCCGATGCCCGCCTCGCCGCCTCCATGTTGGAGATCCCCTTTTATGTATGGGACATGGCGGAAACTTTCGAAGAAACCGTAGTCGAAGATTTTCTGAATGAATACCGGCGCGGACGCACCCCCAACCCCTGCGTGCGCTGCAACGAATTCGTGAAATTCCGCGAACTCGCTACCCGCGCCGACGCCCTCGGCTTCGATGCCGTATGTACCGGGCATTACGCGCGCGTATTGAGGGGACCTGACGGAGTGGAACTGCGCCGCGCCAAATGCATGGAAAAAGACCAATCCTACGTATTGGCGGTAATGGGGCGTCAGGCCCTAGAGAAAGTAATTTTCCCGCTAGGGGAGTATGAATCGAAAAGCCAGGTACGCGCGGAAGCTGAGCGGCGCGGCCTGCCCATGTCAGCCAAACCGGATTCTTACGATATTTGTTTCATCGCTGACGGGGATACTCGCGGATTTTTGCGTTCCCACCTGGGCAGTAAGGCCGGAAAAATCGTGGATACGGAGGGCGCGGAAGTCGGCACCCATTCCGGTGCCTATCAATTCACTATCGGGCAGCGCAAAGGCCTAAACCTGGGCCGGCCCGCCGCTGATGGGCGTCCCCGCTACGTACTCGGTACCGATATGAAAACCAACACCGTAGTAGTCGGTGCCAGCGAGTTGCTGAGCGTAGACGGAATCACCGCCACCGACGCGGTATTACTGACTGAGCCGGGCGATCCAGCATTAGCCGGGCAGGCAGAAGTAACTTTGCAGTATCGGGCGCACGGGCAACAAGTTCCGGCGAAAGTTTTCTTAGAGGCAGACGGTACTTTACGCGCCCAGCTTTTACGTCCCACCCGCGCGGTCGCCTCCGGACAGTCCCTAGTAGTTTATTTAGGGGATCGCGCCATCTGTGAGGCAACTATCGAACGCGCATTTAAGCAGGAAAATAGGCAGTAGCTAAATCCTGGACTGGAAAGGGTGCCTCGCCTTAGGTTAATATATTCAAGCCAGCGCGAGTGGCGGAATTGGTAGACGCGCTAGATTTAGGTTCTAGTGTCTTACGACGTGCGGGTTCAAGTCCCGCCTCGCGTACCAGATGTAGCGGCTCTGACCAGCCTAAATAAGTGGTAGAGTTAAAATCATTACAGCGCTTGGGCGCTGCTATCTCTACGTTTAGCTATATATGAGGGAGTTTCGATGTCAGAGTTAACCGCAGGTCAAAAGGCTCCAGATTTCACTTTGCCTACCGATGAAGGCAAAGAAGTCAGTTTGCAAGGACTCTTGGAACAATCCGAAAAAGGGGCAGTTATTTATTTTTACCCCAAGGCTTCCACCCCGGGATGCACTACCGAAGCCTGCGATTTCCGCGACTCTATAAACTCGCTAAAGTCCGCCGGATACGCAGTCGTGGGGATCAGCCCCGATAAAATGCCTGCCCTGGAAAAGTTCCGGGACAAGCAAGAACTTAACTTTCCGCTAGCCTCCGATCCGGAACGGGAAGTGATGAGCGCCTGGGGTGCCTATGGAGAAAAGAACTCCTATGGACGCCTAGTAAAAGGGGTAATCCGCACGACCGTAGTAGTGGGCAAAGACGGGAAAGTAGTGCTGGCGAAATATCGGGTACGCGCCAAAGGACATGTTGCTCGTCTGCGCAAAGAACTGGGAATCGATTAGTGGTACGCCACCGGGGACTCGAACCCCGAACCCTCTGATTAAGAGTCAGATGCTCTAGCCAGTTGAGCTAGTGGCGCATCGTTGCTAAGGCAACGAAATAAACTCTAACCCGACCCGCACGTCCAGGCGAAACCAATGCCCGCATTGGGAGCAGTTTCACACGTGGAAGAAACAAAGTTAGAGCCAGGCTAGACTGGTGGGCATGGCGCCAGCGAAAGATTTTGTTCATCTTCATGTTCACACCGACTATTCCATGTTGGATGGGGCGGCTCGGATTGGAAAACTGGTAGAGCGGGCGAAAGAGATTGGTCAGCCGGCAGTAGCTATCACCGATCACGGCTACCTTTTTGGCGCCTACGAGTTTTATAAAGCTGCCCATGAAGCGGGAATCAAGCCCATAATCGGTCTGGAAGCCTATATCACCCCCGGTACTTCCCGTTTTGACCAGACTCGGCAGCGCTGGGGAGAAGAGCATCAAAAAGGCGATGATGTTTCGGCGCGCGGTGCCTACACCCATATGACTTTGCTTTCGCGCACCACCGAAGGGATGCATAACCTGTTTCGCTTAGGGTCGCTGGCCTCTATTGATGGGCAGATGCAAAAATGGCCGCGCGCGGACCGAGATCTGTTGGAACGCTATTCCACCGGGTTAATCGGCACCAGCGGTTGCCCCTCGGGAGAAATCCAGACCCGCCTGCGCCTGGGGCAATGGGAAGAAGCCAAGAAAGCCGCCGGGGAACTGCAGGATATTTTCGGGAAAGAAAATTTCTTTGTCGAACTCATGGATCACGGCCTGCAAATCGAGCGGCGAGTGCGCAACGATTTGCTGAAACTGGCGAAAGTTATTGACGCTCCTTTGCTGGCCACCAACGACTCGCACTACGTCCTCAAAAGCGATCAACCCACCCAAGACGCGTTGCTATGTATCAACTCGGGTTCGCGTCTCAACGATGCGGACCGGTTCCGTTTCGAAGGCTCCGGGTACTACCTGAAAACCGCAGAAGAAATGCGGGAACTATTCTCCGATTTTCCCGAGGCCTGCGATAACACTTTAAAAATTGCGGAAATGTGCGAGGTGCATTTTCAAACCACCGCTGAGGGTGCCGACTATATGCCCCAGTTCGAGGTGCCGGCCGGGGAAGACACCACCAGTTGGTTTGTGAAAGAAGTCCAACGGGGCTTACATAAACGCTACCCGCAAGGCATACCCGAAAAATCGCAGAAACAGGCCGACTACGAATGTGGGATCATCACCCAAATGGGGTTCCCCGGCTACTTCCTGGTGGTCGCCGACTATATTAACTGGGCAAAAAAACAAGGCATCCGGGTGGGGCCGGGGCGCGGATCGGGAGCTGGGTCCATCGTGGCCTACGCGATGGGGATCACCGAGCTTGACCCCCTCGAACACGGGCTCATGTTCGAGCGTTTCCTCAACCCCGAGCGGGTATCTATGCCCGATATTGACGTAGACTTCGATGAGCGTCGCCGCGGGGAAGTCATCGATTACGTAACCGAAAAATACGGGAAAGACCGGGTCGCGCAGGTAGTTACTTACGGCAAGATCAAAGCCAAACAGGCCTTAAAAGACTCCTGTCGGATCATGGACAAGCCCTATGCCCTGGGCGATCAGCTCACCAAGAAAATGCCGCCGGCGATTATGGGCAAAGATATTCCCCTATCTGGGATTTACGACCCCAAACATCCGCGCTACGGAGAAGCCAGCGAATTTCGCCAATACGTTTCCGATAATGAGGGCGAAGTAAAGCCAGTAATTAAAATGGCACAGGGCCTGGAGGGGATCACCCGCCAATGGGGAGTTCACGCTTGCGCCGTGATCATGTCCAGCCATGATCTAACCGATATTGTCCCCATGATGAAACGCCTGGCCGACGGGGCGATTATCACCCAATTTGACTATCCCACCTGCGAAACCTTGGGACTGTTGAAAATGGACTTCCTGGGGCTGCGCAACCTGACGGTCATCTCGGATGCCCTCGACAATATTGTGGCTAACGGGAAGGAACCCCTAGATTTAGAGCAAGTTCCCCTCGATGATCAACCCACCTACGACCTGTTGTCACGCGCGGAAACCCTGGGGGTATTCCAGCTAGATTCACCGGGGATGCGGTCGCTGATGCGGCTGATGAAGCCCACCGAGTTCGCGGATATTTCTGCGGTCGGCGCCCTCTATCGCCCCGGGCCTATGGGGGCAAACTCGCACACTAACTATGCTTTGCGGAAAAATGGGCGTCAAGAAATTGAGCCCATTCACCCCGCGCTTTCTGAAGCTCTCGCCGATATTTTGGGTGAAACCTACGGCCTGATCGTATATCAAGAGCAGGTAATGGCGATCGCGCAAAAGGTAGCCGGGTACTCCCTGGGGCAGGCAGATATTTTGCGGCGCGCCATGGGGAAGAAAAAGAAAAAGGAGATGGATAAACAATATTCGCGCTTCCACGACGGGATGATTGAGCGCGGATATCCCGAAGATGCGGTCAGTAAACTGTGGGAAATCTTGGTGCCGTTCTCGTCCTACGCCTTCAATAAATCGCACTCCGCTGCCTATGGATTAGTTTCCTATTGGACCGCCTATCTGAAAGCTAACTATCCCACCGAATTTATGGCGGCGCTGCTAACTTCCACTAAAGATAACAAAGATAAACTCGGTCTTTACCTGCGAGAATGTCGCCGCATGGATATTTCGGTGCTGCCTCCGGATGTGAATGCCTCCGACTCTGATTTCACCGCAGTTGGCGAATCTATTCGCTTTGGCCTGTCCGCCGTGCGCAACGTCGGTATTAACGTGGTAGCCGGAATCGTGAAAACCCGTAAAGAAAAAGGTGCTTACACTTCCTTCCCGGATTTCCTGGATAAAGTCCCGATCGAGGTGTGCAATAAACGGGTAGTAGAATCCCTGATCAAAGCCGGTGCCTTCGATTCGCTAGGGCATGACCGCCGTCCGCTAGAGGCCATCCATATTGAAGCTGTCGATTCGGTTATCGATGTGAAACGAAACGCCGCTAGAGGACAAGAAGATCTTTTCGGGATGATGGACGGCGACGCAAATGTTACTTTCACCGTGCAAATCTCGGATTTACCCGAATGGGATAAACCGCAAAAACTCAAATTTGAGCGGGATATGTTAGGACTTTATGTCTCCGATCATCCCTTGCGAGGTATGGAAGCGATCCTCGCCCACAATTCGGATACCGAGATCGTGGATCTTTCTACCGAAGGTGGGGTGAGGGACGGACAGCAAATCCAGATTTGCGGCCTGATCACCACGGTGCAGAGTAAAACTACTAAACGAGATGGCAACTTGTGGGCGATTGTAACCATCGAGGATATTTCTGGTTCCACCGATGTTTTATTCTTCCCGCAGACTTACCAGAAATATTCGCAAGACCTGGTGACAGACGAAATCATCAGCGTTAGTGGCCGGGTGCGGATTCGCGATGATGAGGCCTCGCTATATGCCCAAGAAATGACAGTGCCCGATATTAGCCGGGTAGCAAGCGGGCCGTTAAATATCTACATCTCTGCCAATCGTCTTACCGAGGAGGTAGCGGAGCAGCTGCGGGCAATCCTGGCTTCTAGCCCGGGGCAAAGTGAGGTTAGGATGCATCTGCGCAGCTCCAAGGGTACTACTATCGTGCAGCTTGGCGATGATTTGCGGGTAAATCGCGGCTCGAGTTTGGCGGCGCAGCTAAAAACCCTACTCGGCCTCCACTGCCTAGAAAAGCGCAAATAACTTCCTTACTCTCATGCGCGGAGCCTAGGTTTTTCCTCCCGTGCGAGTCAATCGGTAACGTTCGGTGCGGGTCGGGCCGTAAAAGCGCTCGGGGGACCCCAGTGATTCTCGCTTCGCTCGACTCAAGCCCCCTCTCGCATCTTTTACGGCTCGACCCTGTGCGCGGGGGAGAAGTTTTATCCGAGTCGGCTAGGCGGGCGCAAAATTTGGAAAACGTCGCCACGTTTTCCAAATTTTTGGGCAGGAGGAAAAACTTCTTCCCCGCGCTGAGCCCTACCGAGGCGGAGTTTTTAGCGGGGGAATTAACGGGTAACTTGGGCTCCGGTGGTGGTGCCGCTGGGGAGGTTGATTTGCACGATATCGCCGGGGGAGAGGGCGCTACCGCGGCGGGTTTCTACCTCGCCGTTAACCGTAACGTCACCGGATTGGATGAACACCCGCGCCTCGGCGCCGTCCTCTACCAGGTTCGCTAGCTTTAAAAACTGGCCCAACTTTATGGTTCCGCGCACCGGAATAGCCGGTAAAGATGCGCTGTTATTGTCTGCCACGCAGTAAATGATACTAAACTGTTAGCAGTATGACTTTATTGGCGCATGTTGGAGGAGCTAGATGAGCAACCCCGAACCGCACGGATTCCCGCAAGGTGACCCAGAAGGTGGGGCAAACTGGCCTTTTGCCTCGAAACCAGAGTATGCAGAACCCGGGAGAGAACCAGCCGTGTCCGAGCCGCGTCCGGCTTTTCCTGCTCCTGCGGCTCCTCCGGCGCAAAAAGTTCCCCAATACAGCCAACAACTCCCGCACGCGGAGGGAAATCCGCTACCTGAGGGAGCACAGTATGCGCCGGCATCAGCCGGTCCCGCATTTGCTCGCCCGGAGATGGTAGACCCACAGCCGGTAAGCAGCGGGGATGCTGTGCCTGCGGCGCAACCTGGTGCCACTGCCCCTGCCGAGCCGCTAGCAGCTTCCCCGATCTCAGATCCCGTTCCCGCAGCGCCGGAAGCCTCCGCGTCTAACAGCGAGAATTTTTCTGCCGCACCACCAAACGTGGCCGAAGCACCCACCGAAACTGCCGTGGCTAGCACAAAAACGAAGAGTGGTGCCGCAGAGTCGGTGGCGGAGATCCACAAATCTTTGTATCAACAAGCATTAACCCCCTGGTGGTTGGATGCCTTGATGGCCTTGTCTTTGGCCGGAGTAATGGTTTTCAACGGCTTTGGAATGTCGATGGGGCTGCGGATCGGTTCCCTGATTGTGATGGTGATTGCCCTGGTGCTAATCACCTGGTATCAGGGGGATGCGCAAGAAAAATCCAATACTTTCCTCACTGGAACCCTGCTGGGAGTAGTCTGTGGATTCCTCGCGGGACTGATTGTGGTGGCTGCCTCGCTCTATCTGGTGGCGCCGATGCCTGCCTGGTATCCCTGGATACTGTGGCTGATCAGCGGGGTATTACTCTACTTGACCTATCGGGGATTCCGAGATTGGGTAATGCGCAGTTTACAAAAGAAATCTCAAAAGTAATTTCACTAGATAAGTCAAAATGTTTTATTTACTGGACTAATTGGCGATTGATCTACACAAAACAACTAACATATCCCCATGCTCTCAATTACTGATTTTCGCGCCACCATGCCCACGGGGATGGAATTGCGCCAGGCGCTTCCGCGCGCGCAAATGAACGTAGAGGAGGCGGCAGAAAAAATTCGCCCCCTGATGCGTGAGGTTAAAGACCGCGGTGCCGTCGCCCTCCGGGAGTTTTCGGAAAAGTTTGATGGGGTGCGGCCAGAGCATTTACGAGTTCCAGAGCAGGAACTTACTCGGGCACTCGAGCAACTTGATCCGGCGGTGCGCGAAGCGATGGAAATCTCTATCGAACATAACCGCGCCGGTCACCGCGCACAGTTACCCACTGAGCGGGTAACCGACATTATGCCGGGCGGAATCGTAAAACAGCGTTGGATTCCCGTAGAGCGGGTAGGGCTCTACGTTCCCGGCGGCTTGGCCGTTTATCCCTCCTCGGTCATCATGAACGTGGTCACCGCCCAGGAAGCCGGGGTAGGCGAAATTGCAGTTGCCTCTCCGCCGCAAGCCCGCTTTGGAGGTGGGGTGCATCCCACGATTTTGGCCGCCTGCCAGCTGCTCGGGGTAAAGGAAGTTTATGCCGTAGGCGGAGCCCAAGCGATTGCCATGTTCGCCTATGGGGCTAGCGGGGAAGAGGGCGTAGACCCCGATCCGCTTTGCCAGCCAGTTGATGTGATCACCGGTCCGGGCAACATTTATGTGGCGGCCGCCAAACGCCTGGTGCGCGCGGTTTGCGGAATTGATGCCGAGGCCGGTCCCACCGAGATCGGGATTATTGCTGATAGCAGCGCCAATCCGGTCCTGGTGGCTGCAGATATGATTTCCCAGGCCGAACACGACCCCAACGCCGCTTCGGTACTCTTTACCGACTCGGAGGAACTTGCCCACGCGGTAGAAGCAGCAATCGTTCCCGCCGCGCAGGCCACTAAACATTCCCAGCGGGTGTGTCAGGCACTAAGTGGCCCTCAGTCCGGGATCGTGCTAGTAGCCGATCTGGCTAGCGCAATTGAAGCAGTCAATGCCTATGCGCCCGAACATCTGGAGATTCATACCGAAGAAGCGGGGGAAGTTGCGGAAAAAATTCGTAACGCCGGCGCCATTTTTGTTGGTCCCTATACCCCGGTTCCGTTAGGGGACTACCTGGCGGGCTCTAATCACGTCCTCCCCACCGGGGGTACGGGGCGTTATGAGGGCGGCCTTTCAGTAATGGCGTATCTCAAACCGGTGCAGCAGGTAGAGTACCAGCGCGAGGCCCTCGCAAAAATGGCGCGTCCGTTAACCGCATTTGCGGACGCCGAAGATCTTCCGGCGCACGAACAAGCCGTGAACTGCCGATTTAAATAAATGACAGATAGGAATAACGATGGCAGAAAATAATATTAGGATCCCCAGCGTCTTTAGGCAGCTGCTGTTTTGGGTGTTGGTCGCGATTGTCGCCGGTGCATTAATCGGTATGATTCCGGGACTTCCTAAAGGATTCATTACCCCCTTCGCTACCTTCAACGATATTTTCGGAAAATTCTTGAGCTTTTGCATTCCCCTGATTATTTTGGGGCTGGTAGGGCCGGCGCTAGCAGATCTAGGGCGGGGAGCCGGCAAATGGTTATTGGCCACAGTCGCAATCGCTTACGGATCTACTCTTTTTGCCGGGTTCGGCACCTACGGGATTGCATCGGTGGTTTTCCCGCGGATCCTGACCGAATCGGCTCCCGAACTAAAAGAGCCCAAGAACGCGGTGGCCTCCCTGCTGGGCGATAATCTGAACATCACCCCGGTACTGGATGTGACTGGCGCTTTGATTTTGGCTTTTATCCTGGGTATTTGCATGGCGGCGCTGAATACTCCCACTTTGCATCGCGCCTACTCGGAGTTCCGGGACATCACCATGTTGATGATTAAGCGGGCAATCGTTCCGCTGCTGCCGCTATTCATTTTCGGCACCTTCCTCAATATGTCCTACTCTGGGCAGATCGCACTGGTCATCAAAGTGATGATCAAAGTCATCCTGGTGTCGGTAATCCTGACTGTGGTGCTGCTGCTGATTCAATACACAGTGGCAGGGGCAATTGCGAAAGTTAACCCCTTTGTGGCACTCGGGAGGATGGCGAAAGCCTACTTTACCGCGCTGGGTACTGCTTCTTCGGCGGCCACGATTCCGGTGACCTATCAGTGTGCTCGCAACAACGGGGTTTCGGCTGAGATTGCTGGCTTTACGATTCCGCTGTGCGCCACTATTCACCTGGGTGGCTCCACGGTTAAAATCACCGCGTTTGCCCTGGCAGTCATGCAGATGACCGGGCAGTCCATTACCTTCGGGAAAATGGCGATGGCGATTATTATTTTGGGGATCACCATGGTGGCGGCACCGGGCGTTCCCGGCGGCGCGATCGCAGCTGCTCAAGGCGTATTGATGGGCTTCCTCGGGTTCTCCCCGGAGCTTTACTCCCTGATGGTGGCTCTGTATGTGGCGATTGACTCTATCGGTACTGCCACGAACGTAACCGGTGACGGCGCCATCGCCCTGGTGGTAAACAAGCTGGCGGGCGGCTCACTGGGTAGCGAAAAAGGTCATGCCATGGCTACCGCCGAAACTATGGTTTCGGCCTCTGACTAAGCAATCGAGTGTTTGCCCTCGCCGTTTTGGCCCGGTTTCGTCCTTAGAAAAACCGAAACCCGCTAAGCGGCGAGGGCAAAACATTATCTGGGTAATGCCTTTAGAATGGGAGCGAGAAAGGAACCAACACTTATGGAACAGTCCCCCTTGCTGCCGCTGCGAGAAGAACTCGCGCAGGTTACCCCCTATGGGGCGCCGCAATTGGAGGTGGCTGCCCGGCTAAACGTGAATGAAAATCCTTATTCGCCCAGCCCGGAGATGATCGCCGATATTACCCGTGCGGTTAGCGAGGCGGCGGCAGGGTTAAACCGCTACCCGGATCGGGATTTTACCGCCCTGCGGGAGGCTTTAGCTGGTTATGTGCGCCGCGAATCTGGCCTAGACTTTCCGGTCGAGCAAATCTGGGCTGCTAACGGTTCCAATGAGGTGATGGCGCAGCTACTGGGCGCCTACGGAGGACCGGGACGTACAGTTTTGGGGGCCGAGTATTCCTACTCGATGTATCCGGAGTATGTGCGGGGAGCGCACTCGCGGTATGTTACGGTTCCCCGGCAAAGTGACTGGAATCTTGATGTAGAGGCGCTGCTACAGGGATTGCAGGCAGTGCGACCTAGCGTATTGCTGCTGGCGAACCCGAATAACCCGACGGGCACCGCCAGTAGCCAAGCCGAGCTCATCCAAATTTTGCAGCAAGCCCGAGAAACGGGGCCGGTGATAAATGGTAGACCCACCGCTACGGTGGTGGTAGTTGACGAGGCCTACGGGGAGTTCCGTGACCCGGGCCAGCCCAGCGCCCTCGCCCTCTTAGAAAAATTCCCGCACCTGGTGGTTTCCCGTACCATGTCGAAATCTTTCGGGATGGCGGGGCTGCGTCTGGGATATCTGGTGGCTTCTACCGCGGTGATCGCAGATATTATGCGGGTTCGTTTGCCCTATCACCTCTCTGCCCTTACCCAGGCGGCCGCGATTGCGGCTTTAGGGCACGCCGAAGAGCAATTGCTCCAGTTGGCGGAGCTACGCGAGCGCCGCGATGCCTTGGCAGCTTGGCTGGAATCGAAAGGTTACACGGTGCCGAGAACCCAAGCTAACTTTGTACTCTTTGGGCCGTTTAAAGATCGGCACCAGGTTTTCAGCGATCTTTTAGAACGCGGAGTCCTTATCCGAGAAGTTGGACCGGAGGGATTCTTGCGGGTAAGTATCGGCACCAGCCAAGAGGATCAAGCATTTCGTCAAGCATTCGAGGAGGTAACCAAATGAGTCGTAGCGGGAAAGTAACCCGAAAAACCGCGGAATCAGAAATCACGGTCGAGCTCAATCTAGATGGCACCGGTAAGAGCGAGATTAGCACCGGGGTTCCGTTCTATGACCACATGCTCACCGCGCTATCGAAACATTCCTTGATCGATATGAATATTGCCGCCCGCGGTGATATTGATGTTGACGTGCATCATACGGTCGAGGACACCGCGATTTGCCTGGGAACAGCTTTGCGTCAAGCCCTGGGGGATAAGGCAGGGATTCGCCGCTTCGCCGATGCTACCGTTCCCCTTGATGAAGCTTTGGCTCGGGCGGTAGTCGATGTGGCCGGACGCCCCTACTGCGTACACAGCGGTGAACCTGCCGGCCAGGAATATCACCTGATCGGCGGCCACTTTACCGGGTCCATGACCCGCCATGTGTGGGAATCCTTTGCCTATAATGCCGGCATCTGTCTGCACGTCGAGGTCCTTTCCGGGCGCGACCCTCACCATATTGTAGAGGCACAGTTCAAAGCAGTAGCCAGGGCTTTGCGGGGGGCAGTAGAGCCTGATCCTCGGGTTAGCGGGATTCCTTCCACTAAGGGCGCTCTGTGAACGGCTTAAATTTTCCGGAAGAGGACGATCCTCGCGATGAAGATCCCCGTGAACAGGACCCGGCGGGCAATAAAGACCCCGAAGCTAAACCGGAAGACTACTTCGACCAAGTAATCGCGCAGTCAGGGATTAGCGGCGAGGACGTAGACGGTTTCGGCCAAGAAGTTGACCAGGATTTACAGGCCTGGCAGCATTTAGAGGCGCTGCCTCCCGAAGCCGGAGATGTGGCCTTGGTGCTGACCAACCTGCTAGAGGCGGTGCCCCTGGCCACCATGATGGCGGCTCACGAAATCGATGCCCGGATCGTGGAAACCGAGTCCGGGTGCGTGGTGTGGAAACGCCTTACCCCTACCCCCGATGATGAATTAGAGGCGCTATTGGGGGAAGAGAGGCCGGTATCTGCCGAGGCCGAGGAGTTGGCGCTCGCAGTTTCTAAAATCACCCCCTATGGGGCGGTGCTGTTTGTATCTACTTTGCGTTCGGATTCTGATGACGATCCCGGGGTGCAAGGACAGATCACGGCGCGCGTCTACTATGATGGCCATTTTGATCGCACTATTCCCGCAGGTCCTTTGGTTTCCTGCGCCGATGAACGCATCGAGGATCTGCTTCTGGGACGGACTTCCCCAGAGGACTACCCGCAGATCCATCCGCCACGGCTGCGGGATTTGCCGGGACTTTTATTACAACAACTGCGGGGACTGCAAGAAGATATTAACCGTAGGGACGATCCAGAAAACCGGGAGGAAAAGGGCGGTGACTAAACAGGTAGCAGTATTTGACTATGGCTCCGGAAACGTGCGTTCGGCGGTTAACGCCCTGCGCCGCCTCGGGGTCGATGCTAATCTGACCAGTGATTTTTCTACCTGCCTGGACGCTGACGGCCTGGTGGTGCCGGGAGTAGGGGCTTTTGCCGCGGTGATGAAGGATCTGCACGCTCGGCGCGGTGACACGATTATCGACCGGCGGTTGGCCGGTGGCAGGCCGGTGCTCGGAATCTGTGTCGGGATGCAAGTCATGTTTGAACGCGGCCTTGAACACGGGGAAGACACCGCCGGGATGGGCGAATGGCCGGGAACGGTGGAGAAGTTGCGCGCCCCGATTCTGCCCCATATGGGATGGTCAAAAATCCAGGTAGGGCAGGGGTCGCAGCTATTTTCCGGGATTGAGGACGAGCGTTTCTACTTCGTGCACTCTTACGGGGTAACCGCCGATCCGGCGGAGCATTACCGGCAAGCTTCTCGGATGAAACCCCCCATTTTTTCGTGGGGAACTCATGGTGAACGTTTTATCGCCGCGGTTGAAAACGGGCCGCTAGCAGCCACCCAGTTTCATCCCGAAAAGTCCGGCAACGCCGGGATGGAACTACTTCGCAACTGGACGCAAACTTTCTAAGGGAGAAAAATGTTAGAACTTTTACCGGCTGTAGATGTTGTCGCTGGCCAAGCGGTACGCCTGCATCAGGGCCAAGCGGGCAGTGAAAAAGTTTACGGAGTTCCCCTTCAGGCGGCGCGTACTTTCGAGGCTGCCGGAGCTCGCTGGCTACACCTGGTGGATTTAGATGCTGCTTTTGGACGGGGAAACAACACCCAGGTAGTGCAGGAAATCGTCGAACAGGTCGGTTTGCAGGTAGAAGTATCGGGCGGGATCCGCGACGACGAATCTTTGGAGCGGGTACTTTCGGCGGGAGCGCGCCGGGTAAACCTGGGAACTGCGGCGATTGAAAAACCGGAGTGGACCTGCCAGGTGATCTCCAAATATGGTGATCAGATCGCGGTGGGTCTGGACGTGCGCGGACATACCCTGTCCACTCACGGTTGGACTAAGGATGCCGGTGATCTTTTTGAAATGATTGCCCGCCTAGATGAAGCCGGCTGCGCGCGCTACGTAGTTACCGATGTGATGCGCGATGGGACTTTGACCGGCCCGAATACCCAGCTACTTAAGGAAGTATGTGCAGCCACCTCAGCTAAGGTAGTGGCCAGTGGGGGAGTGAGTACCCTGGAAGATTTGCGCACCCTGCGGGAGCTCACCAATATCGGGGTTGAAGGCGCAATAGTAGGAGAAGCGCTTTACTCCGGGCAGTTCACTATCGAGCAGGCGCTAGCAGTCGCGAGTGAGAGAGCCTAGTTTGGCATTATCGGGGCGCGAAAGCGCGGAGCTTCCGGGCGCGAAATCCTTGTCCTCCCACCAAGAAAACGCGATTTTACGCGCCCTGGGACGTAACGTTAATCCCGCTGATCGCGGCGATTTAGAGCCAGAAATGGCGACGGCTTTTGAGCACCGGGACCTGCGAGATCGCCTGCTGGCAATCGCGGGAGCTTTGCGAAAAGGGCGCGTCCTCTTACCGGTGCTGCCCCATGAAGTCTCCCCTGAAGGGGCTTGCCCTAGCGGGCAGCTTCCCCAAATTACCCTGAAAGGCGTAACCCACGCGCGGGCAGTCCCGGTTTTTTCTTCTTTGGCGGCCCTAAATGGGGCCGTAAAAGCGGGTTTGGCCACCGCGCTTTCACCCGCGGGTAGCGGGGACCAGGTACCGCGTCCGCTACCAGTTAGCGCCCGCGCCCTCGCGATTGCGGCTCTAGATGCTCCCGGCAGGATGCTGCTAGACGGCACCTATCTTTTGCCTCGCCCGCTGCTTAATGCCTTGGCCTGCGCCGATACCTGGGTTCCCAGCTGGGATAATCCAGAGTTGTTAGGGGCGATTTCCCGGCTAATCACTAAGACGCTTACCACAGCGGAGTGGGAAATTATTCCTCAAGTGGCAGGTCCAGATCGGCTACTGGTAGCGGTAGATCCGACCACTCCCGGTCTTGCCCCGGCCTTAGGGGAACTACAAACCGGCATTAATGCCCTGAAAAATTTGGAGGCCGCCGCCGACCTCCTGGAGGTAACTCCGGTGCCGATTGCGGAAAATAACTAGCCTGGTTGGGGCTTAGCCGGCAGCTTTAGTGATGCCCACAATTGCTAGGCTCTTGGGGGCTGCGCAGGTGGCGGCGGTACACCAGCGGACGCAGCGCTGCTGCCAGCGCGTATAGGATAATTAGTCCCATCACGATCGCGGAGCCGGAGGCGGCGGCCGTGAAATAGGAAAACACCAAACCGGCGATACACATGATTACTCCCAGCAGCATCGCCCATCCCATAGTGGCACCAAAGGAGCGGGCATAAATCTGGGTGATGGCTACCGGCACGATCATCAGCGCCGACACTAAGAGCACCCCCACTACTCGCATCGCGGTGGATACTGTCAAGGCGCTAACTACCGCTAAACAAATCGTCAATAGCCGCACCGGAATCCCGGAAGCTAACGCGAATTCCTCGTCATTGCAGATAGAAAAGAGTTCTCGGCGCAGCCCCAGGCCGAACACTAGGATTAGCGCTGAAAGCGCGATCGTCAAATACACATCCGACCAGGAAACGGCAGCGATTGAACCAAAGAGGTAGGAGTTTAACTGGTTGGTAGTGCCGCCTGCCAGGGAAATCACCAGTACCCCGGAAGCGATCCCTCCATAAAACAGCAAGGCCATCGCCACGTCTCCACTGGCCCCGCCTTTGGCACGCACCAATTCAATAATGACCGCCCCTACGATTGAGGCGATCACTGCCCCGGGGATCGCAAAAGCATCCCCTCCGGCTACTTCCGTTAGATTACCGACTACCCAGCCGAGTGCCACTCCAGTCAAGGCCACATGCCCGATCCCGTCTCCCAACAAAGACAGACGGCGTTGCACCAGGTAGGTGCCGATAATTGGTGCACTCAGCCCCACTAGGACCGCTACGATTAGGGAACGCAAGAAGAAAGGAGAGGCCAATAAGCTGCCCCAGTCGGCTTCGAAACTGGGCCAGGGGGCGCCGGTAGCGGGGAAGCGGGCGCCATTAAAATGTCCGCTGGCTGCGGCGGCACCATAAAAGCTACTGCTCGCGGAGATCATCATTTTGCGGCCGCCTCCTTCTCGGGAAGTGAGAGCCTGTTTGCATGTAGGTTGTCGCTAGCTATCTGCCCGGACACCAAGGTAATAGTCCGGTCGATCAGCGGAGCTAAGAATCCATGCTCATGCAACACAATCAACATAGTTTTGCCGGCGGTTTTTGCTTGGGCAATCGTATCGGCCAGACTTTGCGCGCTTTGGCGGTCAATCCCGGCCAACGGTTCATCCATAATTAAGAACTCTGGCTCGCGCACCAGGGCGCGAGCAATCAAAACCCGCTGCTGCTGGCCGCCAGACAGGAACTGAAACTTTTTATGCTCGGCTCCGGCTAAGCCCACTTTTTCCAGGGATTTTAGGGCGCGTTCCCGGTCCGATCGTTTCGCTCCCAGGCGTCCGCGGCGCAGTAGCCCCGAGCGCACCACCTCTAGAGCAGTAGCGGGAACGGTACCGAGCGCACTTTTTCGTTGGGGAACGTATCCTACTCTTGCCAGGGCTTGCGGATAATGTTTCTCACCCGATCGGGCACCAAAAATCTCTAAGCTGCCGGAGCTGACTGGGTTTAGCCCCACTGCGGCCCGCACCAAAGTGGATTTTCCGGAGCCGTTTTCCCCGCACAGTGCCACCGTGGTGCCCGGGGCAATCTGCAAGTTAATATTTTTGAGGATCAAATTGCCCTGTAGGGCGACGGATAAATCCGCCGCCCTAAAAGGTAGAGATCCTTTAGTCTCGGTTACTGACATTTCATCGCTTTACTAAGTTTTCCCAGATTGTCCTGCATTACTTGCAGGTAATCCCGGTTCTTATCTACTTGAATTTCCAAGGGGTCAAGTACCTGGGATTTGATTCCTAGCTGCTCGGCTAAAGTTTTGGTGTCTTTATCGCCGAGGGCGCTCTCTGAAAACAATACGTTGACTTGTCTAGCCTTCGCAATATTGGCGACTTCCTGTAGCCGGGTCAGCGAGGTCTCCGCTTCTGGGTCAACTCCCTTTACTCCCACCTGCTCGAATCCGTAGCGATCTGCCAGATATCCGTAGGCTTCGTGGGCAGTGACCGCGGTGGGTGTGGCGCATTTACTCAGGCCAGCGCGGTATTCCTTATCCAAGGTAGCCAGCTTGTCTTGCAGCACTTTCCCATTTTTCTTAAAAGTATCAGCGTGTTTCGGGTCGGCCTTGCTGAGGGTGGCCACTACCTGCGGTACCACTTGGGAGAGGCGCTGGGGATCTAACCAAAAGTGAGGGTCAAAAGCGCCGTGATGATGTTCGTGCCCGGCTTCGCCCTCGTGCTTGCCCTCATGCTCTTCTTCGTGCTCGGCGGCCTCCTCGGCAGTAAGCTTCTTGAGCTGGGCGGCCTTGGCTACATCCAAAGTGTTCTTAGGGGCGGCTTCTTTCACCGCGTCATCGACGGCGGCTTGAAATCCGGAGAGATAGATCAGGGCGTCGGCGCGCGACATAGTGGTGAGGTCTTTTGCGGACAGCTCCACCTCGTGAGCTTCTCCCGAAGGAGTCAGGTTAGTTACCTGCACTAGGTCCCCGCCCACTTGGCTAGTTACGTACGCCAGGGGATAGAAGGAGGCAACGGCATCTACTTTTCCGCTCTGTTCACCCTTGGCGCCGGTAGAACAACCCGTTAGTGCTAAAGCGCCGATTGCAGCGGCGCAGATTATTTTTCGTATTCCTGTTTGCATAGCAAAAAATATAAACGATAACCGTTCTCAAAAGCAAAGCGATGGGCGTACAATAAGTAACGAGAAAAACTCCAGGTGAACCCGGAAAAACTGGTTTTTCCTAGGCCCCTGCCTCTTTTTTAGAGTTGTAAGTCACGCTCCGGCCTTCCGGTTCTGGGAAAGTACAGACAACCCGGTAGAATCTGGGGTGGTAGCGCCTTCGCGCAGCAAGTTGAGCTTAAGGAGAAATACAGTGGCTGAAACGCCCTCGAATTTGGAAAGTGTCATCAATCTGGCAAAGCGACGCGGCTTTGTGTACCCCTGCGGTGAAATCTATGGTGGAACCCGCTCTGCCTGGGACTACGGTCCTTTAGGGGTAGAGTTAAAAGAAAATATTAAACGGCAGTGGTGGAACCGGATAGTGCGTTCGCGCGCCGATGTGGTGGGACTGGATTCCTCGGTTATTTTGCCAACCAAAGTTTGGGAAGCCTCCGGTCACCTCAAAGCTTTCACTGATCCGTTGATTGAATGCACCGCCTGCCATACTCGCCACCGCCAGGATGACCTGCAGGAAGCCTATGCGGAAAAGCACCAGCTACCCTCCGCCGATGAGGTATCCATGGAGGACGTACCGTGCCCGGCTTGTGGGAAACGGGGACAGTGGACCGAGCCGCGCGCCTTCTCGGGATTGCTCAAAACTTTCCTGGGACCGGTCGACGACGAAAAAGGTCTGCACTTCCTGCGCCCGGAAACCGCGCAAGGTATTTTCATTAACTTCGCGAACGTAATGTCCTCTGCCCGGATGAAACCACCTTTTGGGATCGGGCAGATTGGCAAATCCTTCCGCAACGAAATCACTCCTGGGAACTTCATTTTCCGTACCCGCGAGTTCGAGCAGATGGAACTAGAGTTCTTCGTAGAACCGGGTACTGATGAAGAGTGGCATCAGTACTGGATCGATGAACGTCTCGATTGGTACCAAGACTTGGGGATCGCTAAAGACAATCTGCGCTTATATGAGCATCCGCAAGAAAAACTGTCTCACTACTCCAAGCGCACCGTCGATATCGAATATGCCTTCGGATTCCAGGGATCGAAGTGGGGCGAGCTAGAGGGGATCGCCAACCGTACTGACTACGACCTGGGTGTTCACCAGGAGGCTTCCGGTAAGAACCTGGACTACTTCGACCAGACAAAGGGGGAGCGCTGGATACCCTACGTGGTAGAGCCCTCAGCGGGACTTACTCGTTCGCTAATGGCCTTCATGGTGGAGGCCTATTGTGAGGACGAAGCCCCCAATGCCAAGGGGGGAGTGGATAAGCGTACGGTGCTGCGTCTAGATCCGCGTCTGGCTCCGGTGAAAGTAGCAGTTTTGCCCCTTTCCCGTAAGGATGAACTAACCGGACCGGCCCAAGAGATTG
This sequence comes from Varibaculum sp. C0165D1, assembly GCF_056590355.1. Taxonomy (NCBI): domain Bacteria; kingdom Bacillati; phylum Actinomycetota; class Actinomycetes; order Actinomycetales; family Actinomycetaceae; genus Varibaculum; species Varibaculum sp. C0165D1. The sequence goes on along the minus strand of NZ_JBWPVY010000003.1, from coordinate 236,174 downwards.
CCCAAGAGCTGCGAGCCAACTGGAATATCGAGTATGACCAGGCCGGTCAAGTAGGCAGGAGATACCGCCGCCAAGACGAAATCGGCACCCCCTTCTGCGTTACCTACGACTTCCAGTCCGGGGACGACCAGTGCGTGACCGTACGTGACCGCGACTCCATGGAGCAAGAACGGGTCAAAATTGCGGAGCTAACTAACTATTTAGCAACGCGGCTGGTGGGCTGCTAAAGGCAGGACGCGTTTGCATCAGCACCTCCGTCGCTCCAGTAATTCTCGCCCGGATCCACAGGCTCTGCGCCGTGCGCGCCGCATCCTAACTGCGCTGATAGTACCAGTTTTACTGGCGATTATTGTCGGTATCGTTACCCTATACAGTCCGAAACCCTTGGGGGATTCTCAGCAGGAGTGGGCGCAGCAGGGAACTAACCGTTTGAGCGGCCAGGTGAGCGGGTTAGACGGGAAAAAATGTCTGATTCCGGGACTGAAAATGCCCAAGGGAGCAGCTGACTCCACTAATGGCATGCCGGAAACGCAGCCACTGGTATGCGTGAAAGTCCTGGAAGGGCAGTGGAAAGACCAGATCGTACCGGTTAGGGTCCCCGAAGAATCCAAGTCGGCGATTCGAGTGGGGACTGCGGTGTGGATGCTTTATGACCCTGAAGCTATGGCCACCGGTACGCCCTTCCTCTTTACCGATATTAAAAGAGGCAACGCCCTGGCCATTATGGCGGTTTTGTATGTGATAGTTGTGGTGGCGGTAGCCGGCAGGCGCGGCTTCTTGGCGCTGCTGGGGCTACTGGCCTCCACCCTGGTGATTGTATTCTTTATTCTACCGGCGCTTATGGCTGGGCAACCTCCCATGCTGGTGACCTTGGCGGGGGTAGGGGCGATTATGTTCCTCTCGGTGTATCTGGCGCACGGGATTACTATCCGCACCACTACCGCTTTGCTGGGGACCCTTTTAGGGCTGGTAGTGACAGTTTTACTGGCATATGTAGGTACCCGGGCGGCGGGACTTACCGGAGCTAGCGGTGAGGACGCGCTGATCTTAGGTAGCCAGCTGCCGGCTCTGGCGCTGCCTTCCCTGTTTATGTGCGGAATCGTAGTGGCCGGCTTAGGCGCTTTAAATGACGTAACCATTACCCAGGCATCAGCGGTTTGGGAACTCGATGAGGCCAACCCGCAAATGCCGCGGCGAAAACTATTTTCCCGGGCAATGCGGATTGGACGTGATCATATTGCCTCTACCGTCTATACGTTGGCCTTCGCCTATGTTGGTACTGCGCTGCCTACTTTGATTTTGGCGATGCTCTCGAAGCGTCCTTTCCTGGAACTGCTTACGGTTTCCCAAATTGCCGAGGAAATCGTGCGCACCTTGGTGGCCTCAATCGGCTTGGTGTTGGCGATTCCCGCGACCACCGTGGTGGGGACTTTCTTAGTGAAATTCGTGCGGGCTTCCTCGGAGCCAGTCTCGGGAGTGCATTCGTCTTCCGCGAAAGATTCAGGAGTAAATGAGCAGGTAGAGCCCGAAATGTTAGGTGAAGGCATAAAAACGGTAGTGCGTAAAGGAGGCGGTCGGCATGCCCGCTAAGCTCGGGGAAATTATGGTTGCTACTCCTATCGCTTTGGCGCCGATGGCGGGAGTCACTAATGCACCGTTTCGCCGGATTTGCCGGGAACAGGCGGTGCAAGCGTTAAAAGATCTAGGGATTACCGCTACTGATGGCCCGGCCAGCGGGCTTTATGTTTGTGAAATGATTACTGCCCGCGCCCTGGTGGAAGGTAATTCCCATACTCTGGATTTGATCAAACCAGACCCGGAGGAGACTTTCCGTTCCGTGCAGCTGCACGGGGTAGACCCGGAAACTATGTATCAAGGTGCTCGGATGTTGGTGCGCCAGGGTTTGGCTGATCACCTGGATATTAACTTTGGCTGTCCGGTTCCGAAAGTGACTCGCAAGGGCGCCGGGGCCGCTCTACCTTGGAAAATAGAGCGCTTTGGGCAGATAGTGGCGGCAGTGGTAGCCGGGGCTGCGGCAGGGGAGAAAGATTCTCCCCGCGAAAAGTCAGTGCCGGTAACCGCGAAGATTCGTATCGGTATCGATGCCGATCATGAAACCTATCGGGATGCGGGCCTGCTGGCACAAAAGGTAGGGGCGAGTGCGGTGGTGCTACACGGCCGCAGCGCCAATCAATACTATTCCGGCAGCGCCAACTGGGAGGCTATTGCCCAGTTAAGACAGGATTTAGAGATCCCGGTCTGGGGGAACGGCGATATTTTTTCTGCCGAGGACGCCCTGGCAATGCTAGAGCAAACCGGTTGCGCGGGAGTGGAAATCGGGCGCGGCTGCCAGGGAAGACCCTGGCTGTTCTATGACTTGGCGAGCGCGCTTAACGGCTCGGATAACCGGGCCCGCCCCAACTTGGGGCAGGTATGCCGGATGGCGCTGCGGCACGCCCAGATGCTGAGCTCCTGGATGGGAAACCCGGAACGCGCCCTGCGGGATATGCGCAAACACCTGGGGTGGTATTTTCGGGGATTTGCGGTTGGGGGAGACTTTCGCCGCGCCCTCACCAGTGCTAATAGTTTGCAAGAGTTAGAGCAACTGTTTTCTACCCTAGATCCTGATTTGCCCTTCCCTCCAGCAGCGGAAGGTAAACGCGGCCGACGGGGTAACCCCCGCAAAACCCACCTGCCAGAAGGATGGCTAGCAACCAGAGAGGTAGATGCGGCCGCTGCCCGGATTCTGGAGGCTGCAAAGCTGGATACTTCCCTAGATGAGGGCGGCTATTAGGGGCAAAGCCCTAGGCGCAGGCTAGAGTGGAATATATGGAAAGTGCGCCCTATTCACCTCGCGATCGCGAACGCTTCAAAGCAGAGCCTACGAAATCTTCGCATCGAACCGAGTTTGCTAGAGACCGCGCCCGGATTATGTATTCTTCAGCGCTGCGGCGTCTGGGCGCAAAAACTCAGGTGCTGGGGCCGGCCACCGATTCTTTTATCCGCACCCGGCTTACTCATTCCATAGAGGTTTCCCAGGTAGGCCGGTCAATAGCGCAAGAGATGGGGTGCGACCCCGATATCGTGGATGCCGCTTGCCAAGCCCACGACCTGGGACATCCGCCTTTTGGACACAATGGGGAGCGGGCCCTCGACGAAGTTGCCAAGGATATTGGTGGTTTTGAGGGAAATGCGCAAACTTTCCGCCTGCTTACCCGCCTGGAACCCAAAGTTCTCAGTGAAAAAGGAAGTCCTTTGGGGTTAAATCTGACGCGCGCCACCCTGGACGCAGTTTGTAAATATCCTTGGCTCAAAGGGGAGGGCGCCAATAGCGAGTATTCGCGCCGCAAATACAATTGCTACCGCGAAGACGCCGAAGTTTTTAACTGGATGCGAACCTTTTCCCCTCCCCGGCAGCGCTGCCTCGAAGCGCAAATCATGGATATTTCCGATGATATTGCCTATTCAGTGCACGATGTCGAAGATGCCATCCAAACCCGGGGGATAGATCCCGCTACCTTGGGGGAGAGCAAATCTTTAGAACTGGTGTTTAAGACCGCGACTGAATGGTACGGAGCCGTGCAGGGCGATGAATTAGAAAATGCCTGGAAACGGATTCGGGGTCTGCCGGAGTGGCTGGCTAGTTTCGATGGTTCCTATCGCGATATGGCGCGGCTGAAAAATATGACTTCCCAACTGATCGGACGCTTTTGCTCGGCAGTCTCTACTGCGACTTTGCAGGCGGCAGGAACCGGTCCCTTGCATCGTTACGATGCAGATCTGGTTATTCCGGATACCACCCTCGCCGAAATCAAGCTTTTAAAGGGAATCGCTGCCGCCTATATGATGGCGCCGCGAGAAACCGAGCCTATTTATTTAGCGCAGCGCACCACTATCTATGAACTAGCCGATGCGCTCTGGGAGCGCCCGGAAGAGCTGGAAGAACCCCATCTTAGCGCTTGGCGTCAGGCCAGTGACGATGAAGGCAGATTGCGAGCCCTAGTTGATCAAATTGCTTCGCTGACCGACACTAGCGCTAACCAGTGGCACGGGCGCATCTGCGGTATGTTCCGTTCCCTGTAAGATTCGGAACCTGTACTCCGGGGAGCTCGCCCTCGCTTATGATTAAGACATGGCGGGGTTAATTCGACGTGAGGATATCGATCAGGTGCGCGAGCGTGCCCGGATCGATGAAATCGTGGGCGAGCAGGTGGCGTTGCGCCCGGCCGGAGTCGGTTCCCTGAAAGGACTTTGTCCCTTCCATGACGAACGGACCCCCTCGTTTCATGTGCGTCCTGCTCAAGGCTACTATCACTGCTTTGGATGCGGAGAGGGTGGGGACGTAATCAAGTTTGTTGAAAACATTCACCACCTCTCTTTTACGGAAGCGGTGCAATACCTGGCCGATAAAACCGGTGTTACCTTGCATTATGAAGAAGGTGGAGGGGGAGATAGGAAAGATCCTAACCGGGTTTCCCGCTCGCGAATCACCGAAGCTAACCGCAACGCCGCGCAATTCTTCCGCTCCCAATTGGGGAGCAAAGAAGGCGAGGTGGCACGCAACTTTCTTCTCGCTCGCGGATTCGACGCTGATGCTATTGCTAAGTTTTCCCTGGGATACGCGCCTAACTCGTGGGACGCGCTTCTTTCTTATCTGCGCAAACGCGGATTTACCGAACCGGAGCTGGCGGCGTCGGGACTGTTTTCTAAAGGGCAACGCGGGCCCTATGACCGCTTTCGGGGGCGGGTGATTTGGCCAATAGCAAACCTGACGGGAGAAGTGGTGGGCTTTGGGGCGCGCCGACTTTCAGACGAAGATAAAGGACCAAAATACTTAAATACTCCCGAAACTGCGGTCTATAAGAAATCCGAAGTGCTCTACGGGATCGAGATGGCCAAGAAAGCCATCAGCAAGCAACGCCGAATTGTGGTAGTTGAAGGCTATACCGACGTAATGGCCGCTCATCTTTCCGGGGTGGAATGCGCGGTCGCTACCTGCGGCACTGCCTTTAGCGCTGGTCACGTACGGATTGTGCGCCGCCTGTTGGGTGATAGCGCCGATCCGGCCGCCGGAGTGATGCTCTCGTCCGGGAAAGCCCGGGGCGGGGAAGTGATTTTTACTTTCGATGGCGATGCGGCCGGACAAAAGGCAGCCCTGCACGCCTTCGCAGAAGACCAGGCCTTTGCCTCCCAAACCTTCGTGGCTATCGAGCCGTCGGGCAAGGATCCCTGTGACCTCTGGCAGGCCAAAGGTGCTAGTGCAGTGCGAGCACTGGTGGATTCGCGCCGTCCCCTATTTGAGTTTGTGTTACGCACTATCCTAAAAGCTCACAACCTGGATACTTCCGAAGGGCGGGTGGCTGGTTTACGAGCCGCCGCCCCCATAGTGGGACGGATTCGGGATCTGGCGCTGCGTTCGGAATATACCCGGCGCCTGGCCGGTTGGGTGGGGATGCCTGAAGACGAGGTGCGCCAAATAGTGCGAAACGCTTCCCGCGCTCAACCCAAACCAGCTCCCGGATTAGGTAATATTCCCGCAGGTAGCCCCTTTGCGTCCGCAGCTTCTACTGGGGGCGGCCAAAGCGGGAACCCGGGAACCTCGGGCGCACCGGCGGCAATTACTTTGCCAGATAGTTCTGATCCGGTCGCCAACTTGGAGCGGCAAGCTTTGGAGTGCCTATTGCAGCTCCCGGCCAGCCTTTTCGGCATCGGAGTAGAAACGGTTTCCCCCGCAGCCTTTAGAGTACCCATGTTCAGCGCCCTTTTTGCCGCCATTTCCAGTGTGGGAGGCTTAGAAAAATACGCGGAACTATGGCGAGGTGCCGAGGATGAACTGGGGATGCCAGGGAAACGCGCAGTAATCCTAGCTACTAAACGTTGGGTTGAACTGCTTAATACACAGGTTGGGCAGCAGTTACAAAGTCTACTGTCCGCGCTAGTGGTGTCCCCGCTCCCGCAAGACGATCCCGAGCGTTTAAACGATTACGCGCGGGGAATGTGGGGAGCAATGATTCGCGGCGACCTATCCCGCCAAATTGCGGAGACAAAGGCACGACTACAACGCTGTGACCCCCAAGATGAGCAGTATCAACAGATTTTTTCCGAATTAATGGACCTGGAGAATACCCGCCGTAACCTGCAAAAATATAAATAAGCAACAACTTAGGTACGCAATACTAATTTAAGTCATAGCGCTATTGCTATTTAAATTTAGGGGACGCTATTTTGCATATTAGAATAAAAAAAGCTTTTTACCAGGGAATATGTCTTTTTATTTGTGGGTGGGACATTTCTAAATTTATTTCCTTTTCTTTCGTATATTCCTCGCGTAGATTGAAATTGTCTTAATAAGAAATCTTCAAAGGGGGAACTCAAATGGCAATGCCGGGAGTAAATTGTTCAGCTAGTGATTGCGCTTTCAACGATAATGGTTGCAACGCTTATGCGGTAACCATTGCTAAAGGTGGATGCGTAACCTTTATTTCTCTGGATGAAAAGGGCGGCCTCGGGAAAGTTAATTCCCAGGTTGGTGCTTGCCAGCTTGCAGATTGCAAGTTTAATAAACACCTGCTGTGCCAAGCCGATTCCGTTAAAGTTGGCGCTGATGAAAAGTGCCTTACCTTTGCTACTGCCTAGGTAATTGGGACAGTAAGTAACTAAGTACCCGGGTTCTTACTTAATAAGTAAGGATCGCAGATTAAAGGGGGCTGAGGAGTAATACTATTCCTCAGCCCCTTTAACTATTGGTCCTACCCGCGGCTGACACGTAGCTTAGGGGCAGCCGGACTAAAGCTGCTCTCGGTAGATGGCCCCAAATCTACAGGGAATTGCATTGTTTACAGCAACTGGGCGCGCAGCTGCTCGGGGGAGGACGGTGAATACCAGGCGGGAGGCAGATCCAGGACACTGGCAGCCCCGCGGTGGCCATGTTCGTGCAGACGAACCAGAGCACGAGCGCTGGCAGTCACCATCGAGCCAGTGAAATCGGGGTTGGAATCTAGCTGCAGCTGGAAGCGGACCAAGTGTTTGATTCCCTCGCGGGTATGTCCCACCCGAATCACTTCCCCGCCGTGAGGCATACCCGAATGATCCCGCGCCAGTTCCTCAGCAGAAATAAAGTTAACGGTGGTTTCATAGTCCGCAAAATATTTAGGCATCTGCTTGATCTCGCGGGCAATCGCTTCTTTATCAGCACCGGGAGCCGCTACTACGTAACAGAGCCGAGTATGTTTATCTGCCGTGGTTAGCTGGGGATTCTCACCGCTTTCAACCGCGCGCATCGCCTCTTGGTTGGGGACAGTGTACTGCACAGCGCCCTCCACCCCTTCGATGCGGCGAATAGCATCCGAATGGCCCTGGGAAACCCCGCGTCCCCAGAAAGTCTGAGTGTATCCGTCCGGGAGCACCGCACCGGTGAGGGTGCGGGCAATGGAGAACAATCCCGGATCCCACCCGGTGGAAATCAGGGCAGAATGTCCCGCTTTCTTGGCGGCGGCATCCATATCTGCAAAGTAGGCGGGAATATCGGCATGGGTGTCAAAAGAATCTACGGTATTGAAGTAGGCAACGGCGGCTGGTCCTTGGGTACGCAGATCGGTGGCACTGCCTCCGCAGCAAATACACACATCTACTTTCCCCGCAAAATCAGCCATTTGAGACAGAGAATAAACCGGAGTACCTGCAGTTTTCAGGCTCTCCGGGTCCCGGCGGGTAAAGACTGCCACCGCTTCCATATCGCCGGCGGCATTGACTGCTCGTTCTACTGCCTGTCCCAGGTTGCCATATCCATTTATTGCTACTTTTATCGTCATAGCCAGATATTACAATCTGGGATTGGCTCCATGTAAAAGCTGCCCAAAACTTAGACAGTTAGGGAGCTAAGTTTTGGGCAGCTACGGGAACTTGCTTTAGGCATCTAGCGGAAGATCTGGGTATTTAGACTGCCAGGTCTCGCGATAGTAGTCGGCCAGTTTCAGCTTGCTGGCGGCAGCATCATCGGCAATCACCACCACGTCCAGGTGGTACTGCAGAATCGAGGCAGGGCAAAACGCGCTGACTGCGCCTTCTACCGTGCCGGCCACCGCATCGGCTTTTTGCTCCCCGAAGGCCAGCATAATGGCTTGCCGCGAGCGCATAATCGTTGCTAGACCCTGGGTAATGGCGCGGCGGGGAACCTTGTTTTCATCGCCATCAAAGAAACGAGCATTATCGGTGATAGTGCGAGGAGCCAGGGTAACTACATTTGTGGGGTTGACCAGGCATCCAGAAGGTTCATTGAAGCCGATATGGCCATCGGCGCCGATACCTAGAATTTGTAGGTCTACCCCGGAGGTGATCGCTTCTTCGTAGCGCCGCGCCGACTCTTCCGGGTCGGGGGAAAGCCCATCGGGGGTCTTTAGACTCGAGTCCTTGAGCCCGGTTTTTTCGTCGCCTACCAGTTCGCGGCGCAGTACATTGCGATAGCGTTCTGGGTGGTCAGGGGCAATTCCTACGTACTCATCCAATGCCCACCCGGTGCAATGCTCTAAAGTGAAATCTGTTTCCGCATGCGCCTTCCGCAGCTCGGCGTAGAGGCCCTCGGGGGTAGAACCAGTGGCTAGCCCCAGCCGAAAACCGGGTTTAACCTGGGGGATAATCAGTTTTGCTGCCAGCTTGGAGCCAGCTTCCGGAGTGGGGGTAATCGCAATTCGCATCTAAGATCTCCTTTTCTAGGATTTTTCCGTCATTGGTTAGCGAAAATCATTGCTATTTTCTCACGTCTAGCGGGGCTAACGGTGACGGCACGCGTTAGCTACAATATGTTTCCCAGAAAAATAAATCCGGCGGGTGGAGAAAAATCTTCCCCACCCGCCGGATTTATAGTTGCAGTTCCTAGCGGGAAATCCGTCAATATCTTATGAGGATCCCAGGTAATACCGCTTAGCCAATTCCGGTATCAGCTGCGGAAAAGCTAGATTTTTTCCGGATGAATCTTCCACACCTGACTGGCATAGTCACCGATAGTGCGGTCAGCGCTGAAACGCCCGGATTCACAAATGTTGATCCAGCATTTCCGTGCCCATTCGATCTGGTCAGCGTAGTCTAGAGCTGCCCGGTCACGCACCTCGCGGTAATCAGCAAAATCACCCAGCACATAGTACACGTCTGCAGGTTCGTATCCGTTAGAATCCAGAAGCGAACCTAGCAGATCATGGAATAGGCCGGTACCATCATCATCCAAGGTGCCATCGACAAACGCGTCCAAAGTCCGTTTGAGTCCCGGAACGGTTTCATACAGGTGCCGAGGATCGTAACTGCGCCGCAGCTCTGGTAGCTCTTCCTCTTTCGCCCCAAAAATGTAGGCGTTTTCTTCCCCGACCGAATCCACAATCTCGACGTTCGCGCCGTCTAAAGTGCCCAAGCAGAGCGCGCCGTTCATCATGAATTTCATATTGGAGGTACCCGACGCCTCTTTACCGGCAGTAGAAATCTGTTCGTGGATATCGGCTGCCGGAATAATATGTTCCGCCGGCGACACATTGTAATTTTCGACAAATACTACTTGGATAACTTCGGAAACCTCAGGATCGCTGGCGATCAGTTCCCCAATAGTGTTAATCAACTTGATAATGGCTTTAGCGCGTACATATCCGGGTGCAGCCTTTGCTCCGAAAATAAATACCCGATGCGGCCACGGTTTCTGCGGATTTTCTTTGATTCGGAAATACAAATCCAAAATATAAAGCGCGTTTAACAACTGACGTTTATATTCGTGCAAACGCTTAATCTGGACATCGAAAATCGCTGCCGGATCAATCTTTTCTCCGGAGCGTTGCTCTAACCACTTGGCGAAATCCCGTTTGTTATCGGCTTTCACCCCTATTAGCTGCGCCATCACATCGGAGTCATCTGCCAGGTTACGCAGGCTCTTGAGCTGATCCATATCGGTCACCCAATCGGTAGAACCCAGCTTTTCGGTAAGCAGACTGGCCAGGCGGGGATTGCACTGTTTAAGCCAGCGCCTCGGAGTAACCCCATTGGTCTTGTTGTTAAATTTTTGCGGCCAAATCTCGTACCATTCTTTCAAAGTTTGCCGCTTAATGATCTCGGTGTGCAGGGCGGCGACCCCGTTAATCGAAAATGCGGCATAGCAGGCAATCCACGCCATGTGGATCCGCCCGCCATGAATCGGTGACATGTAGTCGATGCGGGCAGCATCAAATCCGAGGGCTTCTAGCTCCATACGGAAACGGCGGTCAATTTCGGCTACGATCTCCAAAATTCGCGGGAATAGCCGCTGGAAAATGGCGTATTCCCAGGTTTCTAGAGCTTCAGCTAGCACCGTATGGTTGGTGTAGGCGAAAGTGTTCTGTACTATCTGCCAGGCACTTTCCCAATCCATCCCGTGTTCGTCAAGCAAGATTCGCATCAGTTCCGGAATTGCCAGTACCGGGTGAGTGTCATTTAGCTGAATGCAATTGTACTTAGCGAAATCATGCAGGTCATCGCCGTGGTGCTTCACGTAGTTCTCTACCATGTCCTGCAGGGACGCAGATACAAAGAAGTATTGTTGGCGTACCCGCAGTACTTTACCTTCAAAAGTAGTGTCGTTGGGGTAGAGCACCCGGCACAGGTCGGCAACCCGTTCCCGTTCAATAATCGCATCGGTGAAACGCTGCGAGTTGAAAGCCTCGTAGTCGAACTCTTCCATCGGCTCTGACTTCCACAAGCGCAAAGTATTTACGTTGTCAGTGCCGTAACCGGTAATCGGCATATCGTAAGGAATCGCCCGCACCTGCATATCTGCAAAGCTAATAAACCGCGGTTGTTCCTCCCGGCGAATAACGAAGGGATAGCCTTCCTCCATCCAGGGATCCGGGTGTTCGCGCTGGTTTCCGTTTTCGAAAGACTGTTTAAACAGGCCGTAACGGTACAAGATTCCATATCCGCGCACCGGCAGGTTCATAGTGGCGCAAGAATCCAGGAAACAGGCTGCTAGGCGTCCCAGGCCTCCGTTGCCGAGGGAGGCATCGTGTTCGGCCTCTAGCACGTCGGTGAGGTTCATCCCGAAGGCGTTAGTAGCCTTTTTAGCTTCTTCGAGAAGTCCCAGATTAACCAGGTTGTTGAGCAGGGCTCTGCCCATTAGGAACTCTGCCGAGAAGTAATGCTCTTGGCGTCCCGCCGCATACTTGTCGGTAGTTTCTTCCCAGTTGTCAGCGATGCGCTCTACGATCGCTTGCGACATTCCCGTCCAAAACTCCATGGGAGTAGAGTCTTCGGCGCGACGTCCAGAAATAGAACGGGTAAATGAACCTAAAGAATGGGTAAGGTTGTCTGCCATATTCAATCTCCTTGCAAAACTACAATTCCAGGCTATCGGTTAAAGATAAAATGACCGACCTAAAACCAGGTTTTTGGTAGTGTCATTAGTTACACCTGTTTTATAGGGGGTAATAATCCGCCTGAACAGCTCTTTTAGGGGCTATTTGAAGTGGTTTAGGCCATAGAAGACCTAGATTTCAATCCATAAAGTTTGCCCCGGCGCAATTTGGTTTTCACCGCGATTGTGCGAGGTGGCGGCAGGAGCTATCCCCGGGGTTGCCAGCACGGTTTTTGCCGAATTCCCCAGCGCTGCCTCTGGCAGCGGGCGCCAGCCCACCCCCAGGTTAGCTACCACCACCACTTGGCGGCCGCTCGCCCCGCTAACCTGCAAAGCCAGTACCTCGGGATCGCTTTCTAACCAGGTAGCTTCCCCCATTCCTAGGCCGAGGTCGCGCCGGACAGCAAGCATTTTGCGATAAAAGTGTAACGGGGAGTCCGGGTCAGCTTCCTGTACCTGGACCGATAGTTTGCCCCATTCATCCGGCTGCGGCAGCCAGGCCTCTTTCGCACCCGCTGGTGAAAATCCGAAGTTAGAGCCGGGATCATCATTCCAGGGGAGCGGTACTCGGCAGCCATCGCGTCCTCGTACCCTAAAGCCAGAACGCTTCCAGGTGGGATCTTGCCGAGCATCGTCTGGCAGCAAGGTGGCATCTGGCAGCCCCAGTTCTTCCCCGTTATAAAGGTAGATAGAGCCGGGGAGTCCCGCTAGGAAAGCAGTTGCTGACAGGGCGCGATTCAAACCGGTTTCCCGATCTGGTTGCGGGTCGGTTATTCCGATGCCATTTTCAGTATTCGCCCCGCTGGGGTAGCCGAAACGAGTGGCATGACGAACTTTGTCGTGGTTAGAAAGCACCCAGGTGGCGGGGGCTCCTACCGAGGCGGATGCCTCTTGGGTGCGTCGGATTACCTTCCGCAAAGCATCGGGTTCCCAGGGGCAGTTAACTACCGAGAAGTTGAAGGCTTGCGACATTTCATCTTCGCGCACATACAGAGCTTCTTGTTCCGGAGTATTCACCCAGGCCTCAGCCACTAACATCCGGTTGCGGCCATATTCGTCCAGTACTGCGCGCCATTCGCGGTAAATGTCGTGAACTCCGGGCTGGTTATAGAACGGCCCCACATCCGGGGCGCGGCCGTTATCACTGTCCGGGCCGGAATAGTTCAGGCGATCTGGACCCACGGTGTCATCGGGCAGCGTGGGATCCTTAACTAGGCCGTGAGCCACATCCACTCGAAAACCATCGACCCCGCGATCCAACCAAAAACGCAGGTAAGAGCGGAAGAACTCGTGAACCTTGGGGTTTTCCCAATTGAAGTCAGGTTGGGAGGCATCGAAAATATGTAGATACCACCAGTCCCGGTCGCTGGCTTTACCGGTTAGGGGTTCGACTTTTGACCAGGCGGATCCGCCGAACATAGAACCCCAGTTGTTGGGGGTGGTATCCGCGCATTTGCGGAACATATACATATCTCGCGCCGGATCTCCCGGCTCTGCGGCTAGCGCTTGCTGGAACAGGGGATGATCCCAGGAAGAATGGTTAGGAACCACGTCAATGATGGCTTTCATTCCGCGCTCATGCAGCTCACCGAGTACTTTATCGAAAGTCTCCAGGTCACCATATTCGGGATTTATATCTAAGTAATCGGCAACGTCATAACCGGTGTCGTGTTGGGGGGAAGGATAGAAAGGAGAAAACCAGACTGCGTCGATTCCTAGTTTTTCCAGGTAATCAAGTTTTTCTAATACCCCGGCCAGATCGCCAATCCCATCACCGTTGGCATCGGCAAAAGAACGGGGATAAACCTGATAGATAGCGGCGCTGCGCCACCACTGATCCCAGTCACATCGTTCAACGCGGCTCATAGACTACTCCTCTTTGGATAGTTAGTGCTGTTAGTTCGTTTTAGCTGGTGGCAGGGATATTTCCCGTCGCGGCCCGGCTCCTGTTTAGTTCCTCAAATTCTATGAACTTGTCCCCGAGATATCGACTTATTCTCACCGGTGTAAGTGTTTTGGCATTTTCTCTCAAGTAACAGCTAATGCAGATTTGCCTAAAGTTATTTGTAGGCGAGCACCGGGCTAGTCTTCACTACCCTTGCGGCGGCGCCGACGTGCCCGACGCGGACGGGGCTGACGCTGGGTGCCGGCACCTTGGTGACTATCGCGTTCCCGGCGCCGATCACGTCCGCCTCGCGAACCCTTTCCGCGTCCCGAGCGGCCGCGAGAATTTCTCCCGCGTCCATTCCGGCCCTGTCCGCGCCTTGAAGAACCGGTTTCCCCCAGATCTTCTAGTTTTTCCGCGGATAGACCGGCACGTTTGCGCATAGAACGCGGCAGGCGTGCCCCCGCTTCCTCGGGAATATCTAAATCGGTATAGAGGTGAGCGCTGGTGTGGTAGGTTTCCACTGGCTCTTCTTTGCCCAGGGAAAGCTCTTTATTGATCAGTTTCCAGCGAGGCACATCGTCCCAGTCCACAAAGGTAATCGCGGTTCCAGAATTTCCGGCGCGACCGGTACGTCCAATGCGATGGATATAGGTTTTGGCGTCCTCGGGGCACTGATAGTTAATTACGTGGGTAACATCGTCGACATCGATGCCGCGAGCCGCCACATCGGTTGCTACCAGCACATCAACTTTTCCGTTCCTAAAAGCTCGTAGTGCCTGTTCGCGGGCTCCTTGCCCCAGGTCACCGTGGAGCGAAGCAGTCGCGAAACCGCGCTGCTCCAAGTCGTCTGTCACCCGGGCAGCGGTGCGTTTAGTGCGCGTAAAGATAATGGACAGCCCGCGCCCGCGCGCCTGCAGAATCCGCGCCAGCACCTCTACTTTATTGAGGGCGTGGCAGCGGTAAATCACTTGCCGAGTGGTTTTTACCGTCGCTCCTTGATCATCGGGATCTTGCGCGCGAATATGAGTGGGATGCTCCATATAACGCCTGGCTAAAGCCACTACCTCGCCGGGCATAGTGGCTGAAAACAGCATAGTGTGGCGATTTGCGGGGGTGCGCGACAGTAGTACCTCTACATCGGGCAAGAACCCCAGGTCTAACATTTCGTCGGCTTCATCCAACACCATAGTGCGTACCGATGACAGGCTCAGATGTCCCTGTTTCATCAAGTCAATCAGGCGACCGGGGGTGCCCACTACGATCTCGACACCTCGTTTTAGCGCCTCAATCTGGGGTTCGAAAGCGCGCCCCCCATAGATTTCGCAGATACGTACATTGCGATGGGAAGCCGCCTGCGCGGTTTCCCGCGCCACCTGGATGGCCAGTTCGCGGGTGGGCAACACAATCAGAGCCTGCGGATGGCCGGGATCTAAGAGGTCTTCGTAGCCGTCCTCACCCGGGCCTACCACTTCCTCAAGAGCAGGAAGCGCAAACCCCAAAGTTTTACCGGTGCCGGTCTTAGCCTGGCCGATAATATCGTGGCGCTCTAGCGCTACCGGCAAAGTTAGCGCTTGAATCGGGAAGGGGTGGACGATTCCGGCATCTTTAAGCGCCTGGCAAAGCGGAGCCGAGACCCCGAAATCGGCGAAAGTTTTTTCGGAAAGATCCATCGAGGAATCGCCCACTACGTCGGCTTCCGCCTGCTGAATTTGCGGCTCGTGCGCCGCGGAAGTATCAGCGATTCCACTGGTCGTTAGTTTATTTTCTTCAGTTGTCAATCGAATACCTTTCACGGGGAGTTTTCCCCTGGAACTGTTAAGGTAGCCGATCGCGAAAAATCTTGGCTCTGTGCAGCAGAGCCCGGCACATGTGCCCTATAAAAAATACTTCGTTTATAAAAACGATCGGTCAACCCGTCTTCTTCCCATCCATCCTAACCTACCGTCCGGGACGGTAAACAATATGGGTAACGCAACTTACAGTTTGATAGCAGCTTTTTGACAGTCATCAGGCCCGTAGTGCCGCCAAAATCGAGAATCAAACCCGCAAGCGCGTTAATCTAAGAGGGTGAGTGATGCACAAAGACTAGGACTTATCGGGTACTTCACCTTGGCAATGCAGCAGCGGCTAGCAAAAGACGCTTCGCTGTGCCCCACGGTAGAACAAGAAATCGCTTTAGGACGTATGTCAGCGCAGGCATGGGAAAACTATCAGCAGGTTGCTCAGGCCAGTAAAAAGATCGGTGTTGATCTAGCCGAAGAGATGAAGCAGTATCTGGGGCTAACCATCCAGCTAGAGGAGCGCCTGCGCCCTACTGACTGGTATGAACGCCTAGTTAAAAGTTACGTAACTATTGGGGCGATGGCCGATTTTAACCACAGCTTGACCGGGGGACTTTCCCCGCAGGTGCAATCGGAACTCTTAGAGGTTGCTTGGGATTGCGGGCATGAAGCATGGGCAGTACCGGTAATTACTCAGGCGTGCGCGACCCAAGCGACGGTACCTGCTCGACTGTCTCTATGGGGACGGCGGGTACTCGGGGATGTACGTTCTACTTTCCGCCAAGCCATTGTGGGGTATCCCGATCTAGCAACTGAGGGCGGGGAGGATATCCCGGAGGAAATCAAGGAGCATCACCGCGCCCGCATGGAGCGTACCGGGCTAAAAGCCTAAAACTCCAGTAGAGGCCCCAAAATAACGGGTGGACTAACCCGACCAGTATTCTGGCCGGGGCCGAAAGCCTGCCTCAGCTGGCTTTCGGGTATAGCAGGTAGAAAAAGTCTCGTTTTAGCGGGTGCTTACCCGATTCCAAATCCCACCCGTTGCGGCTGGGACTCGCTTATCTGGCAGTAGGCGATTACTCGCGGGTTGATCAGGACCTGCTGTCCTTGCTTATTGGTGAGCGAGAGCAACTCTTCCGGTTTATCTAAAGCTGCCTGCAGGGTAGCTTTGATCTGTTCAGCTTCCATTGCTACTTCCAGATCCAAAGTTTTGGCTACGCCTTTAAGCCCCAGTGAGATATTCACATTTCCCTCCGTTTATCTATTTACTAGCCTTATCCTACCTGTAGGGCGCGACTAGGTGCCCGCTTGCTTGCTAACAGCTAAAGCTTTCAAAAAATAATAGCTTCTTATACCGGGCTTTTGCCTGCAACAAACAAACTGCAATAGCTGATACTTTGTGGAGGTAACTAGCGGGCGCCGGGATCTAGGTGAGGTGCTAAAAACAAATCGATACCGAGAAAGCACCTTTTCCCTATAATTGCACGCATGGCAACCTTTTCTCTGCGCTCTGTTCCTTTCCCAAAAGAATTGGAGATACCGGAGCTAAGTGAAAAGGAAAAGGCTCTGCTTGACAAGCTAGAATCGCCCAGTTCTCTAATAGTTTGTGGACCTGCTGGCAGTGGGAAAACCGTATTAGCTCTGGCCGCTATGAAACTGCTGCATAAACGCGGCAAGCAGATAGTGGGGATAGCTCCTTCACGCTCACGCGCAGAATATCTAAATACTGCCCGGACTAGCCGGAACTTACCTATTTCTCGTCCCTTTATTACTCCGCCGGCCCTGGCTTTTCGGTTGTTACAGCAGTTTGCAAGTAGCCGGCAGCAACAGCTTCCAGAACCGGTGCTGTTAACCGGTTCTCAAGAAGATGCCAGAATTCATGAACTGTTAAGACAGGTAGAGGCGCCTTGGCCGGAATATATTAGCCCCGAGGTCAGACAAAGTGATTACTTCTGCTCGGAAATGCGTGCCCTGTTTGCTACTTGTGCCCATTGGGGGATTAGTGCCCAAAATCTAGATGAGTTAGGGCGCGAACTCGCGGTTCCCGAATGGCAGGCGGCTGCGGTGTTACTTAGCCAATATGAACCATCTTTTAAAGACAACAGTTGGGATGCTGCCCGGATGCAAGATCGCGCGGGACAGGTGTTGAACCGTTGGGAACAAGACGCTGCTTTGCTAGCGCCACCGCAGCTGCCAGATTGGGTGGTGCTGGATGACCTGCAAGATTGTCCTGCCTCTGCGGTGCGGCTATTAGCAGAAATGGGTAAGCGGGGCACTAAAATTTTCGCCCTCTATAACCCCCAGGTGGCAGTAGAAACTTTCCGCGGCGGGTATCCCCACGGTGCCAAATACTTAGCAGAACAGCTAAAATGCCCCCAGGTAACCCTGGATAAATCCTTTCGGGAAACCCCCGGGGGACTAAACCTTTTAGACCCGCTGGCTAGCGAGACTGACACGGATAGCGCGCGGGAACAAAAGTTCGCGGAGTTTTCTACTCTGTCTTCGCAGGCGCGTGCCATCGCCGAATACCTGCGCTACCAGCACTTGAACCGTCATATTGCCTGGACAGATATGGCAGTTATCGCCCGTAACCATTCCCAAATAGATGAAATAGTTTCGCTTTTGCGGGGGCTAGAAATTCCGGTAAACGAGCGCCGGCGGCCTATACTCTTCAAAGCTAACCAGGTTACCGGCGCACTATTGTCGCTTTTCACCTTGCCGGGACAACGCGAGCTCGCCGAGCTGCGCGCGAGGCGAGATCCCAATGCTTCCTATGAGGAAATTTCTTGGTCTGGAGAAGAATATTTCCTAGATGAAAATCTGCTTTCCCCGCGCGGTAAAACCATCCGCAACCTATTGCGCTCTCCGCTATTTTCCTTAGATTCCCTCCAGATGCTGCGCCTGGAACGTGCCCTGGTGGGAGCCGGGATAGCGTTAGAAGCCAAAATGGAAGAGTTTTATGCTGCCATCGGCACTCCCCGCTTCCCCCTTACTCAGGTGCAAATGGTCGAGGGGGGAGAGATATTTATTCTTTGTCACCAGGTATTAACCGCGGCGGTGTCAACTTTGCGGGAACCGCCCCTGGTGGTTTTAGAAAAAATTTGGTCATTGTTAAATCTGGAAGAGGGTTGGTGTAAACGGGCTCTAGACGGAGAAGATTTCGCCGATCAGGCCTTAGACGCGGTGATTGCCCTGGTGCGTCATGCCGAAATTTGGTCACAGCGTCACTTAAATGCTGATATGAGCGACTACTGTAGGGTGCTCTTGCGGCAAACCCAAGCCGAGGACGTGCTGACTGAAACCCACGGGGTAGGCTCGGCGGTAGCATTAGAAACCGTATTTTCAGCAGCGGGACGCACCTGGGATACCTGCGTATTAATCGGGATGCAGGAGGGAGAATGGCCGGCGACATCAGAGCGGGGTTCGATGCTGCGTTCTGGGGAAATTTCTGATCTTCTGCACGCGAATGCGCTACTAAGCCCCACTGGAAAGTTGCAGCTAGTTCCGGGAGAATCTCGCCGGCGTGCCCTGGAGACAGAACGCTGCTTAGCCCGGTGCGCCCTCAGCCGCGCTCGCACTAAGATGCTGGTAACGGCACGTTCCGACTCTGAGGATGTCCCCTCGATATTTTTCGAGACTCTGTGTAAACGCTTGGAAAAAGGTAAGTTTGTTGCCGCGCAATACCTGGGCAGCGAATGGGAGCAAAAGACAGGAACTCTCGCTGAATCGGCTGCGGAGAATGTTGGTCGCCAGCAGTTATTTCCCTCTTTACGTTCTTTGGTGGGGTATTTACGGGCAGTACTGGCTGGTAAACCGGATCCCGAAACTCGCCAAAAAGCGGTGGAAACTTTGGCGTATCTAGCTTCCCAGGGAGCCGAGTTCGCTAACCCTAATACTTGGCGTCAGATAGGAATAGATAAAAGTTGGTGGACCAACCCGGCAGGATTGAAAGTCGGCGGTAGCCGGGCAGCTGTATCTCCTTCTACTTTGGAGCAGCTGAACGAGTGCGAGTTTCGCTGGCTGCTTTCGCGGCGGGGAGGACAGATAATTCAGCCTACCGGTAACGCTGCTTGGGGCACTCTAGTGCACCTAATTGCAGAAGAAATGACGGATAGCACCTTAGAGGAGCGCCTAGAGTACTTTTACTCGCACTGGCCGCAAGAAACGAAAGCTTTCTTTTCCCGCCAGGATAGGAAAAAACGAGAAGAAATGGTGCGGCGCCTCAGCCGTTATTTAGATGAACATAAAATGCCGGCGGTAACCGAACTTAGTTCCTATGCGTTTATAGCAGACTCGGCGGTGCTCGCCGCCCGGATAGATCGTTTAGAAGCCGGTGAGGAGGGGATTAGGATAGTTGATTTTAAGACGGGTAAAACTCCCCCCGCCGAAAGAGAAATCGCTGACCACTTGCAACTTGCCTGCTATCAATTGGTTTTAGAAGCCGCGCTAAAGGCAGGCAATCAGCGATCCCGGGAAGTGCTGGCGCCGGTGCTAGCTGTAGCAACCGAGCAGATTCAAAGCGCCAGTTTGATCTATCTGTCCAAACATATTAGGAAAACTCGCGGGGTAACTGATTACGAAAAAATACCTAAAGAAATGGTGCAAAATCCCCTAACTGATGAGCAAAAAGCACTATTGGTAGACAATGTTATGCACGCGGCGCAGGTGGTTTCCGGATCGGTATTTCGGGCAGTTGAGAATCAAAATTGTGACCGCTGTGCTCTGCGTTCTTGCTGTCCCCTACAGAGCGAAGGTGAACAAGTACTATGAGTAACGATCAGACGATCAGCTACTCCCCGGCGCAGATTGCCGCAGCGATTGGGCAATATCGTCCAAACGCTGATCAGGAAAAAGTTATTACTGCCCCCATTGACCAACCGATGATGGCGATCGCCGGGGCGGGAGCTGGAAAAACCGCCACTATGGCTTTTCGCGTGGTGTATCTGGTGGCTAATGGCTTGGTTGCTCCAGATCGGGTGCTGGGGCTGACTTTTTCTAATAAGGCCGATGTCGAACTGGGAAGCCGTCTCCATAGTTATCTGCAGTTACTGGCCGGCAATCCCGATTTTCCCGAGGTGGCCGACTATCTTACCGATAGTGAAACTGGTGGGGTAACTTTGCCGGTAACTGCCACCTATAATGCTTTTGCCAACCAAATTGTGCGTCAATACGGTTCTCGGCTGGGGGTCTCCCCGGCCTGCACGCTCTTGGATGAGGCGCGACGCTGGCAGATTATGTATGAGATTGTCAGCGAATGGCCAGGGGAGCTGACCACCGACAAGAGTATTGCTACGACGGTAGCCAATGCTTTATCTCTCGGCTCCCAGTTACGCGACCAGCTATTAGATGGCGAGCAGTTGCGAGCGGATTTAGCACAGATGCGGGAACTGTATAGCTCGGGGAGGCAGGCAGGAAATTCCAAGAAACCCAATGCCGGTATGCAAGAATTCTTGGAGTCTTTGACCCATCGGGGAGAACTGCTAGATATTTTTGCAAGCTACGAAGAATATAAGAAAGAAAATGGCTACCTCGAATATGCCGATCAAATCTACTATGCGGCCATGTTGGTAGCGCGTTTTCCCGATATTAGGAAAACGCTCCGGCAGCGCTATGACGTAATTTTACTGGACGAGTTTCAAGATACTTCGGTAGCGCAACTTAAACTATTTTCAACTATTTTTACCGGTAAAGGAGCGATGGCAGTCGGTGACCCCAATCAGGCTATTTACGATTGGCGGGGAGCTTCCGAACTGTCAATGCGAAATTTTTTAACCGAATTTGGGGTGCCGGCCGAAGAAACCAACAATCATATTCAAGATATGCCGATCACCTACCGCAACCGGGAAGCGATATTGCAGGTAGCAAACCAGGTGGTGCAGCCTTTAGGTAAGCTCGCAGCAGGAGAAAGCGCGCAGCAAGTTGAAGCACAAATCAGAGCCCTGGTTGCAGTTCCTAGCCCGGAATATAAATTTGGTTCCGCGCCTATGCCAGAGGACTTCGCCGCCCCGCCCTCCGCTATCAAAGCTAAAGAGCTGGTTACCTGTCCGCAAAAGCAAGACGATCCCGGGAAAGTCCAATTCTACTTCGCACAAGACTGCGAAGAAGAAGCGGAATTAGTGGCGGATTTTTTTGCCGAACGCTGGGGCAGGCGAGACGAAATAGCTCTCAAGAATAAACAGCTGCCAGCGTCTAAGCAGGAAAGTCTACCCACGGGGGCTATCTTGCTGCGTAAACACTCCCAAGGACCGCTAATCACCCAGGCTCTGCGCCGGCGAGGACTTCCGGTAGAAATCACCGGGGTAGCGGGACTGATCTATGACCCGGCAGTTGCCGATGTAATCGCCGCGCTGCAAGTATCTGCAGATGCCGGCCGGGGCGATTCTCTTATGCGCCTAATCAGTGGTTGCGGGGTGAGCCCGGCCGATATCGATCTTTTGTGGCGGTGGGCCAAACATTTAGCTAACCCCGAGGGGATCCCAGACATTGAGCCTCCAGCCTTCTTAATGGATGCGCTAGATAACTTACCGGAGCCGGGGTGGACTCCCCCCGGAGCGGGCAGCGGGTTTAGCGAGGAAGCACACCGGCGCCTGAATATCTTGCGCTCCCAGCTAGCTACGGTGCGCCGTCACCTTCATGATCCTCTGGGATTATTGGTGCAACGCACTATTTTCGCCTTGCGCCTGGACCTAGACGTTAAAGTTCGTCCCGATGGGGGAGTATCGCAGCGCTGCCTCGAAAGCTTTGTGAAGGTCGCTCGCGAATACGAAGCCACCGGGGTGAGCGTAAATCTTCCGAGCTTTTTAGATTGGCTCAGGTTAGCTGACGAACAGGGAAGCGGCCTAGACATGCCGCTACAAGAACCTGACCCGAATGCTATCCAGATCATGACCATCCACGCCGCCAAAGGGTTGGAATGGACCTGGGTAGCGATTCCGGGGCTCGATGAGAACCGTACCTATCAGGGTAATCTTCCCAAATCGCCTTTTAAGGTAGGAAATGGCACCTGCAGTGAATCGTCTTGGATTAAGGATATTGCGATGATCCCCTACGATCTGCGTCCAGACAAGCAAGTGCTTCCTACTATTGAGCGGGGCCTGGAAAACAGCAACTACGATTTTGAAAGTCAACCATATTCGACCAATGCCAAAGTGTTGGACAGCTATAAGTGTGCTTTAGGTTTTACCTCGCAGTTAGCGGACCGACGTCTGGCTTATGTCGCTTTTACCCGCGCCGAGTCGCAATTACTAATTGGAGGGAGCGCGCATACTGCCGCGACCGTAACCGAGCGCGTTCCTTCCCAATTTTTGGCGGAAATAGATACCACTGGAAAAATGCGGGAGCTTCGTAACCGGGAGCCGGCAGCAGATGACGATTGGGACCCGGCCCCGCGCGAAATCTTGTGGCCTACGCCCCCGTCCGGGCAGCTATCGCGACTATCAAGTGCCGCGTCCGAGCTTAGTGGCTTAATCACCAAGATTAATAATGATCCCTTCTTAAATCGGCTTTTAGCTACCAGCAGTGAAGAAGAAGCTTTAGACATGGCAAGCAGTCATTCGGGTTGGATGCGGCAGGCGGTACAGCTAACTCGCGATCAACAAGCTGAACTGCAAGCTCGCTGCGTAGTGGAGTTGCCAATTTCTAGCGGAGTTACCCGAGCTAGGCGCCTACAGGCGGACCCTGCTGGTTTTGCTCTCAGTCAGCGTCGCCCGCTGCCTGAATTTTCCACCGGGGGCGCTACTTTAGGAACTTTATTCCACGAATGGGTAGATCAGGAGCTGCGCGGGCTTGTTTATTCCTTGCCCCCGGATTTAGATGCCGGGCTGGCCAAATCGCTGCGGTGGTTACAGCAGAAATGGAAATCCGGGAAAGTACATCCTGATCGTGGGTGGGAATATCTGGAGTCCGAGATCGAGTTCGCGGCTCCTTTGCAGACCAAATTGGTGGCACGCATTGATGCGATTATGCGTAATCCTCACACGGGTCAGCCCACGATCATTGACTGGAAGACTGATTCCTTAACCTTTGATAGTTCCGGCGAGATTGCCGCTGAAAGTGAAGAGAAGGTAGCAAACTATATGCGCCAGATCAATACTTATCGCTTGGTGTATGCCTATTCTCGCGGGTTGCGACTGGAAGATATCGAAGCCGGGCTATATTTTGTGCGCTACGACTTGCTGTGCGACCTGGACGATTGGCGTAAGCGCCTAGATCTACCGCAAACGCTCGAAGAACTATTCCCCGACTTTATCTAGGACTAGGCGTCCCGTCTTGTTCTGCTGCAGCTGGCGGATCGATCTCGTTTTTGGACGCAGAGTCGTGATCAGCCGGTAGAGGCTCACTCGCGGGGGATTCTTCGGGAGCGTTGGTTTCGTTTTCCTCGTGCTCCTTTGGATACTGTTCTAGATCCTGTCCGTTTTCCTCCTGCTGGGGTTCATCCTGTTCGCTTTCCTTACCCTCCGGTGGATCCTCAAGCCCGGAGTTTTCGCGGAGGGCGGGTAGCAACCCGGTGCTATCCAAAGTATCGGCCAGCTGCGAGATCAACTCGCGAGCGTCAGCAATAATGCTTTCGTTATTTTCTCGTACTCCATGCATCAGCCATTCCAAGAGCACCAGCTCGGAATTAAGCTCGATTCGGGCGCTAAGTTTGGGGTCTTCATATAGCCGTAGCTGATGGTATTGCGCTAGCAGTTCGCGGGCAAACTCATCCGAGGAGGAGGAAACTACCCAGGCTAGGTCGCGGGCAGGGTCACCGAATCTAGCTTGTCCAAACCCGGTTATCCCGGTAATTGTTTCGTCCTCTATATATAGGTATGCCTCTTGCAAATCTGCGTGGATGAAGGCGCTGGCAAATCGCCACAGGGAAATATCTTCTAAGCGTTCCTCCCAACGTTGCCAGAGCCGCGGCGGAATGGCCTGGGTGGAAGCGGCTTCATCTAGCAGGCTCAGCCAGCGTCGCCGAATCTGATCGGCAGTGAAAGCAGGGCGGTCGGCAGCTTGTAAAACCCGGGCGGGAAGATCATGTAGGGCGGCCAGCGCGCCTCCTAGAGAAGCGGCAAGTTTATCTGAAACCGTCAAATCTTCAGAGCGGGCGGGTCTGCCCGGGAAGGCGGGATGTACGAGGGCGTGTTTTCCTCCCACTATCCGCACCGTATGTGCGGGCCAAGGCAGGCAGAAGGGTAAGCGGGCGCCATCATGGGAGAGCGCTTCCATAATCTGACTTTGGATTTGTAACTGGAGATCGCTGTGTTCGGTAAGGGGACAGGTAACTAGCCATTTACGATCAGCGGTGTCTTCGACTGCGCATACTCGCAGATCCTCGGTTTCAAACCGTGGTGAGCATAGCGAAACGAAGTCAGTGTCGGGAAGTGCAGCGGCTGCCATCGCCGCTAATGGAAGGAAGTTGTCCAAGTCATTCACGGTTTTAGGTTATCAACTACGCCGGAGTTGTGGGTTTAAGCCAGGGGGAGTTCTTCTTTTTATATGGGACGTGCCTATAGGAAATGGCTTCACCGCGAATCTTTCCGGCGGAGTTTCGCGTTGCGGATATTAGAAGGGATAGCCCAAAAGCAACGATAAAAATTGATGTGACGCCACGCACCAAATGGTTTGAAGTGATGAGAAAGTTATTAAATAGAGCCCATGTAGCTTTGATTTCTAAGAAAAAATATGCAAAATATCCATTACTTACCAGATGGTAAAAATTAAAAGAATAATCTATCTGTAATCAACGATGGGATTATTAATGCAGGTAGAAGTTGATTTATTAAAACTTAACGACTTTCCACTCAATAAGTTTTTACGAAATGTGACGTAGATCACGCATAAATTTGGGCTATTAGCTTGCTTTCATTTGACCGGGTGGTAATATTAATACCAACAAGAAAGAATTCAGGTCATGAGGGAGACTGAAATGAACAAGGGAACTTCGATTAAGAAGATGGCTGCTTGCGGGATTGCTGCTGCGGCTTTGATTCCTGCTGGCGTGCTGACCGCACAGGCTGCCGAAGGGCTGTCCAATGATGGCGTTCAGACCACCGTTCAGATTCAGGCTCGCACGACCGAGGTTAGCGGCAACCTAGCCGCTAACGATGTTGATGCTACGGCTTATGCGGCCAACAATCTCTCCGCGATTGACCGCATGGGCGGCGCCGGCTCCCTTGCCGGAATCGTTATCTTGGGTGGTATCGGTGCAGCCGGTGCTATTAGCCTTACACGTTCCTTCATGATCGGGTAGATCCTCTTACTACCTGATAAAAACCCCGGGCACCCCTCAACTGCCCGGGGTTTTTCATATCCATTTTTGGTGATAGCTAGGAGCCGTAGGCGATAGGCGTTTTCAAATTATGGGGAGCAGACGGCGCTGATAATATGAAAGCAAAAAGGACTTTTGATGGTTTCTTCTCAGTTAGATCCATTTGCGCCGGCAGGGGTGAGGTTTCGCCCGGTTTCTCTAGAGCTGATAAAGGTGCGTCTGGCAGCTGTGGCGTTTTTCTTGCTGTGCTCAGCTGCGGTGGCGATTATTTTATTTTTCTTACTGCCGCAAAAGTGGATCGGTCTCCTGCTAATCGCGGTGGTGGTGGCAATTGCTCTTTGGCTGCTGTGGCTAATTCCGCGGCAAGTGCGCGCTATGGGGTGGGCAGTTACCGGAACTGACCTACAGATTAGGCGGGGAATAATGTTTAAGTCCCTAACAGTGGTGCCTTTGGGCAGGCTGCAATATGTGGATGTAGAAGAAGGCCCGATTGCTCGTCACTTTG
This sequence comes from Varibaculum sp. C0165D1, assembly GCF_056590355.1. Classification (NCBI taxonomy): domain Bacteria; kingdom Bacillati; phylum Actinomycetota; class Actinomycetes; order Actinomycetales; family Actinomycetaceae; genus Varibaculum; species Varibaculum sp. C0165D1. The sequence continues at coordinate 210,389 of NZ_JBWPVY010000003.1, read as the reverse complement.
AGATCGCGCAGGTCAAACTGCACACTGCCTCGGCTCATACCGATGCGCAGCTGCCGGGAATACCCCGCGAACAAGCCGCCCAGCTGCGCGAAGAAATCTCCGAACTGGCCGAAGCCAACCTTGAAGGTATTTAGATGGCCGATCAACACCGCGATTTTATAAAGGAAAACCCGCGAGAACTTCTAGGGGATAACCGCGCCGTAACTGCAGATACAAACCAGTCTGTTACTGAGGCCGAGTCCGATAGCCGCAGCAGTGCAGAATACTCCTCCTGGCGTCGGGTACATTGGCTGACTCCGCTACTGCAAGTATCGCAGGCATTAGTGATCATTCTGGTAGTGGTCCTTACCCAATCGCTAAATAACCTGATTATGCTGGTCAAGAGTCTCCGAGAGAATTTGCCGGGACATCCCATGTTATTGCTGCTGGTAGTAGCGGTTCCGCTGGCGATACTAGTGCTCTTAATCGTCTACCTTTACTTTGCGTGGCGAGCGACTTCTTGGAAAATAACCGCCACCGATGTGCAATATCGTCGCGGGATTTTCTTTAAAAAACACCGGAAGATTCCCCTGGATCGGGTGCAATCAGTAGATGTTTATCGGCCGCTAGCTGCCCGCATTTTTGGCTTGGGAGCGCTGCGGGTGGAGTCCGCGGGTGGCCAAGGCTCGCGGGTAGAAATCCAGTTCCTGGCCAATAAATATTTAGATCAGGCCCGGCGAGAAGTAGTAGCTCGTATCGCTGGGCGCTCCCTCCGTGATGAAACCTCTCAACAGACGGGAGCTAAAGGCCTGGCTGGCACCGATCTTTTTGCCGAGGACGACTACCACCTAGCCGCAGACGAATACGAAGTTTATCGGGTTTCACCAGGACGTCTGATAGCCTCCGTGCTGTTGACTTCGCAAACGGTCTGGTTGCTGATAATGGCGCTGATTGTGGCGATTGGCGCTATCGTAGTGTTCATCATGGCGGATCTAACTGTGCAGGGGTTAGTCGCGGGAAGCCTTATCCCCACCATTATTTCCATTGGAATTATTCCCCTGATGATACTGTCTTATGCCTGGTCACGTTTTAACTCCGGTTTCAATTTCAGCGCCAATATCACTCACGATGGGATTCGGATTACTTCGGGTCTGCTCGCTCTAAAATCCCAGACCTTGCCGCCCGGACGTATTCATGCCATCCGGTTTATCCAACCGCTACTGTGGAGACCTTTCGGCTGGTGGCAAGCAGAAGTTACCCTCGCCGGGCATGGGGTGGAAACCAGCGGTAACCAAAAGAAACAAGCTGCCGACAATCTACTTTTGCCAGTGGGAACCTTGGAACAGGCAAAAGTTATTTTGCAGATGGCGATCCGAGATTTAGGGGCCAGTGAGGGCGCAGCAGCCGACAGGCTACTGCAGGCGGCTTTTAACGGCAAGAACTCAGGTTCGGAATCGAAAGTTATATTCACTCCTTGCAGCGAAAAAGCCAAGATTCTAGATCCCCTTGCGCGCTTTCGTCGCGCCTTTGCTGCCACCGCGACCGTGCTTATCTACCGTGACGGGTGGCTGCGGCGCAAAGTTACCTTCGCACCCCACGAACGCGCCCAATCGGTTACTACCAGCGCCGGTCCCCTCCAGCGAAGCCTAGGACTGGCGGGTGTGCGCCTAGATTTAGTACCCGGTACCGCCCAGATGAAAGTTCCACACCTAGATGCAACGCTGGCAGCTCAACTTGCTGAACATGAACTGGCGGTCTCAAAAATACGTTCCCAAGTGGAGCCGAATGCCCAGTGGGCAGAGCGTATGCTACAAACCCTCCGCCCTACCGGACAATAATTGCGACGTGCTTGCGTGCGGGGCTGGCTCGATAAAAGTACTCCAGGGAACCCCATTTTTCTCGCTTCAGCGTGAATGGAGATTGATAACAGGAGGCTAAAAAGCGTGTTTCCGACTAAAAAAGATGGTGACAACGCGTGTGCCTCTGACCTGAATCAGGCGGTGAACGCGCAAAACTTAGGCATACCCGGATTCTTCCGCGCAGTATTTCAAATGGGTAACAACATGCATTGTCAGAACTTCAACACAAGGTTATGATTACAGGGTGAAAGATAGCTGGCGGGTGCTGACTCGTGATGTAAAGCGGATTTTTTCGGTTCCGCGATCGCTGATTATCATCATCGGTATCTTGGTCACTCCAGCCCTATACACTTGGCTAAATATTTTGGCCTTTTGGAACCCCTATAACGCGACAGAAAACCTGCCCATAGCAGTAGTGAATAACGATGTGGGGACGGAATCCGCACTGACTGGTGAGCTCAATGTTGGCGACCTGGTAGTCGACAAATTATCAGATAATAAGCAGCTCGGCTGGCAGTTTACAGATCAAGCCACAGCCAATCACAAAATCAGAACCGGGGAAGTTTATGCGACTTTTGTCATCCCCAAGACCTTTAGTAAAGACTTAGTTGATATTTTCAGTGGCAAACTCGATCAGCCGACCATCGAATACAACGTGAATGAAAAGAAAGGCGCTATTGCGCCAAAAATTACTGATGTGGGAGCAAATGAACTCGATATTCAAATCACGTCAACTTTCCGGGGTCAGGTTGGAGAAGCCATTGCGCAGGCTTTACGCGACGGTGCCTTAGAGATTGACGCTAATGTTGTTGGTGCTCAGGGCAGCGCTTTAGATGCTTTGAGCGGTATTAACCGGGATCTGACCGATGCGCAAGGCACCTTGGATTCCGCCAGTGCATCTTTGACGGGTTCCTTACAGACTATGAAAAAAGTCCGGGCTACGCTGGCTGCAGCTGACCCGGCATTGGCTGATGTTTCCGCGGCTTTGAGCGATGCGCAAGACATTTTAAGGACGGTCGTCTCTGATGCTTCCGAATTTGCTGCAATGGCGGGGCAAGCCAGTATTAACGCCCAAAAAGCACTCAATGAATCCTCGGCGGCGGCAGATTCGGCGGTGTCAAATGCGACAAATAAACTCACCGAAATAGACTCACAGCTGGAATCCGGCATTAAACGGGCGAATACTTCGATAGAAAAAATGCGGGATCAGATTGCGGTTTTGGAAGGATTCCCGCAAACACAAAAGCTCGCTGCGGAGTTGAAAACCCAGCTGAACGAGATGCAGGACCTGCTCAACAAGATCGGGAAAACTGGGTCAGATGCGGCAAAGGCTAGCCAGGATTTGCAGGCACTGATGAAATCCTTTGATCAGGCTCTGACCAACGCGCAACAGGCTGCCACTAATCTGCGCGAACAGTCTACTCGAACCGCATCTCAGTTAAATGCCCAGGTAACGCAGCTTTCGGCGCAGCTGGGAGCCATCAAATCTGCGGTGAGTACCGCGCGGATTTCCCTTAAGGAAATTTCGGCGCTGACCCACGGAATCGATGATCAGATTGTAGACACACAAAATGTGCTTGATCAGGTGCAGAGCAATCTCAACGCGCTGTCCAATATAACCAGCGGAGCTCAAACCGATGTGGCAACTCTCGCTACCGCGCTCCGGACGGGGAGCTTGAAAACAATCATTGGGTTGGATCCGACCAATATCGGACGTTACCTGACCTCACCAGTAAAGTTCGACCAACAGACGCTTTTTCCCATCAACTCTTATGGTTCGGGAATGGCTGCCATGTTCATCAATCTCTCCCTGTGGATTGGTGCGCTTATCCTGGTCATTATTTTCCGAGTAGAAGTCGATAAAGAAGGCTTTGACTGGTTGAGTTTGCGCTCGGCTTATCTGGGGCGATTCATGCTCTCCGGGGTGCTTTCTATAGGGCAGGGGTTGATAGTCAGCGTGGGCAGTTTGCTGCTGGGAGTGCAGGCGGCAAATGTTCCCGCTTTCATCGCTACTTCCATGCTGATCGGACCGTGTTATTTGGCAATTATCTATGCCTTGGCAGCCGCATTCAGTCACGTGGGGCGCGCCCTGGCAATATTGCTGGTGGTGTTGCAGATTCCCGGTGCCTCGGGTATCTATCCGATTGAACTCATGCCCAGATTTTTCCGCCAGCTTTCCCCGGTGCTCCCGTTTTCTTACGGCATCGACGCGATCCGAGAAACTATCGGTGGGTTCTATCACGGGCGTTTCTGGCATGTTATGACGGTTTTATTGCTTATGAGCGTCGCTGTGTTCCTTCTGGGGTTTGTGGGGAGACGTCGTTTCGGTTACTTCACCCAGCTGTTCTATGATGATTTGGCTCGCACTGAACTGGTCGTGAATGAAGACGTTCAGCTGCAAAGTCGCGGTTACCGCTTGAGCAACATCATTGCGCTGCTGGCGAACCGGAAAGAATTTTCCACCCGTATCCGGCAACGTCAAGAAGAATTCAATGCCCGCTATCACGCTTTGATTAATGGAGTGAGCAGCGTGGGGATTTTGGGACTGGTTGTACTCGGGATGATTTCCTGGCTCACCTCCGCCAGTAAGCCACTGCTCCTGGGGATACTAGCGATTTGGGGAGTGGCCATCATGGGGACTCTGGTTGGCGTAGTGGTACTAAAGAGTTCCATCGAACGAGCCGAGAGCTTATCACATCTGACGGAAGATGAACTTTTCGAGAGCCTAGCTCGCCAGCGAGAAACGAATGTTGCTAAAACCGAAAATCGATCGGAGAGCCAAAGCAGCGGAGATTACCGCAGCCGCAGTAAACGTCACCTCATTAGCGCGTCTGTGCGGGCAGACGCTGTGGATGAAAGTACTGAGAAGCCGGCTGGCGAAACCGATGCCTCCGCAACTAGCGAGGAGCCCCGATGAACGAAGTACTTTTCATCATCCGAGACGATTTCCGTCAGATTCGCGGCAGTATCATGGTTCGGATTTCCATGGTTCTGTTGATTGCCGTGCCCTTGTTCTTCACCTGGTTCAACGTGCTGGCGACCTGGGATCCCTTCTCAAATTCGGGACGGCTGAAGATTGCCGTGGCTAACACCGATGAGGGTTACACCAGTAAAATACTGAACGTCAAAGTCAATGTGGGGAATACGGTGCTAAAGGAACTGGCAGTAAATGACCAGTTTGATTGGGTAATAACCAGCAAAGATAAGGCTTTGGAGGGTGCGCGTTCGGGGGAATATTACGCGACAATTGTGTTACCACCGGATTTTTCACGGTCCATGTTTACCTTCTATGCCGGCGGAGCTGCCCCGGCAAATATCACGCTGCACACCAATGAAAAAAAGAACCCGCTTTCAGCTAATCTCACTACGCAAGGCGCTCAGGGGGTCACCGCGCAAATCAACACGACTTTTTCGCGAACCTTGGCAGAAGTGGCCGTAGGTATTGCTGAGGACGTGTCCTCTTATATAGACACTGCTGACACTCAGGCAGCTCTGGATCGGCTGAGTAACCACCTCGAAACCCTATCTGCGGAACTGAATTCCGGGGCGAATACCGTTAGTGCTCTGTCAACTTTGATAGGTTCGGCGGTGCCGCTAGCCACCGGAGCAAAACAGTTGGCTGCGGGGGTACAGGACTCCTTCGAGGGGGCTGTTGACTCCACATTTGATTCCAGAGGAAAAGGCGCCGCCGGAACAACCAATCCCTTCACATCCGTCTCTTCTCGGCTCGATGATGCTGTGCGACTGGCTGAAAACAATATTTCCGACCTGCAAAAGCAGTTAGACAAATTGCTGAATTCGGTCAATAGCGCCAGCCAAAGCAGTGCGGACACAGTCGAACAGCTTAAGACCTTGTTGGATAAGCAAAACGCTGGCTTCCAACAGACGCGGGACGCGCTCGAGCGTGCTCTGGGGTCGGAAGGGGCGGATTTAGTAGGGAAGGATCCGGCTGTCGACCGATTCTTGGCCGAGATGGATGCGGCGATTGCTCGTCAACAAATCCTGGCGGAGCGACTGGGAAGTATTGCGGCTGACCTGCGCAGGGGAGTAACTGTAGATTCTGACCTGAGAAAGAAAGCCCGCCAAGCCATAGCAGATGCGCAAAAAGCTATTGACACCGCTCGGTCCAATTTTGAGAAAAACTTACAGCCAAAGATTGAAGGTCTGCGTAAAAATCTGGATTCTGCCGGAGAAAATGTGAAGGTTTTCCGTTCCTATCTGCAGCAGGTGCAAGCCGATCTTTCGGACAGTGCGGGCGGGATGATTGCGAGTATGCGTCGCTCCCAAAAAACCCTGGACAATACCGCAAAACGGATGCGTGACGGAGCCCGCCGCTTGAATCAGGCTCGGGAACAGATTTCGTCTGCCCAGGCGAAAGGGGACTTGAAAAAAATCGCCACCACGCTGGGAGCTGACCCCAAAGATTTTGCCCGCCTAATTTCTTCCCCCATAGCGGTAAAACGCAATGCGGTGTTCCCCGTAGCCACCTTTGGGGTGGGGATGACTCCGCTATTCACCGTTATAGCCCTGTGGGTTGGGGCGCTGCTGGCGGGGGTTTTCCTGCGCACTGACGTTTCTGAGAATGTGGCTAAACGCTACCTGGCCAGCAGGGGAGCCCGGAAAGATCCTGACGCAGCTACTGGTGCGGATGCGAATGCGGAGGAATCTTCCCGGTTGGAAGGGGCGGAAACGGAACCTAGCGAAACAGTATCGACTCCATCCGCAGAAAAAAAGCCTATATTTACCGGGGCTCAAGAGTACCTGGGCCGTTACCTTATGTTCTGGGTAATTGGGATGGCGCAATCCACATTGCTGATGGTCGGGCTAATTGTGTTTGTGGAGATTGAACCAGCCCATCCCTTCCTGCTGATTTTGGCAGGCTGGGTTATTTCCACTGTGTTTACCGTTATTGTTTATACACTCGTCGTGGCACTTGCTAATGCGGGTAAAGCCTTAGCAGTGCTGTTGCTGGTGTTACAGATTTCTGCTGCTGGCGGAGCCTATCCGTTGGAACTGCTACCGCAATGGTTCCAAAACATCAGTCCCTGGCTGCCCGCCACCTATGCGATTAACTTGATGCGTTCGGCTATCGCCGGGATTTACGCAGGGGATTTTGCCTATAACCTGGTGATAATCCTGCTATTCCTGATTCCGAACCTGGTGCTCGGACTGGTTTTACGGCGTACGATAGCCGGGCGGATCCACGATATGGCTAAAGAGGTTGAAAAAACGAAAGTCATGTAGCCAAAGTGGAGTGAGCGAGGAGGCTAGGTTTTTCCCCGCCCCTACTTGAACGGGAGGAAAAATCCAGCCTCCTCGCGCCCTGGCAGCCCCGCTCCGCCGCACAATCAGCTAGGCAGGTTTTCTTTGGCTTGGTGAGTGCGCTGGTCGTAATCTTCTACGCTGTTGTTCGATTCCCCACCTAGCGGGGATGACACCAGAGGAACTTTCTTGAAGGTTAGCGCCGGGTCATAGGGCATGGGGCGCTGACCTTTGCGGCGTGCCGATGCGATCATAGTCGCCACCCAGGACAGTAGCGTCCAGATCCCCAGCACTACTAGTGCTTTGCCGAAATGTAGTTCTCCGCCCGCAATGGCCGCGCGAATAGTGCGCGCCACATGGGTCATGGGGAACAGCGGGCTAAGGAACTGGAAGAACTTAGGGGCAGTTTCTACCGGGAAAGTAGCCCCGGTGGAAGTGATTTGCAAGCACAGCAAGATCACCGAAAGCGCACGTCCGCGGTAGCCTAAGGCGGCTACGCATGCCTGGTTTACCGCCACGTATCCGATAGAGGCCAGTACCGCTATCAAGATTAAGGCCCCGAAGTTTTGGGCATCTAGCTTCAAGAATAGTTGCAGGCCGGTCACTACCGTGATCGCTTGCAGTGCGCCAAAGAGCGCCCCGATGGACATGGAACGGAAACCGCAACGCCAGAAACTTTCTTCCGGGCGGCGCCGCAAATCTAGGGCGGGGAAGATCAAGAAGATGGCGATCCCGCCGATCCACAGACACAGCGCCATGAAGAAGGGGGCGAATCCGGCACCGTTATCATGTACTGGGTTTTCTCGTACAGATTTTACGTCTGCCACCCCGCTCGCAGCTTTAGAGACTTTTTCTGCCTGTCCCCGGTCAACGGTGGGAACCTGATTAGCGCCATCGCGCAGCCCATCTTCAAGGTCAGAGGCGCCGGTGGTGAGCTTGTCGATTCCGCCAGAAAGCTGCTTTCCGCCCTCGGAGGCTTTACCCGCCCCCTGGGAAAGCGAATCGAGGCCGCCGGAAAGAGAACTGGCGCCCGCGCGCAGCTGCGCAGAATTCTTATCTAAAGTGGCCGCACCAGAAGCAAGTTTGCCTACCCCTTGTTGCGCCTGATTTAGCCCGTTCGCCAGCGCAAAAGTACCATCTTTTAGGGTTGGTTTTTGCTTTCCGGCTTGAGCCGGCGGGGTGAGGGCGGTTTGCCGGCTAAGTTCATTAACGCCGCGTTCGGCTGCGTTGAGTTTCGCCTTGAGTTCCTCAGGCTTTAGCTTCGATAGCTTACCTACACCTTGGAGCAGTCCCTGCGCCTGCGTGATCTTGTCAGAAAGCTGTTGTAGGGTCAGTCCCTGGTCTTTAGCCATTTTGGCTAAGGGGGCGCACTCGGGATAGGAGGGAAGCATTGGGAGAGGAACCTGCTTGCACTGGTCAACGGCTCTCTTAAACTGGGTTAGAAACTGGGAAATCTTAGCGATGTCGCCCCCAGAAGCGGCAAGGGGAGCGAGGGTGTCAACCAGGTCGTTCCCGCTTTTAGCCAGTTCCCTAACCTGGGGTTGCATGGCGGCTACCTGTTGGTGAATCTGGTCAACGCCGCCATCAACTTGCTTAGCTCCGGCGGCCAGCTTCGGCATATTGCCATTGAGCTGCCCTAGACCGGAGTTGAGGCTGGAAACCCCGCCGGTATAGGCGGTGATTCCATCGCGTAGTTTCAGGGAACCATTGCGGATTTTAACGCTGCCATCAGCGAGATCTCCCAAGCCTACCACCAGGGTGTCGGCTCCGTTTTCTAGCTGAGTTCCACCTTCACTAAGTTGACCAGCACCGGAGGCAGCGTCCAGGAATCCCTCTTTTAACGGACCGGTGGAAAGTAAAAGTTGATCGATATATCCGGAGGCTCCCTCGTGAGATAACGCGGCTTGCAGTGCTAAAGCAGCGGAAGTGGCCATCGTTCCCTGCAAATAGTTCACGGCGTCATCAGTGCGCAGTTCTAACTGAGCTTTCTTGCCTGGAACTTGTGCCTGGGGGTCTGCCAGTTTCGCGTAGGAGCTGGATAGATTATTGGGAATCAGCAGGAGGGCTTTATAGGTTCCGTCTTCTAGACCTGATTTGGCTTGGGGGAGGGAAGCTTTTTTCCAGTCGAAACCGGGGGCATCGTTCTTATAGAGTTCTTTTTCCAGACTTTCGCCCAGGTTGAGGGTTTTTTCGCCATTTGCACTGGTGGCGGTAGCTGGCTGATCCAGGTTTACCACCGCCGCTTTTAGCAAGTTGACCCGTTGCATCGGGTCTTCGTATGCCCAGGTAAACAGGCCGGAATACATTAACGGAATCACCAGGATGCCGAGAATTACTATCACGTTGGAAAGAGTGTTCCAACGGTATTTCTTCTCCATCGTGCCTCCCAATTTTATTGGCTTACTTCTTTTCTAAACGGTTACGATACACCAGTGTATCCAGCGGTGTTAATTGCCGGTAGAATCTTTTTTCTTATAGTAAACAAGCTGCCAGCGACAATCCCCGGAGATAGGGCGAAACTCACTATCGGAGCGTGCCGTATCCACCTGCCAAAGCTGCGGACGAATCTGGGGAGCGTGGGCGTAGTCAGGCTGGTCACCCACATCTAAATCCAGATAAGTAACCACCAGTTCATCAGCTACTGCCATCCCTTCCTCATAGAGGCGGGCCCCGCCGGTTATCCAACATCTTTCCGCCCCGGAATCCTCCGCTAGCTGAAGAGCCCCTGAAAACGAGGAAGCTACCTGTGCTCCCTCGGCCCGGTAGCCCTGCTGGGAAGTTAAAACAATATTTAACCTGCCGGGTAAAGGCTGTTTTCCTAAGGCTTCAAAAGAGCGCCGCCCCATAATAATCGGGCTCCCCATAGTGGTGGCTTTGAAATGTTTAAAATCAGCGGGAACATGCCACAGCATTCCCCGGCCATCCCCAATAACCCGGTGCGCTGCTTGCGCCCAAATCATGCCAATCTTCATCATTTGCCTCCTAAACCGCTATCGGCGCTTTAATAGTCGGGTGGTGGCGGTAGTTTTCGATCTCGATATCTTCCCACTTATAGGTATAAAGATTATCGGCGCGGCGCAAATGTAAAGCGGGGAAGGGGTAAGGATCCCGGGAAAGCTGCTCACGCACCTGCTCCACATGGTTGTTGTAAATATGGCAATCCCCGCCAGTCCAAATCAAATCCCCGACTTCCAGCCCGCTTTGCTGAGCCAACATATGGGTGAGCAAAGAATAGGAAGCGATATTGAAAGGAACCCCCAGGAACATATCGCAAGAACGCTGATAGACCTGCAGAGAGAGGCGGCCGGCGGCTACGTAAGCTTGAAAAAGCAGGTGGCAGGGGGCAAGTGCCATTTTATCTAGTTCCGACACGTTCCAGGCCGATACCAACATCCGGCGCGAGGAAGGGTCATTCTTAATGGTGTCAAGCAGGTTTTCGATCTGGTCGATATTGCCCTGTGGGCTGGGCCAAGAACGCCACTGGACCCCGTATACCGGCCCCAGCTCGCCCTCGGCGTCGGCCCAGTCATCCCAGATATGAACCTTTTTTTCCTGCAGAGGACGCACATTAGAGGTACCAGATAAGAACCAGAACAGTTCCTCGGCAACTCCCCGCATAAATACTCGCTTAGTAGTAATTAAAGGGAAAGATTCTGCCAGGTTATAGCGCAGCTGAGCTCCAAACAGGGAACGGGTACCGGTTCCGGTACGATCTTGCTTCTCGCTGCCGGTTTCTAAAATTTTGGCCAGTAAATCCTCGTATTGCCTGTCCGTCACGCGCCCTCACCTTTCGCTAGTCCTTGCCCATATTCTAGCCGGTTATTAGCAATTATCGCGCCGCACTCAGCTGAGAGCGGCAAGCAGGGGAGGAAAAAGTACTGTTGGAATCCGCAGCGTCTTAATCGGCGAAGAAATCAGCTTCCACTTTGGAGGAGCGGGCCGGCTCGGCAGTAACATCAATCACCGGTGCCAGTTCCACCAGCAAATCCTGGGAAGAAATATCACGAATCGGTCCCAAGGCGGCTTGTACGCCCTCGGTGGTGCGCCGCGCTACTGCCTTACCTGATAGGTACCCCACCCCGGCACCAATTCCAAAGGGAATCAGTCTCCCAGCGATCCGGCCTGCGGTACGCCGAGTAAGTTTCTTAGATGCATATTTCATCAGAGCTTTGTTAACTTGCCCCAAAGTCGGGGAAGACAGATTCTTCAGCGAGGAGCGAGCCCAAGCTAGGGTACTGAGTCCCAACTGGTCGGAAACAATCGCGGCGCCCTCTTCTCCGAGCAGGCTAGATAACACCAAAGCTCGGCGCTCTTCGCGATCGGCCGGGCGTACTCCGTGTAGACGCGAAACTCCCAGAATGTAAGTGGTGGTCTGTACCGCATAGACGGCTAGTTCCCCGGCGGTCAGTCCCAAGGCCACCCCGGTGCCACCGCCCGGCAGAGCCGCACCTGCTCCCACTGCTGAGGACGCGTAGGCGGTACGGCGGATATATTGCTTACTTAAAATCTTTTCTAGGTCTGCGGCATTTGCCTGAGGATGGGCCTTTACTAGTTGCAGCAGCTTGTTGTCAATATGTTCACTGGGAATATCTAGGAGGGCATCTACTACCTCCCCAAAACTAGAGGCTCGGCGAACTTTCGTCACTGACTCGCGCAAAGCCGTGGCAATCTCTTTGCTGGAGGCACGATTTTTGGAGCGAAAAAAATGGGGAGTCTTAAAGTCAAACATGAGAGATTTTCTCCTGGCCGTCCTAGTGGTTAAAGTGGGTACAATCTAAATGCTATTTCAGGTTAGCCGCCTCCGCGGGACGCGGCCAGCCTACCGGCAGATGAAACCTTGAAGAAAGGGATAGCGCTTGCGTAAATTCGAGCTAGAAGTTGAGTATCCGGCCTTACCAGAGCAAGTTTGTCAGATGCTCACCGACCCGAGATTTTTGGAATTTCGCTGGACGCAAATGCCGCAAGCTAACTGTCAAGTTCAGGTGGAACGGGCAGGGGAAGAAACTTTTGTTTCGCGGGCAAAGGTAAGGTTGGCTGAACTGGCTGCTGCCTCTGCCTACGCGCGGTTGCTCCCCGAGGAGTTGGAAATCGAAGTGGTAGAAAACTGGATCAATAATCCTCGCCCCGGTCTTTTTGCTCAAGGTGACTTCGAGGTACGGTTCGGCAAAGTTCCCGTACAGGTAACAGCGGGAAGCTTCCTGGAGATTTCCCCCGACGATCCCCGGCAAACCCGGCGGAAGATTAGCGGTACCCTCCAGGTAAATATGCCCCTAATCGGAGGCAAGATTGAGCGAGAGCTGCTATCACATCTGCAGGTTTTCGCTGATGGGGAGGAAGAAGCGGCGACGCGGTGGTTGGCAAATCGGGCCAGCTAAGGCTATGCCGATCCCCTCGGTTCCGACCTCAATCGACACCTAGCATAGACTGGTATTCGTGAGTGGGATGCGGGAACTGATCCGCCGCTACGGGCAGGATCTATCAGAGGGCGATATCGACCATCTGCATATGTTGGTGGGAGACTGGCAGGTGCTATCCGACATAGCCAGTGCCGACTTAATCTTATGGATTCCGGGTGAGCAGGGCCGTTTTGTGGCGATTGCCCACGCCCGCCCCGGATCCGGCTTTACTATCCATCTTGATGACGTGGTGGGGTTGTCGGCGTCGCCAAAACGTTCTGGGATGTTGGCGGAGGCGGTTGGCCCTGACTCGCGACCTACAATTCCCGAGGTGAGTTGGGCAGGGTCTTATTCAGTGATTGCCAGCGCCCTGCCAGTGCGGCATAACGGCCGGGTAGTGGCGGCCCTTACCCAAGAGGTGAACATTCAATCTCTGCGGGTGTTTGAACAGCAGGAACAGTGGTTTCATAAAACCGCAAATGTGCTTTGCGAAATGATTTCTGCCGGGGTGTTTCCCAATTCTGCGATCCCGCCGGCCACTAAGCATGGGATGCCGCGTTTGATCGATGGGGCTATTAATTTGGATGCGAGCGGGCGGGTACTTGACCTGACTCCGAATGCCCGTTCCTGCTTGCGCCGTCTGGGGGTGCGAGAAGAGGTCAATGGCGCGGTACTTGCGGAATTAATAACCGAGGTGATCTCAGACCAATCTGAGGTAGATGAAGCTTTGCCAGTGGTGGTGATGGGTAAAGCTTCTTGGGTAGCGGAAGTAGAATCTTCCGCCGGAATCGTGTCTTTTCGGGCGCTGCCGCTTAAAGAGGACGGTAAACGCGTTGGTGCGCTGTTGCTGTGCCGAGATGTAACTGAGATGCGCCGTCGGGAACGCGAACTAATGACCAAAGATGCCACTATTCGCGAGATTCACCATCGGGTAAAAAATAATCTGCAAACGGTTTCGGCACTTTTGCGCATGCAGATTCGACGCTCGGATTCCCCGGAGGTAAAAGCGGCGCTGGGGGAGGCGGAACGGCGGGTGGCCGCCATTGCGCGCGTGCATGAAGAGCTATCGTTAAATGTTGACGAAACCGTTGAGTTCGACAATATGATCTCTCGCCTCTTGCGGATGTCGGCGGCAATGGCTACTACTGATCAAACAGTTGAAACCGCTTTTACCGGCAGTTTTGGGATGGTAGATGCCGATGCTGCTTCGGCGTTGGCAGTGATAATTTCCGAATTGGTAGCCAACGCGGTAGAACACGGCCTGGGGGAGCGAGGGGGCAAAGTCACCCTAGAGGCTAAACGAGATGGGAATAAACTCGATGTTTGGGTACGCGACAACGGTTGCGGACTGGAGGATAAGCCATTGAATGGTTTGGGAACTTCGATTGTACGCACTTTAGTGCGCGGCAATTTGAATGGCACGATTGACTGGAGCTGCCCCGAACAAGGTACCCAGGTACATATCCACTCCCTTCTTGAGGAGGATGCTAGATAGATGGGGAAATCACGTAAGCGCCGCGGGTGGCCGGAAGTCCCTGAACCTTTAGCGGGCAAAGTGGTAGATAACCACACTCATTTACCGCTGTGGGACGAGCAGATCCCCCTGGTCGAGGGGGTGCGTCTGAGCTTAGCTGAACAATTGGAGCGCGCCCAAAAAGTGGGGGTTAGCGCCATGATTACCTCTGGTTGTCAGGTAGATGAATTGGCCCCGACGGTACGTCTCGCTGAAGAGCATCCTCAGGTGTTTTGCGCGTTGGCGATTCACCCTAATGAGGCGGCTTTGCACGCGAAAGTGGTGGCGACTGCCCCCGATGGGCAAACCTATCAGCTACAGGAATGGCATCAGCGCTATTCTCTAGAGCAGGCCGTTCAGCAGGTTTATGAAATGGTGACCTCCTCAGAAAAAGCGATAGCTATTGGGGAGAGCGGCTTGGACTATTTTCGCACTTCCCCTCAGGGGCGAGCGGCGCAGCAGCAGGGCTTTCGGATGCATATTTCCTTAGCTAAGGAGTTGGGCCTGCCCCTGCAGATTCATGACCGCGAGGCCCACGCCGATACTATTCGGATTCTGCTGGAGGAAGGTGCCCCCGAGCGGACGGTTTTCCACTGTTTTAGCGGCGATAAGGAAGTTGCGCAGGTACTTGCAGAAAATGGCTGGTATGCCTCGATTGCGGGACCGGTTTCCTATAATGCCAATCAGTGGTTACGGGAGGCGGCGGCGGCAATGCCTGCTTCGCTATTGCTGGTAGAAACCGATGCGCCCTATTTAACCCCTCATCCGCACCGGGGACAGCCGAATGCCTCCTATATGAGCGTGTGGACAGTGCGTAAGCTAGCGGAAATAACCGGGCGGAGCGAAACCGAGATGGCGCGGCAGTTGGTTGCTAATACTCGTGAGGTTTACGGTGAGGCGGTTACCGCCTTCGCCGCTTAACGAACACTGCTTAACGGACGGTTAAAGTATCTTCACAAACCCGGGTAAGGCTACTAAAATAGAGGCTGGTATTGCCTTAGGTATAGGTCACATCGGGGTAGCCAGTTGATAACAATCAGGTTACAGTTGTGGTTAAAGAGAAAATAGCTAAGGATGCTGCAGCTACTACCGACGCAATAAGGAACCACGTGAGCAGGAGACATCGACGCACCAGCGCCAAAGTAACGGCGATATTCACCGGCATCGCCACCGCCATTGTTCTAGGCGGGGGAGTTGCCGTGGCCAGCGAATATAAGACGGTCACGGTTACCGTTGATGGGGCTAGTCGCCAGGTGCAAACCATGAATCGTACCGTCGAGCAAGTCGTTTCGGATATGGGAATAAAAGTTGGTCCCTACGACCAAGTAATTCCCGGTCTTGACACTCATATGTCTCGGAACCAAAAAATTAAAATCGTGCATGCCAGCCCGGTGGTGTTACAGGGAAGCAAAGACGCAAAAATCGGTTGGGGAGTGACCGACCATGATGCCCCCCAGTTGCAGGCAACTTTTAGGGTTGATGGCCGGGAAGTTAGCGGCTCCTATACCGAGGGCGCAGATCCGCGGGTAGCGGCGCAGGCAGCGGGGATTGAACTTTCTGCTCTTGATCGGGTGATGGTGGAAGCAACTACTCCCGCCACCGCCACTATTAAGGTTTCGCGGGTGGAACGCGGGGTAACTAAGCAAGAGCAAGTTACGGCTCCTCCCGTCAAAGAGGTAACAGACCAGAACCTAGCGCCCGGGGCGAAAGTTGTGGAGGACGAAGGGAAAGAAGAAGTCACCGCGAAAAGTACTTTCGTAGAAAAAGTCGATGGACAAGTCGCTTTTCAGTCCCCCGAACAGGTGACTACGGTGGTTAAGGCCGAACCCAAGATTGTCAGGGTAGGGCCTGCAGATACCTCGGGTAATACCGATACCGACTATGGGCCGGTAGTACCGGCGGGAGCAGCTCAAGAAATTGCCCACGAGATGGTAGTTTCACGCGGTTGGTCAGAAGGACAGTTTACCTGCCTGGTAAAGCTATGGAATCGCGAATCTGGATGGAATAGTCGCGCGGAAAATCGCAGTTCTGGTGCCTATGGGATTCCGCAATCTCTGCCGGGAAGCAAGATGGCCTCTGCTGGTGCGGACTGGCGTACTAATCCGGCTACCCAAATCAGGTGGGGGCTAGATTATATCGCGGGACGCTACGGCGACCCCTGCGGTGCCTGGAAGCATTCCGAAGAGGTCAACTGGTACTAGTAGGCTAGAGGGGTGGAAAAAAACCCGCCTGTTAAGCTGCTAACTCCCAGCGTAATTCATCAGCTGTGCCGCCAGCTGGATATTCGCCCAACCAAACAGTTGGGGCAAAACTTCGTCACCGAGCCCAATGCTATTAGAAAAATTGTGCGCGAATCTGGGATCAAAACCGGTGACCAGGTGCTAGAAGTTGGCCCCGGACTAGGATCGCTAACTTTGGGTCTGCTAGAGGCGGGCGCGCAGGTAGCCGCCTGCGAGATCGATCCCCGCCTAGCTGGGTTTTTGCCGGCAACTATTCTAAGTCACGCCCCTGGTGCTGCCAGCCAGATGTATCTGCTTCAAAAGGATGCCTTAAAGCTAGTCCCGGCAGATTTAAGCGGCATGGTCAGCATTGCCGAGGACGCTAAGGGAAGCGCGGATCTGATACCTGGCGCGAGCCGGGACTTTTCCCCGACGGTCTTGGTATCTAACCTGCCCTATAACGTAGCAGTTCCCGTACTTTTGCATTTATTCGCGGCTTTCCCTAGCTTGGAGCGCGCTTTAGTGATGGTGCAAAAAGAGGTAGCGCTGCGTTTGTGCGCCCTGCCCGGCTGTAAAATCTACGGGGTTCCCAGCGTGAAAATCGCCTGGTATGGCCAGGCGCGAATGGGATCTGAGATTTCACGGCGAGTTTTTTACCCGCAACCGAACGTGGATTCGGCGTTAGTAGAGATCGTGCGCGATAGCAAAACCTTCATCGCCCGCGAAGATAGTGACGAGACCGAGAGTTTGCAGGGCAAACAGGCAGGAGACCAGGCGCTTAGGCCGGTAGCAGATAAAGAAGCGGAGCGGGAAGCGGTGTTTAACCTGATTGACCAGGCATTTGCTTCCCGGCGCAAGATGCTGCGGGCGGGACTAAAATCTTGGGCCCGGCCCTTGGCGGTTGTACCGCTACTTAAAGCGGCGGGAATCGATCCCACCACGCGCGCGGAAAATTTGGAGGTTAATCAGTTTTCCTCGCTCTCCCGCCTGCGTCGCGCCCTGCTGTCCGGTTTCGAAAATGTGCAGGAGGCAGCGGCAAAACCCAGCGCGCAAATCCCTTCTCAGGCAGCAACGGCGGGTGAGGCCGCGCCTGGTAGCACCGGCAATATTGAAGGAAAAACTGCTACCGCCAGTGCAAACGGTAAAATAAATCTTTTTTTGGCCTGCGGGGAACCGGCAGCTGGTTATCACGGCCTCTCGACGATATTTCAAGCGGTGAACCTGCGAGAAACCGTGGAGATTACTTTGCAGCCCTCCGGTATTGACTTGCAGATGTCCTTTAGTGCGCCCTTAGGGGCAGTAGGTTATGACCGCCGCCGTGACCGGGAGGCACTTTGGGGACTAGATCCTAAAAATAACCTGGCTACCCGAGCCTTCATGCTGGTAGCCGCGCAATGTGGTTATCGAGGAGGAGCGCGGATCAAGGTTGACAAACAGGTGCCAGTAGCTGCTGGCATGGCGGGAGGGTCTGCCGATGGCGCGGCAGCACTCCTAGCCGCTAACCAAGTGTTGGAAACAGGACTTAGCCGGGAGGAGCTTGCCGAATTGGGAGCGAGCCTAGGCGCCGATGTTCCCTTTGGGCTTTATGGGGGAACGAGTTTTGGGGATCGGCGCGGTGACCGGATTACCCCCCTCCCGCCGGCGAAACGTTTGCACCTAGTGGTAGCGGTCTCCCCTAAGACGCTGCCCACCCCCCAGGTTTTTAAGCAATTTGACCAACGCGAAACGGCACGCGACATACTTCCAGATTTAGCCGATTTGGCCCCCCTCCTGACAGCGGTTTATGCCGGGGACTTAGCTGCATTGCGTGAACTGATTGGCAACGATTTGCAAGCACCGGCGCTGCAGCTGCTTCCCGAGTTGACCGCAACTTTAGAGGCGGCAAAAAAGCAAGGGGCTCTCGCCCTTATCTCTGGTTCTGGCCCCAGCGTGGTTTGTCTGGTAGAAACCGCTGCTCAGGCCAGGAAGTTGGCAACTTTTATGGCGCAGCTTCCGCAGGTAGCCTATGCGCTTCCCCTGGCCTTTAGCGCCTCTGAACTGGATCTCTCCCGAAAGCAGTGGTTGGCGTGAGTACCTTCTTAGCTGGAACTCACGAAGCCGGCGCCCTCGCCGGGCCGCGTCGCCTGCTTGCCGGAATAACTGTCAGCCTCGCTCCCTGCGACCGGATCGGAATCTTAGGGCCCAATGGTGCCGGAAAATCTACGCTGCTGCGTCTGCTGAGCGGAACCCAAGAACCCGATAGCGGCAGTGTCACCTTTGCTCCGGGGGTAAGTTTTGCCTGTCTATCCCAGCAGCAAACCCTGGATCCTGCGCTGAGCGTGAAAGAGGAAGTCCACGGGAACATCCCCGACTATCAGTGGGCATCTAAGCCGCATTTGCGCCAAATTGATGAGGGACTCCTGCCGGATATAGATCTATCCACTAAATGCGCCGAGCTTTCTGGGGGACAGGAGCGCCGGGTAGCCTTGGCGCGCACCCTGGGCAAAGATGCCCCCATTCTGGCGCTAGACGAGCCCACTAACCATTTAGATGTGGAGGGGGTAGCCTGGCTGGCCCGCTATCTCAATAACCGTTTTAGCTCTGGAAATGGCGCTTTGGTGGTGATTACCCACGACCGTTGGTTCTTGGATGCGGTTTGTAACCGGATTTGGGAGGTAGTGCCGGGAGTTGACCCCGGGTTTGGGCGCGAACAGATTCCTGGGCACGTGGAAGAATACGAGGGTTCTTACGCCGCCTATGTACTTGCCCGGATGGAGCGGGCACGGCAAGCCCAGGTGGCGGAAGAAAAACGTCAGAACCAGTTGCGCAAAGAACTTGCCTGGTTGCGGCGGGGAGCCCCAGCGCGTACCTCCAAACCGAAGTTTCGGATTGATGCCGCCGAAGCCCTGATTAGTGATGTTCCCCCGTTGCGTGACAGCGTAGAGTTAGTGCGCCTGGCCTCGGCGCGCCTGGGGAAACGAGTAATTGAGCTCGAGGACGTGTCCTTTTCTTATCCCGGGTCGAGGCGAAAAATCTTAAACCGGGTGACTTGGCGGTTAAATCCCGGTCAGCGGGTAGGGATTATCGGGGTCAACGGTGCGGGTAAATCCACTTTACTGGGGATTATGAGTGGGAAACTTACTCCCACCCAAGGCAAAGTTAAACGGGGAAAAACCGTGCAGCTAGCCACCCTAGAGCAAACTCCCCAGATCCGGGGGATGAATCCCGATTTGCGAGTGGTAGAAGCGATCTCCCAGATCAAGGAACGAATCCAGTGGGGAGAACGAGAGATAACCGCCGCCAAATTGGTAGAAAAACTGGGATTTAGTAAAGAGCGTGCCTGGACTCGGGTAAGTGACCTTTCCGGTGGGGAGATGCGGCGGCTACAGATCGCCTCCCAGCTGCTGGCGGAACCGAATGTATTGATTTTGGATGAACCCACGAACGACCTGGATACCGATACTTTGGCACAGCTTGAAGATCTGCTAGATTCTTTCCCCGGCACCCTGGTAGTGGTTAGCCACGACCGCTACCTGCTGCAACGGGTAACCGATTCGCAGGTGGCGCTACTGGCAGACGGTACTTTGGCGGCGCTGCCCGGCGGGGTGGAGCAGTATTTACAATTGCGGGCAGCCGGGGAGATTTCCGCAGGTAGCGACCGCGGGGATACAGCTGATAAAACTACCGGTGAGGGTAGCGCGAAAACCGGCAAGCAAGCACAAAAAAGCGGGGCAGAGATTTATCGGGCGCGGAAGTTACTTTCAGCTACCGAAAAGAAATTAGAGAAGTTGCAGGGACAGCTCAAACAGGTAGATCAGGAGTTAAGCGAAGGTGCCGCCGATACTTCCCCCGAAGGCTGGGAGCATCTGCAAAGGCTTAATCAACGCCGCGCCCAATTGGTTAGCGAGGAGGAAGAGCTAGAAGAAAACTGGTTGCGCCTGTCAGAAACTTTGGAGTAAACCAAGATGCCCTTGGGGAGCGGGAACCAGGTGGCAATCAGCGTAAAAATGGGAAAGCCTGCAGGTATTTACCGCAGAGGACGCACCGGGGTGCCTTCGAAAGGTAACAGTAGTCGCCGCAGCAGTCCCGAGAGCACTTTTCGTTCCTCCTCATCTAAGGGAGATACTAAGTCTGATTCGCGCCGCAGGAGTTCCTTGAGGGCCGCATCAACTCGGGTAACTCCCTTGTCCGTAAGGGACACCAGCACGGCGCGGCGGTCATGAGGGGAGGGGGTGCGTTTTACTAGCCCCTTCTTTTCTAGGCGATCGATGCGATTGGTCATGGTGCCGGAAGAAACCAGCAGTTCTTGCAGTAAGGTACCAGGGGTTAAAGAATAGGGGGCGGCGGCGCGGCGTAGCACCGACAGCACATCAAATTCCCAAGGCTCCATCCCTTGCGCACTAAAGGCCTCTTTACGAGCCAAATCTAGGTGGCGAGCCAGACGAGCGACCCGGGAGTAGACCTCCATTGGAGAAACGTCCAAGTCAGGGCGTTCAATCTGCCAGGCAAGAATAATGCGGTCGACTTCGTCAGTAGCGTCAGAGGTAATATTCTGTGGAATCACAAGCTAAGTTTACTCGAAGTCGAGACATCGGTCTATGCCTCGACGTACCTTACGTATATTGAGCGCGTGATTGGATTGGTGCCTCATTAGCGACTCGCTGTGGGTGGTGGCCGACAACGATGTCGTGCCTACCACCCACAGCGAAACGTGAGTTCTACCTAAGTTGTTGTCAGTTATTACTCTCGATCGTGGCGTAGGTATCCGAGAACCACGGAATCAGCCGTTCATATGCGTCGTTGAACAACCTATAGGGCTGTTCGTAGCGGTTGTGAATTGCGATGTCCGGGGTTATATCGGTGTCTCGTTTCGACAGGCGTTGGGCAACCGAAAAATCATCAAAGACTCCGGTGCCTACACCGGCCAGAACAGCCGCGCCGATCGCGTTAGCTTCATCTACGATGTTGCGGGGCGCAACTGGTATGTTCCAGATATTTGCCATGAGCGAGCACATGACAGGGGACTTTGCGAGGCCACCAATGACGTCAATATGGTCGACGTTGAATCCAGCATCGGAAAAGGCCTCCAAGCCGACTCTTAGGTTAAAGGCAACGCCCTCGAGTATTGCCTTCATCATATGTTCCTGTTTGTGGTCCATGTGTAGGCCAGCGAAGACCCCTCGAGCCAGCGGATTCCAGTGCGGTGAACGCTCTCCAATGAGATAGGGGAGGAAGAACAGCCCCGACAGTGCAGCGTCAACCCCATCGGCCTGATCAAGGAACTCTTCATAGGTCTTCCCACCCGAGAGGACATCCATGCCCCATGAAACGGATGCCCCACCGGCCTGCATCGTTGCTGTCGGAACGAACTGTCCCGGAATCACGTGGTTAAATGTCATCGATCGCATCTTAGGATCGAGTAGAGGTTTCGATGAGGAAAGCGAGACCCATGACGATGAGCCTAGATAGGAATATGCGCCCGACTCTTCATCGATAATTCCCGCTCCGAGGGCTGCAACGGGGCCATCGCCGCCGCCAATGATGACTGGTGTTCCCGCCATCAAACCTGTTTCTTGCGCGGCCTCGGCCGTCACTTCGCCTACTTTGTCGGTAGAGGCGATGATCTCGGGGAACAGCGAACGTTTAAGTCCTGCGGCGTCAATGATGTCCCACGCCCATGTTCCAGCGGACTGATCGTAGGCATTCGTTGACGATGCGTCCGACGGGTCCGTAACGAGACGGCCAGTTAATCTCATCGCAACGTAGTCTTTAGCGAGGCAGAAACGCTTGATACGGGAGAAGTTTTCCGGCTCCTGGGCGCGAAGCCACATCAGCTTTGTCAGGGAGTAGGTGGGGTTTAGTCTGTGACCGGTAATCCGGTAGCAGTCCTCCATCGATATCGTTTTCTCAAGCTCGGCCGCCTCTTTGGTTGACCGAGTGTCCGCCCAGATGATAGCCGGACGGACAACCTCGTCGTGCTCGTCAAGGGGAACCAGTCCCATCATCTGGCCTGAGAATGAGATTCCATTGATATCGGCTGCGGCTGTGTTGGATTTTTCAAGCAGAATTCGGTTGGCCTCGGCCACCGCATGGAACCAATCGTGGGGATTCTGCTCTGCTTTGCCGTCTGTGCCCCAGTCAGCACCATAATTGACGGTGTGCGAAGCAAGCATGGTGCCATCGTCTGACACCAGGGTTGCTTTGTTTCCAGTTGTTCCGAGATCGTGCGCAATCAGCATGTGTACTCCTTTGTTCTCTTGCTTAAGATTGAGATCTGCGTTAGCTCGCTAGTTACCGTAACGCTTATTGAATTCCTCAACGAGGGCAACGCCTGAGGACGTTCCAATACGGGTGGCCCCCGCTTCAACAAACGCCAAGGCGTCATCAAGGCTACGAATGCCGCCAGCTGCCTTGACCTGGACATCATCGCCGACGATGCTCTTCATTAGCTCAACATCGGGCAAGGTGGCTCCTCCGGGCCCGAAACCTGTCGAGGTCTTGATGAAATCGGGCTTCACTTCACGTGCGATGTTGGCCAGAGTGGTCTTTTCCTCGTCTGTGAGGTAACAGTTCTCAAAAATGACTTTTGAAACGACGTTCGCGTCCCGGCATGCCTTAACGATCCGGGTCATTTCCTCGGTGATATAGTCTTGATTTCCTGCTTTGAGCTCGGTGATGTTTACGACATAGTCAATCTCAGTGGCGCCATCAGCGATAGCAGACCGGGTTTCATTGACTTTCTCGTCAATTGTGAGCTGGCCGAGGGGGAAGGAAATCGCGGCTCCGACTCCTACCCCCGAACCGTCCAATAGTTCCGAACACATCGACACTGGGTATGGATTAATCGCTACCATGGCGAATTTGTATTGTCGCGCCTCTGCGCACAGCACGTCGAACTGTTCCTTCGTTGCATCGGGCTTCAACAATGTGTGGTCAATCATCGCGGCAAACGTTTGGGTATCCAGATTCATATCAAACTCCGTTGTTGTTGAACATGTGCTTGTACTCACACAATTGTACCGACGCCTGCGGTGAATTACTAGAGGTCGGCGTACTAATCAAGGTAGAAAAAGCACGCGAGAAACGGACAACCAAACTCACCATCGGCATCAAAACCCACGCCGCCTAACCCCCGCTTCGCGTTCAAATTGATATGAGGCACCACATGCCGGGTTACTCTGAAGAGCATCACGAAGTTAGGTTTATTCAAAATATGGATCTGGCCACAGAAATTAGTAGCTGGTGAAGTTCTTTCATGGACGGGCAAGCAACTAAATAATGACTGCTAGCATCCGTTTTTATCTCTCGCCGAGCGTCATTATCCGGGAATACCGTCAAAAAATGATTAGCGGCCGCAGCCGGGAAAACTCTAGGTATAGCAACGCAGTTTTAGAAACTTTTTTCGGATGTGTAAGATAGAGGAAGTATTCCGCCCTGGTGTATAGGTAACACGCGGGCTTTTGGTGCCTTGAGAGCCGGGTTCGAATCCTGGGGGCGGAACTGGCATCTGAGGTGCCTACTATTTCCAATCCGGCTACCTGCAAGGGGGCAAATCATGGAAAATACACCCGCTGCAGCGATTATTCTAGCTGCTGGTAAAGGTACTCGGATGAAATCTGCCCGTCCCAAAGTGCTGCACCCCTTGGCGGGAAAAGCCCTGCTGGGACACGCCATTGATGCGGTAGCTGCCCTGAAACCGGGGGCACTATGCGTAGTTATTCGCCATGAACGCGAAGCGGTAGCTCAGTACATAAACAGCTATTGCCCGCAAGCAGTTCTAGCTGATCAAGATGAAATTCCCGGAACCGGGAGGGCGGTGCAATGCGCCCTTCAAAAACTGAATGAGCAAGGTCAGCTCAGCGGAACCGTGGTCATCACTTCCGGTGATGTACCCCTGCTGGAAAGCTCCACCCTGGAAAAACTGCTGGAAACCCACCAGGCAGACGATAATCAGGTAACTATTTTGACCACCGAGGTGCCTGATCCCAGTGGCTACGGGCGGGTAATCCGCTCTGATTCCGGCGCAGTTAGCGCCATCGTAGAGGACCGCGACTGCCAGGAAACGCAGCGGCAAATCCGAGAAATCAATGCCGGGATTTATGCTTTCGACGCCGAATTCCTCTCCCATGCCCTTTCTGGTCTCGGTACCGATAATGATCAGGGCGAAGTGTACCTGACTGACACTATTGCCTTGGCAGCAAGTAATGGGCGCGCAGGTGCCTTTCTTATCGATGACTATATGCAGGCAGAGGGATGCAACGACCGGGCACAGCTGGCGGGATTGCATCGCGAATATAACCGGCGGATCCTAAAGCAACTGATGAAAGACGGGGTTAGCATTATTGACCCCGAAACCACTTGGATTGAAAAAAGTGTCACTATTGCTGCTGATGCCCGCGTTTTGCCGGGATGCGATTTACATGGAAATACTGTGATTGGCGCTGGCGCCGAGATCGGGCCTTTTACTTCCCTAACTGACGTGAAGGTGGGGGAGGGCGCTCGGGTGCGCCGCTGTGATTTGCAGGCAGTAAATCTGGCGAGCGGCTCCAACCATAGTTGCGAAACCAACCTTTAGGGCGTTTCATGGCTTGTAGAATCAAAATAATGGCAGGGCGAATCTAGCCAAAAATGAAAGGTAATACGCGATGACGGGGATTAAATCTACAGGTCAAAAACACCTTTTGATTGTACCGGGACGGGCGTACCCCGAACTTGCACAAGGAATTGCCGAGGAACTCCATACCGAGGTATTACCGACTGTCGCCTACGACTTTGCCAATGGCGAGATTTACGTGCGATTTTCCGAGTCGGTCCGAGGGGCAGACTGCTACGTGGTGCAGTCACATACTGCACCTTTGAATAAGTGGGTAATGGAGCAGATGATTATGGTGGATGCCCTCAAACGGGCATCGGCCTCGCGGATAACCGTGGTAGCGCCCTTCTTCCCCTACGCACGGCAGGATAAAAAACACCAGGGGCGCGAACCCATCTCTGCCCGTCTGATCGCGGACTTATTTAAGACTGCCGGTGCTGACCGCTTGATGAGTGTCGATTTGCACGCTGCCCAAGAACAGGGATTTTTCGATGGACCCTGGGATCACCTCTATGCGCAGCCCGTCCTGATCGACTATGTGAAAAGGCGGGTAGACCAAACTAATTTGACGATAGTTTCTCCCGATGCGGGCCGTATCCGGGTAGCGGAAAAGTGGGCCAATAAGCTGGGTGGATGTGAGCTGGCCTTCGTGCACAAGACTCGAGACACCACTCGTCCTAATGTGGCGGTTGCCCACCGGGTAGTGGGCACGGTTGAGGGGCGTACCTGCGTACTGGTTGACGACTTGATTGATACTGGCGGAACTATAGCGGAAGCCGTGAAAGTACTGCTGCATTCGGGGGCAAAAGACGTGATTGTGGCGGCCACCCACGGGGTGCTGTCTCCGCCTGCCGCCGAACGCCTCTCTACCTGCGGGGCGCGAGAAATTATTGTTACCGATACCCTGCCGATTTCGGTAGATAAACGTTTCCCACAGTTGACGATCCTGCCAATTGCGCCCCTGTTGGCCAGCGCGATTCGCACCGTTTTTGATGACGGTTCGGTTACCGCCCTCTTCGGTCAAGATTAGGAAAAACGCCTGGCGCTAAATGTGAGTTGCCAAACCTTTTACACCTTCCGGTTTTACCTCGCCGGATTGGGACTATATCCTAAAAGTAGGTAGCCTCGGCGAGGGCGCATTAGCGCCGTTATCGACGTGGCCGTGGGAAATCCCACGTCCTCCGGGGTCCCGAAGATATCCGTTATCCTAAGGAGGAAAACAACTATGGCAGCAGAACTATCTGCACAGGTACGTAAGGAAACCGGTAAGGGCGCAGCGCGTCGCGCCCGTCGGGCGGGACAGATTCCGGCAGTGCTCTACGGGCACACCGTAGAAGAAAACCTGCACTTGAACCTGCCGGGGCATGAAACTTTTCTGATCGTTAAAGATAACCCCAACGCGATTATTAACCTCGATGTGGATGGGGAACAGCACCTGGTACTGCTAAAGGAAATCCAGCGTCATCCGGTACGCCGCGATATTTTGCATATCGACCTATTGGCGGTTAGCCGGGACGAAAAAGTGGAAGTGGAAGTACCGGTCTCGGTGGTTGGCGAGCCTACCCCTGGTACCGTGGTCAACTTGGAAATCTTCAACTTGCCGGTGGAGGTATCTCCCTTGGAGATCCCCGAAGAAATCGTTATCAACGTGGAAGGCTGGGAAGAAGGCCGAGTATTGCGTGCTAGCGAGATAGAACTACCTGCAGGGGTAGTTACCACGCTGGACGACAATCACGATGTACTCTCTATTACTCTGCCGGAAGAAATGCCGGAAGAGCCGGTTGTGGAAGAGGAAGAAGAGAGCGAAGAGGATTCCGAGGAAGAAGAAAAGGAAGAATCCGAAGAGTAACCACTACTTGTATAGTTTCGGGGAGGGCAGCTGTCCTCCCCGAAACCAATTCTGTGGGGTAGAGATTTTATTTGGGGGTTGAAGTGGAACCGTCTTGGCTGGTGATAGGCCTGGGAAATCCGGGTGATAAATATGCGGGCACCCGCCATAATGCCGGTCACTTGGTGATCGAGAACTTGGCGCAAACCCAAGGAGAGCAGCTGCGGCGCCACAAAACTGGCTGCCAGGTAGCGAGCTTCCATGTGGGAATGCCCGGCACTTTGGGGCCGACTCTGCACTTGGCGAAGCTTGATTCCTTTATGAATACTTCCGGCGTCCCCACCCAAAAACTCGTGAAGTTTTTTGGGATTGATCCCACTCAAAATTTGCTGATAGTCCATGATGACCTGGATTTGCCCGCCTACGATTTGCGGCTTAAACGCGGAGGCGGAGAGGGCGGACACAACGGCCTGCGCTCCATCAGTCAAAACCTGGGGACAAAAGACTATGCCCGTTTGCGGATCGGGATTGGGCGTCCTCATCCCCGTCAAGACCCTGCCGACTATGTGCTCTCGCGTTTTCCCCGGGGGGAACAACGCGCCCTCGAAGACGTCCTAGATCGCGCGGCAGCAGCGATAACTGAAGTGGTAACGGCAGGTTTTACCCGCGCGCAACAGCGCACAAACTCCCACGTTCAATAGGAAGCTAACTAGAAAAGCTACCTACTGGACGACGGAGGGAGTGCTGATTTTTACCTTCGCATCCTTGGGGTTTAACCCCGGAAGTACTCCCGCATTCTGTCCCAACTGTGCCTGTAAATCCACCAGACTAGCCAGGGTCTGAGCCACCAGAGCCTTTTGCGTATCGGGAACCACTGCCAGCAAATCCATCTGCACCTGGCCGGCAAGACCTAATCCCTTGACAACCGTTGTTTTATCGGCACCGCCCAGACCCGCATAGGGTTGGTAAACCGCATCGCGCGGATCGGTACCCAATTGGGTAATCAGTTCTTGCTCCTGCCGCAGCAACAGCGGGGTGATTACATCAGAAGCCAAGTTTTTAAGTTTCACATCCTGGCCTTGAGCCACTTGTTTCTCGATGTTGAAACGTAAAGCATCTAATTGGCGAATTCCTTGTCTTAGCTCACTTGCTTGCTGCTTGGTAAGCGGGCTCGGCCCAGTATCCTGCCCGTTCTGGTCTGCTTTAGTTTTATCGGGGCGCCATTTTCCGTCTTGGTAGCGCTGCGCAGTGAGTGGAGTGGTCTTGGCAGGCGGAAGGGTTAGGGAAGCCGCTGCGGCGATCTGTTTATTTTCCCGCTCCATGGCGACTCCCGTCGCGAATAAAACCTTCGCTAATGACATTGTTTCCTGTGCATCCGCGGTAGCTTTTTCATCTCCCTCGCTAGCGGCTAGTTGCTCCCGGGCCAAGGTCGTAATCTCCCCGGCGTCCTTGAAGGTATCAGCCTGACAATCTGCAAGTTTTTGAGCCAAGGCTTTCCCGTTTCCCGGAATCCGGTAAACCGCGGGCTCAGGCAGATTCTCCGGTTTTTCTTTCTCCGACAATTTCACCTGGAGGTTTGGCCAACGGGGCCCCAATACTTTGCTGCGAGCAGCGAAGTTGCCTTTGAAAGCCGCCAGCTTCGGGTCGCCGGCGAAAATACGCTCGATTCCCGAACCGATCGCCTCTTGACAAGCGCTGGCACGATATCGCGCCATCTGGGTTACACTCGCTCTCACAGCGTTGCCGGAGCCATCATCAAAGCGTACTCCGCAGCCAGACAGGCTTAGCGAAGCAACTAACAGACCCGTTAGGGGAACAATCCAGGTTTTCTTCATCAAAGTTAAGTTTGCCACGGGTAACAT
Source organism: Varibaculum sp. C0165D1 (assembly GCF_056590355.1). Lineage (NCBI taxonomy): Bacteria > Bacillati > Actinomycetota > Actinomycetes > Actinomycetales > Actinomycetaceae > Varibaculum > Varibaculum sp. C0165D1. The sequence goes on along the minus strand of NZ_JBWPVY010000003.1, from coordinate 181,899 downwards.
ATTTTTTAAAATGTTTAATCAGCGAGGGGAAAAATGGCTAAAGAAAAAACCAAACTTGAAAATGAACTCTATGAGTTACTGACCCCAGATTGTCAGGCGGCCGGTCTTTTCCTGGAGGAGGTGTCCTTAAAACGCGCCGGTAAATATACCCGCCTAGTGGTGACGGTAGATTTGCCCCACGGGCCGGGAGCCGTGCGTGAAGATCAGCTTTCTCAGGTGACCTTAGAGATCTCTCGACATCTAGATGAGGTAGACCCCATAAACGGCACCTATAACCTGGAGGTCTCCACGCCGGGAATTGAGCGACCGCTAAAGGATGAACGTCAGTTTTCGAGGGCGATTGGGCACCGCGTATTAGTTAAGAGGTGTGATGGCCCCAGCGAAGAGGGTAAACTGGTAGCTACGACAACTGAAGAAATCGAACTGGAAACCACCGCGGGGCAGCGCACTATCGCCTTGGAAGATATTGCGCAAGCTCAGATGGTGGTGCAGTTCTAAGGCTCGTAAGGAGCATCATGGATATTGATATGGCCGCGTTACGCATGGTAGAGGCGGAGAAGGGCGTCAGCTTAGATACCCTCATGGATGCTATCGAGGACGCTCTGCTAAAGGCATACCACAACGCCCCCGGGGCGCTTGATGATGCCCGGGTAGAAGTTGATCGCAAAAATGGCCATGTGATGGTGATGGCAGCCGAAATCGATGAAGACGGCAATAAAATCGGGGAGTTCGATGACACCCCCTCGGGATTTGGGCGCATCGCTACTACCACTGCTCGCTCCATCATTATGCAGCGGCTGCGGGAAGCCGAGGACGAGCAGGTGCTGGGGTCTTTCCGGGATAAGAAAGGCGAAGTAGTTTCGGGGATCATCCAGCAGAGCCGAGACAAAGACACCGTGGTGGTGAAAGTCGGCGAGTTCGAAGCGGTTTTGCCGAAAGCCGAACAGGTTCCGGGAGAAAAATATCACCACGGGCAGTGGATCCGGGCGGTAGTGGTAAAAACGATGCTCGGTGAAAAAGGGGCTCGGATCGAGGTTTCCCGCCGTCACCCCGACTTGGTGCGCGGACTCTTCGCCCGGGAAGTCCCGGAGATTACCTCTGGGGAGGTGGTTATTGAATCGGTGGCGCGGGAAGCTGGTTACCGTACCAAGATTGCGGTGCGTTCCACGCGACCGAATATTAATGCCAAGGGTGCCTGTATCGGGCCTATGGGGCGGCGCGTGCGGGCGGTCATGAATGAGCTTAACCACGAAAAAATCGACATTATTGACTATTCCGAGGATGTAGCGACTTTTGTTGCTAATGCGCTTTCACCTGCGCATGTTACGTCTGTCACGGTAGAACCCGCCGAACATGTATTGGCGCATGTGGTAGTACCGGATTTCCAACTATCTCTGGCTATCGGTAAAGAAGGTCAAAATGCGCGTTTAGCTGCTCGTTTAACCGGAGCAAAGATTGATATTAGGTCGGATCTTGACCCGGAATCGGACAGCGAGGAAGCCTAAACGCTGGGGATAATTTATTTTTTAAGTCTGTCACTGGCTTCGGCTTATTTAAGCTAAGGCGCTAATATAGATTACGGAACCTAACTTTGGTTGCAAAGGACGCACCGGTTCTCGGCATTGCCTGACCGGTGCTTTCTTGTGAGCAAGTGAGGAACTTTTAGGCAAGGTTACCGGCATCTACACCCAGTGGATGCCCGATACAGGAAAGCAGGGTTGGAAGCTGATGGTCACCCGATGAGCAACCAGCGATGATCTGCCAATTTAAGCAATAGCCTGCTCCATGCTGGGCAGGCCAGCAAGGAGAATTGTGGCAAAACTTAGAGTTCATGAGTTAGCGAAAGAGCTCGGAACCACTTCGAAAATTGTGCTGCAGGCACTAAAAGACTCGGGGGAGTTCGTCAAAAGCGCGTCCTCGACTATCGAGGCTCCGGTGGCGCGGAAAATGCGAGAGCATTTTGCCAAACTAGCGGAAGAAGCAGAAACAGCGGCTCCCCAGGCGAAAGCGGCGAAGAAGAAAGACGCTGCTGCCGCCGCTAAAACTAAGGTAACGAAGGCGCGGGCGAAGAAGAGTACTAAACCTGCCGCTCCTAAACCTGAGAAACCAGCGGCAACGGAGACTGCGCCGGTGCAGGAAGAACCCGAACAGAAGCTGGAATCACCCACCCCTGCCAAGAAAACTGGTACCGGATCGGCCCCCAAGCCGGGTCCGAAGCCGGCCGTTAAAGAAACTGAGGCGAAGCCGCAGGAAAAGGCAGCTAAGCCGGCACCTAAATCCGGCAGGTCAGCGGCGAAACCTGGCCCCAAGCCAGCTCCTCGTCCCGGCGCTCCGCGTCCGGGTAACAATCCGTTTGCCTCGGCGCAGGGAATGCCACGTCAAGGTGGTCCGCGTCCGGGCAATAATCCGTTTGCCTCGGCGCAGGGAATGCCACGTCCAGGTGGCAGTTCGGGGCAGCGTAAGAACGCTGGCCGCGGACGTCCCGGTCGGGGAAATCGTCGGGGGTCGGGGGCAACTCCGAACGTGATGCCCACGCATTCCGCAAATGCCCCCATGATGGATCAACCAGCGCCTTCCCGCGGTCAGCGCCGCGGTGGCGGTCAAGGCGGGCCGGGGGGCCCTGGCGGCCCGGGTCGTCCCGGCGGTCACCGGATGAACAACCGGGGTCGCGGCGGTTTTGGTGCTACCCAAGGTGCCTTTGGTCGGGGCGGATCTTCGAAAGCTAAACGGCGCAAATCAAAACGCGCAAAACGCGCCGAGTACGAGCAAACAGCTCCGAAGATCGGCGGCGTACAGGTTCCTCACGGAGATGGTTCGACGCCTTTGCGCTTGCGTTCGGGAGCTTCCCTAGCGGATATGGCAGATCGGATCGACTGTGATCCCGCATCCTTGGTAACCGTGCTGATGACCTTGGGAGAGATGGCTACCTCCAACCAGTCTTTGGACGAGGATACTTTGGTGACGCTCGGCTCAGAACTGGGCTATCAGGTAGAGGTAGTCTCGCCCGAGGACGAGGATCGCGAACTGCTCGAATCCTTCGATATTGACCTTAAAGAGGAAGAGCAAAGCGATGAAGAAGATGCCCTTCCGCGTCCGCCGGTAGTTACGGTTATGGGTCACGTTGACCATGGTAAAACCAAGCTATTGGACGCGATTCGCGATACCGATGTGGTGGGCGCCGAACATGGGGGAATCACCCAGCATATCGGTGCCTACCAGGTAAATATCGATATGGATGAGACTCGCCGCGCCATCACCTTTATCGATACTCCCGGTCACGAAGCGTTCACCGCCATGCGTGCGCGCGGGGCGGAAGTTACCGATATTGCGATTTTGGTGGTCGCTGCCGATGACGGGGTTATGCCCCAAACGGTGGAGGCGATCAACCACGCCCAGGCAGCTAATGTGCCGATTGTAGTGGCGGTAAACAAGGTTGATAAGCCTGAGGCCAATCCGGATAAAGTTCGCGGCCAGCTTACGGAATATGGCTTGGTCGCCGAGGAATACGGCGGCGACGTCATGTTCGTTGACGTCTCGGCAAAGCAGCGTAAAGGCATCCACGAATTGTTAGAGGCAGTGCTGCTAACTGCGGATGCAGCGCTGGAGCTGAAAGCTAATCCGGATGCTCCCGCACGCGGGGTAGCGATCGAAACTCGCCTGGATAAAGGACGCGGGGCCGTGGCCACTATTTTGGTGCAGCGCGGTACCTTGCGCGTTGGCGATTCGATTGTGGTGGGCTCGGCTCACGGTCGGGTACGCGCCATGCTCGACGAGTACGGCAACCAGGTTGAGGAAGCTGGTCCTTCCTTCCCCACGGCGGTGCTGGGCCTTACCAGCGTGCCGGGAGCAGGAGATTCGCTACTGGTAGCCGAAGATGAACGCACTGCTCGCCAGATTGCCGATAAGCGGCAGGCACAGCAGCGCGCCGCCCAACTGGGCAAACGCCGCAAGCGGATTTCACTGGAAGATTTCAATGCCGCTTTGGAACAGGGCAAGGTAGACACTTTGAACCTGATTTTGAAGGGCGACGTTTCCGGTGCAGTCGAAGCCTTGGAAGATTCACTGCTCAAGATCGATGTGGGCGAAGAAGTGCAGCTGCGGATTATTCACCGCGGCGTGGGCGCTATCACCCAAAACGATATCAACTTGGCCAGTGTGGACAACGCGGTAGTTATCGGCTTCAACGTGCGCCCGGCGCAGCGAGTGGCCGAATACGCCGATTCGCAAGGCGTTGATATGCGGTTCTACAACGTCATCTATCAGGCGATTGAAGATGTCGAGAGCGCGATGAAAGGTATGCTCAAACCCATTTATGAAGAAAAGCAGATGGGGATGGCAGAAATCTTGCAGGTGTTCCGCTCTTCCAAGTTTGGTAATATCGCCGGTTCGGTGGTGCGTGAGGGTCTGATCAAGCGGGGCGCGAAGGCCCGCTTAGTACGGGACGGCGTGGTAGTTGAACCGGAACTGCAGATCTCTTCTTTGCGTCGCGAAAAAGATGATGTCACCGAGGTTCGCGAAGGCTTCGAATGTGGTATTTCGCTGGGTGTCAAAGACATCAAGGTTGGAGACCAGATCGAAACCTGGGAGATGGTGGAGAAACCACGCGATTAGCGTTACTGGTCGGCTTTTTGGGCGCGAGCGTTTTGCGCCCAAAAAGCCGCATTAGGTAAAGGAGTTTTCATGGCTGATCAGGCGCGTAGACGCAGGGTCGAAGACCGGATTCAAACTACGGTGGCTCGGCTTTTGGAGCGGCGCATCAAAGATCCCCGTATTGGTTTCACTACGATCACTGATTGTAAAGTTACCGGAGACTTGCAACACGCCACTGTGTTTTACACGGTTTATGGGGACGAGGATGACCGCAAGAAAACTGCGCGCGCTCTAAATAGCGCGAAAGGTTTGATCCGCTCGGAGGTCGGTAAGGCGCTAGGGATTCGCCTTACCCCCACTATCGAGTTCGCTCTTGATGCCCTGCCGGAACAAGCTGCCAGCTTCGAGGAGAAACTGGCGAGTGCACTGCAGTCTGACCAGCAGCTACACGGGATTTCTCAGGCGGCGTCCTATGCCGGAGAAGAAGACCCCTATCGTAAACCTCGGGAAAAGAAGGTTTACGAAGAGGAGCCGGCGGTACCGGCTTTCACCGAATGGACTGGTGAGGACGATATTTTGGATGAGGACGCGGACGAGGAAGCGCCTGCAGATTCCCCAGAATCCGGTGCGGTAGAAACTTTCGGCGCAGATAAACACTTTGAAAGTTAAGTAGCTGCACTTATGGATACTGCCAAAGGCGCGCCCGATTTTGCTCCCGCAGGCGCTGAGCTTCCGGTTCCGCGTGCGCAAACAACCGCTCCTGATGGGGTATTAGCGGTAGATAAACCCTTAGGGGTAACCAGTCATGATGTAGTGGCGCGTCTGCGCCGCCTGACGGCTACCCGCAAAGTGGGGCACGCCGGTACCCTAGATCCGGCGGCCTCTGGAGTGCTAGTAGCCGGTATCGGACGGGGAACGAAACTGCTGCAATACCTGCAAGGACAGAAAAAAACTTATGTTACCCGGGTATGTTTCGGGGTGGAAACCGATAGTGAGGACGCTGAAGGTACGGTCACCGCGAGGCGCGGGGCTAGCCTAGACGACCTGGAGAATCTGGAGAGCATACTGCCGACGTGGCGCGGGCCAGTAATGCAAGTGCCAAGCGCATTTTCCGCCTTGAAAATTCGCGGGCGGCGGGCGGCCGACCGGATTCGAGCCGGTGAAGAAATACACATGGAACCCCGACCGATTACTATCTATGAACTGGTCGCTCTGGGGGCGCCGCAAGCGGGAGAACTCGCTGGGGTAGGGGTAGTTTATCAAGATCTCAGAGTTACCTGTTCGGCGGGTACCTATATTCGCGCCCTCGGTCGAGATTTAGGGAATCAGCTGGGAGTGGGGGCGCACCTAGTAGCACTGCGCCGCCTAGCGGTCGGTGCCTTTACTGCCAGCGAGGATGTTAGCTCCAACGTGCCTTTTAGTGCCTATAGTCTGGCGGAACTGGCGCAAATAGTCAGCTCCGGCAAAGAACTGCCGCTAGTGAGCCTCGATAAAATCTGTGGGGAACTGTTTCCCAGCTGCCAGGTAACCCCGGAAATACTCACCGCCCTAGGTTACGGCCAGCGCCCCGAAATCACCTCTGAAATTCCCGGTGAACTGGGCGAAGGGGGCCAGGGGACACCCGCAAAAGTTTATGGGCTGTATCTGCCCGGTAAAGAAATATCGCTATTGGCGTCGCCAGTGGAGGGCAAGTGGCGATCTGTACTAAGTTTACAAAGTAGGTAAAAGGAGGAACATGAGCGAAGAAAATAAAGGTACTTGCGGTTGTGGATGCGGCTGCGGTGGCAAAGGCAAGGGCAGGAAAACAGCGGAAGAAAAACGTACCGGGGAACTGGGAGTACCGGCGAATGGCCGGCCAGAACTCAGCGTGCGGCAAAGCGAAAAATAGATCGTGGAAATCTGGACTAACTCCCCGCAGCTGGAAAAAGGCCAGCGCAGCGTGGCTGCCATCGGGATTTTTGATGGGGTGCATAAGGGACACACCCGGATTTTAAAAACCGTAGTGGAGCGGGCGCGCCGCGCGGGAGACAAAGCGGTAGCGATTACTTTTGCCCCGCACCCCTCCCAGCTGCACCATCCGGAAAATCCCACCCTTTTAATCCAGCCGCTGCCTGATCGCCTCGATGCCATGGCGGCATTGGGACTAGATGCCACCTGGGTGGTGCCGTACACCTGGGATCTGGCGAATCAAACTCCGCAATGGTTTATTGACCACTATTTCGTGGCGGGCCTGCATGTTAAAGAACTGGTGGTGGGCGAAGATGTGCAGTTCGGCAAGGGTAACCGCGGTGATATTGAGACTTTGCGCGAGGCGGGTCGCACCCGAGATTTTCAGGTTATCGAGATTGCCGATATTACTGATGACGAGGCGCGTCGCTATTCTTCTACCCGGGTGCGAGACTGCCTGGCTAGGGGAGACGTCCAGGGGGCTGCCCGCATTTTAGGGCGCAGTTACCGCTTGCGGGGAATTGTGGAACGCGGTTTTCGGCGCGGACGCCAACTGGGTTTCCCGACTGCAAACCTGGGGGGAACCGAGGGCTTGGCGATTCCTGCCGATGGGGTATATGCCGGGCATTTGGTGCGTTCAGTGCCGGGAACCAGCGCGGTTGAGCACTTGCCAGCGGCGATTTCGGTCGGTACCAATCCCCAGTTCGCGGGGAAGAAAACTACGGTTGAGGCCCATGTATTAGGACGGGCTGACCTGAATCTTTATGACGAGCCGGTGGCGATTGATTTCCTGGCTCGTCTGCGTCCCATGCTCAAACTAGCAAGCGTAGAGAAATTGCAATCGCAGATGGATGAAGATTTGCGGGCTTGCAGCGAAATACTGGGAGTTCCTCCCGCAGGCAGGGTTAATCCCGAAGAAGTAACCGCGCTTTAGGTTTGCTAACCGGTAGCCACTCGGCATCTCTGGCGGTAACTGGTTACTGGAGCAGACGGCAACCAAAAAACCTATTGCCGCACATTCGAATCCTGAGAAGAGCTATATTTTTAGTGGTGGGACTCGCACTATCAAGACTGAATATAAAAGGCTAGGGAGGATACGGAATGGAAACTTTACACTTTGCAGTTGTCGCCTTGAGCTCTGTGTTACTTTCGTCAGTCCTCGACCAGATGATTTCCCGCGTCTCCCTGCCTTTGGTGCAAATCGGGATTGGTTTGCTAATGGCCGTTTTTATCAGCGGCCCTCTTGAATTTAGTTTAGATCCCGAGCTGTTCTTGGTGCTCTTTATCGCTCCCTTACTCTATGATGAATCCCGAAATGTATCTAAACGATTGCTATATCGGCATCTTTCGGCAGTGCTTAATTTGGCAATCAGCTTGGTTATTTGCAGTTGCTTAGCTGTAGGCTTCCTCTTGAACTTTTTACAGCCGTCAATCCCGTTAACGGCGGCTTTTGCTTTGGGGGCGGCGTTAGGTCCGACCGACGCGGTTGCGGTAGGAGCCTTGTCGGGTACGGTAAAACTTAATTCGCGGCAAAGCGCTTTACTAGCTGGTGAATCGCTGATTAATGATGCTTCCGGAATTGTTTCTTTTCAATTCGCGGTGGCGGCTGCCGTCACTGGTTCTTTTTCTTTAACCAATGCGGCGGGAGCTTTTGCCGTGTCGTTTTTGGGGGGACTATCCCTAGGGGTATTACTGGGGATTATATCTTTGCTGATACTAAAGGCAGTGCGGGGGATTGGGCTCGAGTCCACGGTTTTCCACGTGACTTTTGAACTGCTCTCACCTTTGGTTTTCTTTATTATTGCTGAAGAGCTGCACGTTTCCGGGATTTTAGCGGTAGTTGCCGGTGGTCTTTTGGTTACTTTACTTCCGCAGAGGACGAGTGCTTTTGCTGCTCGGGTACGTCTGGTGTCCGGTTCGGTTTGGGAAGTTGTCGCGTTTATTCTCAACGGGATTGTGTTCATCATGTTGGGTACGCAAATCCCGGGGGTGTTTAACAGTACTTGGCGTGAAAATTCTAATCCGTTATCCCTGATTGGGCTAGTTTTTGCGATAACTGCCCTCAGTGTAGTGCTGCGTTTTGTATGGGTTTTGCTTTTCGATTGGCGTTACTACCTGCGTTTGCAGCGGCGGAACAAATCCTCAATAGAGTTTACCGAGGTTTTTGCGGGCGGCAAGGTTCGCGCCCTTAAACTTATTCAAAATGCCCTGGTCACTACTTTAGCTGGACCTAAAGGGGCAGTTACCTTATCGATTGCTTTTACTTTGCCGCTGGTGACGGCGGGAGGTAAAGAGTTTCCTGCCCGCGGCGAGTTAATCTTTATTGCTTCCGGCGTTATTCTATTGACTTTGTTGATGGCTAATTTCTTGACCCCCTTACTTACTCCTACTCCGGAAATACCTGATGATACCGAGCTTCATCAGGCACGTGCCCGGGTAAAGAAGCAGGTAATAAAGGTTTTGCGGGATCAGTTCGCGTCTCGTTCCCCTTTGGCGGTCACGGTGGTTTGTACGCGTTTGACCCGCCAAATTAATGAGGATTTGGATTCTTCTCATTCCCATAATCTTTTCCGCGAGATTCGGATTGATACTATTCGTCACCAGATGCGTCTACTTGATGAAATCGCGGATTCTGGGCAGGCAGATAAAGCGGTAGTAGCGGCTATGCGCAAAGTTTTACGTCGCTCCTTACTGTTATCCGGTTCGCAGTCTACCGCCCATCATCCTGGGAAAAGCTTGCGCGGTGTTGGTCAGTTTCTGCGTAACCGTTTAGGGGACTGGTTTAGGAAGATGCGGTTAAAGTCCGGTTCTACCCCGGTAATTGAAAATTCTAATGAGATGCATGCTCTGCGTTTACGGATGGAAGAGGAAGCCATCAAGTATTTGCGTGCCCGCCAAAGCACCACCGATGATTTGGAGCGTCAAGTTGCTGCTTATCTGCTAGAGGGCCACCAGGAGATAATGGAGTTTTTGAAGAATTATTCTCGCTCCCATCCGAATAATTTGCAGGTAAAAGTAGATCAGTTAGAAGAAGAGTCCTTGCGGCTGCAACTGGGGTGTATTCAGGATTTACGGGAGGACGGTATTCTCAGTGATGATTTGGCTGATGCGCTGCGGCAGGAAGTTTACCTGTTACAAATGAATTATGCTGATGCTGGTCATTAAGCTAAATCACCATTACGATCTGTACTAATACGATTTTCGCGATGATTCCGAGGGCGAAGGTGGCGGAGTAACCTGATTCGCATCGCTCATCCGGGATAGTTGCTTGCACGTGGCTGAGGATTGCAGGCTGCCCGACGAAACCGGCGATTGCTCCGGCCATGCGGGCAGTAGAAAGTCCCAAGAATTTTCCGAGCAGCCACAGCGCCACTAACACTGGCACCATTCCGACAGCTGACAGTAACCCAATTTTGATGCCGGTCAGGGAAAAGGCTTTGGCGGCAAAGGCTTGCCCGGAAGATAGGCCCACTGCGGCCAGGAATAGCACCAGTCCCATTTGTCGCAACATATTATTTGCTGAGGGAGCCAGGGAGAACACCAGCGGTCCCAGTCGGTCTATGCGCCCTAATACTAATCCCACTACCAGTGGTCCGGCAGCGGCTCCCAGTGCGAGGGAACCGAGGGATCCCAGCGGGATGGCGATTAGTCCTAGCGCCACCCCCGCGGCAATCCCCAGCCCGAACGGCAGATAATCGATGGCAGAGATTTTATGTTCGGAATTCCCAAAAGTTTTCGCGATATCGCGTTCGCGTTCTACCGGGTAAACCACCAGTACCCGGTCGCCCATTTGCAAGCGAGTAGCCGCCGTAGCCAACATATCGGTGTCGCCGCGGCGCACCCGGGTGAGCAGTGATTGGAAACGCGCCGGCAAGAATAAGTTCGCGACCGGTTTCCCTACCAGGCGGCTATTAGAAACTGTGAAGCGGCTAAAGTTAACGGCAGTGCGGTCGTTGGAAATATCTTCTTCAATCGGCTTGCCCAATGCTTGCCCCGCAGTTTTCACCGCATTTGGGATTCCCACTAGGAACGCTAAATCCCCAGATTTTAGTTCCCCATCGGGATGGGCAACCCGCATTTTGCCCTCCCGCAGCAGATAAGAAACCCGCAGCCCGCCCTCGGCAGAGCCTACGACCTCAGCAATCCCGGGTATATCTTGGATTCGCATCGGGTTTTCTACCCGGATAGTTTGGGTAGCTAGCCCGGCAGCGGAAGCCGGATCGGGGTCATTTTTTGCCGGGAGTTTTATCCGCATTAGTGCCGTCACTACCACCATGGTTACGATGACCCCCACCGGGTAGGCAATCGCGTATCCCACTGCCGGCTGGGCGCTTCCTCCCGCCGCATCGGTAGCTGCGGCCAGGGCGGGGGTAGTAGTGAGCGATCCCGCGAACATTCCCCCCAGCAGCGGAGAGGTGAGCCCCAGGGCTTTGCCACCAAAAGCTACGATCAGGGCATATACCGCGAGCAAAGCAACTGCCCCAATTAAAAGCGGGGCTTGTTTGCGTAGGTCGCGGAAAAAGGAGGCACCTGCGGCTAAACCGATGGTGTAGACAAATAGTGCCAGTCCGATGGCAGAGACCAGGGATAGATTTTCTCCGAGTTTCGGGTCGAGGGCGCCGGCGGCCAGACCTACGAATAAGGCTCCGGCTGCTCCAAACTTGAGGGGGCCGAAAGGAATCGAACCAAAGAGGGTGCCGAGGGCGATAACCAGAAATAGGGTCAACAGGGGAGAAGAGGCGAGTATTTGCATCACCTCTTTAGGATAGCGAGGGGAATACTTCGTGTGCTAGATTCTCGATTTCGGTTTGCAATATCGGAGCGAGCCGGTTTTGTAATTCGCTACGGGGCATGGAGGCTAGGGGCTCTAGCTGCACGATATAGCGCATAGTCGCCACCCCGTAAATCATGGACATCAAAATCTCGGTGAGTGCGTGAAAGTTGGTTTCCACTTTTTTATCCACGGTTTGCCCGGAAGCTATTTGTAAAGTGTTCAATACTTGGGCGCCCCCTTCGAGCAGGTTGTCACTTACATAGGCGCGAAAGCGTTGGGTGGTTTTTGAATCGGTAATCAGTGCCTGCATCAGGGCTTTCATCCGGTCTTTGGTGAGGCGTTCTTCGTAGAGGGTGAAAGCAAAATCAAGTAGTCGGTCAGCTATTCCCTCAATTCCAGGTTCCCAGAGCTGTAAAATTTGTTCCAAAGGATCTAGGGGCAGGTCGAAACAGTCGCGAAATAGCCGCTGCTTGGAGCCAAAATAATAGCTAACCATCGCGGGGTCGCAGCCTGCCCCCTTAGCAATCGAACGCATAGTGGTGCCGTCATAGCCGCGGGTAATAAATTGATCTTCGGCTACCTGTTTGATTTCTTTGCGCATTTGTCCGCGGGCGCCTCTGGGGCCGCGGGGGTGAGTTACAGAATCAGTTGGTGTTTCTTTATCGGTCGGTGGGTCTTGGTTTGCAAGTGCTTCCGCAGTTTTTTCACCGCCCGCTTTGTCCTGGGGGCGAGTAGCTTTTTTAGTTTTTCGCTGGGAAATTCTATTTTTCTGGCTGCCCTGATCTTTTCCAGCTAACTCTCGGTTAGGAGAATTAGGAAACATTTTCTTTTCGTAATTCCGGGCTTCTAATTCATCGCTGTTAACACTTTCCCTGCCGGTCTTTTTTCTCGCATTTAGGCGTTCGCGCTGATTGAGGCAATTTTCTGCTTCTTCCGATTCCATAGCTCTATCCTAATTTCAACACCCTGTGAATTTAGCATTTTCAGTTTACTTTGAGGGTGACAACAACTGCCGGAGGTGCCATGAGCAAAACCATTGCCCCCTTTGAATTCGCGAGCTGGGAAAACGCTGCCGCTAGCGAAGGCAAGCGGGTGCTCAGGCTAGGCATCGACATTGGCTCTACCACGGTAAAAGCGGTGCTACTTGACGGGCGGCAGGTAATCTTTTCCGACTATCGCCGCCACCACGCAGATGTGCGCGGGGAACTGGCCGGCCTGCTGCGCGATATTAGCGCAGAGCATCCGGGAATTGCCGTAAAGGCGACAGTGACCGGGTCGGGCGGACTCTCGGTTGCCGGAGCGATGAAAGTACCGTTCGTGCAAGAAGTTATCGCCGGCACCAAAGCAGTGGGAGATACTCACCCGCAAACCGATGTGATTATTGAGCTGGGCGGGGAAGACGCAAAAATCACCTATCTGCATCCCACCCCAGAACAGCGCATGAACGGCACCTGCGCCGGAGGCACCGGCGCCTTCATCGACCAGATGGCCACTTTGCTACACACCGATGCCTCGGGACTAGACAAACTGGCCTCCGGTGCCAATCAGCTCTATCCGATTGCCTCGCGCTGCGGGGTGTTCGCCAAAACCGATTTGCAGCCCCTGCTTAATGAGGGCGCCGCGCATGAAGACCTCGCAGCCTCAATCTTCACGGCAGTTGCCACCCAAACTATTGCGGGATTGGCCTGTGGACGCCCGATTCGCGGAAACGTCATGTTCCTGGGCGGGCCGCTGCACTTCCTCCCGAATCTGCGCAAAGCCTACCAGGAGCTACTACCTAAAGCCGATAGTTTCCTCACCCCCGAACATGCCGAACTTTATGTAGCGCTGGGGGCGGCGCTTAGTGCTGACAAAGGGGAGCCGCGCCCCCTGGAACAGTTAATAACTGACCTGACTACCGGGAAAATCGATACTGATTCCCAGCGGATGCGCCCCCTATTTGCTAATGAAGAAGAACTGGCTGAGTTCCGCGCCCGCCACGATAAAGAAGTAATCCCGCAGCTACCGTTATCCGAGGCGCGGGGGCGTTGCTTCCTGGGGGTAGATTCCGGATCCACCACTATTAAAGCGGTCGTGATTGACCAGGATAAACGGATCGTATTTACCCACTATGCCTCTAATGAGGGCGACCCGGTTTCGGCGGCAGTGGAAATTGTGCGCCGCATTCGCACCGAACTGCCCGCGGGCGCTTATATTGGGCGCGCCTGCTCCACCGGTTATGGGGAGGGATTGGTGAAAACCGCCCTCAACCTAGAACAAGGCGAAGTGGAAACGATGGCGCATTTCCGCGCCGCCGAAGACCTGCTGCCCGGGGTGTCTTCGGTAATCGATATCGGCGGGCAAGATATGAAATATCTGGAGATTCGCGCCGGAGCCGTAGATTCCATCTCGGTGAACGAGGCCTGCTCGTCTGGGTGTGGATCTTTCCTGCAGACCTTCGCCGCCACTATGGGTACCAGTGTTCAGGCTTTCGCCGCGGACGCGGTAGCTGCGAAATCGCCGGTGGATTTGGGAACGCGCTGCACCGTGTTTATGAACTCTTCGGTGAAGCAGGCACAAAAGGAGGGGGCGAGCCCTAAAGATATTGCCGCGGGGCTGTCTTATTCGGTGGTGCGCAACGCCCTCTATAAAGTTATTAAACTCAAAACCCCGGAAGAGCTGGGCGAAAAGGTAGTTGTCCAGGGGGGAACTTTCCTTAACGACGCGGTGCTGCGGGCTTTCGAGCTGCTGACTGAGCGGGAAGTGGTGCGTCCTAATATCGCCGGTTTGATGGGTGCCTACGGGGCGGCTCTGATTGCCAAGCAAAGTGATGATGGCCAGGGGGAGTCCACCTTGGCCACCTTGGAAGACCTGGAGAACTTCCAGGTAGAGACCACCCGCAAGACCTGTAGGCTGTGCCAAAACCACTGCCAAATGACCATTTCTACCTTCTCTAATGGGGAGCGGCACGTGTCGGGGAACCGCTGCGAACGCGGGGCTTCCTTAGAGAAAGTGCCGAAGAAGTCGGCGCTACCGAACCTGTTCGACTGGAAATATAAACGGATTTTCGGGTATCGCCGCTTGACCGAAAAGAAAGCTTTCCGCGGGGATATTGGGATTCCCCGGGTGCTGAATATGTACGAAAACTATCCGCTGTGGTTCACCATGCTCACTAAGTTGGGATTCCGGGTGATGGTTTCGGGGCGCTCTAACCACGACCTGTTTGAAACCGGGATGGAGTCGATTCCGTCTGAAAATATCTGTTACCCCGCAAAACTGGTGCATGGTCATATCGAGTCCTTACTGAAGAAAGGGATAAAAAATATTTTTTATCCCTCGGTGATTTATGAACAACAGTTGGTAGAAGGCACCGATAACTGCTTTAACTGCCCGGTGGTGGGTACCTATCCCGAGGTTATCCGCAACAATATGGAGTCGGTGCAAGACAGCGACGTCCGCCTGATTAGCCCGTTCTTAAACCTGGGGAATCGAGAGTTTCTGCCTAAACGGATCGCGGAAGTATTCGCTGACTGGAACGTAACCGAGGCGGAAGCCAAAGCCGCCCTGGATGCGGCTTGGGAAGAGGACGCCGCCGTCAAAGCGGAGATCCGGGAGAAAGGCCGCGAAGCTTTAGCGTGGATTCGCGAAAACGGGGTGCGCGGGATTGTGCTGGCTGGGCGCCCGTATCACCTGGATCCGGAAGTGAACCACGGGATTCCGGAGTTAATTATCGGCTTGGGAATGGCGGTGTTTACCGAAGATTCGGTGCTTGATGGCCGCCTGGAGCGCCCCTTGCGGGTGCGTGACCAGTGGGCTTATCATTCTCGGCTTTATGAGGCCGCTGCCCGGGTGGGCGACGAACCTGATCTGGAACTGGTGCAGCTGAACTCTTTTGGTTGCGGGGTGGACGCGATTACCGCTGACCAGGTGCAAGAGATTTTGGAGGGGCGCGGAGACGTTCACACCGTCCTCAAGATTGATGAGGTTTCCAACCTGGGAGCCGCCCGGATTCGCCTGCGTTCCCTGGATGCGGCTACTCGGGAGCGGCAAAGCTCCACGGTGCTTACTTATCCCAGTGCGGATCGGATCGGTGATCCGGATGCGGCGCCGCAGCAGCGCGACCAAGAGGCGGTCCCAACTCGCATAGACCCGGCAGCCGAAGCCGCCGCGGAAGAGTCTCGCCTGGCGAAAGCCGGACACGTGCAGGTACACGCCCAGTTCACTGAGCAGATGCGCAAAGATGGTTGGGAGATTCTGGTTCCCCAAATGGCGCCTATCCAGTTCCGTCTGGCGCAGCCGGTGGTGCGCCGCGCTGGGTTGAATGTGCGTTTGCTGGAACATACTTCCCGCGAATCGATGGAAACTGGCCTCAAGTTCGTGAACAACGATTCTTGCTACCCCGCGATTGTGGTGATTGGGCAGCTGATTGAGGAGTTTACTTCCGGGCGCTCCAACCCAGATAAAACTGCGGTCGCGATTTCGCAGACCGGAGGAATGTGCCGGGCAACCAACTACGCGTCCCTGTTGCGTAAAGGGTTGCGGGATGCCGGATATCCGCAGGTGCCGGTGATTGCCGCCTCGGTGCAAGGTATTGAAGAAAATCCCGGATTCCAGCTTTCTTGGCCGGCAATCCACCGGATTTTGCAAGCTATCTGCTTAGGGGACATGTTGCAAACCATGCTTTTGCGGGTACGCCCCTATGAGCTGGTGAAAGGCTCCGCGATGGAGCTTTATCGGCGTTGGGATCAGATTATTCAGGAGTGGTTTGCGGCTGGAAAATACTCGGCCACCTGGGGCGGTCGCCTCAGCTATTCCCGCCTGATTAAGGAATGTGTCAAAGAGTTCGATAGTTTTGCTTTGAACGATGAGCCGCGTCGCCCTCGGGTTGGTTTGGTGGGAGAAATCCTGGTGAAGTTCCACCCGGATGCTAATAATCACGCGGTGCGGGTGATTGAGGAAGAAGGCTGCGAAGCGGAACTGCCCACCCTGATCCAGTTCTTCCACTACTCCCTGGCCAGCGGAAACTTTGAACGCGACGAAATGGGCAATTCCCGCAAAGTTAAGTTAGGGATGGATGCGGGTCTGTGGGCCTTAGAGCGTTATGAGGACGCGATTCGCCGGGCTTTCGCTAAAACTAACGGCAAGTTCGAGATGCATCGGCGAATCAAAGATATGGCGGCGCGTTCTGTCGATATTGCAGGCATGGGTAATCAGGCTGGTGAAGGCTGGTATTTGACCGCGGAAATGGTGGACATGATTGAGCATGGCTGCCCCAACATTATTTGCGCTCAGCCTTTCGGCTGCTTGCCGAACCATGTGATTGGCAAAGGCATGTTCCGCGCATTGCGTAACCGCTACCCGGAAGCCAATGTGGTGGCGGTCGACTATGATCCGGGCGCCTCGGAAGTTAATCAGCTAAACCGGATCAAGTTGATGATTGCGACTGCCCTGCGCGGCGAGGAAGTCGCTGATGATTTCGAGGATATGCCCGAGGAGGCATCCGGGGCAGGCTGCGGATGCGGCACCTCTTGTGGTAGCAGAGTGCAATGGAATTCTGAGGTTCAAGTCAGCCCCGCAGGTAGGCGTTCCCTGCCGATTACCCCGGTCAGTGCCGCGCGCTAAAACTGGTGAACTACTAGCCGAGGACACCCCGTTGTGACCCCGGTAATACTGATACTACCCCTCGCTCCCTTTTATGTCTGGAAGAGAATGGATTTTATAGGCGCTAGCCGCAAGTTTCTTATTGAAATTTCGTTGCCATAGATAGCTATCACCTCAAAATCTTTACTTCTTACGGCAAGCAAGGAGTAAAAAGTAAAGATTTTAAGGGTACGAGGTAAAGATATGGGTCTACGTTATGTTCTGGCGGTCAAAAAGAATTTTCATGCTAGAGAGTCCAGAAATTCTGCCGCCTGGTTTGCGTCCTCAAAAACTGCCCCATCTTCGGGATCTTTACCCTCGATAACTCTTTGCGCGTTTGTCAGGGCGCGAGCTGTCAAAGCATTGGGTACGGGGCGGCGCGGGGCAGAGACCAGGGTATCCCACTGGGTGGAGGCAAGGCGGCGTTCGCTGCCACTGATCAGGTCAAACAAATCTGGTTGCCACCAGCCGCGTTGCCCACGCCCGATACTAAGCGGCGCCACTATTCCCGCCGCAACTAAATCTTTAGCGGCGTTCTCGAAAGCGGGGCGAGAAACCTTTAAGGTTTGAGCGGCAGAAGCGATAGTGAACATCGGCAGGTTGGGTAGTTGCTGTCGCAAACGGTTAGCGGCCGCATCAATGCGCAGGGAGCGGTGGTGCTCGCTGAGGTACCAGGAATCTAGCCGCGCCTTCCAGTCGGCTTGCAGCTCCTCGACTTGGTTCTTAAGGCTTTCAGAAATGGTGAGCGCAATCTGGCAAGCATCCAAGAATACTTTGATCCAATGGTTCACCGCCGATATTGCCTGGTCGCTGCGGGGGGCGGCGAGGTGGCGGTAGGAAGAAAGCGCGTCCTCGTACAGGTCAGTTCTGGTAGCGAGCGCCAAAGATAGCGGCAGGGGAGCCCCCTGGGTGAGGCCGCGGCGAGTTAAAACAATATGGATCAGCGCCCGCCCGATGCGACCATTGCCATCGGGGAAGGGGTGGATGGATTCGAACTGTGCGTGCACCAGCGCCGCCTGCAGTAGCGGGCCGTGCTCTGCCCCATTTAGATAGTTGACCAGGTCATTTAATAAACCATCGAGGTGTTCGGGGGAGGGTGGGATATAGCTGGCAGCTAGGGGATGGTAGGAGCTGCCCCCTAACCAGTTTTGGCTGCTGCGGATCCCTTGCCAAGTTTCCTCGTGGATTAGTTTCTGCTGCAAATCCACAATGTCCGCAAGTGAAACCGTCTCGGCGCTAGCTAATTTGCTGGTTGCGTCCTCTAGTATCTGGATATTGCGGATAACGTCCCCAGCGGTGCTGCGCGGATCAGTGCCGCTTTTTTCCTTCAGTTCGGCGCGCGCCAGTTCCCGCGGAGCAACCTGCAATCCCTCGATATTGCTGGAGGCAATAGCTTCACCGCGCAAGATCAACCGCGCCAAAGACTCCATCCCTAGCTGCGAGTTTAACGGAGAAAACGCCAGGATTTTCCGTTCCAAGAGAGCAGCGGCGGCGGAGTTTTCTTCAGTAATCACGATATTTCCCGCCAGCAGGTCAGGTACGTAGGAGCGGTAATCGCCGCTGCGCCGGCCTTCCCGAGAAAACGCAGACAAATTTGCTGCCCAATGCCGTTTTTCGTAATGCCCCATGTGTTCGCCTCCCCGGGACTTAGTTTCCCGCCACCATTGCGGCGGCGCTGCCGTATTGTGGGTGTTTCCGGTATCGCTGAAAGTTCTTACTTTATTTTCGCACTTTAAAGTAGGTGATTGCAAGGATAAGGCTTATCCTTGCAAAACTTAGGGCTGGATGTAAGGATAAGCGCTATCCTTACAAAACTTGGAGGTGCAGATAAGGATAAACGTTAGGGCCTCGCAGCGAGGGTGGGCTGGGGGTACCGATTTAGGAATAACGGAGTTGTCCGAGCCTGTTTTTGTGACCTTTTTAAATTCGCTTTCAACTCGCGCTAGACTTTAGTCATGACAAATGATGAATGTTCCCCGCAATCTTTGTCCGAAAATACGCCGGCGCCAGGAAAATCTCTTCCTCAGCGGCGCCGGAGCAGCAGGATAAAGGCACTGGATGGGCTACGAGCGCTAGCAATTGTGGCGGTAGTTCTCTACCACCTGCGCCCCAGCGTGTTACCCGGCGGATTTATCGGGGTGACCGTATTCTTCGTACTCTCTGGGTTCCTGATTACCCGCAGCGTAGTCAGCGCCCTCGATAAGGGAGTCTTTTCTTACCGGCGCTACCTGCTACGACGCTTCTGGCGGCTATTTTTCCCGATAGTTATCACTATCGCGCTTGCCGCCGCCCTGACCTATCTATTCGCGCCCAGCCTGCTGCTGAAAGTGCAAAGCGACTGCCTACCGGCGACCCTATTCGTCAGCAACTGGTTTTACATTTTCCGCAACGTCCCCTATTTCGCGGCGGCAGGGCTGCCCTCCCCGCTCACGCACCTGTGGTTTTTAGGGTTGTTGGCGCAGTTCTATGTGATCTGGCCGCTGATTGTCTACCTGCTGCTTAAAGTCCGGCGGGCAGCCCCGGCGATTACCGCAGTCTTGATTCTGGCGTCTGCGGCGGCAATGGCGATCTTTTGGATGGCGGGAGAGGATGTTACTCACGCCTATTACGGCCTGGATACTCGCGCCGCGGAACTGCTAGTAGGCGCGTTCTTAGCTTTTATTTACCCGCAGGTTTCTTCGCCGGGTTCCGATTCTGCTCGCGAGGCGAAGACCGGAAAAGGCACTGCGCTGCAGATACTGGCAGCCGGGAGCCTCGTGGCGTTAGTAGTCTTCGCTATCGGAGGAAATGGGGAGATGCCGGCGATTTATCTCGGCGGGTTCCTGCTGGCGGCGATCCTCAGTGCGCTAATAATCAGAGCGGCGGCTTCCGCTGGCTCCGTGATTTCAAAACTGCTATGCAACCCGGTTTTTAACTATCTGGGTTCCCGCTCCTTCGCCCTCTACCTGGTGCATTTCCCGATCCTGCTGATGCTGAATCCGGCTACCCGCACAGTTCCGCCCACCTGGTGGCAGCAACTTTTGCAGCTCCTGATAGTGGTAGTTGCCGGAGAAGTTTTCTATCACCTGACAGAAGCGCCCTCCAGCTTGGTAAGTTCCCTTTGGAAAAAACCGGGAGAAAAGAAGGTCGCAAAACTTAAGGCGCAGAGCCGGCTCCGCAAAGTGCAGCTCACGGTGTTCGCAGTGCTTTCCGCGCTGTCACTGGTAGTAGCCGGGATCTTGGCGTTTTACCCCGCTAACTGGGAGCAGATAGCGAAAAACCGGGCGGTGCAATTGCGTCCCGAACTTGCCGCTACTGCTGCCCCCTCCCCGAAGGTAGAGAAGCCAGCAACTAAGGACAAGGACGAGACCGACAAACCGGAAGAAGAGCCTAAGGGGATAAAACCCGTGGCCAAGAAGGTTCCCAATAACTTGGATACCACCGGATGGCATATAGATCCGGCCACCGGCACCTGTAATGCCGACGTCCTCATTATTGGGGATTCGGTAACCGACGAGGCTACCCCGGCGATTAAGAAAGTGCTGCCAAACGCGGTAGTCGACGGGAAAACTAGTCGCCAGATCCAGCGCGGCCCAGACGTGTTAGCTAAATACAAGAATCAGGGGATTCGTCCCCGGGTCCTGGTGTATGCCTTAGGCAGTAACGGGGTATTGTACGGCGATCGGCTGGTGCAAAACCTGATCGACACCGCCGAAGGCAGGCCCATGTATCTGGTGACTATCCGCGATCCGAATCCTTTGCAAGATATCAATAATGAAATATTGAACCGTCTGGCGAACGCCAATCCGAATGTGGGGATTATTGACTGGTGGGCGGCCAGCGAAGGGCATCGAGAGTACCTGGTAGATGATGGCACCCATCCCACCAATGCTGGAGCTGCGGTGATAGCCAACCTCTACAAGCAAGCCCTGTGTGGGCAGTAGGGGCGTCGGCGGAGCCAGGGAGTGTTTTAGCTTAAGCGGGTGAAAACTGTGGCTATACCAGAGAGAATGGCTGCCAAAACTGCCACCCCGACCGTGCCGAATAGCCATTTGATGACCTTGTCGCGGAGTCTAATGTATGGCTGCAAATCCTCGGTACCAGGGATAATCCACGCCCTGGTGTGTCCCACCCAGTATTCGTCTACCAAGAAACGGTCGACGAGGTTAGTGATGAATAAAATTGCCGCTATCTGCCAAAAGCCTGCCAGGAATCCTCGGGTGTCATTTATCGCATAAACACAGACCAGCGTGTAAATAATGTAGCCGGGAATGCAAATAGCTTTGAAAATCGCGCGGCCGCGTTTGATTTTATTACGCGTGGTCAATCCCAACTTTACGCACCGTTCCTGCACCTGGGGAGGGTAAAGATACACCATATTAACCGGGCTTTTGCGGATGCCGATGACGCAGAGCAAAATCAGCAGCGCGCCCAGCACCAGTCCTTCCAGGACAACTCGTAAAATCATCGTCACCTTCCCCCGATACGTCAGCCGGATTGGGCTTTGAACTCAAGAAAGTAGCCCTCTGACCTGACAAACTCCACTTTTCGACTTAAATAGTTTCGCTTATTTTTCCTAAATTTGAAAGGTACCGGATTTACTCAATACCTTTCTTCGCGCCCCGGGCTTTATTCGCGTTAAAAATGTTGTCATTGAGGCGTTTTCCGAGGGCGAGGCAGAGGCAGTCACCTTAGGAGACTGCTACGTCTGGGCAGCGCTGCGGCGCTCATACCTTGAGTGTGCCACATTGAGAATGCGCGAGTTTACTCAGCGGGGAAACCGGGAAAAGTACCGGGAATCTGGATGCGCTGGATACGGGGTGTGTTTTTATCTGAGGATATTTAATTGTTGCTAATTGCTTCTACCAGCAGGAAAGCCCTAATGTTTTGTGAATAATTGAAATCGTGTCCCAAATGACTTGCATCTGTCCCAAAGTGTGCCTACGCTTGTGTGTAACGAAAGGGGACGTCTTGAAGAAACGCAATGTTATCAATCTGATTAGATATCACGAAGACAGAAATGAATCTGCATTCCGCGCTGAGGCGTCAGAAATTGCCCGTGACTTTGAGGCTGCCGGTGACGCGGAGCTAGCTGCATATATTATGGCTCTCATTTCTGATGCTAACGCGTTTGTCCCGCAAGCTTTAGGGGAGGACGGGGGAGATTTTCTTCGTCGTTTTGAGTCTGCTTCAGCACCGTTGCCTCTCCCGGAGGCTATAGCCATGGACGTTACCGGTGTATGCAATGCAATCTCCCACAATATCGGGGTAAACAAGTTTTTGTTCCAAGGTCCTCCGGGTACCGGGAAAACCCAGACCTCTCGCCAAATCGCCAGAATAACCAAGCGTGAGCTTTATCTGGTGGATTTTAACGCGGTTATTGACAGCAAACTTGGACAAACAGGTAAGAATATAGGGCGTCTTTTCACGGAAATAAACGATATGCGGCACCCCGATAAGGCAGTGGTCTTGTTCGATGAAATAGATGCCCTGGCGCTTGATCGGGTAAATAACCATGATGTTCGGGAAATGGGCAGAGCTACTTCGGCATTATTAAAGGAACTCGACTCTCTAAATGAACAGGTGGTATTGATCGCCACTACAAATCTTTATGAGGCGCTAGATAAAGCCCTCGTCAGAAGATTTGATTCCATTATTGATTTTGGTCGCTACGACAGAGATGACCTGTTAGAAATTTCTGAAGTGATGTTGAGCGGATTGTTGGACAAGTTCAAAAATGTGGCTCGCAATGTACGCTTGTTCCGAAAAATCATGAATCAAATGCCGGAGATTCCTTATCCGGGAGACCTTGAGAATATGCTGCGAACCTCGCTTGCTTTCAGTAAACCCGGTGATCTATACGATTATCTGCGCCGTCTCTACTCCCAGGTCTGTCCGGGTAAATCTATCAAGGATTATGCAGAGCTGAGTCGGCAAGGTTTTACGTTGCGAGAAATTGAAGTGCTTTCCCAGGTGCCGAAGACAACTATTTCCCGGGAACTGCGGGAGGTGCGTGGTGAATAACCTGCTTCAGCTTAAAGGTCAGTTCCAAACCAAAGGTGCTCGGCGACCAGGTTTGCCTCAACTACCCAAGAATGGGGAAGTTACTGCCCAACACCTGTTAGATTTGCGTCAACAGTTGATGGAAATAAAGGAGTATTGGCAGAAAAAGCAGATACCCTTCAATCCATTGATCAGCGTTTACTATAAAAAAATAACGGCTAAAAGTAACCGGATTCGCCGCCTACTTGGCGGAGGCAGCTCTAAAGCTAGTAATTTCATTGTAGGAGCCTGCTTCGAGGGCAACTACCAGAACACCCACCATGTGATTACCTATTGTGTCAGCGAAACCACGGTTGATGAGTCCATCAATGTTTTGGATAGTTGCGCAGCAATTGTTGAGCAACACGGTGGCACTATCAATTATGAAATACTGGAGAAAATAAAAAAGACTTCCAAAAATAAGTGGATTTATAAACTGCCGAAGAGTAGCTTTTTCCAGGTAATCAGGGATGCTTATTTCGCTGAGCGTTTCGGCATACGTGCTCAGCAGGAGGCAGTTGACGGCTGGGTAGTTGTAAATCTTTACGATACCGGCTACAGCGATGTTCGCGATTTTCTAGATGGTTTGGGTTTAAGAGTCACGCCTGACCAAGTGTTGGGAAGCGCTCTCCGGCTGAGCCCGGAGCAATACAGTGTATTGATAGGGAAATATCCCTTCCTGGTATCGATGGCGATTTCCGATATCTCCGAATTGACCCCCGAAGAGTTCGATGAGGCGGGTATCAATCCTTTGGATATACCTAAAGCGGGTAATGAACCCATTATCGGAGTGATTGATACCCCGTTTGATGAAAATGTGTATTTTTCCGATTGGGTTGAGTCAATAAATCTGATTCCCCCTGAAATTGAAATACGACCGGAGGATTATGCTCACGGGACAAAAGTTACATCGCTTATTGTCGACGGTCCGAGTCTAGTACCGGACTTGGATGACGGTTGTGGTCGTTTCCGGGTGCGGCACTTCGGGGTCGCTACGGGATCGCGATCAGATTCGTTTGCATTCATGAGGCGAGTGAAAAGTATCGTGGAACAGAACCGTGACATTAAAGTATGGAACATTTCCCAGGGTTCTGTGCGAGAGGTAGCGCGTAACTTCGTGTCTCCCGAGGGCGCTATTCTGGATGAATTGCAATCTCGATTTGATGACATTGTTTTTGTGGTGGCAGGTACCAATCAAACGCAGGAACAACAACAGAAAATCGGGGCTCCCGCTGATTCGATTAACTCCTTAGTCGTAAATGCAACCTCATTTTCCGGTGAAACTGCCAGCTATTCCCGAAGTGGTCCGGTCTTGGAATTCTTCAAAAAACCTGACGTCTGCGCAGTTGGTGGGGATCAGGATATCCCCATGTATGCCTATGCAGGAAACGGGGGTTCTTGGGTACAGGGGACTTCTTTTGCGGCACCGTGGATAGCGCGGAAAATGGCCTATTTAATGCAGATAATGGGGTTTAATCGTGAAGTTGCCAAAGCGCTGATAATTGACGCGGCTGCGGGATGGGATTTTCGTGAGGATTCTAAGCGAGGCTATGGTCAGGTTCCCATTCGCATAGAGGATTTGGTTAAGTCTAAAGATGATGAAATTAAATTTGTGTTGACTGGGATGTCTGCTTCTTATGAAACTTATAACTTCGATATTCCAGTGCCAGTTGTGAATGAAAAACATCCGTATATTGCCCGTGCCACCTTGTGCTATTTTCCCCCGTGTGACCGCCGTCAAGGCGTGGACTATACCAGTACTGAATTGGATTTACACTTTGGGCGTATTGATGACAAGGATAGTTTGATAGCGGTTAACAATAACCGCCAAGGTGAAAATAATGATTTCACTACTGAGGGCACGGCCCGTAATAGCTACCGCAAGTGGGATAACGTCAAACATATCGGCGAGAATTTTCGTAATGGTCAGCGCGGTAGGAAGGCCTACAAGACGCAGATGTGGGGGTTGAAAATCCGCAAGACCACCCGGTGGGATAAGCCTGCGGGCGCCCCATTTGGAAATTTGCGGTTTGGGATAGTGGTTACTTTACGGGAAATGGGGGGTGTGAACCGTATAGATGAGTTCATTCAAAAATGTTCGTTGCGTGGCTGGATCGTACATAGCGTGGATGTGCAAAACAGGGTGGATATCTACAACGCCGCCGAGGTCGAGATAGATTTTAAAGAATAGCTTTTGCCTTTACAGGAAAAATGTGCCATCGGAACCCATCTTGCTATCGGAAACAATTCTTTGGGTTTAGCGGGAGAGGGTGAGAACCGCGCGGCGCAAACAGTCGGTTCAGACTCAGAAGTGATGATTTGCGAATGGAAAACCTCAATCGAAGGATGGTTAAGAAAAACGGTATGACGAAGAATAGTAAACCTAAAAAGAGCTTGGAACAAACCAGTTCTCGGACAATAATTAAGCATGATTCCGGGCAGTTTCTGGTATTCACCGCTCAGCCCGGCGCGGGTGTTGAAGTGCGTTATCAAGAGGGAACGATTTGGCTGACGCAAAAGCTGATGGCGCAGCTGTTTGATGTGGATGTTACCACTATTAACTACCATCTGCAGCAGATTTTTGATTCTAAAGAACTGACCGAAGAAGCAACTATTGGAATTTTTCCAATAGTTCGCCAAGAGGGCTCTCGCCAGGTAACTCGCCAAATTCAGCATTACAACCTAGATGCCATTATTTCCGTTGGCTACCGCGTAAATTCTATTCGCGCTACCCAGTTCCGTCAGTGGGCAACCGCAGTGCTTCGAGACTTTACTCTGCGCGGCTATGTTATTGACCGCGGGCGCATGGAGTCGGGGAAGTTTCTCGGGCATGACTATTTCGAGGAACTGCTCCAAGAAGTCCGCGAGATTCGTCTCTCGGAGCGCCGCTTTTACCAAAAAATAACCGACATCTATGCCACCGCAGTCGACTACAGCCCCAATGCCCCCACCACCAAAACATTCTTTGCTGCCGTTCAAAACAAACTGCATTACGCGGTTCATGGTCATACCGCTGCCGAGTTGATTGCCCAGCGAGCTGACGCCGCCAAACCACACATGGGGTTAACAACTTGGAAAAACTCCCCAGAAGGGAAAGTCCTAACCAGCGATGTTACCGTCGCCAAGAACTACCTAACGAAAGACGAATTGGCCGATTTAGGACGAATCGTTGAAGCCTACCTAAACCTGGCAGAATCACGTGCCAAGCGGCATATTCCCACCACCATGGAAAAATGGGAAGAATTCCTGAACCAAGTACTCACTCTTGATAGTCGCGAACTCTTAGAGAGCGCCGGGAATATCTCCAAGAAAATAGCAGACCATAAAGCCAAAGAAGAACTGGAAAAATATCGGGTAATCCAAGACAGGGAATATCAGTCAGATTTCGACAAGTTCGCTGCCAAAGCCTTGGAGGCCAACAGCCAACACGAGAAGCTAAATGAAGCGCCCTAGAGAGCGTCTAAACCGGCAGGTTGCTTAGGGGCGCTATCGTGGGGCGGTAATATCAGGGTATCTGTGAAGTGTTTTATTGGCGCGCAAGGGAGAGGGCTATTAGATGTCGCAACAACGCCTGCAACTTACTTGGTACAACAAGGACAAGGCTCTGATTCCTACCGAAACCGGCAAATATGGTTACACCTGGGTTGATCCCGCCGATCCGCGTTACTGTGAAACCCACACCCTGGTCTATGACGAACACGTTCAGGGTAAACAAACTCCCAAGAGTGAGGATTTCGAGTATTCTGAGCGTGCTGATCTGGAGCCGCAAGACGATAACTTGTTGATTTTGGGAGAGAGCGGGGACGTGCTGGAGGCGCTTACCCGGGTGCCAGAGTTAGCCGAAAAATATGTGGGCAAAGTGAAGCTGATCTATATTGATCCGCCATTCAACACCGCGCAGACTTTCGTCAATTACGAGGACAACCTGGAACACTCCGTGTGGCTGACCATGATGCGCGACCGCTTGCTGCATTTAAAGAAACTCTTGAGTGAGGACGGATCCATTTGGGTGCATTTGGATGATGTGGAAGTACATAGGATGCGACTGCTGATGGACGAAGTGTTTGGTGCCGCGAATTTTGTGGCTGAGGTTGCATGGGAGAAGGGAGATTCTCCAAGAATGGACGCCAATCAGTTTTCTGAAAGGCATGATTTTCTCCTTGTTTATGCAAAAGAACTGAATTGGTCACCTAATAAACTTGAATCAACGGTAAAGCTAGATTTTCCTCTGACTGACGCACAAGGGCGTCGATACCGTGCACCCGGGCCACTTAGGAAATGGGGCAAAAATAGCTTGCGCGAAGATAGACCTAATCTTTGGTATCCGATAATTGCTCCTGATGGAACTGAAGTTTGGCCGATAAAACCAGATGGAACAGAAGGCAATTGGCGTTGGAAAGCATCAACAGTAGAGGAAAAGGTCAATGACCTTCATTGGGAAGATAAAGGCTCTGGGCTTCAACCTTATGTGAAAGAATACGAGGACTCGGCACGTCTTTCGATTCCTCCCGAAACTTGGTGGCCTAACTCAGAAGCTGGTCATAACCGTGAAGCAAAAGCAGAACTTAAAGCCTTATTTTCTGACTTGAATGTGGTTTTCTCCACCCCTAAGCCCGAACGACTGCTTGAGAAGATTATCCACATCGGTACCAAACCAGGCGATATAGTACTAGATTGCTTTGCAGGTTCAGGAACTACGGCTGCTGTCGCGCAGAAGATGGGCAGGCGTTGGGTGACGTGTGAGCTGGTGGAGGATACTTTTAAACGCTTTACCCGTCCTCGGTTAGAGAAGGTAATTAACGATACTGATCCGGGTGGTATCACTCGCTCGAAGGGCGAACGGGTGGACGCTACCGATGAGGGTTTACCGGAGGGTTTAAACGCTGATGATGCGCAGAGGCTGACTTCTTTACTTAATAAGGCGATAAGTGAGAGCCCGGAGTTGAAGAAGTCGGCGGATATTCGGGCAGTCAAGCAGATGGTGAAAACTCGCCGCTCGAAAGATGTGGTTAATTGGCGTGGGGGTGGCGGTTTTCAGGTGGCGCATTTGTCGCCGGCTTGTTTTGATTACGATCCGCAGTTGGGTCGGGTGATGCTAACGGCGGCGGCGATTGGGCAGGTGTTTATTGAGTCGGTAGCAGCGAATCTGGGGTTCAGATTGTTGCATCCTGATGATGATTATGTGTTTGACGGTAGGCGCGGCAATTCTTTGTTGAAAGTGGTTGAGGGCGTCGCAACTGTGGAGGTTGTGGATTGGTTGGCCTCGCAGGTGCGGCCGGGTGAGACGATTGTGCTGGCTGCTACCAGCGTGATGGATGGGGTGCGTCAGCATCTACGGAAAGCGGTGAAAGGTTCACGGGTGGTTGCCGTGCCGGATGATGTTTTTTCTTTTAGCGCAGGGGGTGAGCGGTAATGGCGGGTCGGCTTAATATTAGTTTTGATTCCGACATGCTGGAAGAAATTAGCGCCCAGTTTGATTTGCGGGCTCCCAATAAAGAAGCGCTGCGCAAGCTGGTGTTTACTCTCGATGGAGATTATGACCCGGCGGTGATGCAGGTGTTGAATCTGGCGACCGGGGTGGGGAAGACCTATTTAATGGCGGCGTTCGTGGAGTATTTACGCCGTCAAGGGGTAGGTCATGTCATGATTGTTACCCCTGGTAAAACGGTACAGGCGAAGACGGTACAAAATTTCTCTCCGGGGTCTGCTCGGTATATTGCTGGTTCTGGGGTGCCTCCGCAGGTGGTTACGCCGCAGGATTATTCGGCGTGGGTGGCTCGCCAGAATGGCCCAGCGCAGCTGGCTTTTGGTCGCGAGGTGCCGTTACTGGCGTTCATTTTCAATATCCAGCAATTGATTGCACCCAAGTCCGAGGACGGGGATACTCATGGTGGTACCCAGGAGGCGATGCGGCGCAAGCCCCGCAGGTTTGATGAGAACGCGGGGGTGCTTTTTGATTACCTCAAAAATCTTGATGACCTGGTGGTGATTGCCGATGAGTCGCATCTTTACGGTACGAGCGCGGTAGCGTTTAATGCCGCTCTTAAAGAGCTAGATCCGGCTGCGGCTATTGGCTTGACTGCCTCGGTGGATAAGACAACAGATAAGGTTATTTTCGAGTATCCGCTGTATAAAGCTATTCAGGACAAGTATGTGAAGGCTCCGGTGTTGGCGTTCCGTAAGACGGGTTATGGCGCGGGTAAAGCCTCGGAGGAGCAGCAGCTGCGTGATGCGTTGCAGCTGCGGGAGATTAAACAGGCTTATTACGATGCTTACGCGAAAGAGCAAGAGCGCGGTCATGTGAATGCGGTTGCTTTCGTGGTGTGCTCGGATGTGGAGCACGCTACCCAAGTAACTGATTTGTTGCGTACCCCGGAGTATCTGGGTAAGGCTGATGCGGTGTTGCAGGTGGATTCTAAGCATGAGGACGAAGCAACTCAGCGTCTGCTCGAGGAGTTGGATCGTCCGTATTCGCCGGTGTTAGCGGTGGTTAGTGTCAATAAGCTTAAAGAGGGTTGGGATGTTAAGAACATCGCGGTGGTGGTAACGCTGCGGGCGATGGCTTCGGAGGTTTTGACCCAGCAGACGATGGGGCGCGGGTTGCGTTTGCCGTTCGGGAAGTATACGGGGGTGGGGCAGATTGACCAGTTGGATATTATCGCCCACCAGTCATTTAGTGAGTTGTTGGCTGCCGAGAATGTGCTGCAGCAGTTTGGTTTAGAAGAAGCGGTAGCCAACCAAGATGTAGGTAGGATGCGTGAGGCTATCGAAAGTGCCGGTAGCGAAATCTCTGCTAATCCTGTCGCCGTTGACGGTGATAGCGTCAGCCAGCCCACCGGGGCCCCGGTGGATACCACTTTCTCGTTTGTGAATGGTTCGCAGGTATTTGCAAGTCATGAAGGTTCGGTGTTGGTTGGTGAGCCGGGGGAGCCGGGGCTTCCAGGGCTGGGAGTTCGCACTATTAGCGAATCCGGGGTAGATGCCGCCCCGGCGTGGGAGCAAGTTACGATTGAGCGTAACCCTGAGTTTGCTGAGGTTAGTTACCAGTTCCCGGTGACCACGATTACCGTTAGCCAGCCGCCTATTGACTTGTCAGAGATTAGTGATGAGCAGATCGAGCAGGCGGCACGGCGGGTTACCTCTACAGGTGACGTGTTATTGCGTAAGGAAATTGTTGCCGTGTTAGGTAAGAAACTGCGGGCTGAAGATCGGGAAAGTGCGGAAGTAGACTCGCTTCATGTTAATGATGCTGACGCCCAAGAAGGCCTGGTTAAACTGGTGATGAACCTGCAACTGGTGCCAAAAACAGACCAGAATCATCGCTATGTTTCTACCTTCCTGGTTCCTAGTTTCATGAAAGGCGTGACTTTCACGGGATGGACGGTGAAATCACTGGCTTCTGCGCGTGATGAGCTTTCTAAGCTGGTGCAAAAACATATAGATGAGACGCTACGCGCCACCCGTGAAGTTTCCACCATTCACCCTAAAACCCTGCCCGGCTCGGGATACACCCTGCCGATGGGTGAAATAGTGCATGACCAGATTGACAGCCGTGAACAGTTTGTGCGGGGACGGGTTTATGGGGGCTGGTTCAAGTCTCTTTTCGCTGAGGAATCCTTCGACTCCTACACCGGTGAATATGTATTGGCCAAGCTGCTAAATACTTCGCCAGGAATCAAGTGGTGGCACCGTTTGCACCCGCAAGATGGGGCTTTCGTGTACTACAACTCTAAAGATCGTTATTTCCCAGACTTTGTTGCCCGCGACAGTGATGGCGTGTACTGGATTATTGAAGGCAAATCAGAACGTGGACGTGATGACGAGCAGGTGCAAGCCAAACGTAAAGCCGCAGAATCATTAGTGCGACGTTTGATTGCCGAGGACGCCTACGCAGATCAAAAGTGGGGATACCTAATCGCCTACGAAAATGACACTGCCCGCGCAGATTCCTGGGAAGACCTCAAATCCTACAGCCAACCAGTCACCAACGTTATCTAACTGCGGTATCACCGCCGTCTAGGCGGCTTCCATTCCAAAAGGCTAATGCCATTTCAAACGGGGAAAAGGTGTTGAAATCGGTTAATACGCACAAAGAATATAGAATTTACAGCGTGAATATTCCGGTGAAATATCAATCTTTGCTCGCACCTCCCGAACCGCGGGAAAAGCGGTACCAATACGGACGCTCGCTGCGCGATACCGTTCCCTTCAGTTCTTTGGCAGCCTGGGTGTCGCCGCCCGATCGCGACCCCATCGCCCTCATCCAAGACTCTCACCAGGGCAGAGTAGAAAATCTGATCCCGATTCGGGTAGGGCGGATGGCGTCTTCACCCTACGGATTCTTACGGGGAGCGGCGGTAGTCCAAGCCGCCGACTCGGCCGCTCTACCCGCCACCGGGATCCAACCGGTAGTTTGCGGGGACTCCCACTTGGGAAACTTCGGTTTTTATCGTTCCCCCGAAGGGGAGCTAGTAATTGACCTCAACGACTTCGACGAGGCACATACCGGCAGTTGGGAATGGGATTTGCGCCGCCTGACCGCCTCGATCCACGTGGCGGGGCGGGAAAATAATCTTTCCGAATCCAAATGCTCCGACGCGGTAGTCGCCTGCGTTAATGCCTACCGGGACGAAATCGCCTACCTGGCGGGCCGCCCCCTCTTTGAGCGCGCTTTTAACCGGATTGACCTGGAAAAACTCACCTCGAAAGAGCTAACTCCCAAGTTGGTTAAAGAAATTGAGCGTGCCGCCGCCAAAGCAATGAAACGTACCTCGGATCGGGCGCTCCCCAAGTTCGCCCAAGAATCCGCAGGCAGCCTTAAGATAACCCCAGAACCGCCGCTAACCACCCAAATTCCCCAGGATGATTGGGATGCGGTGGCGCGCGCCCTCGACGAATATCTGCACACTATTTCCCCACAATGGGCGCGAGTATTAGGCGGATACACCCTAGTCGATATCGCGCAGCGAGTAGTCGGGGTAGGCTCGGTGGGTCTGCGAGCCTATATCGCGCTGCTGCAAGGCTCCACCCCCACGGACGTAATCTTCCTGCAGCTCAAACAGGCCCGCCGCTCGGTACTCGCCCAATATGTGCACGGCTCTAAAGAATGGCACGCCCACCAGGGGCAACGGGTGGTTGAATATCAGCGGGCGCTGCAAACCGTCTCTGATCCCCTCCTGGGTTGGGCGAGCGTAGGGGAGCATCAATACTACGTGCGCCAGTTCCGCAATATGAAAGGAACCGTGCCCCTGGATCGGCTGGGAGGCAATTCTTTATGCGACTACGCGGGGATCGTGGGGCTGCTGCTGGCGAAAGGACACGCGCGCACCCACGGCGCCGCTATGATTGCCGGCTACCTGGGTAAATCTGATAAACCGGGACAAGCCTTCGCCACCTTCGCCCGGTCCTACGCCGACCAGACCGAGGCCGATCACTCCGAATTCCTGCGGGCGATCAAAGACGGACGGTTGCCGCAGCCCGAGGGCGAAATGGGAAGTGCCTTCCGCGCGGGCTAGGACATATTAGGAGGAAAATGGCTGGTGCCGCACCAGCGCGGGGGCTTGGTTTTATCCGAGCAGGCGCGGTGGGCATAAGAATTCGGAAAATGACTGCGGTCTTTTTCCGAATTCTTGGGCGGGAGGAAAAACCAAGGCTCCGCGCGTAACCCGTGCCAGCGCTCCCGCCCGCGCCGTGTCCTAGTTCACCAGCGCCAAAATAGGATAGCCAGCAGCGGTGATGTTAGGCTAGTAAAGCCGTTACAAGCCGGCCACGGATGCGTCATGCCCGGGTGAAACTGCCCCGGAGCTCCGTGCAACAAGTATAGGAAAAGGAGAACCCAGTGGCACTGAGTAAAGATGAAAAAGCCAAGATTATGGAAGAATATGCGACCCATCCCGGTGATACGGGTTCGCCTGAGGTCCAGATCGCGCTGCTTTCCAAGCGGATCTCGGATCTAACTGAGCATTTCCAAACTCACCAGCATGATCACCACTCCCGTCGGGGACTAATGCTGCTGGTGGGGCAGCGGCGCCGCCTGCTAGGCTACCTGAAAGACATCGACATTGAACGTTACCGTTCTTTGATCGCGCGTCTCGGTTTGCGCCACTAACATAGGAATATCGGCCCGGTTATCGCCGGGCCGAATTGCTATCACCCAGGTTTCGGTCTTCGGTGGTGGCCTCCGGATAGGGCGCAGCAGTTTCTAGTCGCCAACCTCCGTGGGTCTCGATCGTTGACCGCCCATCGCAAGGTGATAGCTCTCAGGAGGGCATAGGCCCTAGAAGATGGAATATCAAGGAGTAAATAAAAGAAAATGATGGACGATCCAGAAGTGATTGCCTCCGAGGCAATCATCGATAACGGTCGTTTCGGACAGCGCACGGTGCGCTTCGAAACTGGCCTACTCGCCCAACAGGCTGCCGGCAGTGCGCTGGCTTACCTGGATGATCAAACCACGGTTTTATCTGCCACCACGGTAGGGAAAAATCCGCGCGACCAGTTTGATTTCTTCCCACTGACCGTTGATGTGGAAGAACGTCAATACGCGGCCGGACGTATCCCCGGAAACTTCTTCCGGCGCGAAGGCCGTCCCGGCACTGAAGCGATTTTGGCTGCTCGCCAAATCGACCGTCCGCTGCGCCCCTCGTTCGTAAAAGGGCTGCGCAACGAAGTACAGGTAGTGGAAACTATCCTGACCGTACACCCGGACGACGCCTATGATGTGCTGGCCATTAACGCCGCCAGCATGTCCACCCAGATTTCCGGTCTGCCCTTCTCCGGGCCGATCGGCGGCACCCGCATCTCCCTAATCGATGGACAGTGGGTAGCTTTCCCGCGGTACAGCGAAATGGAACGCGCCACCTTCAACATGGTGGTGGCCGGACGGGTTATTCAGACCGCGGACGGCGGCGAAGACGTCGCCATTATGATGGTTGAGGCCGGTGGCGGCGAAGGTACCTGGGATCTTATCCAGCAGGGACAGACCGCGCCTACCGAAGATGTAGTAGCTGCCGGCCTAGAGGCCGCCAAGCCCTTCATCAAAGAACTGTGCCGCGCGCAAGCGCAGGTAGCGGCCAAGTGCCAGAAGGAAACCCTAGAGTTCCCGCTGTTTAAAGACTTCGAGGACGAACACTGGGATGCCGTAGCCGAAAACTGCCGCGAACAACTCGACCAGGCCGTACAGATCGCGGAAAAACTCGAGCGGCAAGACCGGGTTGATGAAATCAAAGACCAAATGCTCGCCGATCTGGAAGAGCGTTTCCCCGAAGGCGAGAAAGAGCTGAAAGCGGCTTTCCGCGCCCTCGAAAAAGAGCTAATCCGCACCCGTACCCTGAACGAGGGGGTACGGATGGACGGACGCCAGCCGAACCAGATTCGCTCGCTATATGCGCGCGCCGGAGTGCTGCCCCGCCTGCATGGATCCGCGATTTTCCGTCGCGGAGAAACCCAGGTGCTGGGGGTAACCACCCTGAATATGCTGCGCATGGAGCAGCAGCTAGACAACCTGGGGCCGGAGACTCGCAAACGCTATATGCACCAGTACAACTTCCCGCCCTACTGCACCGGCGAAACCGGGCGCGTAGGCAGCCCCAAGCGGCGTGAAATCGGGCATGGTCACCTCGCAGAAATGGCGCTAGAACCGGTACTTCCTTCCCGGGAAGACTTCCCCTACGCTATCCGCCAGGTTTCCGAAGTGATGGGCTCGAACGGTTCTTCTTCGATGGGTTCAGCCTGTGCTTCTACCATTTCCCTGCTGAACGCGGGCGTACCGCTTAAAGCGCCGGTCGCCGGGATCGCGATGGGGCTAATGAGCGAACCGAACGAGGACGGCACCACCAAGTACATGACCCTGACCGATATTTTGGGAGCCGAGGACGGCTTCGGAGATATGGACTTCAAGGTTACCGGGACTCGGGACTTCATTACCGCCCTACAGCTGGACACCAAACTAGATGGTATCCCCTCTGACGTGCTGAAAGGCGCGCTAGCCCAGGCGAAGGAAGCTCGCCTGGAGATCTTGAACCTGATCGAACAGGCGATTCCGGAACCGGACGAAATGAGCCCCTACGCTCCGCGCATCATCACCGTACAGGTGCCGGTAGATAAGATTGGCGAGGTTATCGGGCCCAAGGGCAAGATGATCAACCAGATCCAAGAGGACACCGGAGCCGAAGTGGTGATTGAAGACGACGGCACCGTCTATATTTCCTCCGCTGACGCCGAATCTGCCGAGGCCGCGCGGGCAGCCGTTAATGCGATTGCTAACCCGCAAATGCCCGAGGTAGGGGAGCGTTTCGTAGGAACCGTAGTTAAGACTACTTCCTTCGGAGCCTTCGTTTCTCTGACCCCCGGAAAGGACGGACTGCTGCACATTTCGCAGATCCGCCGCCTGGTAGGGGGCAAGCGCATCAACCAGGTTGAGGACGTACTAAACGTTGGCGACCAGGTGCAGGTAGAGATCGAAGAGATCGACGAACGGGGCAAACTTTCGCTAGGCGCAGTCCTCAGCGAAGAGCAAGAAGCCGAGCTAGCCGAAAATGAGGCTAAGCAGGAATCTCGCCGCTCCGAGGATGGAGATCGCCCGCGGCGCTCGCGGAATCGTACCCGCCGTCACCGCAACAATCGTCGCGACGACCGTCGCGATGAGCAAGCAGACGGTGACGACGAATAATCGCTAAGAACAGTTGGCGAGGGCGAGAGTATCTCGCCCTCGCCTGCTTTAATTTTCAGAAAGGAAATCCTGGTGCGGAGATTCTTTGACCTGGTAGTGGCAGGTAGTGTCCTCTTCCTCTGCCTATTTTTCGCCCTGATATTACTATCGGTATCTGCCTCCTCTGACTCGGGACTTTTAACCATGTTGACCGGGTTTCTGGCTCTGATTTTCGGGGCTATTGCCGGCGGATTTCAATTAGTTTTTGCTGGTTTGCGTTTGATCTTTAAGCTAGATCCCCGCCGTTTTTGGGCCCGCGCCACCCTAGTGTCCCTGGCAGTTACTGCCGGTTTCCTTATCTATGCGGGGCTGTCCGACAGCGCCGAAACTGGACTACTGACCCTTGCCTTGGGAATATTCACTATCCTCGCGGCGCTGCAATTCGGTTGCTGCCAGGCATTAGGAAACCCCCAACCGCTAAACCCCGCGACCGGCAAACGGACAGGTAGAAAGAAAAACTAGGGAAACCGCAGTGTTAACTATCAATACTAAAGCAGAGAAAATGCCGGAAAAAAACTATTACGAACTGCCGCTTTCAGCCCAGGCGCCGCGCCTCAGTATTAACGAGGGCGAAACCCTGATAGAGCGGTCGATACTGCCCGGCGGTATCCGTCTGATTACCCAACAGGTGCCCGCCTCCCCCTCGGTAGTGCTGGGATTTTGGATTCCGGCAGGTTCGCGTGATGAAGGACCAGAGCATCTGGGATCTACCCACTACCTCGAACACCTACTATTTAAAGGGTCCGCAACCCGGGATGCCCGCGAAATTTCCTTGGCCTTCGATGCGGTTGGGGGAGAACTAAACGCGGCTACCGCCAAAGAATCCACTCACTATTACTGCCGGGTACTGTCCCGGGATTTACCAATGGCGGTGGAAGTTCTCACCGAAATGCTGGCGCGCCCCACTTTGGCGTCCGCAGATTTCGAACTAGAGCGGGCAGTAATCTTAGATGAACTAGCTATGTCTCAAGACGATCCCCAAGATGTAGGTTACGACAAGTTTTTGGGCGAACTATTCTCTACCTCCCCGCTGGGATTGCCGGTAGGCGGCACTGCGCAAACTGTAGCCGCCACTCCTTTAGAGGCGGTAAAAGCCCATCATCAGCGCTGGTATCAGCCCCGACACTTGACAGTAGCCGCGGCAGGCGACATTAATCATGACCGCCTAGCGCAACTGATTTTAGCTGCCGCCGAGAAAAACGGTTGGGATCTGCCCGGTGGCACCGATCCGGAAGTTCCCGAGCGTCCCCTGCCGGATCCGGCGGTGGACGCAAGCGCCGCGGTAGAAAAAACGGTGGAACAGGGGCAAATATTTTTAGGGACCCGGTCTCTGCCCGCTAACGACCCTCAACGCGACACTCTTAGTTTGTTGCTCACCGTGCTTTCCGGGGGAATGTCCTCTCGGCTTTTCCAAGAAATCCGAGAAAAACGGGGACTAGCTTACTCTACCTATGCCTTTGACTCCGCTTATAGCGATAGTGGAGCCTTCGGCCTCTACGCCGGGTGTGCCCCCGATAACTTGGAGAAAGTCGAGCAGCTGCTGGTGGCAGAACTAGAAAAACTCGCCGAGTACGGGGTTCAAGAGGACGAACTAACTGCGGCATTAGGGCAGCTAAGCGGGGGAGTACTGCTGGGAATGGATGATAACCGTGCCCGGATGGCCAGGTTGGGCCGCGCGGAAGTAACCGGCGGTCGTCTGCGCACTATCGAGCAACTAAATGCAGCGCTAAAGAAAATAACCGGAGCGCAAATTAGCGAGTTGGCCCAGCGATTCCTAGGCTCACCCCGGGTAAAAGTCGTGGTACGCCCAGCGATGGCATAAGCTGAACGGGTGAAACTAAAGAAACTTTTCCCGATAATTGCTGCCGGGGCGCTGCTGAGCGCCTGCAGCCCCGCTGCGCAGCCGTCCGCTCCCGATAGCACTACCAAAAATCCTAAAGTGAGTAGTTCGGTCTCGCCTTCGCCGGCGACGCCTACTACCCCCACAGCTTCGCAAACCCCGACGGTGGCATTTACTCCCAAAGCCCACCTGTCGGAAGCCCAAAACTCTTTCGTGCAAGAGATAATGGAAAAGAACCATTATGACCAACGCACCGCCGAGTTGGTGCTCGGGCCGGCACAATCCCTATGTGGGCTGCTAGATACCAAACAGCCGGATTCTCAGGCCAATAAACAGACTTTGTCCGATATTTATACCAAGGTTGATTCTGCCGAACTGCGGCAAGAATGGTACAACAACCTCCAGGTAGCCGGGCAAACCCTATGCCCGGACAAAGCCCAAATTATTAACGCTAATAAACCCGAGGGCGTGAAATAAAATGACCGCAAAACTGAAAGTGGCCGTAGTGGGCGCCCAGGGACGTATGGGGAAAGCCAGCTGCCAGGCCATTGAAGAAGCTGCAGACCTGCAGCTAGTTGCCTGTTTAGGTAGTAAGGATGAGATCACCTCCCAGACTTTAGCGGGAGCTGAAGTCGCGGTAGAGTTCACCATTCCTAGCGCCAGCTTTACTAATACTGCGGCGATTTTGCGCGCCGGGGCGCACGCGGTGGTCGGTACCTCTGGATGGGACCAGGACGCCCAGGAAAAAATTCGGGAAGTGGCTAGCCAAACCGGACGCAACGTCGTGATTGCCCCCAACTTTGCGCTTTCCGCGGTGCTAGTGATGGCATTTTCGCGTCTAGCGGCACCTTTCTTTACCTCCGCCGAAATCGTGGAAACCCATCATCCGAAGAAACTGGATGCCCCCAGTGGGACGGCGCTGGCAACCGCGCAAGAAATGGCGGCGGCGCGGCAAAAAGCGGGGATTCCTGCGGCCCCCGATGCCACCACTACCGATCCCGAGGGCGCGCGCGGTATGAAAGTCGGCGACGTGGGGATCCATTCTCTGCGGATGTTGGGCGCCAACGCCCACCAGGAAGTGTTGCTTTCTAACCTTGGGGAACATTTGCGGCTGCGTACCGATTGTTTTGATCGTTCCTCCTTTATGCCGGGCGTGCTACTGGCTGTCCGCAAAGTCGGCGCTGCCGATCCGCTGACAGTCGGGCTAGATAAGCTCATGGATTTAGGGATTTAGAGTGAAGGCAGCACCTGCCGCTAAAGATGCGGTGCGCTTAGCGAAAAGCGAAGATCTGCCCACCTGGGGTCAGATACAAGCACAAGCCATGCGCGCAGATCTGCAATCCCATTTGGGGCAGGTCGGCCCGCAAACCTTAGCGCTGATCGATCCGCAGCAGATTACCCGTGCCTGGGAACAAGCCCTTTTCAATCCGCCCTCCCCAAAACATCACCTGCTATCGGCAGTATCAGAAGGACAGGTAGTGGGCATGGCGGCGATTGCCCCCGCCCCCAAAATGTTGGTGCAACCTAAGCAGTCCCCACTTGCCGAAAAAAGCGCAGATGCCGAAATCGTGGTCTTAGAGGTCGCCGATTGGGAAAAACAGCTAGCCGACGCCTCCCGCCTAGTAAATGCGGTGGCAGATATGTTGCGAATGTCGGGGGCCACCCGGGTGCAGATTTGGCTAGCGGCCCAGGCCCAAGAAAAAATCCGTTTCTTTTCCGAATCTGGGTTTGTCCCCGCGGGGCTGCGTCAAGGCTTGCAGGTAGGACACCAGTCTATGGTGCAGCATCTGTGGTTTACTGACCTGTAAACAGCTGACGCCCAAATTTTGGACGCCAGAAAAATCCCCTGATGGGACGGGTAGAGTAGGGGCATGAGCAACACAGAGTGTACTTATCGGCTTCCAGCACCGGTCGGGGTAGCGATGGTGACCCCCTTTCACCCGGATGGATCCGTTGACTACGATACCGCGGCTAATCTAGCAAAACACCTGGTAGAACAGGGGATTGATCACCTGGTGCTGTCCGGTACCACCGGGGAATCGCCGACCACCCACCTGGATGAGAAAGAACAGCTGATTAAGGTAGTCCGCCAGGCAGTAGGAGAAGAGCTCTATATTACTGCCGGGGCGGGATCCAATGACACTGAACATTCGGTGCGGATGGCGCGCAGCGCCCAGGAGGCGGGGGCAAACGGGATCCTGCTGGTCAGCCCCTACTATTCGCGTCCTTCCCAAGAGGGGCTCTATCAGCATTTTGCAAAAGTTGCCTCCCAGGTAGAGCTGCCGGTTATGCTCTACGATATTCCCGGCCGTACCGGGGTAGCTATCAGTGATGATCTGCTAAAGCGCTTAGCTGAAATCGACAATATTGTGGCGGTAAAAGACGCCACCGGCAAAGTGGAAGTGGGTGCCCGGCGCATAAGTGAAACCGGGCTGGCTTTTTACTCCGGCGATGACGCCCTCAACTATGCCTGGCTCACCCATGGCGCAGTGGGGGTAATTAGCGTGGTTGGCCACGTAGCCGCCCCCAGCTACCGTAAAATGGTGCAACTGGTAGAAAACGGTGATTACCAGGGGGCCTTGCAGCTTTCCCTGGAGGTAGAACCCGTGGTGAAGGCGTTAATGGGAGGGGGACAAGGGGCAGTAATGGCCAAGCACGCTCTCGCCCTGCAAAAAGTTATTCCTTCCGATACCCTGCGCCTGCCGCTTGCTCCGGCCAGCGAAGAGGAAATTGCGCAGTTGCGCGCCGACCTCGAGAAATTCGAGTTGCTTTAAGTCTTTACCGGCCCTGTGCCCGCGAGCATTTTTTCGCCTATCCAAGACTGGCATGCCGGTTAGCCGGCGTAGCAGTAGTAGCCGACCCCAGCATGGGGTTTGCCCTTGCCACCTGCCCGTACGGGCTTATAAGGGCTTATTAGGATGCTAATGCGCGCGGAGGTTTGCTATAGGCGGGCAAACTCGGGACAATTGGAAACGTGAAACCGCTTTATCCTGAACTTTCTTTACCGCCAAAACTTAAAGCCGGCACCATCCGCGTGGTTCCCCTGGGAGGCCTGGGGGAAGTTGGGCGAAACATGACCGTAATCGAACTGAATGACAAAATCTTGATAGTTGATTGCGGAGTGCTTTTCCCGGAGGAAATCCAACCCGGCGTGGACCTAATCCTCCCCGATTTTTCCTATCTGCGTACCCGCATGGATCGGGTAGTGGGATTAGTGCTCACCCACGGTCATGAAGACCATATTGGGGCGGTGCCTTATCTGCTGCGCCTGCGCGAGGATATCCCCATCTACGGCTCCCAACTCACCTTAGATTTCCTGCGTCCCAAACTAGAGGAACATCGCCTCTCGGCGGCGCATCTGCATCAAGTTCGCGAAGGCGAAGGCGTACAACTCGATAATTTTGACTGCGAATTTTTAGCGGTTACCCACTCTATTCCCGATGCGCTAGCGGTAATGATCCGCACCAAATCTGGAAACCTGCTGGTCACGGGGGATTACAAAATGGATCAGCTGCCCCTAGACAGAAGGATCACCGACCTGCGTGGTTTTGCGCGTATGGGGGAAGAGGGCGTGGATCTGTTCTTAGTGGACTCTACCAATGCGGAAGTCCCGGGGTTTATTGCCCCGGAACGAAAAATCGGTCCCGTAATCCGTCAGGTACTGTCTGAATCCAGCGGGCAAGTAATCGTGGCCTCCTTTGCCTCCCACGTGCATCGGGTGCAACAGGTTTTGGATGCGGCCCGGGCAACAGGGCGCAAAGTGTGCCTATCGGGGCGGTCAATGGAACGCAATATGGGTATTGCGGCGCAGGCCGGATACCTGGACTTAGACCCGGAAGTAGTGGTGCGCGCCGACGAACTAAAGCATTTGCCCCCGAAAAAACGAGTGTGGATGGTCACCGGTTCCCAAGGTGAACCTATGGCGGCGCTGTCCCGGATCGCTCAAGGTGAGCACCGGTTTGTAACCCTGGAACCAGAAGACACGGTGCTGCTGGCTTCTTCCCTGATTCCCGGCAATGAAAACTCGGTTTACCGGGTGATTAACGCGCTAATGCGCCAAGGGGCAAATGTAGTACATAAAGGTAACCGCGCAGTTCACGTTTCTGGGCATGCCGCCGAAGGGGAACTGCTCTACACCTACAACATTGTGCAGCCCAAGAACGTGATGCCGATTCACGGAGAAATCCGGCATTTGATTGCCAACGGGCGAATCGCTCAGGCCACCGGGGTACCAGAAGAAAACGTAGCATTGGCTGAGGACGGGGTAGTAGTCGACCTCAAAGATGGAAAAGCCCAGGTCGTAGGGCAAGTTGATTGTGAATACGTCTATGTAGACGGCGGATCTATCGGGGAGATCGATGAAGATCAGCTAAAAGACCGGATGACTTTGGGAGAGGAAGGCTTCGTTTCCGTATTTGCGGCCGTAGACGTGCCCACCAAGATAATTGCTGCCGGCCCCCATATCACTGCTCGCGGAATGGCCGAGGATGAGGGGGTGTTCAGGGAAGTACTACCGGATGTGACCGAAGCGTTGCAAAGAGCGTTAAATCAGGGCGATAGCGATCCTTACCGTTTGCAACAGGCCATGCGGCGGGCGCTCGGGCGTTGGGTGGCACGCCGACTGCGGCGTCGCCCCATGATTGTGCCGGTAGTAGTGGAGATCTAGATGGCAGTGGCGAGTAAAGAAAAGCTTAATACTTCCTGGCGTCAGCGAGTTCCCGCCTGGGGAGGCTGGGTCTATACTATTGCGGCCCTGTTCTGCCTAGTAATGATCCCTTTGCGTTATACCGCAGGTCATGGTTTCGGGCGATTTTCTTTCCTGGTACTAACCGCTCTCGGGGTGCCATCTACCGCCACCTTGGGCACCGCGGTGTTATTGGCTTTCTTGGCTTTGCTCTGTTTTTCCCGCAAGCGGATCGGAGTTATCGTCCTCATCGCGTTGCATTCTCTGCACGCTTTGCTGTGTCTGGTCGCGCTAATATTTTCTTTCTCCGACCCGGAAGTTGGCCCGACAGACCAGATAGTCCTAGGGTCGCGGATACTGATAGCCTCGCTGATTCTGGCTATCTTATTCGCATCTGCGCGTAGTTTCTGGGGGAAAATCAATGCTAAATCCGCCTGGAAAGCTATTTTTATTCTGTTAAGCGGACAGCTGCTGGTATTCGGGATGGGATTCGCGATGGCTCGGGTTATCGCGCCCCGCAGTTGGGCTAGTAGTCCGCTAGCACTGTGGGTCTTCGGTCGCATGTCTGGTTTGCGACTGCACCGGGGTCTGGCCATCCATTTCATGTTTTCCCATCAACCAGCTTTTCGCGGTCTCGGATTCTTTATCATGGTGCTTTCTGGCCTGGTGATGATGATCGCTGCCAATCGATTTATTCTCGGGCAACGGGCGAAGGCTCGCACCCGCAGTGAAGATCTCGCGTTGCGTGCCCTCTTAATCAAATGGGGGAAAGCCGATTCTTTAAGCTACTATGCCACCCGTGATAATCGCGCGGTAGTTTTCAGTACTGACGGGCAAGCGGTGGTTTCTTACGGGGTAGCTCTTGGAGTGGCCCTAGCTGCCGGAGACCCCATAGGAGATCCTTCTTCCTGGGAAGACGCGGTGCAGAGGTGGAAAGGATATTGCTATCGGCAAGGATGGATTCCGGCGGTAATTTCTGCCAGCACCCAGGGGGCGCGTATCTATCGCCACCAGGGACTTAGGGTGCGCAAAATGGGGGACGAAGCCATTATTAGCCCCGAACGTTTTGAGCGTAACTCCAGTGCCGGGCGCGCCCTAGCCGCGGCGCAAAGGCGGGTGGCCCGCGCCGGGGTAGAGATTGAAATCTGCAGGCAAAATGAGCTTTCTCCGGCGCAGCTGCGGGAAGTGGCGATGGTGGCGGAGCTATTTAGGCGTGGGAATGAACGTGGCTTCTCTATGAGTCTAGATAGGATGTTTGCTCCGCAAGAGGGCGAGCAGCTGATCGTAACCGCGCGGGGCCGGGATGGGCAACTGCAATGTCTGCTTACTTTCGTTCCCTGGGGGCAGCGCGCTGTTTCTCTCAACCTGATGCGCCGGGCAGAATCGGCGGTTAACGGGGTAGTAGAAGCCATGGTGCTCACCTTGCTGCAGCAAGGCCCGGATGAGGGGATCGAACGTTTCTCCTTGAACTTTGCGATGTTTAGAGAAATCTTTGTCGAGGGCGAGGCCGTCGACGCTACTTTTAATGATCGGGTTAAGCGCGCCCTCTTTGTTAAAGCCTCCCGTTTTTGGCAACTGGAGTCGCTTTACGAATCCAACGCTCGCTATAACCCGAAATGGTTGCCCCGTTACTTTTGTTTCTCTTCCGACCCTCTAATGCCGTTATCGCTGATCGCAGCGGGAATGTTAGAGGGATTTGTACCGGCCCCGGCCGCTGCTTTAAGCGGGGAACCCTTCGATTGGGAAGTAGATGACCAGTATCTTGCAGAGCTGGAATCGCTGCGCAGCGGATACACCGCTGCCAAGCTGCAGGTGAAGCTGAGTCAGCAGCAGCGATCTCGGCGCGCGAAAGCCGAAAAGTTAAGTGCAGCTGGAATAGAGCCGTTCCCGGCAGGCTTCGATTTAGGGATTCCCTTATCTGAAGCGAAAACCCAAGTAGATATGGGTGACAACGGGAAAGCGCTGCGCACCCTCGGCCGGATTGTGGCGAGGCGAAATCACGGAGGCGTGGTGTTTTGGGATTTGTTCTTCCAAGGCACCTTCCTGCAGGTGGTACTGGAAAGAAGAAACCTGAGCCCCGAGCAGTTCGCCCACTTACGCCTGTTAGATTTGGGGGACCT
This sequence comes from Varibaculum sp. C0165D1, assembly GCF_056590355.1. NCBI lineage: Bacteria > Bacillati > Actinomycetota > Actinomycetes > Actinomycetales > Actinomycetaceae > Varibaculum > Varibaculum sp. C0165D1. Next base: position 137,595 of record NZ_JBWPVY010000003.1, on the reverse strand, counting down.
GGTAGTAGTCAGCGGCAGTTGCGGAGCCTCCCGCACCGGCACGCCCTCTTTGCTAGCAGAAAACTGGACGTTGGCAGCCAAAGCTCTGCGCCCGATCCCGCATCCGGCTGCGCGTCTGGACAGTTCCACCCGTACCCGGGAACGGACTATGACCCTGCTCAATGATGCCGCGGCCATGCGCCGCCTGCAGGCACGTTCGCGGGCATTAAGTGCCGTTCGACAGGAGTTGATTAACCGCGGCTACTTAGAGGTGGAAACCCCCATGTTGCAGGCGGTACAAGGCGGCGCCAATGCCCGCCCCTTCGTTACCCACTCCAACGCCTACCAAGTAAATATGTTTTTGCGGATCGCTCCAGAGCTGTATCTAAAACGGCTGGCGATAGCCGGTATGGGAGCGATTTTCGAAATGGGGCGTTCTTTTAGGAACGAGGGCGCCGATGGGACTCACAACCCCGAGTTCACCTCGCTGGAAGTCTATAAAGCGGGCTCTGATTACCAAGAAATGATGACCCTTACCCGTCAGCTTTACCAGGCGGCGGCCCGGGCGATACACGGTAAAGAAATCGCTTTGCGTCCGGTAAACCTGGAAGATGCTGGCACCGGTAGCAGCGACGCAGAATTCGAGGAAGTAGATATCTCCGGCCAGTGGCGGGTGATCTCGGTTTTCGAGGCAGTATCACAAGCGGTAGGAACCACCGTTACTCCCGACACCGGGGAAGATGTTCTGCGGAGCCTGTGCGCCGAGCACCACCTCACCCCGCCGCCGGGCGCCAATAGCGGCACCTTGCTAGGTACTCTCTATGACGAGTTGGTAGAGGCACGCACAGTAAAACCCACCTTCTACTGCGATTTTCCGGTGGAGTCTTCTCCGCTCACCCGCCGGCACCGCACCGATCCTCGCCTAGCGGAGCGTTGGGACCTGGTGGCTTTTGGGATGGAACTAGGAACCGCTTACAGCGAACTAACTGATCCCCGCGACCAGCGCGAACGTTTCACTCAGCAGTCGCTGGCGGCAGCGGCGGGCGATCCAGAAGCTATGAGCCTGGACGAAGATTTCTTAAACTGTTTGGAACTGGGGATGACGCCCCTGGGCGGACTGGGACTGGGAATGGATCGGATGGCGATGATGCTGATGGGATGCGATATCCGGCAGGTGCTGGCTTTCCCGTTCGTTAGGCCCCGCAACTAGGGACCAAATCTAGGTGGCAAGAGACAAGATTTAGGCGAGAAGAAATGACTAAAAAACAAAACAAGTTGGTTTCGGTAGCGGCGGTGGTGCTGACCCTGCCGTTGAAAATGTCGCGCCTGCCCGAACGGGGTACCACCGTCCTCGGGAGCGCGAAGCGTCCGGGAGTGGGGGAGGCTGCCGAAGTAATGCTAGCTGCCGCTCGACAAGGGGTGCCGGTATTAAACATGTCGTGCCTAGGGACCGGTCCGAATTCCACCCAGGCGAGGAAAGCATTGCGAGATGCAAATATCAATACCAACACCGTAGAAGTGGTGGGCGATATCGGGATGAAAATTCAGATGATTGAGGCCGGAGGCTACTACGCGTCGGTACTCACCACCGGAGTGGAAGTAGATATTTCGGGTCGGGAGCTAGACAAAGTTTCGATGCACCCCGGGGATGTGGTTTATATTTCCGCTGGGGATCTGGCCCACACCTCCTATCGAGCAGCGCTCTCCCAGTGGCTTCCTTCCTTGCCGGAGCAGGTAAAAGTAGTGATGGCGGCGACTCCGCAAATTTCGCAAATCGAGCCCCGATATGTTCGTGAAGTTCTGCCCTATGTTGATGTGCTTACTTGCAACGAATATGAATCCCAGTTCTTGCCGGGATCAGTTGGGCACGTGACTTGTGGTTGGGTTGCGGAACGACTCCCCGAATCAGCTTGGGTGGTAGAGCGTATCGGCGCCTACGGGGCAAAATTAATCGATACCCAACGGGAAACCATGGTTCCCTCCCTAAGCGTCAAGGTGGCCGATACCTTGGGGGTGGGATCGGCCCACACCGGGGTGTTGCTGGCAGAACTGGTTAAGGGACGAGATCCACTTGCGGCTTTGCAGCGAGCCAATGTGGCGGGGGCTTTGGCGGCAGAAAAACACGGGAACGATACCTCTCCTGGGCAATCAGAAATAGATGAGCGTATTGGCGAGGTTCCTGCCTACCGTTAACTGCCCATTACTAAAAACCAAAATTGCCTTGAACAGCTAAATTGCCTGCTTGCGGCGTGGCAATCAGCGGGAGAGTGGTCCAGAAAGGTAAAGTGCCAGTGTTATGGTTGCGAAGAATTCTAGCAAGAAACAAGGTCCCTCCCATCCCCTGACAGATAGTTCCCGGATGCGCGATGGGATAGCTTTCTTACTTATTGCCTTAGCCACCGTGTCGGCGTTAACTGAATGGTTCGCCATGGATGCGCTAGCAACCCGGGCTCTGCATCACCTAGCAGCGGGGTTGATCGGTATCTACAGCATTATCGCGCCAGTAATCTTGGTGGGAGCGGCGATTAGCCTTTTCCGCCACCGTGACCCCGAAGAATCCCAGCTCAATATGCTGTTGGGAGCTATCGGGATAGCGGCAGCAATCACCGGAGTCACCCATGTGGCTTGCGCTAGTCCGGGTATCACCGACCTTACGGCGATTGAAGAATCCGGGGGGATCTTAGGGTGGTTCTTTGGACATCCGCTGCAAATCCTGGTCTCGGCGCCGGGTGCGGTGATTTTACTGGTGCTATTGGGCTTGTACTCACTGCTAATCGCCACCGACACTTCTATTTCTCAAATACTAGGGGTCGCGCGTTCCCTCATTGAACGGATTAAATCCCGCGCCGCAAAGTCGCAGGAAGCAGCAGAGACAGAGCGCGAAAGCGATCCTGGCTTACCGGAAGAAAATGGGCAGGAGGCTCCGCGCACCCGGCGTCTGAAGCGTTGGGAGCGGACGGCAGCCGCACAGGACAGCGAGCAGGCGGAAGAAAGCGGCAGTGCCACCGAAGTTTTAGATCCGGCCGAGCCGGTAGCCGCGAAATTGAAACCGGAAACCAAGCTGCACACTTCTCGCCTAAAACTGCCTGCAGATGCCGAAGAAACCAAGGTGCTTAGTGGCGGTGAAGCAGTAGCAGCATCAAAAACCGGCGGCGATGGCGAGAAAACGGAACTGCTGTTGCCGGGTGCCGGCCAAACCGGTATGGAGCTTGCTGATGGGCAAACCTATGAACTTCCGGGGGAGGAATTACTGGTTAAGGGCAAGCCCCACAAAGTACGCTCTCAAGCTAATGACCGGGTAGTATCCGCTCTGGAGGAAGTATTCACCGAGTTCGGGGTAGACGTGGAAGTCACCGGATTCTCTCGCGGACCTACGGTTACCCGCTACGAGCTGGAACTGGGACCAGGGGTAAAAGTAGAGAAAATTACTAACCTCAAGAACAATATCGCCTATGCGGTGGCCAGCGCGGATGTGCGGATTTTATCCCCGATTCCCGGAAAGAGCGCGATTGGGATTGAAATCCCCAATACGGATCGCGAGATTGTGGCCCTAGGTGACGTATTGCGTTCGGCGGCTGCGCACCGCTCCACCCATCCGCTGATGGTAGGGGTAGGTAAAGACGTCGAGGGCGGTTACGTGGTCACTAACCTGGCAAAGACCCCGCACCTGCTAGTGGCGGGGGCTACTGGTTCGGGTAAATCTTCCTTTGTAAATGCCATGATTACCTCCCTGCTGATGCGGGCCACCCCGGAACAAGTGCGACTGATTCTAGTTGACCCCAAGCGGGTGGAACTGACTATTTACCAGGGGATTCCCCATCTGATTACCCCGATTATTACCGACCCTAAGAAAGCGGCCGAAGCCCTAGAATGGGCAGTCAAAGAAATGGATCACCGCTATAACGATATGGCCAACTTTGGGCATAAACATATCGATTCTTTCAATCAGGCGGTGCGGGAAGGAGAGGTCGTGCCCCCGCCGGGCTCTGAGCGGGAAGTCAGCCCCTACCCCTATCTGTTAATCGTGGTGGACGAGCTAGCGGATATGATGATGGTCGCTCCCCGGGACGTGGAGGCCTCTATCCAGCGGATTACCCAGTTAGGGCGTGCCGCTGGAATCCACCTGGTGGTCGCCACCCAGCGGCCTTCCGTGGACGTAGTTACCGGCATTATTAAAGCGAATATTCCTTCGCGGCTAGCCTTCGCTACTTCTTCGATCACAGATTCGCGCACAATTTTGGACCAGGGAGGAGCGGAAGCCTTAATCGGACAAGGTGACTCCCTGTATCTGCCGGCCGGAGCCGCAAAACCGATGCGCATTCAAGGCGCCTGGGTAGGCGAGGACGAGATTCAACAGGTAGTCGACGCGGTGAAATCGCAGATGAGCCCGGAATATCGCGAGGATGTAATCGCCAAAGAAGAGGACAAACCAAAAGTTGCTGAAGATATTGGTGACGATTTAGACGACTTACTAGAGGCCGCGCAACTGGTAATCAACACCCAGTTAGGCTCAACCTCGATGCTGCAACGCAAACTGCGGGTAGGGTTCGCCCGGGCGGGCCGGCTAATGGATTTGCTGGAGTCTCGAGAGATTGTGGGGCCATCGCGGGGCTCCAAAGCCCGGGAAGTTTTAGTTAATCCCGAGCAGCTGCCCGAGGTGTTAGCGATGCTGAGAGGAGAAGAGCCGACGGTTTCACCTGCAGATTCGCCCTCGGAAGGGGAGCAGGCGAGCGCGGAAGATCCTCCGCTAGAGGAAGTGGAAGCCGAAAGCGGGGAGGACGCCTGGGAGCTTACCGGGCGATAAGCACCTATAATGCGTCTTTAGAGCGAAAAAATCTATTAGGGTAGTAGTTGATGGAAAGCAAAGAGAAACCCGTAGCTTCATCGGACAAATGGTGGAGACTGATTCCGAACGCGCTTACGATTGTGCGCATTGTCTTGGTGCCAGTCTTTATCGCTTTGATGGTTATGCAGCATTTGCGCGGTTCGGTATCCCTGCTGATTGTTTCGTTGGTGGTATTCTGTATAGCTTCCTATACCGACCATTTAGACGGTAAACTGGCTCGCCGCTGGGAAGTGGTGAGTGATTTTGGGAAACTAGTTGACCCCATCGCCGATAAAGCTCTGATGATTTCGGCTTTTGTTTTGCTTTCCCTGTTCCAGAACCTGTGGTGGTGGTTTACTGCAGTCGTTATTTTACGCGAGGTTGCGGTTACACTACTGCGGATGTATCTGCTGCGTTCGGGCGTGGTTCTGCCGGCCTCTAAGGGCGGGAAAATCAAGACCAGTTTGCAGATTTTGATGGTGTTCTTATGGATGTTAGCGGGGATTTGCTACCCGTTTAACGTTCAGCTGGGCATCATCATTATGTATTTGGCAATTGCGGTTTTGATCGCCGCCTTCGTGGCCACTGTGCTTTCGGGGATGGTTTACTTCCTGGACGCCCATGACAATCACAAAAATTCGGATAATGCCACTGATAGCGCTGATCAGGCGGCAGAAAAGGATTCGGTAACTAGAGCCGAAACGGATACGAAACAGCTCGGTAAGGCTGAGGAAGATGGCGCCGCTGAAGACCGAGAAGACCGAGAGGAAAAAACTTCCGGTGCCTCGTCCTCTAGCCTAGAAGCTGGAAGCGGTCAGGAACCCGCTGAAGATGCTGTAGCTTTGAAAAAAACCTGGGAACCGCGCTCCCAGCGTGCCTCCCGGCGGGCTAAAAACAAGGATCAGGAAATCGAAGACTCCCGCCCGGCAGATAGTCCGGTCCCGGAACCGGAAGAAACCGGCTCGCAAGATTCTAACGAGGATTCCCCGGTAGCCTCTAAGCCCGATACTCCCGTTAAAACTTCCGATGAGGACGTGATGGTTACGGAGAAGGAAAACGAGGGCGGACACCATGCCCCCTTCCCTTCGCGCCGGGAGCGCCGGGCGCAGCAAGCCCCAAAAGCAGACTCTAGTGATACCGACCTAGATAACAAGAAAGAAGATAGTGCCGATACCTGGGATCGCCGTTCGCGGGTAAGTATTCCGGATCTGTCGGCGGCCAGCGCTAGCCCCACGCCCGACCCCACCCCAGAACCGGCGGGTGAAAGCCCAGAGCCAGAAGTGGCTGGACAGGAATCCCGGTTTGCAATGACGCGTTCGCAGATGCGGCGGAAAAATAACAAATGATTGAAAGCCAGGTAGGTCACGGGGGTGTGAACACTGGCACTATTTATCGGTAAGCGGAATGAAGCTTGCGGACGTGGTGTTGGAACGAGTGTGAAGGCAAAAGAGTATCAAAGGATACCGGCTCGGGCTGCTCAAGATAATCAATCTAGGCGCGGGCAGCAGATAGGGGGATATGCTATGGATATGCGAGAAAAAGACGCAGGAAATAAGACTATGTTGCTACGCGAAGAGATCGGGCAAGTACTGCGGATGGTGCGCCGTTCCCAGGGGCGTACTCTGCGGGAAGTTTCTACCAGCGCCCAGGTATCTTTGGGATATCTGTCCGAGGTTGAGCGGGGACAAAAAGAGGCCTCCTCGGAACTCTTGGCTGCTATTTGTAAAGCCCTCGAGGTACCGATGGCGATGGTGCTGCGGGAAGTATCTTTGCGAGTGGCCGTGGCCGAAGGATTATCGGTGCGCCGCCAGGTACCGGAAGTACCGGTTCATTCGGTAGTCTAGCCTGGTGAAACGCTCTGAATTCGACAACGCCCTGAAAGCTGTCTTTGGGCAGGCTTTCGGGGCGTCACTACTTTCTGATCTTTATTTACCGGATCTGCATGCTACTCCGGCAGAAGCTTTAGCGCAGGGAAAAGACCCGCAGCAGGTTTGGGATTTATTACTGGTGCAAACCGATAGTGACCCCGACTTGCGTTTTATTCACCGCGCTGACCGAAGAACTTTAAATGAACTAATGCGAAAAGGGCTGCTCAGAGGGGATACTGGCGCCTCTAGCGCCGATAGGTAGGTTAAGGACTGCCCCGGATTATTGGTAAGGGTCAGCGCTTTGCTGCTGCCTTCATCGCCGTTTTTATTATTCCCCGGTGTTTCATTTGTCGAACATCTGTTCGCTAGGTAGAGTTGTACCCAGACGCGCAGTCAGTGATATTTCCTCAGGGGATTATCGCCAAACTGTAAAACGTATTTGGCCGTACGTAGCGTTGGCTTGGCTCCTCGGAGAGGGGAATCCCAAGTCAGGAAAACCAGGCCAGCCTATTAATCGTTCGGAGAGAACCAGAGAGGATCGAAACCATGGCAAAAAAGACCGCAAAACGGCAGGTAAATGCAGGCGGAAATCGCGAGCAGGCGCTAGACATGGCGCTGGCGGCAATTGATAAGCAGTTCGGAAAAGGCTCAGTGATGCGCCTTGGGGAAAACACCCATCGTCAGGTAGAGGTCATCTCTACTGGTTCAGTAGCTCTAGACATTGCCCTAGGGGTAGGCGGCTTGCCGCGCGGGCGCATCGTAGAGATTTACGGCCCGGAATCCTCGGGTAAAACCACGGTGGCTCTGCACGCGGTAGCGGCGGCGCAAAAAGCTGGCGGGAATGCGGCATTTATCGACGCCGAGCACGCCCTCGACCCCGAATACGCCAAGAAGCTCGGGGTAAACACCGACGAGCTGCTAGTTGCCCAGCCAGATACCGGGGAGCAGGCGCTAGAAATCGCCGATATGCTGGTGCGTTCCGGGGGCATCGATATTTTAGTTATCGACTCGGTAGCCGCTCTGGTTCCCAAAGCGGAAATCGACGGAGAAATGGGTGATTCCCATGTAGGCTTGCAGGCTCGGTTAATGAGCCAGGCCCTGCGGAAAATTACCGGCGCGCTGTCCGCCACCGGCACCACCGCGATTTTCATTAACCAGCTGCGGGAAAAGATCGGGGTTTTCTTCGGGTCTCCCGAAACCACCACCGGCGGTAAAGCCCTCAAGTTCTATGCCTCAGTCCGGATCGATGTGCGCCGCATCGAAACCTTGAAAGACTCTTCGGGACCGATTGGTTCGCGCACCCGGGCAAAAGTGGTAAAAAACAAGATGGCGCCGCCTTTTAAGACCGCCGAATTTGACCTGATGTATGGCGAGGGGATTTCTCGCGAAGCCTCCATAATCGATTTGGCCACCGATTTGGGAATTATCCGCAAGTCAGGTGCCTGGTACACCTATGAAGGCGACCAACTGGGACAAGGCAAAGAAAACGTGCGGCAATATCTGAAAGATAATCCGGAACTTGCCAATGAAATCGAAGAGAAAATTCTAAAAGCGGTGGGGATTATCGCAGAAGAAGATGCTGGGACCGCTGAGGAAGCGGCTGACGAGAACGCGAAGTAGGGGACAGTCAACCAGGCAAGATGGTTAAATATCTCGATCCCGAAAGTGATTTTGGGGCCCCTCGCCGTCGGAAAAAAAGTCCAGATCTGGCGGCGAGGCGGCAAAAAAATGCGGAGCTTCCTGCCGAGGAAGCCTTAGCGGCGGCGCGAGAAGCCGCCTTGCGGGTGCTAGATCGCACTGCTGCCTCCAGTTTCCAGATTCGTCAAAAACTCACCAAAGCCGGCTTTTTACCGGAGATTGCCGAAGAAATCGTCAATCGCTTTGGTGAAGTGGGGCTGCTAGATGACCGGGAATATGCGGCGATGCTGGTGCGGACTCGCTTTCAGGAACGGGGATTAGTGGGCAGAGCCTTACTTCAAGAATTAAATCGGAAAGGGATTGCCTCTGACCTGCAACAAGAGGCACTCGCGCAGATCACCCCGGAGCAAGAGGCAGAAAGTGCCCAAATGCTAGCGGAAAAGAAGGCGCGCTCCCTCCATAATGTTTCCTACCCCCAGGCAATGCGGAGAATCGGTTCTTTTTTGGCGCGTAAAGGATATTCGCCCAGCCAGTGCCGCGAGGCTACCCGGCAGGCACTTACCAATATGGATTTTGAAACCGAATAGGGGCGAGGGCGCTCGTGCCATGATGGAACTATGAATCAAGAACTAGATGCGCTGGCGCGCCGGCTGCAAGAAATATTGCGCGAAAAAAACTACACGATTGCCTGTGCGGAATCTTTAACCGCCGGGCTGGTATGCGCTACCCTCTGCGATATTGCGGGTGCCTCCAAGGTAGTAGCCGGGGGAGTCACCACCTACCAAACTCGCACTAAGAGCGAAGTCTTAGGGGTTTCGCGTTCTCGTTTACAGGATACTGGCGCGGTAGATCCGGTGGTGGCTGAACAGATGGCGCAAGGAGTCGCGAAATTATTTTCCGCGGACGTCGCCCTCGCCACTACGGGAGTGGCTGGCCCTGGCAGCCAGGACGGTCATAGCGCCGGTACCGTGTTTATTTCGGTTACTACTCCTGCCGGGGGAGCAACCACGGAACTATCTTTATCGGGCGATCGCAATCAGATTCGCCTGCAAACGGTGGCGGCGGTGTTAGAGCTGGCTATCGGGGCTTTAAGTTAAGCACTTATTCACCGCAGAGTTTCCTCGGGTAACCTAGAAGCGTGGCATACGATTACGAAGAGCAACTCGCTAAGGCGCAAACTACCCTAGGGAAGATCCGGGCGGTCACCGATCCCGAAAAGCTAGGCGCCCAGATAGCAGAGCTGGAAAAAGCCAGCGTTGACCCTAATCTTTGGGATGATCCCGAGCATGCTCAGCAAGTAACTTCCCGGCTTTCACACCTAAAATCCCGGCTTGACCAGGTTGAACGGCTAGATCAAAGTGTCGAGGATGCGATAACTCTCAAGGCGATGGCGGCAGAAGAACTGGGAAGCGATCGAGAAGAAGTGCTAAGTGAGCTGCGCGCTCTGCTAGAAAAGTTAAATAAAGAACTAGCCGACCTGGAAGTGCGCACTTTACTTTCTGGGGAATATGACGAGCGCCGGGCAGTGGTTACTATCCGCTCCGGAGTGGGGGGAGTCGATGCCGCAGATTTTGCGGAAATGTTACTGCGTATGTATCTGCGTTGGGCGGAACGCCACGGCTATCCCACCCAGGTGATGGACACTTCCTACGCGGAAGAAGCGGGCATAAAATCGGCAACTTTCCAGGTAGATGCGCCCTATGCCTATGGCACGTTATCGGTAGAGGCAGGAACCCACCGTCTGGTGCGGCAAAGTCCTTTCGATAACCAGTCGCGACGGCAAACCTCTTTTGCGGCGGTCGAAGTTATCCCTTTGATCGAATCCGATGACCATATTGAGATTCCGGAAGCTGATTTGCGGATAGATGTGTTCCGCTCTTCGGGCCCGGGCGGGCAATCAGTAAATACCACCGACTCGGCGGTGCGGATGACCCATATTCCCACCGGCATCGTGGTGAGTATGCAAAACGAAAAATCCCAAATCCAGAACCGGGCGGCGGCGCTGCGGGTTCTGCAGTCCCGACTATTGCAGCTGCGGCACGAGGAAGAACAGGCGAAGAAAAAGGAACTCGCCGGGGAGGTAAAAGCCTCTTGGGGGGATCAAATGCGCTCCTATGTGCTACATCCTTACAAGATGGTGAAAGATTTACGTACTTTAGAGGAATCTTCGCAGGTAGATTCGGTGCTCGATGGGGATATTGACACTTTCTTGGATGCGGGGATTCGCTGGCGAAAAGCCCAGGAAGAAAGTGAGAACTAGCACGTCAACGCGGTAAGCGTCCCCTAATCGGCGTGTAAGCAACAATGCTTGGTCCTCAGGCGCTAAGTTGGTCAGTGCCGGAAGCTTCCAACATGGGGGATGCATGATTACTTTTGACGACGTCTCGATGGTTTATAAGCGGAGCGCTCGCCCCGCGTTAAACCACGTGAGCACCAATATCGAACGGGGAGAGTTCGTGTTCCTCGTAGGTAAATCGGGTTCCGGGAAGTCCACTTTCCTGACTATGATTTACCGAGAAAACAGTCCCACTGAAGGTACCGTGACGGTGCTGGGCAAAGACGTTGGCAAACTCTCGCGGTGGAAAGTTCCGAAGTTACGGCGCCAAATCGGCACGGTGTTTCAAGATTTTCGCCTGCTCGATAATAAATCGGTGGAGGCAAATGTGGCCTTAGCGATGCAGGTGATTGGTCGTCCTCGCCATGCTATAAAAACAGAGGTACCAGAGGTTTTGTCCCTGGTTGGTCTGGAGGGTAAAGAAAAACGGCTACCCTATGAGCTTTCTGGTGGCGAACAGCAGCGGGTAGCGATCGCCCGGGCTATGGTCAATCGCCCGGAGATTCTACTGGCAGATGAGCCCACTGGAAATCTGGATCCGAAAACTTCTCTTGGAATTATGCTCCTGCTGGACCGGATTAACCGCGCGGGTACCACGGTGGTGATGGCCACTCATGATGAGGAAATCGTCAATCAGTTGCGCAAGCGAGTAATTGAGCTGGTAGATGGGAAAATCGTGCGCGATCAGGATCGCGGCGTGTATGGATCGAGTCGGAGCTAGGAGAAAAAATGCGTTTGCGGTTTATCCTCGGCCGGGTATTTTCTGGCCTGGGGCACAATATGGCGATGACCATTTCGGTAGTGCTGGTGACCTTTATATCTCTACTGTTCGTGGGGGTGGGTGGCCTCGCCCAGATGCAGATTTCCGCTATGCAAAAGGAATGGTACGCCAAGGTGGAAGTGAGCGTATATATGTGCGCTCAGGACGATCAGGTAGCTAACTGTAATGGGCAAAAGGCTACTGAGCAACAGATTAAAGATGTGCGCGACGAGTTGGAGCGAGGCACTTTAGCTTCCTATGTGGACCATTACGATTTTCAAGACCATGACCAGGTGTATGCGGACTTTCAAAAGCAGTACGGGGACACCACTTTAGGGGAGGCCACTAAACCGGAGATGCTGCCGCAAGCCTTCCGGATAAAAATGAAAGACCCTTCCCAGTACGAGATTGTGTCTGCTCAGTTGGAGGGACAACCAGGGGTAGAACAGGTTCAGGATCAATCACAGCTGGTAAAACCGTTAATGAATCTGTTTAGCCAGGCAAGTCGGATTTCTTGGGGATTAGCGGCGGTGATGGCGATTGCGGCGATCCTATTGATTGTTACTACCATTCGCCTGTCGGCCATGTCGCGGCAAAAAGAAACCGAGATTATGCGTATGGAGGGTGCCTCCGGGTTGTTTATCCAGCTGCCTTTCATGATTGAGGGCGCGCTGTGTGCGCTCTTGGGAGCCTTGCTGGCTTGTGGGGCTTTGTTTGCGGGCGTGAAATATTTGGTGCAGGGTTGGCTACAAAAGACTATTCCCTTTATCCAATTCGTGAATTTACGCGAGGTCGCGGTTTTGTCAGGCATTATCGTGGCCGCGGCATTGGTACTTTCGATTATTGCTTCCCTGGCTTCTCTAGCTAAATACGCGAAGGTGTAACCATGGTTATTAGGAAACGTTTAGGAAAAATCCTCAGTACCGCTTTTCTAACGGGAGCATTAGTTTTGGCGGGTACTGCCGGTACCACGATGGCTTCCGATCGGGCGAAAGAAACGGAACAAGAAAAAGCTGCCTCCACTAAAGCGGCCCAGTTGCGGGCGTCTTTAGAGGACGTGAGTGCGGATTTGGCTCAGTCGGTGATCGCCCTGGAAAACACCAAGGATGCGCAAAAGAGCGCCCAGGGTGCCTATGACGAGGCAGTTCGGGTGCAGTCTAATGCGGCGCGTGAACAAGCACAGGCACAAGACCAGTTGGAGGTGGCTAGTGCCCAGCTAAACCGGGTTGAAAAAGCTTTGGCGGCATCGCAGAAAAAAGAGAGTGAAAACCTAAGCAATATTGGGCGGGTGGCTCGCGAAACCTACACTAACCCGTCTGTTGGTGGCACTTTTGATTTCTTTATTTCCGATAAGAACAGTGGCGATATCAGCACTTATGCGCGGAATGCGCAGCTGGCTGCCCAGTTGCAATCTGATTCTTTAAAAGATGTGCAAGATCAGATAGTGGAGCAAAAAAACTCGCAGATGGAACAGCGCGAACTGACGTCTGAAGTTCGCAAATTAAAAGAGCAGGCGGATGCGGCTTTACAAGCAGCAGATAGCGCTAAGAGTTCTAAGCAAGCGAAGCTTACGGAATTGAATCAAGCTGTCCAGGAAAAGAATAAGCACGAGGCCGAATTGGCAGCAAAGAAAGGCGAGATCTCCAAGCAGCTCGAACAAGCCGAAAAGGAGCAGCAGGCGGCACGGGAACGGATTGCGCAGATTGATGCTCAGAACCGTAGCGCGCAAGCTGCAGCCAAAGCGAAAAATAACAGCAGCTCCACTGGCGGAAGCGCCGGCAAGAGTGGTGCCGGTTACACTTCAGGGGGAATCTTTCAAGCACCGATTAAAGGCGCTATAAGTCTTACTTCTCCCTTTGGTTACCGGATTCATCCGGTGACGGGGCAGCGGCGTCTGCATATGGGCGCAGATATTCATGCTGCCTGTGGGCTGCCACAGTATGCAGCTGCTAATGGCACCGTGGTTTCTACCCGCTATGAAGGCACTGGGGGAAACACGGTCACTATTAACCATGGGATGCTAGGAGGAAACTCCTGGATCAGTGTTTACCGTCACATGACACAATTTGCTACTAGTCCCGGAGCGCGGGTTTCCAAGGGGCAACTTATTGGTTATACCGGTGCTACCGGTAGGGTTACTGGCTGCCATGTGCATTTTGAACTGTGGAAGAACGGCTCAGTAATAAACCCCATACCCCTGCCGTAGCTATCTATCATGCGGTAGCGTAGGAACGCTATGAGTAAGAAAGATAAGGGTCTGGTCACCATCACCGGCAGCAAGACGGGGGTGCAGATGATCGCACGCAATAAAAAGGCGTTGCATGACTTTTTTATTGAAGAAACCTATGAGGCCGGGTTAGTACTCACCGGTACCGAGGTGAAATCCTTGCGGATGGGCCGGGCTTCTTTAAATGAATCTTGGGTAGAGATTGATCGCGGTGAGGCCTGGCTGCAGCATGCTCATATCCCCATGTATATTAACGGCACCTGGTCAAACCATTCCCCGCTGCGCAAACGGAAACTATTGCTACACCGGCGGGAAATCGACAAGTTGGGTGGGCAGGTGCAGGCCAAGGGCCACACTATCGTGCCTTTGGAACTGTATTTTTCTAATGGGCGGGTGAAAGTGAAAATTGCGCTTGCCCGGGGCAAACAAGAGTGGGATAAACGGCAAAGCCTGCGCGAACAGCAAGACAAACGAGAAGCTCAAAGAGCCATGAAGGACTGGAATCGGCGCGCTCCCCTCAATTAACATGTTCCCCTCAACTAGGGTGGGGCTCCGCTGTAGGGCCCCCTTAAGCAGGGTTAAGTTAACGTGGGAAAAGCAAAACAATAACTCTCTGCCTCCCCATAAGGAAAGAAGACAGAGAGTTACTACGTAGATTTCAGTTAGTAGGCGCGACGGGCACGGGCTTTGCGTCTCCGCATGCTGCGACGCTCATCTTCGCTTTTGCCGCCCCATACCCCGGCGTCCTGGTTATTATCTAGCGCCCAAGCTAAGCAGACTGACTCTACCTCGCAGCGCGCACAAACTATCTTAGCGCGCTCGGCCTGGGCAATAGCCGGGCCGGTGTTTCCGATCGGGAAGAAGAGTTCCGGGTCCTCGTCTAGACAGGCTGCGCGTGAACGCCAATCCATCTGCGTCTCCTTTTAAGGTTAATAATAAGTGTCAAGTTTGCGGGTAACTGCCCGCAGAGAACGCTGTCTTCGCGGGCAGCACCTTTGCTACTCTCCATTTTTTTAGTTAACGGCAGATAAATCAAGGGTTTTAACAGCTCAGAGCTGGTTTTTTGCGTGCAACGTGTCACAAAAGGCCGAAACTTTAGTGAAGTTTAGAAGAAATAGGCAATTGGATGGCTAAACCTTTACCTTCTTTGATGAGGATTCCGCGTCCGGGAATTAAACCGATTTGATCGGGAAGCGCCTCGCAATCCATCCCCTTCAGAAAAGGACGACACTGGGAAGCACTGCCTAAAACAATCAGCCGCGCCCGCTGCCGCAACTCGGCCAGAGGACCAGAAAAAGTAGTCTCCAGGATTTGCGGACTTACGCTGGCAATCAGCGGTGCACTCTTAGTCTGAGTCGGCGGCGGACGAAGCGGAGGCGATAAGTCTGTTTTCGGCTGGAGACCAGGGGAATGGATCACCCCTGCATCCGGGGTGAGGCGTGGATCGTGGGCACGCAAGTCTTCAATTACTTGATGGTCAGGCAATAAACCAGCAAGGAGGTGAACGGCATTGGTTTTTCCGCTGCCATTTTCCCCGACTATCAACCAATCTCGCGACAGATCGGACTCCTCTAGGCATACCGGTCCTTTTAATCCGAAGGCAAAAATTTTTCTTGCCCCCTCCTTATCGGTGGGCTTTGGGAGGAAAAATTGCTTAGGAAGGCGATGAAGACGCAGGCGAGGAGTAGTTAAGAATCTATCTGGCTGGGGGGTAGGTACCGCCGCTGCCCGGAAGGGGGTGGCTTCTCGACTGGGCGCAAGTACGAATACTCCCACCCCACTAATCTGTTCTAGTACCCGGGGAGTAAAGCCAGCTTGGGCTGCTTGCACGCCGTCGCGAATCCCGCCCACGATCTGGGTTTTCAGTCCTTGAAATAGGCGCAAAGATGCTCCCGACGGCCCCGAAACGATCAACAGTGAAAATCCTAAGGCTTCACTTTGTCGACAGAGTCCGGCTAGTAAATCAGTGCCGCTTAACGGACCGTAGGCGCGTTCCAGCGAGTCCAACAGATCCTCACAATCATCAATAATCAAGGTCCCGGATAGGTGGCCTCTACTCGCATGTTCCAGCAGTTCCAAAGCAACTTGAGGGCTGGTAGCAATAGTTCCCGGCCAAGTTTTTTCATGCTCGGCATTAAAAGAAGCACCAAAAAACTCTTTCGCGTCGCGGCAAATTACATGGATCTCCTTACCGCTATTTGCCAGTTGCAATGCCAACATTAATGCCAGGGAGCTTCTTCCGGACCCCACCGAACCTACCAGGTGCAGCGAAAACGGTAGGGGAACCAGCAAGGGAGCGGTGCATTGGCGGCGAGGATAGTCCCCCAAACCCAAAACTACCTTTTCTTCTGTCCTTGGCAGCTGTGACAAAGCAATGCGAGGGGGCAAGGGAGGAGCCCAAGGAAGACGGGGCAAGCAGGGAGGATTCCAGGCGGTGCGGCACAGCTGAGCCAGTTGTTCTGCCTGCTGCGGTCGCGCAATCCATCCAAATTGCACCAGTTTTCCGCTGGCGTCGGTAGCTGATTTTATCCAGGAGCGTCCCGGAATGGCGGGCAATTGCGCGCTGCGGCCGTCTCCCAACACATCCCCAGAATCTGCTGCCTCTAGCACCCGTAAACAAATTCGCAGGCCCATATTCGACTTGATTTGCCCGTCGACTATGCCCGCAGGACGTTGGGTAGCTAAGATCAGATGGATTCCCAGGGAACGTCCTAAAGTCGCTAAGCGAATTAGGGAATCAAGTAAATCCGGGTGATCGGTGGCCAGGACTCGAAACTCGTCCACCACCACCACAATCCGGGGATGGGACAGCAGTTTATGCTGCTCCCGGTATTTTATCTCGGCACTCAGTGACAAGATAGCGCGTCTGGTTAATGCCGGCTCTAGATCCGTTAAAATTCCGAGCACGTGCGGTAAGGCCCGTAATTTTCTAAAAGCGTCCCCGCCTTTATAGTCCACCAGCACATATTGCAATTTGCTGGGCGGGTGAGATAGGGCCATCGACAGCAGCCAGGTGGTTAGCGCCACCGATTTTCCGGCACCGGTAGTGCCTGCCAGTAACGCATGGGGACCATCCTTAATTAAATCCAGATAGCTGATGCCTGTGCCGTCGTGGGCCACCGGGGATTGCAGCGACCGGGAACATTGCCAGTTTTCATGAATCTTAGCCAGGGGATTATTACCTCTGAAAAGTTCGGGCCATAGTTGCTCAAAGAAAACTTGATCTGCTAGTTCATTCGCTGATTTAGCAGTGCAAGCCTGTGAGAGCAGGCGGGACCATTCCTGGCTTGGTAAATCCGCGTGAGACGTGGCGCGGCGATGGGTGGGCACTTCCTCAATCCGGTTAGCCCATACCGGCGCCTGTCCGGGAGTTTTTGCCCAAGTGACCCAAATATCTTCCCCGCAGCCGCCCGGAGTTTGGGAAGGTGAAATCACCAGTACCCGCGGAAGGCGGGGTTTATTTTTCTCGGTAGCGGGATCCGGATAGTTCTGTACCTCTCCCGCATACTGGTTGCTATCTTCCCCCTTATTATCTGAAAGCTTCGTAGGGTGATCGCGCCCTTCAGAGAATAGATCTGGCTCTGCGAGCCGTAAATCTAGGTAATAGGCAGTCTCCTCCTGCCAAGCCAGCTGCGCCGCCCACCATAGCGACCGCTCGCGGGCATAGTTGCCAGTAAAACAAATTTTATCTCCTGCTTTGCTGCGCACCACCCGGTGAGGACTAATCCAAGCGCCTACCGCGACTCCTTCACCGCCAAAACGCTGCGAGGAGGATGGGGGACGTTTGGGCTGGCTAGCAACTAGTAATAGCTGTGCGGGACTTACGGGGCGAGGACGGCGATACAGCCAAACCGCTAGCCCCGAGATCGCGATCCCAATGAAAAGAGTTATGCCCCATAGGCGCGGGATCCGGAGCAAGGAGATAAGCGAGAGCGGCAAGAACAGTAACATTGGCAAAAATAACCATTGCCGCCACGACCCAAGTTGCGGCTTGGGGCGAGGACGGGCAACCCGGAGGGCACGAGGACGAGAGGAGACTTTCAGAACTGTGTTTCCCGCCCTAATCCGAGAAGAGGTGCCAATCTCTTGCTCGCCGCGAATCCGGGAAAAGTAGGACGGACGGTGTCCGCGAAAAGTGCCGTTAGCCGAATCCAGGTCCCGCACCTGCAGCTTTCCATCCTTAGAGATAAATAACAGATGCTCGCGAGATACTGCCGGATCATGCAAGTGGGCACGTCCCACCGGGCAGTAAGAGCCGACAAAAGGCAGCACTAACCCGGCGGCGGGGCCGCGCTCTACCTGTAAATGACAAGGGGCTCCCAGGGCTTGCCGTACCGATTTCAACTCCACTTCGCCAATCTAACTACCGTCTGCTCTGCCCCGCGAGATTATTTTTTGGCCTGTGGATAACTGTTAACGGAAGGGGGCACCTTTTTCTTTTCCGAACAAAAAAGGGGAAAATAAAGCCATGGCGAGCGAATACGAAGAGGCATTAACTCAGGCGCAAAAGCAGTGGGAAGACCTGGCAACTCAGATCAACCAGGCGCGGGTTCTCTACTATGACCGCGACCGTCCCACGCTGTCTGATGCTGCCTATGACCGGCTGTTTCGCCAGTTAGAAGCCCTGGAGGGACGTTTTCCGCAGCTAATAAACCCCGATTCGCCTACTCAAACCGTAGGAGGGAGCGCGCAAAAAACATTTTCTGTGGTCACTCACCTGGAGCGGATGGCTTCCCTAGATGACGTGTTCGATACCGAAGAGGTCTCTAGCTGGTATCAGCGGATGGCGCAGGCCACCGGAGAGGAAAACCCGCAGGTGAGCGCGGAAGTAAAAATCGATGGTTTGGCGGTAAACCTTACTTACCGGAATGGAAACCTGGCCATCGGGGCGACTCGCGGAGATGGAGCCGTAGGGGAGGACGTGACCGCTAATATCCGCACTATCGCTAACATTCCCCAAAAACTCAGCGGAAAGATAGTGCCCGAGCTCTGTGAAATCCGGGGGGAAATCTATTTTCCGCTTGCCGATTTTAACCGGTTAAATGAACAGCGAGCTAGCTGGTGGGAGGAATATAGCGAAGCTAAGAAAGTGGGGGAACTGGCCGCTTGGCGCGCGCAGCGAAAAAAAGCGGGACTGCCTAGCAAGGTGGAACCTCCATTCGTTAATCCCCGCAATGCTGCCGCCGGATCCTTGCGGCAAAAAGACGCCCGGATAACGGCAGCTCGGCCGCTAGCTTTGATTGCCCATGGCATCGGGAAAGTACAATGGAAGGCAGCAGATTTAACGGCCGATTTTACCCCGCCCACCACCCAATTGCAGTGGTATCACCAACTATCTGAATGGGGACTGCCGGTCAGTGAATATACCCGCCCGCTGCGGGGGCTGGATAAAATCCAAGAGTTTATTACCCACATCGGTAAAATCCGCCCCGAAATTAGCCATGAAATTGACGGGGTAGTACTCAAGATCGATGACCTGAAAACTCAGGGGGAACTGGGCTTTACTGCCCGCGCCCCGCGTTGGGCGGTCGCCTACAAATTCCCGCCGCAAGAAGTCCATACCAAGTTGCTGGATATCCGGGTAGGGGTGGGGCGTACCGGCAGGATAACCCCCTACGGAGTAATGGAAAAAGTACTGGTAGATGGGTCTAATGTGGAGCGCGCAACCCTCCATAATCCCTTCGAGGTGCGCCGTAAAGGCGTAAAAATCGGGGACACCGTGGTACTGCGCAAAGCCGGGGACGTAATCCCCGAAATCGTCTGCCCGGTAGTGGATTTGCGGGACGGTGGTGAACGGGAATGGGAAATGCCTAAGCACTGTCCCTCCTGCGGGAGCGAGATTCGCCCCGAAAAAGAGGGCGACAAGGATTTACGCTGCCCCAATCAGCGTCATTGCCCTGCACAGATCAAAGAACGCCTTATTTTCTTAGCTTCGCGCGGCGCCCTCGATATTGAAGGGCTAGGGGAGCAGTCCGCGGCGGCACTCACCATGCCCGAGGCTGACAGATCTCGGGTGGGGCTCGCCCTCACCCGAGGCGCGGCAGTAATGGTCGCGGGCAAGTTTGTCTATTGTTCCGAGCCGGACCCGGCTGCTAGCGAGCCATCCAAAGAGGCCGAGTCGCTGCTACCTGCGCCCGCTACCCCTGTGCTCCCGCTAGAGTCCAGAGTCTTCGATTTAGATGCTGGGCAGCTATTACAGGTAAGAATCTGGAATCTTAAACAGGTGACCAAGGGTGACCGGGAGGCGCTCACCGCGCAGCTAGTGGCAGCCGGAAAAGATAAAAAAGAGGCAGCAGCCCTTAGTCGCAAGCTGCTAAAGAGCGGCCAAATCTGGACTTATGCTGCCTATTTCGGAGCTGGAGACCCGCAGGCAGCCACCTTGGGAGCACGCGGAAAACTACTGCTTGCGGAACTAGAAAAAGCGAAAACCCAGCCGCTGTGGCGGATTTTAGTGGCGCTTTCGATTAGGCATCTAGGACCGCAAGCCTCCCGGGCATTAGCGGCGCAGTTTGGCTCCCTGCAAGCCATAGCTAGTGCCAGTGAAAATGAGCTAACCAGCGTAGACGATATTGGAGAGGAGATCGCGTCCTCCATAAAAGCCTGGTTCGCCATTGATTGGCATCAAGAGATCGTATCCGCCTGGGAAAAAGCGGGGGTAGTGCTGCGCGAAGAGGGCGCCGCTAACGTAGCGCAAACCCTGCCCGGCCTAAACGTGGTGGTGTCGGGACGAGTAGAAGGCTATACCCGGGACGAAGCTAAAGAAGCGGTTATGCGGGCAGGAGGAAAATCGGCGTCCTCGGTATCAAAAAAGACTGACCTGTTGGTTTACGGCGAAAAGGCGGGGTCTAAACTGACCAAAGCCCGCGAGTTAGGGGTCACCTGCTTGCCGCAGCAGTATTTTTCACAGCTTATTGAGCAGGGACTGGAGGCCACGCTTGCCCAAGCCGGGCAAGGAAGCGGGCAGTCTTCGCAAACCCCGAGCACCTCCTCAGCGGAGAAACTCGCACCGGCTGGGGAAGAAGAACTCACGGAGAGTGCCGATAGCCTTTTCTAGCGTTTACTCTGCGAAGTGCCTCGGCTACGCGCTAAAGTTATTAGCATGTTCCGGATCCCGAAGAAAACGATCCCACCGCTGTTGCGAGGTTTGAAAATCGCAGGTGCGGTGATTGCAACGCTGCAGGCCATTACGATTTCGGTCATCGTGGCGATTGACCAGCTGCGTAAACTGCGGCAAACGGGTAAACCGGGTGGGTATCCCCAGGTTGATAATGAACCCCTGCGTGTGGATCGTTCCCGCCTAAAAACTTATACGGATGGGGACAGTCTCTACCGCGATATGCTGGCGGCGATCGATGGCGCGAAAGAGCGGGTATTTTTTGAAACTTTTATTTGGAAATCAGACGAAATCGGTCAGCAGTTCAAAGAGGCGCTGATTCGGGCAGCTAAGCGTGGCGCCGAGGTCTACATCATTTGGGATCAGTTTGGGAACCTGGTGGTAGCCCCGCGTTTCTTCCGCTTTCCCCGCCTAAAAAACCTGCACGTCCTGCGGTATTCGCTGAAACACACGGCGCGTGACCACCGTAAAATTCTGGTAGTGGACTCCAAGGTGGGATTCGTAGGCGGATATAACATCGGCTCCTACTACCTGGAAAACCAGTGGCGAGACACTCACCTGCGGATTAGTGGCCCTAACGTGTGGGAGCTAGAGAGCGCGTTCCTCGACTTTTGGAACTATGCCCAAAAATGGCATTTGCGGTTAAAGAAAGTACGGGACCCGCGTGCTAAATCTTGGAATTCAAAAATCCAAGCCTGCGTTAATGACCCGAAACGCCTGTTATTTCCGGTACGCGGAATGTACGTGAACGCCCTAGATAAAGCGCAAGAATCCGTCTATATTACTTCGGCGTATTTTGTTCCTGATCGGGTAATTCAGCGTTCTCTGATTGATGCTGCCCGCCGGGGAGTAGACGTAAAAGTACTGGTACCAGCAAAATCAAATCATATTATTGCGGACTGGATTTCCCGCTCCTATCTGACTGATCTCCTTGATAACCAGGTGGAACTGTGGCTGTACGACAATGTGATGATCCACGCCAAGACCGCAGTTATCGACGGATACTGGTCCACTATTGGCACTGCGAATATCGACCGGCTATCGATGACTGGGAACCACGAAATAAATATGTCAATTACTTCCCGCCCGTTAGCGGCAACTATGGAGAATATTTTCTTTACTGACCTTTTAAATGCCCGCTCGATTAGCCGTCACGAATGGAATCAGCGTCCCTTTATCGCCCGGATAGCGGAGCGACTTTTACGTCCGTTTGCCTTCCTGGTTTAGGTGCGCGGATTACTGGGCAAGCCCGAGTCTATCCGTAGCTCCTGGGCATAATATGACCGGGAGTGCCGCGAGCATTAGACTGGGGTTATGTCGACAATTGATAGGGACGAAGTAGTGCGCGTGGCCGCTTTGGCGCGGATCGCACTCACCGATGAAGAAATAGACCAGTTCGCGGGGGAGCTGGGGCAGATTGCGGCGGCGGTTGCCACCGTGTCCGAGGCCGTAGGTCCAGATACCAAAGCCACCTCCCACCCGATTGAAATGAGCAATGTGCTCCGCCCGGATGTGCCAGGTCAGTGCCTTGACCGGGAGGAACTATTGGCCGGAGCGCCGATGGCCGAGGACGGCCAGTTCCGGGTACCGCAAATCATTGGGGAGGAGTAACCGTGGAAGATTTTTTGAAACTTTCAGCGCTGCAGCTAGCAGAAAAGCTGCGTGGCGGGGAACTGACCTCCGAGCAGCTAACCCAGGCTTGCTTGGATCGGATTGAACAGTTAAACCCCGAGCTCAACGTATTTGTGCATCTAGATCCGGAGGGCGCCCTAGAAACTGCCCGTCGCGTGGATAAGGCTCGCCAGAAGGGAGAAGAACTCCATCCCCTGGCAGGCCTGCCGATTGCCTTGAAAGACAATATGGTTACTCGCGGCCAGGAAACTACTTGCTCCTCGAAGATTTTGGCTGGTTGGAAGCCTCCCTATGATGCCACGGTAGTTATAAAAATCAAGGATGCGGGGCTGCCGATTATCGGTAAAACCAATATGGATGAGTTCGCGATGGGCTCTTCCACCGAACATTCTGCCTTCGGCCCCACCCACAATCCTTGGGATCCATCCCGGATTCCCGGTGGCTCCGGCGGGGGCTCGGCCGCGGCAGTTGCCTCCTTCATGGTGCCTCTAGCTTTAGGTTCCGATACTGGCGGTTCAATTCGCCAGCCCGGGGCAGTCACTGGCACCGTAGGCGCCAAACCCACCTATGGTGCGGTTTCCCGTTATGGTCTGGTGGCGATGGCCTCCTCCCTAGATCAGATCGGTCCGGTGACCCGCACGGTTGCGGATGCCGCCGCGCTACAAGAACTAGTGGGAGGTCATGATCCTTTTGACTCCACCTCCCTAGATGAGCCGGTTCCGGCTTTGCTGGAGGCCGTTAAGGAATACCAAGGTAAAACTGATCTCTCCGGGCTGCGCCTCGGGGTAGTTAAACAGGCCAGCGGAGACGGATACGAAGAGGACGTGACCCGTGCCTTTAACGATACGGTGGCGGCTTTGAAAGAGCGGGGAGCAACGGTTACTGAAATCGATATGCCTTCTTTTAAAGACGCCCTCGCCGCCTACTATCTGATTATGCCGGCGGAAGTTTCTTCTAATATGGCGCGCTTTGATGGTATTCGTTTCGGAATCCGGGTGGAGCCGACCTCGGGGCCGGTAACTGCGGAAACCGTAATGGCTGCTACCCGCGAGGCCGGGTTCGGGGCGGAAGTCAAACGCCGGATTATTTTAGGTACCCACGTGTTATCTGCCGGATACTTCGACGCCTATTACGGCAGCGCCCAAAAGGTACGCACTTTGGTGCAAGAAGACTATGCTAAGGCATTTTCACAGGTAGATGCGTTAGTGCTGCCGACTTCGCCCACCGTAGCCTTCAAACTCGGGGAAAAGATTGGCGACCCATTGACTATGTATAACTGCGATATTGCCACCATCCCCGCGAACCTGGCAGGAATTCCGGCGATCAGCGTGCCCATCGGGCTGGATCATCAAGGATTGCCGATTGGGTTCCAGGTGATGGCGCCGCAGCGCGCCGATGCCCTCATGTATCAGGTGGCCCAAGCCGCAGTTGATGCCTGCGGTACCGATGTTCCGGCTGCTTGCCCGGTGAAGTAGAGGAGAAGCAATGAGCGACTTAATGAAATACGAAGATGCGGTAGCCGAGTTTGATCCGGTATTGGGGCTGGAAGTCCACGTTGAGTTAGGTACTAAAACCAAAATGTTTGATAGTGCCCCGAACTCTTCGCTGGGCGAACCTAACACCCGGGTCACCCCGGTTTCGGTGGGTCTGCCCGGATCTCTGCCGGTAGCCAATAAGCGAGCCGTAGAATACGCGATCAAGATTGGCCTGGCGCTCAACTGCGAGATTGCGCCTTTCTGCCGCTTTGCACGCAAAAACTATTTTTATCCGGACCTGGCCAAGGCCTACCAGATTTCCCAATTCGATGAACCTATCGCCCATGACGGATACCTGGATGTTGAACTCGAGGATGGAGAAATCTTCCGGGTCAATATTGAACGCGCCCATATGGAAGAAGATGCCGGCAAGAACACCCATATCGGGGGAGAAGCCGGACGTATCCAAGGCGCCGCCTATTCCCTGGTGGACTATAACCGCGCCGGGGTACCGCTGGTAGAAATCGTTTCTCGTCCGATCGAGGGTGCCGGAGCAAAAACCCCACAGGTAGCGGCGGCTTATGTACGCACTCTGCGTGATATCTTCCGGGCTTTGGAAGTTTCGGAGGCGCGGATGGAACGTGGAAACGTGCGTGCTGATGTAAACGTGTCTTTGCGTCCCAGCCCCGATGCTCCGCTAGGGACCCGGACTGAAACCAAGAATGTTAACTCTTTTAAAGCCATTGAAAAGACGGTTACCTTTGAGATTCGCCGTCAGGCAAAGATTCTTTCTGAAGGCGGCAAAGTAATCCAGGAAACTCGTCACTGGCACGAGGATAGTTCCTCTACTTCTGCCGGGCGGGAAAAATCTGATGCGGAAGATTACCGCTACTTCCCGGAACCGGATCTAGTGCCGGTCGCTCCCGCGAAAGAATGGGTGGAGGAGTTGCGCGCCAATCTGCCGGAACTGCCGGTAGCCCGGCGCCGCCGCCTGCGCGAAGAATACGGTTTTTCCGATATGGAAATGCGGGACGTCGTAAACGCGGACGCATTAGATATTATCGAGGCCACGGTAGAGGCGGGTGCCGCGCCGCAGGCTGCGCGCAAATGGTGGATGGGGGAGATCTCCCGCATCGCCAAAGAAAAGAATCTGGAGCTAGAACAAGTAGCGGCCACTCCCTCTGATGTGGCGCAGCTACAAGACCTGGTAGACCAGGGCAAACTCAACGATAAGTTAGCCCGTAAAGTGATCGCCGGGGTACTTGAAGGTGAAGGCACCCCCGCAGAAGTGATGAAAGCGCGGGGATTAGAAATCGTGCGGGATACCGCTGCCCTCCAGGCGGCAGTTGCCCAAGTGATTGCGGATAACCCGAAAGTGGTGGAGCAAATCAAAGGCGGGAAGGTCAAGGCGATTGGCGCCCTCATGGGGGGAGTTATGCGTGCCACCAAGGGGCAGGCGGACGCCGGCGAAGCTCGCGAAATGATTCTTAAGCAAATCAACGGCTAGTTCCCGTACTTTGCGCGGGTACTACTCGCGGGGTATGCGCGGGGGCGGATTTCGCCTCCCGCCCTGAAAACTGGATGTAGATACTACGTACGCGCGGGGGAGAGATTTTTCCTCCCGCCCAAGTATGCACGTGGTTAGGCGCGGGGGCGGATTTCGCCTCCTGCCCAAAAACTCCTGAAAGACCGAGGTCTTTCAGGAGTTTTACGCCCGCCTAGCCTGCTCGGCATAAATCCGCCCCCGCGCCTGGGATACGCATGTACGATTTTTAGCCAGATTTCCCTCAAGTTAGCCGGCGTGATTCTTGACGCCCGGGGGAGCTTGATTTCCACTAGATAGACTCTGCATCACTAGCTGTCATCCTCGGACACTCAATTTTCAGATTATGAAATCTGTAAGTCTGCGGACATAAGGTCTGCGGTAACCGCTTACTGGAAGCGCGCGGAGGAGAGATTTTATCCGAGTGGGCGCGGTGGGCATAAGAATTCGGAAAACGTCGCTACGTTTTCCGAATTCTTGGGCGGGAGGAAAAATCTCTCCTTCGCGCATAAATCCGCCCTCGTGCGTACGTATCTACACGGAGATTGGGCAGGAGGAAAAATCTCTCCCCCGCGCATAAATCCGCCCCCGCGCCTTCGAGAACCTCGCTGTTACTTGGCGATTGCTGTTAGGGCCTGTTGGTAGACTTCCTGGTCTTCTGGGCTGAAACAGCAGATAGTTACGGATTTTAGGGTAGCGGGGGAGGCGGAGAAGTCTTTGATTTCTCCTATAGCAATCTGGGCAGCCTGGTCGATGGGGAAGCGGTAAACCCCGGTCGAAATCGAGGGGAACGCGATGGAGTGGCAGTGATTCTCCGCGGCTAGATGCAGGCAGTTACGCCAGCAGGTGGCCAATAGGTTGACCTCCCGGCTGCCTCCTCCGTGCCAAACCGGGCCGGGAGTATGAATCACGTATTTGGCGGGCAAGTTGTAGCCCCCGGTGATTTTGGCTTCCCCGGTGCGCGCCCCACCCAGGGTGCGGCATTCTTGCAGCAGACCGGGACCGGCCGCGCGGTGAATAGCGCCGTCTACGCCTCCTCCTCCCAAGAGGGAAGTATTAGCTGCGTTTACAATCGCGTCTACTTCCAAGGTGGTGATATCGCCTAAAATTACTTCAACCTGCAGTTTTCCTAGTTGCATTTCATTAGTCCATTATCTTTGATTGAGCAGTATCCGAAGGGATTCTTTTTTAGGTAGCGTTGATGATATTCCTCGGCTGGGTAAAACACCGGAAGCTGAGTGGCAGTCGAGATTTCGGTGACGGGCTCGGCGCCGTAGAGTTTTAAGATCTGGTTTTTGAGTTCCAAAAGCACTGCCTGCGCCGTATTTTCTTGAGCCGCAGTGGTCGGGAAAATTTGGGAGCGGTATTGGGAACCCACGTCTCCGCCCTGCCGGTTACGGGTGGTGGGGTTATGGTGGGAGAAAAATATCTCGAGCAGCTGGCGGTAACTGACTTGTTCCGGGTGGAAATCCACGCGTACCGTTTCGGCATGACCGGTAGTGTCGGTACAAACCTGCTGGTAGCTGGGATTCTCGGTGCTTCCTCCCATATAGCCGACTGCGGTTTGCGTAACCCCGGGGACATGCGCAAACAGGCGCTCGGCTCCCCAAAAACATCCCATTGCGAAATAAGCAGTTTCAGTATTCCCCATGGTTTCAGTATAGAGGGAGAGAAGTCGCTACTTCCGGTAGTAAGTAGGTAATTACTCTAAGAAATCGTCGGTAACCGGGACTAACTGCGGATATTTGGGGCTGCGACCATCTCCGGAGGAGCGTCCCCGAGAATGGCGCTTTACCCACGGCCAGAGATGATCCTTTGCCCAAGCAATATTTTCCGAGGCCGCAAAACGATCTTTGCCGGCAGCAGCCGGGGTTTGGTAGTCCGGATCTGCAACCGGCTGCCCTAATGCTGCTAGGGCGGCGTTCATCAGTATCCGGTGTCCTTCCCCGGTTAAATGCAGGCGATCGGGCGCCCACAGGGCAGTATCGCGAAGCGAGCGGAGCCCCCATTGATCTATCACGTAGCAGCCGTGGCGACGCGCCAGCGACCAAAGATTGGAATTGAAGATAGCCACCGTAGGCCTAGTAAGCCCCAATATCGGGGAGTGATGCGGATCGTACTGGGCGCAAAGCATTACTTCGATCCCCTGTGAACGTACCTTGAGCACCATCTCTTCTAACAGCTCCGTCACTTTATCAGCCGAGGAACCGGGACGAATCATATCGTTACCGCCAGCGATAATCGACATTAATGCCGGTTTCATCGCGATGGCCGCATCCAATTGTTCCCGCTTTACCTGGCCGATAAGTTTTCCCCGTACGGCCAAGTTGGCGTATTTAAGCGGCGGCTGACCCGCGGAAATCCGGCGCCGGGAAAGCTCCATCGCCAAACGATCAGCCCACCCCACGTAGAGGGGGTCATTGCTGCCATCTTCCAGGGCATCAGTCATCCCCTCGGTGAAGGAATCTCCGATGGCTACAAAACTATCCCAAGGAGGAATAATCGGTGCTGTTGGTTCTTGCTCATTCATGGTCTCCACGGCTCTACCCTAAGTGCCAGGAAAAGTATCCGCAACGGTTGGGTAGAACCCAAAACCGGGCATTAGCCCGGCACTAGCCCCGAAACCGCCAGGGTTGAGAAATAAAAAATATCTCACTACCGGGGGCAGTGAGATATTTTTCAAGCAACGCACCCGCAGGTGTCGTTACCGGGAAGTTAAACCCTAGAAAAGCGGTTACTTATCCATAGAGTTAACTAGCTTCGCCAGTTTCGACTTGCGGTTAGCCGCCTGGTTACGGTGGATAATCTTCTTTTGCGCGGCGCGATCCATTTTCTGGCTGGTCACGCGCAATTCAGATTCTGCCAACTGGACATCGCCAGCTGCCACCGCTTCGCGGGTACGACGTACCAGCGTCTTGAGCTCGGATTTTACCGAGCGGTTACGCAAACGGCGCTTTTCGTTAGTACGAATACGCTTCTTCTGAGACTTAATATTTGCCAATGTTTCACTCTCTATGAGTATCCAATATGCGGTCCAGAGGGCTTAGCCGGATTCGGACTGGCGTGTGGGGCACGCTGGCAAGAAACCGGCAAGACTAAAGCCGACCGGGCTAAAGTCTGCGAATCAGTCTAACAGGCGCGAACCCGCTAACGCTAAAAAAATCGGCGGTGGTAATCAAGTTCACTTCCGAGCTTTCCTCTTTTAAGGCCAGTTTGGCCTCCCGCCGTCCGGAGAGCCCTAAACGCGCAACCTCGCTACAACCACCTCTAGCTAGGATCACGCTACAGTTAGTCCGCGCCTAATTTAGGAGATGTCTCAGATAACCGGGGCCGTAAAGCTTAGGTTTAGCGGCGCCCCTGGTTGGGACTGCGTCCTCGTAAGCGGTCTAGTTGGCGACGCTCTTTCTTTGTGGGCCGCCCAGATCCTGCCTCCCGCTGTGGCAGAGCAGGTAAAAATAGTTTTGGGAGGCGCTCGGGAGTTAAATCCTCGTAAGCTAGGCGTGCCAAGGGATAGCTGACTCGCCGCTCCAGCAATTGCTTGACCTGCAAAATATGGTCGAAGCCTCCGATCCGCACCACCACCTGGTCCCCGATACGCACCGGGGAAGAGGCCTTAGCGCTTTTTCCATTGATTTTTACGTGACCAGCTTTGCAGGCCTTAGCCGCTGCCGAGCGGGTCTTATATTTGCGTACCGCCCACACCCAAATATCGGCACGTACAGAGCCAGCGTTAGCAGTTTCGGCGACTTCGCCCTCGCCGCGTTCTTCCCTTACCATTTGGTTTCTGCTGCTCCTAAAGTAAGTAAGTCCTAAATCTCCCGGTTTTTACGGTAGTTTTCTATTTTTCATTCTAGAGGTTAGCGCTTCTACTCCCCGCCGCGGGCGCAAATGGCGTAACCTTAGAGGAGAGGAATATTGCCCCACGAGGGTGTTGAGGAAAGGAATAAATTGGTGCCTAATCCAATTCCCGCAGCCAAGTTGCCCAATGGGCGGGTTCCTTTGAATATTTTGGAGCTAGCCCCGCTGTCTACCGGCATGACCAGGAAAGAAGCGCTGGACACTTCGTTAAATCTGGCAAAGAACGCTGACCGCCTCGGCTATACCCGCTTGTGGGTGGCCGAACACCATGGTTCCCAAGTTTTCATGTGTTCGGCTTCGTCGGTTATCATCACCCGCGCCTTGGAAAACACTAAGCGTTTGCGGGTAGGAGCCGGGGGAGTAATGCTTCCTAACTGGGCTCCACTTACGGTGGCGGAAACCTATGGAACCCTGTACACCATCTATGAAGGGCGCGTTGACCTGGGACTAGGGCGAGCTCCCGGTACCGATCCAGCCACGGCGCGGGCGCTGCATCGCGGCTCCAGCGAGCCAGCTTATTTCGAGGAAGATTTAGAAGAACTCGCTTCCTATCTTTCCGACCAAAAATCAGTGGTTCACTCCGGGGTGGTTTCGGGTGCGGAAGCCTCGATTCTGGGGATTGAAGTTATTGGCGTAGATCGTCCCTTTACCCGCGTGCGCGCCATCCCCGGAGAAGGTACTGCTATTCCTATGTGGATGCTCTCCTCTTCCTCTGCGGGCGCAAAAGTAGCGGCAGATCTGGGAATGCCCTATGTATTCGCCGGTCACTTCGCCCCCTACAACATTGATGAAGCGGTAGAGATATACCGGCGGGAGTTTAACGCCAAAGCCCCGACCGCTATGGTGGATCATCCGGTAGTGATGATGGGCATGAACGTAATGTGTAACGAGGACGAAGCGGAAGCAAAGTACCAGTTCACCACGACCTACCAGGTACAGGGGAATGTGCTTTCCGGGCGGCCGGGCACGCTCACCCCGCCCACCGACGATCTGGATGCGACTTTGGGTGAAAAGCTGGCCGATCGGGTGCGGGCGCTGCCCTCTATTTCCGCGGTCGGTACCCCAGAGCAAGTAGCCGAAAAGATGGATTGGGTTTCCCGCAAATATATGGTGGATGAAATCATCACCGTTACTCACGCTTATGACCCCGAGGTGCGGATTCACTCTTTGGAACTGGTGGCTAAAGAATGGGGTCTGCCGATTCTGCCAGAAAACGAGGAAGGGGAAGAAGCGGAGGAAACACCGCTGAACCCGGGACCGGAAGTGGTGGAAATCGCCGCGGAGGTACCGGAAGAAAAGTCGGCACCGCGAACCACTACTCGGAATCGGTCTGCAGTCTATGGACCGGTACACCGCAACGAGAGAAAAAAGCCGGTATTAAAGGGCTCTGCTGCGGCTAACTCTGTAGATAATAAAGCGGGTAGCCAGGACACTTCTGAAAAGGCGAGTGCTGCGAAATCGGCGTCGGCTAAAAAGCCGGCCACTAGAAAAACTAGTGCGGCCAAGAAACCAGCTGCTAGAAAACCTGCGGCCGGTAAATCCAAACCTGCGGCAAAGTCAGCAACCGGTTCAGATGCAGCTAGCGAGAAAAAAGACTCTGCAGCAAAGCCGAGTGCCCGTACCCGTACGCGGCGCAAGCCTCGCCCTCGCAGTTAGTATTCGGTGTCCCTAGGCAATAAGATGGCGCCGATAAGGCACCCAGATTTAATAGGAAGAAAATAGGATTGGCTAACAGCGATCGGGATTTAGGAATCGCCCCCGCTAACACGGATCCCCAGCGGATTCGTAACTTTTGCATCATTGCCCATATCGATCACGGCAAATCTACGCTGGCTGACCGGATGTTGGGGGACACCGGGGTGGTCTCGGAACGAGATATGCGCGAGCAGTATCTGGATCGGATGGATATTGAACGCGAACGGGGAATCACGATTAAATCCCAGGCCGTGCGGATGCCCTGGCAGGTGGGTGATACTCACTACGTCCTCAATATGATTGACACCCCCGGACACGTGGATTTCTCCTACGAGGTTTCCCGCTCCCTAGCTGCTTGCGAGGGGGCGATTCTCCTGATTGATTCTTCCCAGGGTATTGAGGCGCAAACCCTCGCCAACCTGTATATGGCGATGGAACACGACCTGGTAATTATTCCGGTGCTTAACAAGATTGACTTGCCAGCGGCACAACCCGATCGTTGTGCCCAGGAAATCGCGGGTCTGCTCGGGGGATCGCCTGATGATTGCCTGCGAGTTTCGGCGAAGACCGGAGAGGGCGTTCCAGAGCTACTGGATCGGATTGTGGCTGAGGTTCCTGCCCCTAAATCCAGCGGCAAGGCGGCGCGCGCCCTGATTTTCGATTCCATCTATGACACCTATCGCGGGGTAGTGACCTATGTGCGGATGATGGATGGTCACCTCCAAAAGGGACAACGGATCAAAATGATGGCCACCGGCTCCGAACATGAACTCCTGGAGATCGGGGTGATTGCTCCCGAGCCTACCCCGGCGGAGGGCCTGGGACCGGGAGAAGTTGGCTACCTGATAACCGGAGCTAAAGACGTGCGGCTGTCTAAAGTCGGCGACACTGTCACCAGTGTGAAAGACCCGGCTAGCGAGATTCTGCCCGGCTATCAAGAACCAAAACCGATGGTTTACTCCGGGATCTATCCGGTAGATGGGGATGATTTCCCGGATTTGCGCGAAGCCCTCGACCGGTTGCAACTAAACGATGCCGCGATTACTTTTGAACCCGAAACCTCCGTGGCCTTGGGTTTTGGTTTCCGTTGCGGATTCTTAGGTCTGTTGCATCTAGAAATCGTGAAAGAACGCCTAGAGCGGGAAGCGGGACTATCGATTATCGCCACCGCGCCTTCGGTGATTTACCAAGTTACCCAAGAGGACGGCACGGAACTGGAAGTTACTAACCCTTCCGAATATCCGGATGGGAAAGTCCTGGACGTGCAAGAACCGATGGTAGAAGCCACCGTTTTAACCCCGAATGATTATGTCGGGCGGGTAATGGAGCTGTGCCAGGGGCGGCGGGGCACCCTGGGGAAAATGGAGTATCTCTCCTCTGATCGGGTAGAGATGCATTACCGTCTGCCGCTCGCAGAAATCGTATTTGACTTTTTTGACCAGTTGAAGTCAAAAACCCGGGGCTTTGCCTCTTTGGATTATCACGAGGCCGGTACTCAATCCGCTGACCTGGTGAAAGTAGATATTTTATTGAATGGCGAGGGGGTAGACGCCTTTAGCGCGATTGTGCATCGGGATGCGGCCTACGCCTACGGGGATAAGATGACACGGCGGCTAAAAGATTTGATTCCTCGCCAGCAGTTCGAGATTCCGGTGCAGGCAGCGGTAGGGTCGCGGATTATTGCCCGGCAAACCATTCGAGCACTGCGCAAAGACATGTTGGCGAAATGCTACGGCGGGGATATTTCCCGTAAACGCAAACTTCTAGAAAAACAGAAGGCCGGAAAGAAACGGATGAAGGCCGTGGGGGCAGTGGAAATCCCGAACTCGGCTTTCATTGAGGCCATAACCCAAGATACTCCCACCGGAAAGAGGTAAATCATGAGTGAGGAAATATCTGATCGCGAAGATGCGAGCGCAGATCTGGTTTCGACGGAGGAACTGGCAGAGCGCGATAATGGCGGCAGTGCCGCTGAGTTTGACCTGTCATCTCCGGAAGGACGTTATATGGCCAGGTCAAAGTCGTTTGTCTCGCGCGCGCGGCAGCTGAGCGATTCCCTCCAACATACTTGGGATGCCCATGCCAGTGAATATGTGGTAGAAGTACCTACCGGAGCGGGATACACGGCGGTGGCCGAGGATGCCAAGCCGCTATCGTTTAAGCGACTCTTTGACCGTAACTCGGTGGTGCGCTTAGAAATTGGGACGGGCAACGGGGATCAGATTGTATCTGCCGCAGTTTCCCATCCCGATCGCGACTATATCGGGTTTGAAGTTTACCGTCCGGGGGTTGCCCAGACGGTGTCGAAGGCGGTTAAGGCGGGGGTTGGTAACCTGCGGATTATTGAGGCAGATGCTGCCCAGGCTTTGCCGATTCTTTTCCCGGAGGGCTCTCTCGATGAGGTTTGGACTTTCTTCCCGGATCCTTGGCGCAAAACCAAGCATCATAAACGGCGCCTAGTGCAGGCTCCTTTTGCGGAAACCGTGGCGCGGGTGCTGCGTCCCGGCGGAATCTGGCGGCTGGCCACCGACTGGTCGGATTATGCGTTCCAGATGCGGGACGTGATCGAGGATTCCCCCTATTTCGAAAATCCCTATGCGGGGGTTAATCCCCATGACGAAGACCCGGATCCGGGTCGCGGCGGTTTCGCTCCGCGTTGGGAAGGACGAGTAATGACCAAGTTTGAACGCCGCGCCCTAGATGCTGGACGCGAAGTATTTGACCTGGTGGCGCAGCGGCTTTCGTGAGCGGCACTGCCAAGTTACAAGAACTTTTTTCGGCTGCTAGCGCCGGCGGGCGCTCGCAGTCTTCCCACACAGCGAGGGAGGGGGTCGCGCGCTCTGATTCGGGTGCGCAGGCAGCGGGCTTCACGGTCTATATTCACGTGCCTTTTTGCCGGGTACGCTGCGGATATTGCGACTTCAACACCTATGTGAACGGTTTTGGAGTAGGCGCAGACCGGGAAAGTTACCATGATTCGGCGCTCCGAGAACTGGCGCTAGCCGCTCGGTTTTTGCGCGAGCAAAAGCTAGTTCCACCCCCGGCATCCTCGGTTTATTTCGGAGGCGGCACTCCCACCCTGCTCAGCGTGGGAGCACTGCGGGCAATCCTGGAAGAGGTTGCGTGCACCTGGGGGATAGCTCCGGGCGCGGAGGTTTCGATTGAAGCTAATCCGGATACGATAACTGACCAGGTGGCGCAGGATTTGGCGGCGAGCGGATTTACCCGGGTGTCCCTGGGAATGCAATCGGCACTGCCCCGGGTCTTAGCAACTTTGGAACGCACCCACCACCCGGAAAATATCCCACAAGCAGTAGCGGCCCTGCGCCGCGCCGGCCTCGCGGTTTCTTTAGATCTGATTTATGGCACTCCGGGGGAGTCCTTGGCTGATTGGGAGACATCTTTGCAGGCGGCCTTGGCTTTGGAAGTTGATCATATTAGCGCCTATTCTTTGGTGATTGAGCCCGGCACCAAAATGCACGCCCTGGTGGAACACGGAAAACTGCCTCCGGTTGATCCCGACATTCAAGCGGAAAAATATGAAATGACCGACTCGCTGCTAAAAGCCGCCGGTTATGAATGGTATGAGATCTCGAACTGGGCCCGGCGGGAAGATACCGAAAAACTGCCTAGCGCGCAGATACCGGATGCTACCTATTTGGCTAATGTTTCGCGGCATAACCTGGCCTATTGGCGGGACTGGAATTGGTGGGGGATCGGGCCGGGCGCGCATTCCCATCTCGGCCAGGTGCGCTGGTGGAATCAAAAACATCCCCGCGCCTACGCGGGGCGCGTAGCCGCGGGTGACCTTCCAGTACAAGACGGGGAAGTGGTAGCAGCTGCTAGCCGAGAGCTGGAGCGGATCATGTTAGGGCTGCGCACCGCCTCCGGAGTAAAGCGTTTGACTCCTGAAGAAAAAACTCGGCTATCGCAGCTGGTGGCGGCAGGATATCTTAATGCCGAGGCAGCAAAGAACAGTCAGGCGGTACTAACTTTGCGAGGGCGCTTGATGGCTGACTATGTTACCCGCGAACTTTTAGGCTGGTAGAGCTGCCGCGGGCAGCATTATTGGGAAACAAAAAGGATGAATCGCAATATATCCCCTACTAGACTGAAGATAGCGAATCGATTTTAACTTTAAGGATCCCCCATGAATAACGGTTTTAAGCCTGAAGCTGGAAAATCTGGTGAGAATAATTATTCCCCCTCTGCGGCTCCGCTGACGCCATCTCCGGAGTGTGCCCGTAATCCCGCGACTCCCGCCGACTATTTACGCTTTCTGACCCAGTTCCCTAATCTGCATGCTGATTTGGCTTTAAATCCGTCCTTGCCACCGGATTTGGAACAGTGGATTAAGGGACATCCGGATCCGGCCGTGCAGGCAAACCTACAGGCGCGAGAACAAAAGCTAGCCGCACCTACTAGCGAGGAGAATAGCCCCTCCGATAGCGTCAGCGCCTCGCAAGAATCCGCAATTGATGCGGATAGTGACAAGAACTTTGATGCCACCACTTTGGCGGGTTCGGTCCCGCCGGTAACTAAGCCGTTGCCGGCAGTTCCCGGTATCCCACCGGAAGATAAAGCAGCACCTGCGTCGGGAATATCGCCAGCGGAGACAGCTAATCTGTCACCGCTAGCCCCTACGCAGAGTTTTCCGCAACCTGCCGGATACTCACCAGGAACGCCTCCCGCAGCACCTTACTCTTCTCCTGCGAACTTTGCTCCGGGTTTTCCGCCCCCTGCTTCACCAGGGTATCCGCCGGTTCCCGGACAACATCCAAAGCCCCGCCGCAAGCGCCGCTGGTTAATCCCACTAGTAGCGGTGCTAGCGGCGGTAGTGGTGATTCTGGGCGGAGTGGGGATCTATTTCGCCGTTGCCGGGTTCCGGCATACCGGCTATGCTTCCCCAGAAAAACTAGCAGATGCCCTTAAGGGGGCGCTTAATGATTCTGATTTGATAGGGATTGCCCAGATGAGTGCCCCCAGCGAGGACGTCTTTGTCGAGGATGCGCTGCAGCTCAATAAGGATCTCCAGAAATATATTTCTACTGCTGATTCAAAGTCGCAGGGGGGAAGTGGAAAGCTGGAGGATAAGGTTTCTGACCTTACTAGCGTCATGCAAAATCTAGATATCGATACTTCCGGATTAAGCAGCAAAGTCGATGATCTGAGTGACGATATTTCCCGCATCAATTATTCGGGAAGAATTGATGTAAAAATAAAAGATCGCGATAAGTTAAAAGCCAGCCTGGATAAACTGGTATTTAATAATCAACAGGCTTCGGAAAAAGAAAAACACTTGAATAATTTATTAGAAGCATTTGATGACTTAGAAAAAGATGGTATTGAATATAAAACTCGCTCTCCACTGCGAATAATGGCGGTTAGGGAAGATGCTAAATGGTATTACTCTATTCTTACCAGTTATGTCGATTATATAGCGCTTGGACCTGAGGCAACGCACAGTGACCGGGTAAACTACGATGCCAATTGGGTTGATCCGGGGGAGACTCCCAGTGATACTGAGCAGTTCCGGAAGGAATTGGTTGGGGCTGTTTCAAAAGTTAGTACCCTTAATGACTTTATATCTGAGGATTGTATGCGTTTCCTTGATATCCCGGTACGTCGCTTGTTAATGATTTACGCTTCTCCAGAGTCTGCAGAAGCAGGCCCGGATATAGATCTTAAATTTGATCTAACGGGGGGAGAAGGAAACTCTTACGGGACTACTTTTAACCTGGATAATTTAAGTGTCAATATTGAAAACAGCAGCTTGGAATTTAATGGAAGTCAGTTTATCTCTGAAAATGAAAATGGAAAGCAGACATCTAACGTTAAAAATTATACAAAAAATAATAAATATCAATTGGTAGCTAAATCCACGAAACAGGGACTAAAACTATCATTTTCGGGCAGTTTTGCTAATTTACTTAGCAGCCTAGATTACGACTTGGGATATGAGTATTTCCAAGAAAATCAAGATGAATTCGAAAGAGATTACGGGAAAGAAATAGATGAAATCCCCTTCTTGAAACCCTATAAAAAAGCTATTTTGGGATTCCGAGGTTTGCTTGACAAAGTAAATGCGGAGGGGGAATACGAAGACTACACCGATGATTCGGACTCGGACTACGATGATGACACCGATAGCTACGATGATGAAGGGGACACTGGCTATGAAGACACGGGAGATTACGACAGTTAGCGGGTGCCGGAGGCGGTAACGAAATCGATTAGCGACTCCACCGGCCCTAATAGACCGGGTTCCAGGTCGCGCCAGTCGCGTACTTTCCGCAAAATATGTTTCCAACCCTGAGCAATATCGGCCTGGCTTTCAGCCGGCAAGCCTAGTGCTTGCAGGCTGCCCACTTTAATATCGGTGCCTCGCGGCACCTGCGGCCAGGCAGTCAGCCCCACTCGTTGCCGTTTAACGGCCTGCCACACATCCACAAACGGATGCCCCGCAATCGCGACTGCGTCCTCCCCAAAAGTTTCGATACACCGCTGGGCGATACGGGACTCTTTAGAGCCGGGCACCAGGTGATCCACCAAGACACCGATTCTTTCCTGCGAGGTAGGACCGAACTCTGCTAGCCGCTCCTGAAGATTATCTACTCCGTCGAGGATTTCTACTACCACTCCCAGCTCGCGCAGGTCGTCCCCCCACACGTGTTCTACCAGCTCCGCGTCGTGACGCCCTTCTACCCAAATCCGAGAAGCCCGCGCCACTCGTGCCCGCCGCTTATCCTCCTGCGGCGTGCGCCGCGAACCGGAGTTAGTAGCGGCGCGACCGCTCGCCAACTTAGGAGCCTGGTCATTTTTGCTAGCAGATGGAGGAACCCGCAGCTCCACCGGTTTTCCGTCAATCCAAAAACCGGCTCCTAGGGGAAAAGCTCGCACTTTGCCGCGGCGATCCTCTAACTCCACCAGATACATCCCGCCGGCTTTATAGCAGCGCAGCACCGCCCCTACAAAACCGGTCATCACATCTTCAACTACCAGGCCGCGGGTAGCGGGAACCGGGCGGGAAGCCGGGAGCTTCCGCCAATCATCATTAGCGAGGACGTCTTTTCCGTAGCGATCAAACACGCCCTAACTATAGGGGAAAACCTTAGGCGCTACAGGCGGCCGCTCCGGCAGAGTCTTCAGATTCGCCGCTCCCGGAATAGTTGGGATCCAGGGCTGCAGCTTCTTCGGGACTAACCCAGGCAGGCAGCTGGCTCAGCCGCGAAAGATACTCGCTAATGGCCTCGAAATCACTCAAAATCTGGGGATCGGCGGAAGAGATCACCTGGAAAACCACAAAAGCGCGGATATCGCTTTCCCGGGGCTGCTCGCCAGTAAGGAACGGATTTTCCCGCAACATCTCGTCCAGGCGCTCCAAAGTCTGCGAAAAGTTCCGCTGGGTTTGGTCGTCGGCTTCACCATGAGAAACCGACCAAGAAGGAGCTACTAGTTGCTTATTAAGCCAGGTATCTAAGGCATCTAATTTCGCCCGCTCATTCTCCGGATAAAGGTCCGGGGCTTCAAAATGGCAGAAAGGTTTCCAAGCGGTGCAAAAATCTAGCAGCATATCGGCAGACTCAGTGGCCACAATCTGGTTATCCCGTTGGGAATCTAGAATAACCGGCACAGTTTGGGGATCATCGGGTTCAAAAGTGGGCTGGCGGCGATAAAGTTCGCGTGCCGAACGCACCATCAGCAGCGGGTCATAGGAATAACCATCTCGAATAAACTCGAAACCATCCGGGCCAGACCCAGTGGCGTAACGTACCCCCATTGCGGCCTCTAAACCTAAAAGTCGGCGGGCAATCGTCACCCGGCGGCAATAGGGGCAAAGAGGAGAAACTACTAGCAGGTAGCGGCCGGCTTGTACCGGTAGCTCTTCGCTACCAAAACGATAATTCGGGATCATAAAAAGCTCCTGTTCTGGGTTCAACTCTCATTATGGCAAATGAGTGCGCCCCGCGCGCGCTGGGCGCAGCACTATCCGCGCCGGCAAGCCAGCCCCCGCCACTGCCACTTCGCTGCTTAAGCGAAGCCAGAGAAAATGTGGCATAATGAACGGGTGCTCCGGGGTCGGTGAAAATCCGAACCGGCGGTAAAGTCCGCGACCCGCCCGCTGTGGGCGGCTGAACCGGTGAAATTCCGGTACCGACGGTTATAGTCCGGATGAGAGGCAGCACGGGCAGTTATGCCTGCATGGCGTCTGCGCGCGCCCAAGCCTCCTCGGATCACTTTATTGGCGAGGAGGTTTTCTTGTTGGCAGGCTCTATGCCCCCTAAATCCGCGCTCACTCATGCGCTCGCAGCCGCCAGCAAAGCCGCCTTGCAAGGCCCGCGAACCGGAGGAAACCCTCAGGTGGGCTGCGCTATTCTTTCTCCAGCCGGTCGCATATTAGCGATGGGATATCACCGGGGAGCCGGAAGCGCTCACGCCGAAGTTGATGCCCTCGCTAATTTGAAAGAGGACACCGGTTCCGCTCCGCTCACGGCAGTTATCACCTTGGAGCCGTGTAACCATACCGGTAAAACTCCGCCCTGTACCCGCGCCCTCATTGAAGCTGGGATAAAAAATGTGATTTGGGCAGCCGATGACCCTAATCCGAAAGCTGCTGGTGGCGGGGAATACTTAAAACAGCAGGGGATTAACGTCCAGCGCGCCGATGAAGTAGGGGTGGATGAAAGCGCTCTTGCCAGTGCCCGCGCGGTGAGTGCGCACTGGATTCAGGCAGTCAGGCGCGGACGGCCCTGGACGATCGCGAAAGTGGCACAAACCTTGGATGGGTATTGCGCCGCTAAGGACGGATCTAGCCAATGGATCACCAATCGACTATCGCGTGCCTATGGGCACCGGATTCGCTCCCGGGTAGACGTAATTCTTGCCGGTACTGGCACGGTGCTTGCCGATAATCCCCAGCTGACTGCCCGCCTAGCCGACGGGCGGGAATTGCCGCACCAGCCCCGCCCCCTGGTGGTGGGAAACCGCGAGATTCCCGCGGACTGTTACCTGGCGGGCGAAGCCGAACAGGCCCACACCCACGATCTGAAGGCAGTACTAGAAGGCTGCTATCAGCGCGGAGAGATTTTTGCCCTCCTAGAGGGCGGGCCGACTTTAATAACCGCCGCGCTAAAGGCAGGCTTGGTTGATGAGCTGCATATCTACCTCGCCCCGCGTCTGCTGGGAGATGGGCATAAAGGGATAGGCGACTTGGGGATTACCACCTTGACCAGCTCGCTAGATTTTAGTTTGCAACAGGTCAAAGAGTTAGGCGGAGATGTTTTCTTGGCATTAGAAAAGGAAGGGGCGTCATGTTTACCGGACTAATTGAAGAGGTAGGACGCATCAAGGTTCTCAAGATGCGGGAAAAAGATCTCGAAATCGGGGTGACGTGCAGTTTCGCCGGTGAGCTGAGCCGGGGAGAATCGGTGGCTACCTCCGGGATCTGCCTGACCGTGACCCGGGTAGAAGGCGATGCTTTTTTCGCTTACGCGATGCCGGAAACCGTAAAGCTCACCACCTTGGGGCAAAAACGCCTTGGAGACCCGCTTAACCTGGAGCGCGCCCTCCTCCCGACGGATCGCCTCGGGGGACACCTAGTCGCCGGGCATATCGACGGCACCGGCACGGTAACTTCTCTCGAAGAGGGAGAGCGCTGGTTGGAGCTGCAGATTTCGGCCCCCTCCTCGCTGCTTCCCCAGATTGCCCGCAAAGGCTCGATTGCGATTGACGGAGTGTCTTTGACCGTAACCGCGGTGGGCGCCGATTACTTCCGGGTGGCGATTATTCCCGTCACCCGTGACCAAACAACTTTAGGGACGCTGCAGGTTGGTTCCCTAGTTAACTTAGAGACTGATCAGATAGCGAAATACGTGGAACGTTTACTGGAGGATAGTAAAACCAATGAGTGACTTGGTGCAGTTATTTGAGCGGGTAAGCGCGGCGCTCAGGGCAGGAAAACCCGTTCTGGTAGCGGATTCCAAAGATCGCGAAAACGAGGTCGATGCGATTGTTAGCGCCCAAGAAGTTACCCCCGAGTGGATGGGGTGGATGGTGCGTTACACCTCTGGCTATATCTGCGCTCCTATGCCTGCCGAACGCGCGGAGCTGCTAGGACTGCCGATTCAGTGGCCCGCCAATCAAGACCAGCTACGCACTTGCTATACCGTTTCCTGTGATGCTGCCCAGGGGGTAACCACCGGAATCTCGGCTGCGGATCGCCGGACCACTTTGCGAGCTTTAGCAAATCCCCTCGCAACCAGTGAAGATTTAGTGCGTCCGGGCCATATATTGCCGCTGCGGGCGCGCAGTGGCGGGGTGTTTACTCGGGCGGGACACACCGAAGCCGCCGTAGATTTAATGAATCTAGCTGAGCTATCACCGGTGGCAGCAATTGGGGAAATGGTGCATGATGACGGGTCTATGGTTCGCTACCAAGACTGCCCGGAAATCGCCGAAAAGTTCGGCCTGGAACTAATCACAGTTACCGAGCTAAAGGAATTTTTATCCCAGATGAAACCGCAGGCAGATGCGGAAGAAAGTGCCCGGGTTAAAGAGATAGCTAGTGCCAAGTTGCCCACCAGGTTCGGGGACTTCACGGTGCGCGCCTATCGCGATGCCGAACTAGGCGCAGTTCATATTACTTTGATCTCGGAAAAGACCCCCGAATCTATCGCGCTGGTACGGATTCATTCCGAATGTCTGACCGGGGAATCTTTTGGTTCCCTGCGCTGTGACTGCGGGCCGCAGCTACAACAAGCTATGAAAGAAGTAGCGGCGGAGGGCGGCGCGATTATTTATCTGCGCGGGCAAGAAGGACGCGGGATTGGACTGAGCGAAAAAATTAAAGCCTATGCTCTGCAAGATCAAGGGCGCGATACCGCTCAGGCTAATCTGGATTTGGGGTGGCCAATTGACCTGCGGGAATATGGGGCCGCAGCCGCAATTCTACGAGACCTGGAGATGACTAATATCCGTTTGCTCACCAACAATCCGCAAAAGGCGCTGCTTAGTCAAGACGGGATTCAGGTACAGGAAACCGTGCCCCTAGAAGTGGGTATCGACCCGCACAATATCGAATATTTACGCACTAAACAGCGCCTGGGACATACCTTCCACAACCTTGAAAAATTTGTGGCTAAGAAATAGTCGCGACCTCTTATTTCAATAATCAACCCGCGTTAAGGAGAAAGAAATGGCTGGAGCCGGAGTTCCTGATCTGCATACTTCCGCTGCAGGGAAAAAGGTAGTAATCATTGCTACTCATTGGCATGAACAAGTAATGGAAGGACTGATAGCGGGGGCAAAACGCGCCTGTCAGGACGCGAAAGCCAACTTTGAAGTAGTGCGGGTACCCGGATCCTTCGAGCTTCCTCTCGCAGCTAAAGCCTACGCCGAGGCCGGTAAAGCCGACGCTCTGGTTTGTCTGGGAGTGGTGATTCGCGGCGGTACCCCCCATTTTGATTATGTTTGTGACGCTGCCACCTATGGCCTTACCAAAGTATCGGTAGAGTCCCAGATTCCCCTAGGGTTTGGACTGCTCACCTGCGATAACGTGGAGCAAGCCCTGGATCGGGCAGGCCTGGAATCTTCCCACGAAGATAAAGGTTACGAGGCGGTACAGGCAGCGCTAGCGATGGTACAAGTGCTAGCTGAGGCTCGAAACTAAGCGTAGCCGCCTTTAGCTTTGCGCGAATCACAGGTTCCGGGTTAATAACTAGCTGCCAATCAGGGTAGAGTTAGCAGTCGAGGCGGTCGAGTGCTGAAAAATTTTATACGGTGATTCGCGCGCCCCAGTCCGAGAACAGTGAGGAGATATGAGCCAGGCAAGCATCCGGCGCGACGACGTTTTGCGAGCTATCGTTACCGATTACGTGGAAACCGGTGAACCCGTAGGCTCTAAAGCGTTGGTTGATCGGCATGACCTGCGAGTCTCTCCGGCCACTGTGCGAAATGATATGTCCGTACTGGAAGAAAAAGGGTATCTCTATCAGCCGCATACTTCTGCCGGGCGGGTGCCCACCGAAAAGGGCTATCGGGCTTTCGTAGACCGGATCTCCGAGCTGAACCCGATTACTAGTGCCCAGCGCCGCGCCATTGAGACTTTCGTTTTGGGGGCCGCCGATTTTGATGAGGTAGTCGAACGTACCGTCAGGGTATTGGCCCAGTTGACGCGGCAATTAGCGGTGGTGCAGTATCCGCATTTTGAGCGCAGCGGTCTGCGCCATATCGAGCTAATTCCAGTTGCCGAGTTCAAATTATTAGTAATTGTGATTACTAACAGTGCCCGGGTGCAGCAGGCTACTATCGATACTCGTTATGAGGTAGATTCTGCCGGTGCCCACTCTCTGGCTACGCTGTTAAACTCCACTCTAGAGGGAATGGAAGAATCCCAAATATCCCAGGTGGAGCCGGTTTTAATGGCAGGAGCCCGCCCGGAACAGCTAGAAGTTATTTCCCAAGTAATGCCGATTATTCGCGAAGCCCTTACCGGAGAACGGACTGAGAGGATCGTAATGGTGGGGGCGGGAAACCTGGTACGTTCTAGCCCCGAGTTTTCCCGCTCGATCGGCTCTATTTTGGATGCC
Source organism: Varibaculum sp. C0165D1 (assembly GCF_056590355.1). NCBI lineage: Bacteria > Bacillati > Actinomycetota > Actinomycetes > Actinomycetales > Actinomycetaceae > Varibaculum > Varibaculum sp. C0165D1. The sequence goes on along the minus strand of NZ_JBWPVY010000003.1, from coordinate 94,059 downwards.
TTGGAAGAACAGGTAACTCTGCTGCGTCTGTTCTCGGAGATCGATCAACAAGATTCTCCAGTAACAGTGACTATCGGCTCTGAATCGGGGGAGCATTCCCTGTCGGAGACTTCCATCGTGGCAGGCGCTTATGGAGATAAAGAAAGCGGGGTCGCTCATGTGGGGATAGTGGGTCCGCAAAGAATGGACTATCCGCGCGCCATGAGCATAGTACGAGCAGTTTCCCGATATTTATCACGCATGATGACCAGGTAGGTAAAGGAAAGAGGAAAAAGTACCGTTGGCTGATTACTACGAGATCCTAGGGGTTTCCCGCGATGCTACCGAGGCGGAAATCCGCCGGGCATACCGCCGCAAAGCCCGCAAATTGCATCCCGACGTAGCCGGGCCGGAGTCAGAAGATGCTTTCAAAGAAGTATCTATGGCTCACGAAGTCCTCTCTGATCCTGACAAGCGTCGCCGCTACGATATGGGAGGCGAATCCGGGTTTGCCACCTCCGGTATGGGGGACTTTTCGATGTTCTCCGATATTTTCGAATCTTTCTTCGGAGGTGACGCTGGCGGCGGACCTACTCCCAGAGGGCGGCGGGGTGAAGACCTGCGCCAACGCCTAGAAATCTCTTTAGAAGAAGCCGTTTTCGGGGTAAAGAAACAGGTACAGGTGCGTACTGCCGTAGTCTGTCCTACCTGTGAGGGGAGCTGTTGCGCTCCGGGTACTTCCCCGCGAACCTGCCAGGTTTGTAACGGTCGCGGCTCAGTAACCCGCTCCACCCGCACTTTCTTAGGGCAAATGCAATCTACGGTTCCCTGCAGTGCCTGCGCCGGTCACGGTACCACCATCCCAGATCCTTGCCCCGAATGCTCTGGGGAAGGACGGGTTCGCACTACTGCCACCATGCAGGTAGAAATCCCTGCCGGGGTGCAAACCGGGCATAAAGTACAGCTGCGCGGTAAAGGGGCAGTAGGGCCCGGTGGCGGTCCCAGTGGGGATCTATATTTAGAGATTAAGGTCAGCGCGCATCGGGTATTTGCCCGCCACGGGGATAATCTAGAGACCACTTTGCGAGTCCCCATGACTGCCGCCATTTTGGGCACCCAGGTGGATTTGGAAACATTCGATGGCACTCAAGAGATAACTATTTCTGCAGGTACCCAGCCGGGGCAGCAGATTCGCTTACCAGGTTTGGGGGTAGGGCGTCTGCAGCGGGAAGGCCGCGGCGACCTGATCGTAAATATTATGGTGCAGGTGCCTACCAATCTGGATGCTGCCCAGCGGGAACTGATCGAACAGTTAGCGGATATGCGAAAAGAAGACCGAGTAGAACCCGAACCTTTAGAGGACGGCGGGGTCTTCTCTCGCCTCCGGGAACGATTTGCAGGTCACTAATGTTTCTTCCGGTTTTTTTAGGTGACGCATCCTGCCCGCCGCTCGTCTCCCTGCAAGCAGGAGGACGCGGATCCCTCAAAGGTGCAGAGGCCGCACACGCGGTCGGGTCGCTGCGACTAGGAGTAGGGGATCCCCTGGACCTGGTCGACGGTAAGGGCCTGCGCCTGCGTTGCCAGATATTGGCAACCGACAAAAACTATTTAGAGTTCGAAGTGCTTCAGGTAATGTCCCTATCATTACCGGAAACTCAGTTTGGGCTGATCCAGGCACTCTCTAAGGGAGGGCGCGATGAACAGGCGGTAGAGTCGGCAGTCGAATTGGGGGTAAGCCGGGTGCGTCCTTGGGCCGCCCAGCGATCCATCGTGCAGTGGAAGGGGCAAAAGCTGCAGCGGGGAAGCAAGAAATGGCTATCGCTGCTGCAAGCGGCGGCGAAGCAATCCCGCCGCGCCAACTGGCCATTGCTAGATCCGCTTACCGATTCTAGGCAGCTGCAGGAGGTAATTGCCGCTGCAAGCAGTGAAGAAAGGTTCATTCTGCTAGACCCGGATTCTTCGCTACCGCTAGCTAAAGCCTGGGAACAGGTAAGTCAGGCTAAAATGATACATGTGATAGTTGGCCCTGAGGGCGGGGTAAGCCCGGAGGAAACCGCAGACTTTAGCGCTGCGGGCGCGGTTACTGCGCGGCTAGGACCTACGGTTCTACGTTCCTCTAGCGCCGGGCCGGCTGCCCTGGCCGCGCTGGGGCTTTGTAGTGGCCTGTGGGGCCGGAAGGAATCTCTCTAAATGACCGATGAGCAAACCCAAGTGGTTTTGCCGGAAGACCTGGATCCAGTACTGGTTTTTGGCCCCGGTGACCAGGTATTGCGGGCAATGCAAGATAACCTGCCGGGGGTACGGATTAACTCGCGTGGCAACATCGTAACCTTCCAAGGGAACCCGGGCGAGGCCCGGATGGGGGCCGACCTACTGACTGAGTTGATCGCGGCGGCCCGTCACGGTAATCCCTTATCGGCCGCGGCAGTTCAGCAAGCTCTTACCCTGATGTCAACCCAGGAAACGGCGCCGGTACTGCGGACTAAGCGCCGGCAAATTCGGGCGAAAACTCCTGGTCAACAAAGTTATTTAGAGGCGATTACCAATAATCGCATTGTTTTCGGGGTGGGGCCGGCCGGTACTGGGAAAACCTATCTGGCGATGGCCAAAGCGGTGGAAGCTTTGGAATCTGGGGCGGTATCGCGGATAGTATTGACTCGTCCGGCAGTAGAGGCGGGCGAATCCCTCGGTTTCTTGCCCGGTACCCTCACCGAAAAAATCGATCCCTATCTGCGTCCTCTTTATGATGCCCTCCGGGAAATGTTGGAACCGGCCGAACTTGCCCAACTTTTAGAATCCGGAACTATCGAGGTGGCACCCTTGGCGTATATGCGGGGGCGCACCATTTCGCATGCGTTTATTGTGCTGGATGAAGCCCAAAACACTACCACCCAGCAGATGAAAATGTTCCTCACCCGCCTGGGGCAGGGCTCGACCATGGTAGTGACCGGTGATATCACCCAAATTGATTTACCCCGAGGAAAACTTTCGGGACTAAAAGACGCTCGCAACGTCCTCACCGGAGTTAAAGATATAGAATTTTGCTATTTGACCAGTGAGGACGTGGTGCGCGATAAACTGGTGGGACTGATTATTGACGCCTATGAGCGGTCTGCGAACGCTCAAGGCGTGGGAGAGGAATATCGATGAGCGTAGAGGTCTTGAACGAAACCGAATACCCAATAGATGGGGTGGAGTTTCAAGAGCTTGCCGCCTATGTGCTGGGGGCAATGCATGTATCTCCCGCCGCGGAAATGTCGCTGATTTTCGTGGAATCGGATGCGATAGCCGCCCTACATGAACGGTGGCTAGATCTAGAGGGCCCCACCGATGTGATGAGTTTTCCCATGGACGAGCTGCGTCCCGGCAGTGCGCAAGCTCCTACCGAGGCGGGGATACTGGGAGATATCGTGATTTGTCCCGAAGTTGCCAAGGCACAGGCAGCTAAAGCGGGACACTCTTCCACCGAAGAAATGTTACTGCTCACGGTGCATGGAATCTTGCATCTTTTAGGCTATGACCACGCCGAAAAGGATGAAGAAAAAGAAATGTTTGCCTTGCAACGCAAACTATTGCTGACTTTCTTAGCGGAGCGGAGCTAACTTTGTTCTCCCAGATACCTGCCGGAGGGCTACTTGCTTTAGCGATTATGCTCGTGGCGGTAGATACCGCCTGGGCAGCGGCATTGGGAGCGTTTCAAACTCTGTCTCATGCCCGTGCTCAAGATCTGGTGGAAGAGGGGCGCCGTCGCGCGCGGCTAGTACGATCCCTGCTAGAAGATAGACTCCATACCGTGGCTATCTGCCAGTCGTGGCGCTTATTTGCGCAGGTACTAGCCTCTGCCTGTATGACCTTGGCGATGGTGGGATTCGGGCTGACCTGGTGGGTAGCTCTTTTGGTATCGCTGCTGGTATTGGGGGCGCTATTGCTTATTTTCGCTACTTTTGCGGGCATGCGAGTGGGTATTTATCGCCCGGAGGCTACTGCCCTCTGGCTGGCAAAAATGGTTAATTTTGGTAATCGCATCTCGGTACTTTATCGCCCCGTCGAATGGGTAGTACAAAAAATAGCGCCCTTGTCCCCGGTAGATGAGGCTGCTTCCCGCGCTGAAATCGCCGAAGATTTCCGGGAAATGGTCGAGGAAATGGCGGAGGAAGAAAACCTCGCTTATGAGGACGAAGACCGCCAGATTGTGCGTTCCGCCTTGGAGCTAGGAACCACTTTGGTACGTGAAATCATCGTGCCCCGCACCGATATGGTTTCGGTCGAGACCACTACTCTCGCCCGGGAAGCCTTTGAAATATTTATCCAATCCGGGTTTTCGCGGATTCCGGTGTTAGGCGATGATGCCGATGACGTGCGCGGCATGCTTTATCTAAAAGACGTGGTTTCGCGTTGTTTTTCCCGTCCGGAGCTGACGGATCATCCGGTGCCAGAAATGATGCGCGAAGCATTTTTCGTCCCGGAAGTAATGCTCGCTGATGACCTGATGCGCCAGATGCAAGCTGACGCTCCCCATATTGCGGTAGTGGTAGATGAATGGGGAGGCACAGTCGGTCTGGTAACTATCGAAGATATTTTGGAAGAACTGGTCGGCGAGGTAACCGACGAGCACGATCGCGCTGAGGAAGAACCGGAACAACTGAGCGCAAATACCTGGTTGGTACCTGCCCGTTTAGGTTTGGATGACTTAGCTACCCTGGTAGATCTCGAAATAGATGATGACGAAGTGGATACGGTTGGAGGACTGCTGGCCAAAGCCCTGGGTAAAGTGCCGCTGCTGGGCTCTCATGCCCGGGTCAAAGGACTGGAGTTAACCGTGAAATCAGTTGCCGGTCGCCGTCGGCAAATGGATACCCTATTGGTAGAACGGGTAGAGACAGAAACGGACGAGGAATGAATGAGCAAGTAAAACCAGAATCCAGCGAGCACCGTGCGGGATTTGTTTCTATCGTGGGTCGGCCCAATGTAGGCAAATCTACGCTAACGAATGCGCTGGTCGGGCAGAAAGTAGCCATTACTTCTTCGCGTCCAGAAACTACCCGTCATAACGTGCGAGGCGTAGTCCAGGGTGAGGATTACCAGATTGTGCTGGTCGATACTCCCGGTCTGCATCGTCCCCGCACCCTGCTAGGCAAACGTCTAAACGATATGGTGCGCGAAGCCTTGGTAGATGTAGATGCGGTGGTGTTTTGTCTGCCGGCAGATCAAAAAATCGGTCCGGGAGACCGCTATATTGCCGAGGCGTTAAAAGACCTGAACATTCCGGTGATCGTGGCGATTACCAAAGCCGATCTGGTTTCTAAAGAACGAATGGTAGCGGCGCTGGTAGCAGCGGGTGAATTGGGGGATTGGCGGGAGATAGTTCCCCTTAGCGCCCTAGAGGGGGAAGTATCTGTCCTGGTCGATCAGATTGCTAAATACCTACCGCCCTCCCCGCCGCTATATCCCCGTGACCAGGTCAGTGATGAATCGGTAGAAAAAATGATTGCCGAGTTCGTGCGGGAAGCCGCCCTGGAGGGGGTGCGTGAAGAACTACCACATTCGATTGCGGTACAGGTAGAAGAGATTCTTTACCAAGGGGAAGATAGCGGCCCCCGCCTGGGATATGGAACGCACCGTACCCCGCAAAAAGACGAGGATGCTACCAAGGAATCCGAGGGCGGTGCTGAGAACGAGGATGCTACCACGCCCTCCGATGCTGCTGAGGACGGGCCCGGTGTCCCTAAAGAACAAGCCAAGCCCCTAGACGTGCACGTAAATGTGTTCGTAGAGCGCGATTCTCAAAAAGGAATTTTGATAGGAAAAGGGGGCAGCCATATTCGCCGGGTACGGATCAAATCGAAACGCCAGATTCAAAAACTACTAGGTACCCCGGTACAGCTACACCTGCATGTGCGAGTAGCCAAGAACTGGCAGTCCGACACTAAAATGCTAGGACGTCTGGGATTTTAGAGAGCAAAGACAGGTTTGGTTCCCTTAGCTTTAAGGACGGTGCTTTCCCCGGTTGCGGCACAGCGGGTCTAGCCCACCGCATTCTTGTAAACGTTTCCTGGAAGGTTAATTTTCTTGCTAGGATTTTATAAAGCACTTGCTAGGAGGCGTTTTTCGTGGCAACCATTCGTGATGTGGCTAAAGCCGCTGGAGTTTCGATTGCCACCGTTTCGCGCGCCCTGAATGGGAATACCAATTTAGCGCCTGCTACCCGGCAGAAAGTATTGGCTGCCGCCGAGGAATTGGGGTATCAAAAAGATCGCTTAGCAGCGGCGATGCGCACGGGACGCACTGGAGCTATCGGTTTGGTTCTAGGAGACGTAATGAACCCGTTTTATGCGATGCTGGCGCATTGCGTGGAACGAGCAGTTCATTCTCACCAGGTGTCTTTGGTGCTTTCTAATGCTCACGAGGATGGGAAAAGCTACGAAAGAGGAATTCGGGCGCTGGCAAAACAGGGGGTAGATGGGCTTTTAGTGGTACCTCCCTCTCGGGTAGCGCCCGGCTGGAAGCATCCGGATCCTCCGGAAGGAATCGCGATGGTGGCTTTGGACCGGCAGGCACGCGGGGGAGCTGTACCCTCGGTGGTGATTGATTCTGCCCGGGCGATGCAAGAATTGGCAGAGCATCTGCGTGCTGCCGGATATCGCCATCCCGCCTATTTGGCTGGTCCAGAGTTTTCTTTAGCGGAACGGCATCGTGCCGGAACTCTAATCGAGGCCTTAGATAGCTGCGGTTTTAGGAAAGTGGAAGTTGAGTATTGCCCCCATGAAGCAGTCCCGGCCGCCAGTGCTACCCGGGCGCTGTTGGCACTGTACCGTCCCGATATTATTATTTGTGCCTCTAACCAGATTGCCCTGGGAGTCTTAATGATTACCAAGAGCATGGGGATGCAGCTCGGGTCCGATCTGGGATTGGCGGCAGTTGATGATATTCCTTGGTTCTCGGTGATGTCGCCGGCTATTACCGTGATTGATCAACCGGTCGATAAACTTGCGAACCTAGGGGTAAACCTACTGATGAAACAGATATTTGGTGCCGCCTATATGCCGAAAGCCGGGGATATCTTGGTGGCGGGGGAAAGTGCCTTTATTCCGCGCGAGTCCACCCAGGGTCCCCGCCTGTCCGCTCAATATGCGGGACGCTGGTTACCAGAAAGTGGAAAAACTGTTTAGAGTAGGTGTATGCGCGCATTGGTTCTGCTGCTAGGCTGCCGCGACGAAGTCCAGTAAAACTGGTCGAGACTCGTCGCGGGATTCTTTGGTGTCTTCGGCCAGCCACTTAAAAAGCAGAAAGAAATCTTAGAATGCGAACTACTGGTAAAGCTCCCCGTCAACAACCCTCCGGAATGCCCTTTCAAAAGTATGCCCATTTTTGGGATACTTCCCTGAAACTGCCGGATCGTACCTGGCCAGATAGAAATGTTACCCAGGCTCCTCGCTGGCTATCTACGGATTTGCGGGACGGTAACCAGGCTTTGATTGACCCGATGGATCCGCTGCGTAAACGGAAAATGTTCGATCTGTTGGTACAGATCGGGATGAAAGAAATCGAAATCGGGTTTCCGGCGGCCTCACAGGTAGATTTTGACTTCGTGCGCTCACTGGTTGAAGATAACGCGATTCCCGAAGACGTTTGCGTTTCAGTTCTCACCCAGGCGCGCGAAGACCTAATCGGACGCACCGTGGAATCCCTAGTGGGGGTGCCGCGAGCCAATGTGCATATCTATAACGCCACCTCCCCAACATTCAGAGAGATAGTTTTCCACAACGATAAGGCGGCCACCGTAGAACTGGCGGTTAGCGGGGTACGTGAGGTAATCGCGCAGGCAGAAAAACAGCTTGATGATTCCACGGTTTTCGGGTTGCAGTATTCGCCCGAAATTTTCGTGGATACCGAAGCCGAGTTTGCCCTGGAAATCTGTGAAGCCGTCATGGATATTTGGCAGCCCGATGAAGATCGCGAAATCATTTTGAACCTGCCCGCCACCGTAGAGCGCTACACTCCGGACTCCTATGCGGATCAGATTGAATGGATGAGCCGTAACCTAAGCCGTCGCGAACATGTATGTCTGTCGGTACATAACCATAATGACCGCGGCACGGGGATTGCGGCGGCGGAACTGTCTATGAAAGCCGGTGCCGACCGGGTAGAAGGCTGCCTCCTGGGGCAGGGGGAGCGCACCGGCAACGTTGATTTGATTACCTTGGCGATGAATCTTTATTCCCAAGGAATCGACCCCATGCTGGATTTATCTGATCTGGATCAGGTGCGCGAAACTGTCGAACACTGCACCCGCATGGAAACTAATCCCCGCCAGCCCTACACTGGCGATTTGGTTTACACTTCCTTCTCCGGTTCCCACCAGGACGCCATCAAGAAGGGCTTTGATAAACGCGCCCAACAGGTTAAAGCTGCTGGTGGCGACCAAAACCAGGTTATCTGGACGGTTCCTTACCTGCCGATTGACCCCGGGGATATCGGACGCGATTACCAGGCAGTGGTGCGGGTGAACTCCCAGTCCGGTAAGGGCGGTATCGCCTTCATGATGAAACGGGATTATTCCTTGGATTTGCCGCGCCGCCTGCAGGTGGAATTCTATCGCCACGTTCAGGACTACACAGAAGAGTTCGGGGGCGAGGTCGATTCGCAGCATTTGTGGAAGATTTTTGCCGATGAATATTTGCCCGGTGAAGAACATAGCCTCACGCCCTGGGGCCGCTTTAAGCTGCGGGATTCTCGCGCCGACACCAACCATGAAACTGGGGAAGTCTCCTTGCGGGCTCAGGTTAGTGATAACGGCGCTATGCGGACTTTAGAGGCGGTGGCGCCCGGGCCTATCGAGGCCTTTATTACTGCTTTCCAAAGGCTGGGCTTGGATATCAAAGTGCTCGACTATGTCGAGCATGCGATGGAAACCGGCGAAAGTTCGCGGGCAGCGGCCTATGTCGAGGCCGAGATTGCCGGTCAGGTGCTGTGGGGAGTAGGTATCGATCCCTCGATTACCCGCGCGACCTATAAGGCAGTTATCAGCGCCCTCAACCGCGCGGAACGCTAAAAGGTCTGCAAAACCTGCGCTAGAACGTCTGCAAAAGGTGCGCTAGGATATCTGCAAAACCTGCGTTAGAATGTCTGCAAATAATGCGCTAGAGCTTTTGAACTGCTATAATAAGCATGTGGACACCGAAGCGATAGTGGGTAGACCCTATCTACCCAGAATGATTGATAGCCCCTTGCAGGAAATCCTGCACGGGGTAGGCGCCGTTATAATCGAGGGTCCTCGTGGGTGCGGCAAGACTATGAGCGCCCTAAATGCGGCTAACTCTTATATCTTTTTAGATACTCCCCACGCAAAAGAAATCTTTGATTTTCAACCTGAACTACTTCTTCGTGGTGACACCCCCAGGCTGTTAGACGAATGGCAGGTTATCCCCGAAAGCTGGAATCTAGTTCGCCGCGAGGTAGATGGCAGGGCTGAGCGCGGACGTTTCATCTTGACCGGATCCGCCCTCCCAGCTGATGACATTACCAGACATACTGGGGCGGGTCGCTTCTTGCGCCTTACCCAACAAACCATGACTACTTGTGAAAAAGACCAAGTTTTGGGCAAGGATAACTCAATGCCATCTGTATCCCTACGCAACTTATTTGCGGGGGAATTTCCCGACCTTTTCCCTGGCCAAGATGATCCCACCTCGGCAATCAATCTGCTATGCCGCCCGGGATTCCCCGATATGCTCCATGATGATTTTTCTCTTTCTTCCCGCCGTATCAGTGCATATATTGATGAGGTCACCCGCCTAGATTTATCTCGCCTAGCCGAGATCCGGCATTCTCCACAAGTAATCACGGCAATCCTGCAGTCGGTAGCGCGCAGCGTGATTAGTGAGTTAAAAATAGGCACGATTCGCAGCGACATCGAGCTACTAGCAGGAGAAATCCAAAACAGAACCATTTCTAACTATCTGGAACTACTAGGGAGGATTTTTGTAGTCCAAGAAATTCCTGCCTGGTTGCCGCAGCTACGTACGAGAGCAAGGCTGCGTACGGCGAGAAAATATCATCTAGCTGATCCAGCTATGGCGGTTAATCTTCTGGGGGCTACGCCTACTCAGCTAGCCTATGACCCGAAAACTCTAGGATTGATATTAGAAAGCGCCGTTCTCCATGACCTACATACCCTGATTAGCTTTTTAGGAGGTAAGCTCTATCACTACCGCGATAGCTCCGGCCGGGAAATCGATGGAATCGTTACTCTTCCTGATGGACGCTGGGCAGGTATCGAAGTCAAACTAGGAACCGCCAAAATCTCTCAAGCAGGGCAAAAACTGCAAGAAATCGTGAATACGCTCGATTTAGAGGTGATGAAGAAACCTTCGTTCCTGGCAGTAGTTACTCTGGCTGGACCGATAGCTAAGCTCACGAAGCTGGAAAATGACGTTCCTACCTTTACCTTTCCAATTCAAGCTTTGGGTGTCTAAAACTTATTGAAGTGTATTAATAATGCTCTAGCAATCGTTTTGCAGGAAGTCTAGCAATCGTTTTGCAGGTTTTACGTGGCTGCTGGCATTAGTATTTGCGGAGGCGGCTGCTAGCTCTCGCCCGCAAGCGTCCTTTGAGCTGTGTCAACGCTGAGCTAGCACGTAGATATGAGATAATAACCGGGTGCTGCGAACCTATACCGACCAGGCGATTGTCCTGCGAACCACCAAGCTAGGGGAAGCAGACATGATTTTGACGCTGCTGACCTTAGAACATGGCGGGGTGCGGGCGGTAGCCAAAGGACTGCGCCGCACCTCCTCGAAATTTGGGGCGCGCCTAAGCCCCTTTAATCGGGTAAAACTGCAGCTCCATGTGGGGAGAAACCTGGACACCGTCACTCAAGCCGAATCGCTTAGCCTTAACGCCCCGGCTATCTCCTCCGACTACGAACGTTACCTTTCGGGACAGGTAATGCTAGAAACCGCGGAAAAACTTTCCGAGGGCGAGGCTTCGCGCAGCCAATACCGGCTACTCGCGGGGGCAATACCGGCCTTAGCGAATCGGGCGCACCGTCCGGGCATGGTGCTATCCTCGTATCTTTTGCGCACCCTAGCGATTGCAGGATGGGCGCCGGCTTTAAATGCGTGTGCGCTGTGCGGATCTGGCGGTCCCTTCAAAGTATTCTCCGCTCCTGCCGGCGGGATGGTGTGTGAACAGTGCCAGCTCAGTGGAGGAATCCGCATCTCAGAGGCAGTAACCAAGCTACTTACTTCGCTGTTTGTGGGGCAGTGGCCGCAAGTTTATCAAGCGGACGGGCTAACCCAGGGAATAGCTGAAGAAGTGGTCACCGCCTATACCGAATGGGTATTAGAGCGAAAGCTAAAATCCCTGTCGGTAAGGGAACGCCAGGCATAATAAGAACATGAGCGATAAAGACTTTGTAGCAACTGTTCCCCCCGGGCAAGGCGCCTCCATACCTCCGTTATCGCAGGTTCCCACCCATGTGGCGTTAATCATGGATGGTAATGGACGCTGGGCTAACCAACAGGGTTTGCCGCGCACTGCCGGTCATCAAGCCGGAGAGTTATCACTGATGGATACTCTGGCAGGAGCAGTAGAAGCCGGGGTGAAGATGGTGAGCGTCTACGCTTTTTCCACCGAGAACTGGAAACGTTCCCCGGCGGAAGTGCGCTTCTTAATGGGGTATTCGCGGGATGTGATTCGCCGGCGCTCCCGAGAACTCAACGACTGGAACGTGCGCATAGTCTGGTCGGGTCGCCGCGGGCGCCTCTGGAAGTCAGTTATCAAAGAACTAGAAGCTGCTGCCGATTTGACCAGCAAAAACACCGGGATGGTGTTTAATATGTGCATCAATTATGGGGGCCGTGCGGAATTGGTTGATGCCGCTCGCGCGGTTGCGCGCCGGGTTGCGGCTGGGGAAATCAGCGAAAACCATATCCGTGAGGACACCTTGGCACGGGAAATGTATCTAGGAGGCATGCCGGATGTGGATCTACTGATTCGCACCTCTGGGGAGCAGCGCCTGTCTAATTTCTTGCTGTGGCAATGTGCCTATGCGGAACTTAGCTTTGTTCCCGAGATGTGGCCAGATTTTAAACGGGAACAACTCTGGCGCGAGCTATCAGCTTTTGGAGGGCGTAATCGGCGTTTTGGAGGAGCACAAGACCGGCCTCAAGGCTCCTAAAAATCTCGACCACAGCCCTTCAGTAGCCACCCGAAGTGCGTCCTCGGGAAAATTAAGTTATTTAACCCCGCTAATGCTAGTCCCAGAGGGGGTGGGCAAACAGGCCGCTGCCCAGTTTCGGCTCGAACCAAGTGGACTTAGGGGGCATGATTTTACCGGCGTCAGCCACTTCCATCACTTGGTCGATCTGGGTGGGATACATATAGAACGCGCAGGCCGCCCCGTTATCCACTGCGGCTTTAAGTTCACTGTCCCCGCGAATCCCGCCCACGAATTCGATGCGCTGGCTGGTGCGGGGATCTTTAATCCCCAATAGGGGAGAAAGCACTTTTTCTTGCAGCAAAGATACGTCTAGGGAATCGGGTAGCTGTTTGCCCGCGATAACGGTGGGGTGGAAGGTGCATCCATACCACTTGCCTTCCAGATACATACTGAAAGAGCCGGGAGCTTGCGGCGCAGCAAACTCACCAAGCTCGGTTATCGCCGCTACCTGAGCTAAATCGGCTAAGAACTGGGCGGGGTTGGTGTCCCCCCAATCAAGCACTAGGCGGTTATAGGGCAGGCAGCGCAAGTCGTGATCAGGAACCGCGACTGCGAGGAACTCATTCCAGGGGGCACCGGCGCGTTGCGGGCGAGAAAGCCCCACTTTTGCCGCCGATGCCGAGCGGTGATGCCCATCGGCAATATAAAAGTAGTCCAGCGCCTCTAGGGCGCGGGCAGCCAAGGAGGTATCTTCATCCGACAAGGGCCACAGCTCGTGGCAGGTGCCATCTAAAGTTTCCCCTTTAAGTAGCGGTTCTTCTTTAATTACCCGCGCGGAAAGTTCATCGATTTCTTGATTGGCACGATAAGTAAGAAAAACCGGCTCTGTGTGGGCATTTACCCGGTCGAAATGTTTAATTCGGTCGGCTTCTTTAATCGCTAAAGTTTTTTCATGCTGCTTGATAGTGCCGTCTTGATAGTCTGCCACCTGCGCGCACCCTACGATCCCTACCTGGGCGGCTCCCCGCCAAGTCTCGCGGTACAGGTAAAGACAGGGCCGGTCTTCGCGGACCAGAACTCCGCGGTTAATAAAATCGGCCAGATTGGCGGTAGCCTGCTCGTGAACCGGGTCAGCGTGTTGATCCACGCTTGAGGGTAAATCAATTTCCGCGCGGGTGATATGCAAATAGGAGTCGGGGTCTTTGCCTTGTTCGGCCGCCTCCTGTCGGTTCATAACGTCATAAGGAAGTGCTACTACCCGCGGGGCGGCCTCACTAGTGGGACGCAGCGCACGAAAAGGACGCAACTTCGGCATCAAAATCTCCTTAGGGTATTGCCTTTATCTCCAGCTTAACGGCTCCGCCTAGGTTTCATAATTTGTATACCAACTATTAGAAATAGGGCAGGAAAAGATACCGATATTATGGGGTAGCAATTTATTTTGTGGTTACACTGGAAAAATATCCGGCTTTCTCTCGGCTATTTATTGAAGTCGGCATAGACATCGGAATTAAAAATCCAGTCAAACTGCCCAATCATTTCCATCAGACCGTTTTCACCACAGAAAGTTTTTTTGAAGCGATATAGACCAGCTGCAGGGTTGAGGTCGAAGATTCCTCCCATATCATATTCGCTATATCCCTGTTCAATAGCATCTTTAATTGCCTCATTGTTCATCTGATAGTTGGGGTAAAGGTCTCGATGCTCATTAGAACTAGCGGCATAGATATAGAAAACTTTTTTGTTATAGCTGAGCATAATGGCGGAGGAAAGAACCTGATCATTTAGCTTGGTTTCATAGAGAGTTACTGCTGAGGTGGGGAAGGCGTTAAATAACCGCACGAAGTAATCTTTGGGGCGATAGGTGATTCCTTGGCGCTTAGCCATTACTTTGGTGAGGTCATAAAAAGTGTCTAGAGATTTTTCAAAACCTGCTTGGTCGCGACGCAAGCGAATGGTTTCCAATCCGTGTTTATACGGAAGTCTAATCATGGTGCGCTTTTTGCGTTTAATTGTTTGAAAATATTCCTCGTGCGACCCCATGGAAATATCTGCAATCACATGCATCCGGGGATTGGAAAAGCTGTGTTCATCAGTACCCCTAGTGGTAATCACCAGATTATCCATCCCTGCATTCCGGTAGTTTGCGAGCACTTTCTCGTCATAGGCAAACTCGGGGTCCATCCTTAAAACAAAACCGTTGCGTTTTTCAATCACTGGGGCGGCTTCTTTTACCAGCGCCTTCACCGTGTCAATATCTTTAAAATCGCAGACGGGACCGCGCGGGGCGTACATAAAAGCATGTTTGCCATCATTCTTAACAGATAGTATGGAGAGGGCAGCGATTATGTTTCCGGAATCATCTTGCAGGTAAACGTAGTCGCTATCCCAGTTATTCTTTACTTTTGCCCAGTTAACGGACTGCATAACGTGACCGTAGGGACTGGAAGCAACGAATCCCTCATAGCGAGCCACCGCTTCGTTATGCGTTAAATCTAAAATGGGCACGATTTTCTCCTCGTTATGTCCGGGAAATCAATCAAGTGATTATTGGGAGTGAAGACCTCGTTTACGTATATTCAGTCTAGCAGCGTTCTATTAAAACCAGCTATGAGGTGCCTTAAATAAACTCTATTTATAGGGATATATTTATGCTAAAAAATAATGAGTATCCAGTGGTAGTAGCGTATTTCTTGGGGAGTTCTTTGTCGGGCTTTAGAATGTCTACATGACCTCAAGTACCTTTTTACCGTTAAGGCAACGTCTGGCTGAACTTACTAGTACCCGCGCTGAAGATTGGTTCTTATTTATGCGCGCCCGCCACGGGATGGCAACCGTCTACCAAATCTTGCACCAATGCTTTGGCCAGGGAACGGTAACCACCCAGGCGTACACTTGCGTAACTGCGGTCAATCCCATTTTAGTGGCAGGGCTAAAACCCGAATACGGGGATATTGACCCCGATTCCATCGCTCTAGTCCCCGATTCTGCGCCCCTCCATTCCCAGACGCGGGCGGTGGTGTGGCAGAACACTTTCGGAATTCTCGCGGACAGCAAGGCGGCGCTGCTGCGTTCGCGGGTTCAGAGCACTCCGGCGATTTTTCTGGAAGACTCCGCTCACTGCGTCGGATCTATGGTTCGCGATAACCAGGGAGAACCGCTGGCGGATATTTCGGTGCACTCTTTCGGGGTAGAAAAATTACTACCCACCAAGTTTGGGGGTGCTATCTGGATTAATCCGCGCCTGGGGGAGCGCAGCCCGCAGCACCAACGTTTTATGGAAGAGCTTAAGACCGCTTGCGCCGGGGTGCGTGCTCCCCAGGGCCGCGAAGAAAAAGCTATGCGCCGCTACTTTAACCAAGTGCGAGTCTTAAACCATTTACCGCAGAAGCTCTCGGGTCCTCTGCGGAAAACTCTAATAAAAACCGATAGCTTTTTAGCCCCGATTATTCCCCTGGAGCAGCAGGGAAAGTTAGATCGCGTCCCCTCCTTGCCCTCAAAATGGGCGGCAGACCAGGCGTTAGCACAGCTGAAAAATATCGAGGATACTCGGCGGCGGCGCCAGCAAGTGCAACACATTTATCAAGAAAAGCTTACGCGGCAGTTGCAAATACCGGCAGCTATCAATGATTCCCAGGCTTTAGTGCGTTTTCCGATATTTGTTGAGGACGCGACCTCGGATATTAAGGCCGAAAGCCTCTTTTCTTTCTTGCGCACGCGTGGCTATTACCCGGGACGCTGGTATCGACCGGCACTATTTCCTGGGGTAAAAGAGTACGAGCTCTACAACCTAGATTCTGAGCTTTCCGACTTACCCAATACCAAGCGCCTGATTGAAAGCGCCATTAACCTTCCCACCCAGGAAAGCGTTCCGCGCGCCCAAGAAATCGCCTCTCTGGTAAATCAGTGGGTAGGCGATAACTCCTAACAGCCACTTTTCCGGGCCGGACGGGGAAGCAAATAAATGACTACGGCAGAGAGCCCTCGGTCACAGTAGTTTTCGCCCCGGGCAGCTCGCCTATTAGACTAGGCGCGATGATAAGCAACAATAAAATGCCCCGTACCTACCATGTGCGCACCCTGGGGTGCCAGATGAACGAGCATGACTCCGAACGCATGGCGGGTCTGCTAGAAGCTGACGGCCTGGTGCCGGTAGAGCTGGTGCCGGCTGCTGCTGCGCGCGCTACCAATGCCGGTGACGGGGGAGCAGATGTGGTCGTAATCAATACCTGTTCGGTGCGAGAAGCTGCCGCTAACCGCCTGTTCGGGAACCTGGGGCAACTGGCTAGTGTGAAGCGGGAGCGTCCGGGAATGCAGATTGCGGTCGGAGGGTGCTTGGCGCAACAGATGCGCGAAAAAATTATTGAAAAAGCCCCTTACGTGGACGCGGTTTTCGGCACCCATAATATTGACGTCCTCCCTGCCCTGCTGCGCAGATCTGCTCATAACCGGCAGGCAGCGGTAGAAATCGCAGAATCTCTAAAGGTATTTCCCTCGACTTTGCCTACCCGGCGTGAATCCTCCTATTCCGCCTGGGTATCCATCTCGGTGGGGTGTAATAATACTTGCACTTTCTGCATTGTCCCTTCTTTGCGAGGCCGCGAACGGGATCGGCGTCCCGGGGAGGTACTCGCGGAAGTAGAGGCCGTGGTAGCGCAGGGAGCTTTGGAAGTTACCCTGTTGGGGCAAAACGTGAACTCTTATGGTGCCGGATTTGGTGATCGGGGAGCCTTCGCCAAGCTGCTGCGGGCTTGCGGGAATATTGAGGATCTAGAGCGGGTACGCTTCACTTCCCCTCATCCGGCAGCCTTTAGCGATGATGTAATTTGGGCGATGGCAGAAACTGAAAACGTGATGCCTACCCTGCATATGCCACTGCAGTCGGGTTCGGATCAGATCTTGCGGGCGATGCGCCGCTCCTACCGGCAAAAACGCTTCCTGGGGATATTAGATAAGGTACGTCAGGCCATGCCCGAGGCGGCGATTTCTACCGACATTATTGTGGGCTTCCCGGGGGAAACCGAAGAAGACTTCCAGCAAACCCTAGAGGTAGTGGAGCAGGCCCGTTTTGCCTCTGCCTTCACCTTCCTGTATTCGCCGCGCCCCGGCACCCCGGCGGCCGACCGAGAGGATCAGATTCCTCACCAGGTCAAGCTGGAACGCTATAACCGTTTGATTGCCTTGCAAGAAAAGATTTGCTTAGCAGAAAACCAAAAGCTGGAAGGCAGCACCGTTGAAGTTCTAGTGGCCGAGGGTGAGGGGCGGAAAGATCAAGAAACTCATCGGATTTCGGGGCGGGCTCGCGACGGACGCCTAGTGCACGTGGCGCTACCTGCCGGCCAGAAAGCCCCGCGACCAGGAGATATCGTGACTGCGAAAGTTACTTACGGTGCTCCCCATAATCTGATTGCGGATTCCGCACTGAACGGGGGAATGTTCTCGGTGCGCGCTACTAGAGCCGGAGATGCATGGGAAGCGCGCCAAAGTAAAGAAGAAGAATACTCCCAGCAGGTGTCCTTAGGGATTCCCGCTATTCGTCCTCGCGGGTAGGTAGCTTTATGGATGCCTCCAAACTTCCACTAGTAGCGGTAGTAGGGCTCACTGCCAGCGGAAAGTCTGGGTTTTCCCTGCAGCTAGCTGCGGCATTAGGGGAACGCGGAGTCACCTGCGAGGTTATTTCTGCCGATGCCTTCCAGCTCTACCGGGGAATGGATATCGGAACCGCGAAAGTTCCTCTAGAGGAGCGCGGAGGGATTCCGCATCATCTGTTGGATGTTCTGGAACTAGAGGAAAAAGCCTCCGTAGCCGCCTATCAGCGCAGTTGTCGCCAGGTGATTGAGCAGATTCGCGCGCGAAGAGCCCTTCCGATGCTGGTAGGCGGGAGCGGACTCTATATCCGCGCCGCCCTCGATGAAATCGAGTTCCCTGGAACTGATAGCTCCATTAGGAAGCAGCTAGAATCCCAGGCGGCGCAGCTGGGGATAGCAAAAATGCATCAACGCCTCGCCGAAGTTGATCCGGAATCTGCCGCTCGAATCTTGCCCGCCAATGAACGCCGCGTCATCCGCGCCTTGGAAGTGTATGAGCTGACCGGCAAGAAATTTTCCGCCACTATGCCGCGGCGGGAATACTTCCAGCCCACTTTGCAGTTGGGAATCAAGTGGCCGCTAACGGTGCTCGATGAACGCATTAGCGAGCGCACCACCCAAATGCTTAGGCAAGGATTTATTCCGGAAGTCGCGGAACTGGAAAAGCAGGGACTGGCAGACACTCCTACTGCATGCCGCGCCACCGGCTACCAGGCGGTTATGGATTTGCTGGCCGGAAAGATCACCCGCGAAGAGGCCGCAGAGCAAATAGCGCTGCAAACCCGGCAGCTTGCCCGCAAACAGCGCAAATGGTTCCGCAAAGACCCGAGAATCCATTGGCTAGACGGCGAAGCCGGTGCCGCCGCCAATGTCGAACAATCTCTATCCCTACTTGGAATCCAGCAGTAGCAACGCGTTACGAGGGGGCGAGATTTTTCCTCCCGCCCAAGAATTCGGAAAACGTAGCGACGTTTCCCGAATTCTTATGCCCACCGCGCCCACTCGGATAAAACCTCGCCCCCTCGTTTAGGGTGCTTTGTCGTACCAAACCGTCTTCATGCGGGGCAAGGGTTGCGGCCGGTAAAAGATGCGAGAGGGGCTCGTTCCGCTTGCTCCAAGCGGAACGTGGGGTCCCCGGAGCGCTTTTACCGAGCCAGACCCGATTAGATGCATTGCAGTATTTACGGGAGGAAAAATCTCGCCCCCGCGTACCGAGCCAGACCCGATCAGGTATGTAGCTACTTCTTGACCTCGGTTCCTCCCCATTCGATCACTGTGAATCCCGTGCGCTTCGGGGCTTTTAGGGTTTGCGGCTTAATCTTGATCGGCTTGTCTAGCGCTTTGAAAGCCATATAAACCCGGATTGTGGTTTTCGGCTTCGGGGAAACCTGCAACTTGGCAGTGCGGGTGTAATTCTTGCCTTGGAAAGAAACCAGATTCCACTTATTAGCTTCCATCTTGGGCAGCCAGTAGACAATGAATTCATTAGCTTCGCGCCGGTTCAGCCCCAGTTTGGGGAGCGACTTTTCTAGGAACTTAGCCGAGTCGGAGCCTTTAACTACAAAACCTTTAGAGAAATCCCAGGGGAACTTATCGCACATTCCTTCCCAATACAGGTAGTTGTAGGTGGTTCCATAGCCGCTCAGTAAACCATTGGGGTTAGCCGTTACCTTCCAGCCACCTTTTGCCGGATACTTGGGGTAGGTGGTAGTGAGCTTTCCCGCATTAGGGTTAATTTTTACCTGTACATTCACCTTGGTCTTCTTAGTGGGATAAAGGTAAATGATCGGTTTTCCGCACCCCTCCGTACATTCAGGTTCCGGCTCAACTTGAGCCTGCTGGCGTTGGGCGCGGGCGGCGGCTTCTCGAGCGGCTTGCGCGGCAGCTGCCTGGCGAGCGGCTGCCTCCTGGCGGGCTTGCTCTTCCGCCTTGGCTCTCGCAATCTCGTCTTTCTTAGCTTGGCGAGCGTCAGTTACCGCCTGGACTTGCCGGGTGATTTCCTGGTCTTCCATGCCGTATTCGCGGTAAACCTTCTTGATTTGTTCAAGCTGTTCATCAGTGACATTTTCGGGAGCAATCGGTTCTAGGTCGAAACTTACCGAAGGAGCCGCGCAGGAAGTGCATTCCTCCGGGTCTCCTGGTGTATTTTCTGGTGCGCCCTCATTGCTGGTTCCGCTGTCTTGAGTATTACCGCTATCAGTTTTTTTAGGTGCCATAACCTTGATAGGAACTGCTTTTTCTGGGATTTTGTAGATACGACCATCATTTTGGATGGGGGAGGCTTCTACCTTCAGGTGGTAGCTTCCCCGCAAGAGTCTCACCTTAGTTCTAGTGGGGAAAAACTTGACCCGCTTATCTACCTTTTTCTTATCTAAATCTGTCCCCTGGATACGGATCGGTACGAAAGTAGCTTTCTCGGGGGTATAGTCCGATCCGGTCACGTCAATCTTTACCGCTTGGTACTGGTGAGCAGCTTGCCAGGCAGCATTTTCTGCCTGCTGCTTATTGAAAATCCACAGGCCACCAATACAAGATAAAATCAGCACAATACACAAGAAACAAGAAATAAAAATCAGTCTTTTTCGAGTTTTCTCACCGGGATCGTTTTGATTTGCGGAATTCGGATAGCCTCCAGGATAACCAGCATAGGGAGAGAACCCTGGAGGAATGGGCGAGGTAGGAGGCTGTTGCGGATACCCAGGGGGATTACTTGGGTAGTTGTATCCTTGGTTACCCATCGGCGGATTAGGGTAGGTACTCGGGGACATGGCAATACTCCTTGATAAGAGACAAACGGCTACTGCAATACCAATAGTCGTTTTTGCAGGGAAACTTTCACCAAAAAAGTTTAAACCCCGTAAACCCGCCGAAATTTATATTTGCCAGAATGAAAATTCAGACAAAAACCCCGCCAACCCGCAGAATGAAATAGATATATTGATTTTGTCGCAACCAACCTAGTTTTTGAGCGCGGAAAAGTTTTTTCCTCCTGCCCAAAATCCGTATTTGCCTGTGGCAAATACGGATTTGCGCCCGCCTAGCCTGCTCGGATAAAAACTTTTCCGCGCTCATTGAAACGCTTTCGCGAAGCCGCATTACATCAGTTGTATTGCTTTTCTTGTGGCGGTGGAACGGTGTGTCTCACGCGGGGGCGAGATTTTATCCGAGTGGGTGCGGTGGGCATAAGAATTCGGAAAACGTCGCCACGTTTTCCGAATTCTTGGGCGGGAGGAAAAATCTTGCCCCCGCGTGTTCAGCCAGACCCGATTAGTCTTCGATTACGATGGCGTGGGCGGTTTCGCGGTCGATCCGGCCGAAGTTATAGAAGGCGGCGCACGCGCCCTCGGGGGAAACCATACAGGTACCGATGGGTTTCTCCGGGGAACAAGCAGTGCCAAAGACTTTGCATTCCCAAGGCTTAATCCGTCCGGTGAGCACCGATCCACATTCGCAGGCCGGAGGATCGGGAACCCGCACTCCCGGCACGTTATACAGCCGCTCAGCATCCCAGGCGGCGAATTCCTCGGAAATCCCCATCCCGGAGTAGGGAATCCAGCCTAGACCGCGCCATTCGAAAGTGTCACGGGTAGAAAATACCCGATCCAGGAGCCTGAGAGCGGCGAGGTTACCTTCGTGACGTACTACCCGTGAGTATTGATTTTCTACTCGCGCTTCTCCCCGTTCTACTGCTCCCGAAAGGTACTGGTCGATTAGCATCGCTACCGACTGCAAAATATCCAGCGGCTCAAACCCGGTGACTACCACCGGTTTGTTATATTCCTTTGGCAAGAACTTGAAAGCATCCGAGCCGACTACGGTAGCCACGTGACCCGGTCCGATAAAACCATCGATCCGGGTTTCGTCTGCTCCCACGATCGCGCGCAGCGGAGGTTCAATCTTTACGTGATTGGAAAACACTGAAAAGTTTTTTACCTGCTGTTTCTTCGCAGCTACCAGGGTGACCGCGGTGGAGGGGGCGGTAGTTTCGAACCCGATCGCAAAGAAAATAACCTTCTTATCCGGATTTTCCTTCGCAATCTTTAAAGCATCTAAGGGGGAGTAAACGAAACGAACGTCGCGTCCGCGCGCCCTCGCCTGAAGCAGGGATTCTTCAGAGCCCGGTACCCGCATCATGTCCCCGAAAGTCGTCAAAATGACATCCGGTTGATTAGCTAGCCACAGCGCATCATCTACCCGTCCCATGGGGATGACGCAGACTGGACAGCCGGGGCCATGAATGAACTGCACGTTTTCTGGCAAAAGATGTTCTAGACCATGCCGGTAAATAGTGTGGGTGTGTCCTCCGCAAATCTCCATAAACGCTAGCGGGCGCTCAAAGTGTTTGGCCTCCGCATTGATGCGTTCTACCAGTTTGCGCGCAAACTCGGGGTCGCGGAATTCGTCAACGTACTTCATTTATTTGGTCTCTTTTCGCAGTTGAAAGATTTGGGTAGGGCGAGCTGGTTAAAGCGAGGTGGTCTTAAATTGCTCTAGTTCGTCTTCAAACTGTCCCAGTTTCCTGATCTGATCCAAGGTAGTGGCGGCCTCTTGAGCATCAATCTGCGACATCGCAAATCCCACATGCACCAGTACCCAATCGCCGACTTTCAAACCCTCGTCTGCCAGCAAATCCGTGGAAATCATCCGTTCGACACCGGATAGTGAAACCTTGGCGCGGCCGCTTTCATTTTCATCAAAAGCCACGATCTCGGCAGGAACTCCCAAGCACATAGAACCCTCCTTGAGCTAACTAGCTTCCAGGTTACTTGGATTTGTCAAAGCTATCAAAGATGAAAATCTGGGCCGGTTTGTGCGATTATCAAAGAGTGGATCCTAAAAACCGCCTGAATAAAGACGAACTAAAAGTAAACTCCAATATCGCCCGGGTACGCAGCCGGGGGATGAAACTCAAAGATGATTATGTGACGCTCTCGCACGGTGCAGGCGGGAAAGCCTCCGCCGCCTTGGTGGATCAGGTTTTTGTTTCCGGTTACGGCAACGAAGTCCTAGAAGAGCTCACCGATGCCGGGGTGCTACCCCTAACGGAAGTACTCGGCGAGATAGCTGGCAGCGGCGACACTGATTTCGGTGGCGGCAAATTGGCGATGTCCACTGATTCCTATGTAGTTAACCCCACGGTGTTCCCGGGGGGTTCCATTGGGGAACTGGCGGTCAATGGTACCGTCAATGACCTGGCGGTTTCGGGCGCCATCCCCAAGGTTATTAGCGCCGGTTTCATTTTGGAGGAAGGCTTGCCGATCGCGGAATTACGCCGAGAAGTACAGGCGATGCGCGAGGCCGCCGAGACCGCGGGGGTACGGATCGTTACCGGCGACACCAAAGTGGTTCCCAAAGGCAGCGGCGACAAACTATTTATTAACACCGCTGGCATCGGGATTGTGCCCGGTGAGCGCCACCTAGGTGCCAGTAAAGTGCAGCGCGGAGACCGGATTATTGTTTCGGGAGCAATCGCAGATCATGGGATGTCAGTGATGATGGCACGCGGTGATCTGGCGATTGAAGCCCCGATCAAATCTGATACTCGCGCCGTTAATCACCTGGTTGAAGCCTTAATGGCGGCGGTGCCGGAAACCCGCTGGATGCGTGATGCTACTCGCGGCGGCCTGGGAACGGTACTGAACGAACTAGCGGTGGCTACCGGATGGGGGATAGCTATCGAGGATGAATCGATTCCGGTGCACGATATGACCCGTGGTGCCTGCGATATGTTGGGCATCGACCCCATCTATGTGGCGAACGAAGGTATGTTCTGCGCGGTAGTTCCTGCCGACCAGGTTGATAGCGCCTTAGCAGCGCTGCGAGCACTGCCCGGTGGAGAAGAAGCCGCGAATATCGGACGGGTAGTTTCTAAACCGGAGTCATCGGTAGTGATGGTAACGGCTTTCGGGGGCACTCGCATGATTGACATGTTGGTGGGAGATCCGCTGCCGCGAATCTGCTAATACAACATTTCCGCTAGCAAGCTCCCAAAATTGCTGCCCAAGCCTGTCCTAGGCAGAGGCCGCCATCATTGGGAGGTACCGCGGCGTGGGTCAGGACTTCATAACCATCTTCGCGGGTAATCTGGGTAAAATGCCTGCTAAATATGCGATTTAGGGCAACTCCACCGGTCAGTCCCACGGTATTAACCCCTGCTTGGTCGGCGATTTCTCTGGCCTGGTCGCCCAGGAGCTGGGCCAATCCCAGATGAAACTGCCAGGCGCGTTCTCCTACTTCGCGATCGTCCTCACCTAGCATCTCAAAAAGTTCCCGGTAGCTATTAAAGTGCAAAGCCGATGCGCCTATATGCCTGTTTGCCCAGCTGGTGGCGGTGTATTCCAGTTCCATCGCCGCCTGGGCCTCATAGGTTACTTCACTGCAGATACCTAATATGGCGGCTGCCGCGTCGAATAATCTGCCACAACTGGTGGAAGCTACTACTCCGAAACCGCTGTTCAACTGACTTTTAACCAGTTCTAACTCGGCGTATTGTCCTTGCCGATCCCCAATTTCAGTGCCGATTTTCTGGGTAATCCAATTCAGATCCCAATCATGGGCTATCCCTAAAGCGACTCGCCAGGGGTAACGCACTGCCCGGTCGCCTCCCACCAAGCTAAACGAGGGTAGGTGAGCACGGCGATGCCAATGCGCACCTGCAATCTCTAGGATTTCTCCGCCCCAGATAGTGCCATCGGTGCCATATCCGGTGCCATCTACTGCCACTATTACTGCCGGCTCTAGGCGGGAATGTTCTGCCAATAGACTATAGGCGTGTGCCACATGGTGCTGCACCTGTAATGATTCAATGCCGCGCTGTTCAGCGAAACGCGCAGCCCATGTGCCGGTGGAATAGGACGGGTGTAGATCGCAAACCACTTTTTCTGGATGTTGGTGCTGAAAATTCAGCATCTGCTCTACCGCCCTATTCAAGGCCTCTTGACTGGCAAGGGTGCCCATATCGCCGATATGTCCCGAAATATGCGCCCAATCTCCACTTGCCAGGCAAAAAGTATTTTTTAGTTCCCCGCCTACCGCCAAAATAGGTAGCTCCGCTGCCTGAGGTAGCGCCACCGGCAGTGGTGCATACCCTCGCGAACGCCGCGAAGGGATAGTTACCTGCGAGTTTGCTAAAAAAACTGAGTCCTCCATCGGCAGATGAATATCGCGATCATGGAAAACAAAACCGTCCGCTATCCGTGATAGCCGTTCGAGTGCGTCCTCGTTAGTGAAACACAGCGGTTCTCCCGCCAGGTTCCCCGAAGTTGCTACCAACGCCATTTCGGAGCATTCGGCACTTAAAAGTTCTAGGTGCAAAGGGGCATAGGGCAGCAAAATTCCCACGTCACCCAGGCCGGGAGCAACCGCAGGCGCCAAATCATATCCCACGCCAAAGGGGGCGATCACAATGGGGCGCGCCGGCGAAGAGAGCTCCTCTAATTGAGAATCGGTAAGCCGTGCCAGGGCGCTAGCAGCCTTAACGGACGGAGCCATCACTGCAAATGGCTTATCCCCGCGTTGCTTGCGTTCACGCAGCCGAGCGACCGCCCCCTGATTGCGGGCATCACACATGAGATGAAAACCACCGATACCTTTAACCGCTAGGATTTCTCCGCGTCGTAAACGCTCCCGAGTCTCGCTAAGGGCGGAGGCGATCAGGGGACGGCGATCTCCGGTGGGAGGACGCAAATCCGGATTTTTAGCGTCGCTTACCCACAGCACCGGACCGCAATCAAAACAGCTAACCGGTTGTGCGTGGAAACGCCGATTTTCCGGATCGGTATATTCGGTTCGGCACGTCGGACACATTGGGAACTTAACCATCGTGGTGGTGTCCCGATCATAGGGTAAATCCACCATAATAGTTGCCCGGGGGCCGCAGTTAGTGCAGGTGATAAAGGGATAGTGGTAGCGCCGATTTTTCGGGTCTGCCATTTCTCGGCGACAATCAGGGCAGGTGGCGGTGTCGGGGGGAATCAAGGTACGTGCTCCGGAGCGCCGCCGTGAGGAGGCAATTCTAAAGCCGTCTTCGTGCGCCTGCTCTGGAATCTCGCGGACAACAGTGTGCAGCACCCGAGCTAGGGGAGGCAGCGTGTCGAGCATTTTTGCCATGAAACTTTCGATAGCCTTGCCGGTTCCTTGGGCTTCAATAAATACTGACTCATCGTCGTTTCCTACGAATCCCGTTAAGGGGAATTCGGCGGCTACTTTAGCTACGTGAGGGCGGAACCCCACCCCTTGTACCACGCCCCTAAGGCGATAGGCTCGCCGCATCTGTGTCCTTCCCATAGAAACTTTCAGCCCCAAGCCTAAGGTTAACCTGAAAGGGGAGAAGCGGGTAATGTTAGGAGCGTTCTCACTATGAGCGGCGAGACACTTACTCAGGGAGGATAGATGCACGAAGTTGCGCTTTCGCGTCAACTTGCTCGGATAGTGTCACGAAATGCGGCTGGACGCGAGGTTCTCGAGGTGGAGTTAGAAGTGGGACACTTGCGCCAGGTGGTTCCGGAAGCTCTCCACTTCGCATGGAGTGCAGTTCGCAAAAATACTTTGCAAGGGCCAGCCCGATTAAATATCACCGAGATACCGGCGGTGGTCCGCTGCCGAGATTGTAAAGAAACTACCGAGATGCGGGAAGTGTTGGATTTTCGCTGCGAAAAATGTTCCTCGCGGGATTTGCAGATAATCAGCGGGGAAGAGTTTAGAGTGGTGTCTATTGAGGTGACACCCCTTAGAAAGGAATAAAATGGGACGTTTTCATCGCCACGACGACGGCACAGTACATTCACACGATCATGGAGATCATGCTCACCATCACGACCATGGTGACTATGTCGCTGATCCGGAAGTAATCGGGGATCACTCGGGGTATGACACCGAGAAAGAACGCATTGAAATTCTGGAAGATATCTATGCGGAAAATGATCATTTGGCTGCCCATAACCGCCAGGCTTTCGCTGATAACAATGTGAAAGTGATTAACCTGATGAGCTCGCCGGGATCAGGGAAAACCACTCTGCTAGAACGTACCCTCTCTGAGCTACAGGGAAAGATGCGGATAGGAATTATTGAAGGCGATATCGAGACTCCTTTGGATGCCGAGCGTCTTAGCGGTTATGGTGCCCAGATATCGCTGTTGAACACCGGACAGGGCTTCGGGGGTGAATGCCACCTGGATGCCCCGATGGTGCATCACACTTTGGATGGTTTAGATTTAGGCAAGCTAGATTTGGTGATTATCGAAAATGTAGGCAACCTGGTGTGCCCGGCAGAATTTGACGTGGGTGAGAACGCCAAAGCGATGGTGTTCTCTATTACCGAGGGCGAAGATAAGCCCCTAAAGTATCCGGTAATGTTCCGCTCGGTTGAGATCGTAGTGGTTAACAAGATGGATCTGGCCCCCTATTTAGACTTCGATATGGACCGGTTCCGCGGCTACTTAGAGCAGGTCAACCCGGGGGTGAAGGTGATCGAAGTTTCCGCCCTGAAGGGTGAAGGCATTGATGCCTGGATCGAGTGGTTAAAGCAACTATAAATACGCTATTTTTTTTTGCGTAATACCTATAAACGTTTTAGCAGGTGACCAGGATGTATGAGAGGTAACTGCTTATAATGATCTCGAGAGACGTTGTGGTCTAACTTCAATATAGTGAGGAACCGGAAATGAGCTATGAGATAAAGCCGTGGCGGGAGGGGACTCTTGCCGATAACCTCGCCAGTGCCGGGGTCAGCCGACGAGATTTCGTTAAATATTGTGCTGGTTTGGCAGCTATTTTTGCCGTGGGGACTCCCGAGATGGCTCATGCCGCCCCGGCTCAGCGTGCAGCCGAGGAACTGGCTGACAAAATGGGCGCGATTACTAAACCAAATGTGGTGTGGTTGCAGCTCCAAGAATGTACCGGCTGTATGGAATCGGCTTTGCGCAGTGGGGGAACCACCGTGGAAGAAGTGGTGCTGAACCTACTTTCGGTGAACTACAACGAGTTAGTAATGGCGGCTGCAGGTGAGGCAGCTGAAAAGGCGCTGGCCGACACTAACGCCAAGGAACATATCTTGGTGGTCAATGGCTCTATTCCAGTTAAAGATGGCGGTATTTACTGCACTATCGGTGGTAAATCTGCCGAACAGGTGCTGCGGGAATCAGCGGAAAACGCCACTATGATTTTGGCAGTCGGGGCATGTGCAGTCTTTGGTTCCGTGCAAGCGGCCAAACCTAACCCCACCGGCGCCGTCGGCGTGGATGAAATCATCAAAGACAAACAGGTTATTAACGTTTCTGGTTGCCCCCCAATTGGGGAAGTAATCACCGCCTCCTTAACCTATATTTTGACTCACGGGAAAGCTCCCGAGCTTGATTCGGAAGGACGCCCCCTATTCGCCTATGGCCAGCGTATTCACGACTCCTGCCCGCGCCGGCCACACTTCGATGCCGGCCAGTACGTGCGTACCTTCGACGATGCCGGAGCTCGCGAAGGCTGGTGTCTATACGATGTGGGATGTAAGGGGCCTTCCACTTTCAGTCCTTGCCCGATAGTGCAGTGGAACCTGAAGTCTGGCTGGCCGATCGGTGCCGGTCACCCCTGTATTGGTTGTACTGAACGCGACTTTTATGATCGTTTCACCCCCTTCTATCAGAAGCTGCCCACAGTACCGGGCTTTGGGGTAGAGGCAACCGCTGAAAAGGTGGGTCTGGGGCTCACCGGGGCTGTTGCGGCCGGCGTTGCCGTGCATGCGGGGATAACCGCTGCTAGAGCCGCAGCTGACCGGAAAGCAACCAAGAATTCGCCGATGGCGGCGTTTGGTGACGCCACCGCTATCGATACTGAACCATCTCCATCCAGCGAAGAACCTATGGCGCAAACCCCCGAGGCAACCACCGAGAAGAACAGTGAGGCTAAATAATGGCTGAAAAAGTAGTTATCGACCCGTTGACTCGTATTGAGGGTCACCTGCGTATCGAGATGGAAACCGCTGGGAATCAGATTAAGAAAGCCTGGAGCGTTAGCACCCAGTTTCGGGGAATCGAAACTATTGTCCAGAATCGCGATCCCCGGGATGTGTGGGCATTTGTCCAGCGAATTTGCGGGGTATGTACCTCGGTTCATGCGATTGCTTCGATTACCGCAGTCGAGGACGCGATTGGTTCCAATCCCCCCGAAAACGCGCGTTTAATCCGCGGTTTAGTTTTGGGGTCACAAGAAATCCAAGACCACGTGATTCACTTTTATCACTTGCATGCTTTGGACTTCGTGAATGTTCCGAACGCGGCTAAGGCAGATCCTGCTAAGGCGGTGGAGTTTGCGCACTCCATCGGTTCCAAGTGGCGGGGCAATAACCTAAAGCGCTTCACCGAGGTACGCGACACCATTCAACAGGTGCTTGATTCCGGACAGCTGTCGGTGTTTACCGGCGGGTATTGGGATCATCCTGATTACCGTCTTCCTCCTGAAGCTGATTTGATGTGCGTGGCGCACTATCTGGATGCCTTGGAATTCCAGCGCTCGATGATTCGTATCAACACCGTCTTCGGGGGCAAGAACCCGCACCCGAACTTCCTGGTAGGCGGGATGGCTTGCTCGATTGACCCGAATTCTTCGGAATCCATCAACCAGGTACAGCTCGACCAGGTCAAGGCGTGGATTGACGAAATTATTGAGTTCGTCAATGACTGCTATTACCCCGATGTGATTGCGCTGGCAGGCGTCTATAAAGACTATTTCGATATTGGAGCCACTCACCCGAACTACTTGGCAGTGGGTTTGGCGGGAGCCACCTTTAGTGGCGACCCCAATGATTCCCGATTGAAGTCTCCACATATGGCTATCAAACCGGGGGTAATAATTAATGGGGATTTGACCAAGGTTCTGCCCTTCGATCCACACAAGATTGAAGAGTTCGTCACCTCCGCTTGGTATGAATACTCGGTGGGGGACAAGAAGGGGCTAACTCCTGACAAGGGCGAAACCACAGTGAAGTATACCGGTCCCCAGCCGCCTTTTGAATGGTTAGCCGATAAGGATAAATACACCTGGTCTAAGGCTCCTCGTTATGACGGTAAACCAATGCAGGTTGGTCCGGTAGCGCGGATGGTCGTGGCTTATGCCCAAGGCTACGAACCGGTTAAGAAACTGGTTGACGGGGCTATTCAAACCCTGGGAATTACCCCCGATCAAATTAACTCCACGATGGGACGCACTTTTGCGCGCGCAGCGGAAGCCGTGGTTTCAGCAGGATTGTTACGCGAAGACTACAACGCCTTAGTGAATAACATCAAGCAAGGCAATATTGATGTTTTCGATGCCAGCAAGTGGGAACCCTCCAGCTGGCCAGAAACCGGCCAAGGATACTCGTTTGTAGAGGTCGCGCGGGGTAATCTATCGCACTGGGTAACCATTAAGAACGAGAAGGTGGATCGCTATCAAGCAGTGGTACCCACCACCTGGTTGGCGGGAGGACGCGACGCTAACGGTGTTCCCGGTCCCTACGAACAGTCACTGATGGGAACGGGAACCCATCCGCTGGTCAATCCCAAGGCTCCGCTAGAGCCAATGCGTACTATCCACTCCTACGATCCCTGTATGTCCTGCGGGGTTCATATTCTAGATCCTGACGGAAATCTCCTAGGTGAGGCGGTTACATCATGAGCGATAAGACGGGGACAGAAACTGCCGAAAAATCGGTGAAAGCCGCGCAGAAGGATTTTGCGAAAGCTAATGAAGATCGCCAAATCCAGTTTTTTTCGCAGGATGCTCCCAAGACTAAAGGCATTGAGGTAGGGGGCGGTTTTAGTTGCTCCGATATCTCGATGCGACGCCTTTTACTAATGGCAGCGGTTTCCCCGGCAGGCAGCACTGATCCGGTAGATGTCGCCTTAAAAGAGTCTCTTCGCTATCGATTTAAACACGGCGCTCCCAATGCTGATATTCCGGCAGAGAACTTCGATCCCGCTAAAGAGCGGAGTTATTCTTTGGCGCGGATTAACGATATGAAGCGCACCAAGATGGGCGAGTCCAAAAACACGCTGATAGCACGGGGTGACTTGGAATCGGTCATGAACGTGGCCAAACCAGAGCGAGCGCTGCGTACCCTTCTGCGGAAGAACGCACAGATGGCAGGTTCGCGCGGTTACCGCTGCTTAGGGGTAGCTACCGCCACTGTCGATGAAAACGGCGAGGTTAGCCCCTTCCGGATGGAGGGATTCGTCAATGTACGTCCGGTGGGCACCGGTTTGCAAGGCGATGACCTCACCCCCACCACTGAAGACTGGGTTCGCCTTAGTGTTTGGTCAGGGAGTCTGCGTTTCCTACACTGGCTGAATGTATTGTTGATTGTAATCTTGTCAGTCACCGGATACTACATTATGGATCCGTTCTTCGGGGATACTTTCTTCCGCGGTATCGACATCGGCTACCTGATGGGGATAATGCGTTTTATCCACTTCACAGCCGCTTTCACCTGGATAGCTATCGGAGCCGTGCGGGTGGTGATTGCCTTTGTGTCTAAAGACCGCTACTTGCGTTGGGAAACTTTCTGGCCATTTAAGAAGAAAGAAGACTGGACTTATCTAAAGGAGACTTTGGGATTCTACCTGTTCCTAAGGAAAGAAGGCCCCCTCTATGTGGCACATAACCCCTTGCAGCAACTGACCTACACTTCGGTTTATGTGCTGGGTGCTTTCCAAATGGGGATCGGAATGGCGCTTTACGCCCTGCCCCATAAGAACACCAGCCTCTTCTGGGCGATTATGGCAGCTCCCAATGACTGGTTCGGTATCCCCTTTATGCGGCTAGTTCATGCGATGATTATGTTCCTGTTCTGGGGTTTCGTGATTGCCCACATCTATTTGGCATTCCGCGCAGATTCTCTGGAACGCCACGGAGGTATTTCGGCGATGATTTCTGGAGGCGTATGGATGCGTCGCACTTCAAAGCCGATTGATGCCCCCGAACTATAAATCGAAAGGATTCAATGACCCCAGGTGAAAGTGTGCCTGCAACCCCTGTCGCAAGCGTTGATCCTGATAACGTAGCGGGTTCTACGAAAAATATCATCGATTCGGATGGCAATAGGGCATTACCTGACCTTTCTGCCGTGGATGGCAGTGGTTGGGCAGGTAGTCGTTTTACAGTTCTGGCAGTCGGCAACCCGATTATGGGCGACGACGGTATTGGTCTAGAGATTCTGGCTAGTCTGCAGGCTCTATTGCCGCAACGCCCTGCCTGGCAAGCGGCGATAGCTAGGGGAGAGTTAGCCCTGCTGGAAGGCGGAACCAACGGTATGGAATTGGTTCCGGTAGTTCAAGAGGCCGAACGGCTTTTGATTCTGGATTCGGTAGCTCCCGGAAACGGGCGCGAACCGGGACAAGCCCTGCATATGAGTGGGGATCATGTGCCACGACTGCTTTCGATGAAGATATCGCCTCACCAAGTGGGGTTGCTGGATGTTTTAAGTTCCGCGCGTTTAACTGGGAAAGAGCCTTCCGTTTTGGAAGTTGTGGGGGTGGTTAGCGAAAAAGTAGATTTAAATTTGGGGCTGACTCCCACCGCTGCCTCGGGGATAAAACCGGCGACCGAGTTGGCAGCCGAAGTTCTAGATTCTTGGCTTAAATAGCTGCAGCGGTTTCGAAGTGCTTTGCGGTTCTAGCCAGCCGCGGTGAAGACCGCGGGCGCGCCCTAGTTAATCTTTATCCCACTCCACCCAGGAGATTTCGAACTCGCGCCCATGACTAAGGCTCCCAGTGGGCATTCCACATTTAGGGCACAGCAGTGCAAAGAACTCGTCGATTTCTACGTCCTGACCGCAACCTGGGCAATAGACGCTGGCGGTAACGGTATTGACCTCGAGTTCGGCGGAGGCACAAATGGTGCCTTCTCGGGCGATTGGCCAAGAACCGTAGAGAGCCTCCGGGATAGCCCCCGACATAGTCCCAACATTTAGCGCGACTTTTTGAACTCGGGTAACGTGATAGTCAGCGTCAGCGGCTGCTTTTTCCACGGCCGCCACTACCGAAGTCAATAGCCCAAGTTCATGCATATATTCATTTTCTCAGGAGAGCCATGAAAATCAACCTTGATGAAATTATTGATCCGATGGAAGGGCGGGTAGTAGTATCCCATGACTCGCAAGGGCACCCGCATGCCCGCTTTGATCTGCAGGGACTTCCGCGAGTTGACGGAATGTTAATAGGGAAATCCGCCCTGGAAGCCTTGAAAATGACCGAGCATTTGTGCGGGATTTGCCCGGTAGCTCACCATTTGGCGGGAAATCGGGCCCTAGATGCCCTGAGTGAGTCTGCGCCGCTAACCCCGGCGGCTGAGCTCACCCGCCGGCTTTTACATTACGGATCCGTGGTGGAAACCCATTCGCTGCGGTTCTTGCTACTAGAGCGCGATAGCGGGGTGACCTTAAAGAAAATTTCTAAAAAAATGTTGGTTGCGGCGGGATCGCCCGGGCATTTTCCGGTTACTGCGGTTCCAGGTGGGGTTAGGAACTGGCCGACCGTCGAGGATTTAAAAACTTTGCGGGAAGAGTTGCCCGCTGCGCTGCAAGTTGCCGAAAAAATTTGCGAACTAACTTTTAGGAACCATCCGAAAACTGAGCTTAGCAACCAGTTCGAAGGGGCAGATTTGGCCCTGATTGACGAGGCAGGGAATCCGGATATTTTCGCTACTCGGGTTAGGATAGCTCGCCAGGGAAGAACTGCGGCTGAGTTTGAGTTTTCACAGTGGAACGAGCGGGTTGCAGAAGAAACTCCGGGTGAGGCGGCTCCGCATCCGTACCTACGGGGGAGTGATCCTAGTGACGGTCGTTACCGGGTAGGACCGGTAGCGCAGCTTTCGGTGGGAACTTTGCCTAGCGAACTTGCAAGCGCGGCCCAAGCTCGCTGGTTAGCAGGTAGCCAGGATGCCGCGAGTGCGCGGGCGATTATCACCTTGCACGTGCTGGAGCGAACTGTTGATTTAGTTGCTGAGCTTTTACGGCTACGGGAATCAGGCGAACTGGGAGACTGTCCCCAGGCGGAGCAGGTAGATTTTCGTCCCGGAACCGCCACCGGGCTGGTAGATGGCCCGCGGGGGATTCTGGCTCACACTTACACCACCGATTCTCAGGGAGCGATTAGCGCAGCCACCATTCTTACCCCCACTGCCCAAAACGAACCCTGGCTGGCAGAACTGCTTACTAAAGCAGTCGCTCTTGAGGATGCGGCGAGGACAGATGCCTTGGAGCAATCTATTCGGGAGGCCGATCCTTGTTTGCCAATCAGTTCCGCCCCGGCGGGTCAAATGGGACTGAAAGTTGATAACCTCGAACAGTAGCGAGGGGTATCCTGAGGGATAGAAGAAGAAACTGTCCCGGCTAGAAAGGACGTAAACCATGTGCGTGGGAGTGCCCTGCAAGGTGTTATCGATTGACTCGGGCGTTATGCCGATGGGGCGCGTTGACGTGGCCGGAAAAGCCCAGGATATCTGTATGGCTTATCTACCGGAAGCTCGCGTGGGTGACTACGTCCTAATTCAAAGCGGTTTTGCGATGACTCTTTTAACCGCCGAGGAAGCCGCAGATTCATTAGATACCTGGCGGGAATTGGGAGTGACATCCTAACCGCAGTGCTGGGGTTATTGGAATGGTCTGTCATCGACCTAAAGTAATTTGCTAAACTTGAAAGCGAACTCACAGATTGTCGAAGGAGTCATTATGGCATGTTTTATTGTTCCTACCGCGGAAGCCGTGGCAGTAACGGTAGCTAAGAAACAAATTGCGAAGAAAGCTAAGAATGGTGCCTCCCCCGAGAGCACCCAGCGCTCGCTGAATCTGGTGCGCAAGCTAACTTGGCTAACCAACCTGCTATGGGGTGGAGCCTTACTGCTAGCTTTTGAACATCTTTGGCACGGCGAAGTGGTTCCTTATTTCCCGTTCCTTTCGGCGCTGACAGAGCGGTCAACCACCCAGCAAATGCTGTTTGAAATGGGAACTGTCGGTGTGGGAATGGCGTTGCTGGTCACCGTAGTATGGGGTGTCGGCCTTGCCTTGATTCGCGCCAACGAACGTCGCACCAACCCTGCTCCTGAAAAGATCGAGGCCTAAAGGACTAACCATGACCCTAGTAATCACCCTTTTTGCCGCGATTGCTTCCACCGCTTGGTGGTACTCCCATGCCCCCCAGTCAAAGATGCGGGTAGATCTCCTTTGCTGGATGTATTGGGGTGCCTCCCTAATGTGGATAGTTGATTTGGTCGCTGAATATATCGAAGAGGGCGCGGATGTTTTCGTCCCCCCAGCCAAAGATATGCTCAATGACGCCTACCTGGGTCTGTTTGTGGTGGCACTGGCCGGAATTGTCTGGATCGGATACCTAATCGTCAAAGATCCGCGCGGAGTACGCACCCAGCTACTGGCTCAGCGTGACAGTGAGGCCAGCATCGACGCTAAGGAATTAGTGGCTTCTCGCTAACCATAACTAGCTTCGCCAGCAGGGGAAACTAGCTGAGTAAATAAAACTCAATAACTGCGCGGGCAGATGCGGATGAAAGCATCTGCCCGCGCTTTGCTATAACTTCGGTTGCAGAGGAACGCGGGGATAACTTTTACCTCCCGCGACTGTTGATTCATAAAGAGCCGCCTTCGTTGGCATTTGCGTTGACCAAGTAGCGGTAGCGCGGGGGATAACTTTTATCCGAGTGGGCGCGGTGGGCATAAGAATTCGGAAAACGTCGCTACGTTTTCCGAATTCTTGGGCGGGAGGAAAAAGTTATCCCCTGCGCCCTGAACGGAGTGTTCTCATTGGCTCCGCGATCGCTTACAGTCGCCTAACTAGGCAGGGGAGACGGCTAACAGGCGAAAACCTTTCTTCGAGGCAAGGCGGCGGGTGGGGAAACCTTGCGCGCACAGCCACTTTTGCATCGAATCTGCTCCCAGGTTCTTCCCCATTACCAAAATTGCCTCTCCGCCGGATTTTAATAGAGGCAACCAGGTGAGCAGTAACTCTTGGAGCGGTTTCTTTCCGATCCTTACCGGAGGGTTAGACCAGATTAGATCGATTCCTCCGGCGGATTTTGCGGCCGCAAGCATCTCTTCTGGGGTTCCTACCTGCAAGGAAACTCCCGCGCGCTGGGCGTTAGTGCGGGTGAGATCGCGGGCACGTTCGCTTACGTCCACCGCTAATATCTGCGCAGAGGGACTCAAAAGTCCCAAACTGATTGCTAGCGGTCCCCAGCCGCACCCTAAATCCAAAAAAGTGCCCTCTGCGGGGGGAGTAGGGGCCCCTGCTAATAGCACTGCAGTTGCCTTGTCTAAGTGGCGGGAGGAAAACACTCCCTCCGCTCCCTCTAAACAAAGCTCTTTGCCCGCTAGAGAAACTTCGATCCGGGTGCGTTCCCCGGCACTAGCGGCGGGCTGATCCGTGAAATACTGTTCCATCACTTCTAGAATATTGTTTTTAGTTTCCTATTGCGCGTGAGCCATAATATAGGACGATAGAGATTAGCAAGCGAGCTAGCTGGTGCCAATAAGAACGAGGGAATATGAAAGCGGGGGTTGCGGTTGGAAAAAGATGTTAAGCAAATCGATAGCGTGCTTAACCAGTACGTTACCGCCTACGCCCGGATTGATCCTTTTAAAGCGTCCGAATGGGGAATCTCCGGGTATGATGCTTTCCTACCGGATTATTCACCGCCGGGAATCTCGGAACGCTACAACTTGCGTAAAGATGCCATAGCGCGAGTAGCGAAGACATCTAAGCCTACCCCTCGCGAAAAGCGAGAAGCCGAAGGATTCACGTTGTTGGCTCGCGCCGAACAAGAAAAGTTCGAAGCCGGGTTCTTAGCCTCCGAAATCAGCGGCACTAACTCGCCAATCCAGGTTTTTGCCGAAACTTTCAAACTCATGGACGTCAGCAACGAGGCGGGAGTGGGGAATCTTATGCGCAGATTCTTGGCACTTCCGCAGGCGTTTGCGGGACTACAAACCACGATGAAAGAATCGCGGGATCGGGGTTGGGCTTTTCCTCGGGAAGTCCTGGAAATGGTATTGGGACAGGCCTGTAAACTTTCAAATCCCGCTCATGACATCTATCAAGCTAAGCGCGCTGAAATGCTCAATACCCGGCTTTCGCAAATGAGCCAACGCGCATTCGATCGGGGGATCTCTGCCGCCCAGGGTGCTTTTTCTGAAATGGCGAGCTTTTTAAAGGAAGAAATTCTGCCTGCCTGCTCTCCCATCAGCTCGATTGATCCGCACTCTTATTTCATTTCCTTGCTGAACGTGGGCGTAAGCGAACCTAACCCCGCGGAGCTTTTTGAAGCGGCTAGTGGGGATCTGGTTCGCCTGCGAGCTCAGTGCGACCAGCTTCGTAGCGAATTGGGGGATAAACATGCATATCGGCTCTCTGATTTAGAACTTGCAGACGGGTTTAACGTGCTTACTTGGGCTATGGAGGATGCCTGGGATGAACTGCGCAGCAAGGTAGACCCAGAGTTGGCGGAGCTGGTAAATCCCGAAACCTCTCCCTTGAAATGGGAGAATGACCCCTACGGCTGCCTGGTACATCCCTACTATCCCGCTGGGATCAAACTTTCAGAAAACTCGCGAGTTTTATCGCGTAATTGCGCTGCTAGCCGCGCCCCGCATGCCTATCAAAGCGGAGAAAATCCGGCGGCTATCAGTGGCGCCGCCTTCGACTCTTTCCTAGAAATCGAAGACCGCTACTTTGCGCTGGCCGCTTTGGAAAAGGGCATCCCGGGCTCGCATCTATATTCGCGGGCGCGGCAGTCCTACGGTGCTAATCTGTTTACCCGTATTGGTGCGCGATTACCGGCCTCCAATCTGGGTTGGGATCTGTTTGCCCTGGAGATGGCGCCAGAGCTTTGGGATATTCCCGGTGAGATTAAATTGCTGATCCAGGAACGGATCATGCGCTATATAGCCTTGGCTCTAGCGGATCTGCAATTATATGGTTCGCAAGGTAAAAATACATCTGCTTGGGGTTTGCCGGAGGCTATTGCCTATTTGAACCATACGGTTTCTGGTCCTTGGAAGCAGGTGCTCTTACGCCAACGTTACCTGGGGGTTCCTGCGTTGAGTCTGGCTCCCTGGTATGGCTGGCGCCATTGGAAAGCGATCTATCAGAAATTCCGTGCGGCCGATGGCGGTGGTTTCGCTGATTTTGTGCGGAAAGTATCGCCGGCAGGAGCAGTACATTTTCAGGTTATCTCAGAAACTGTTTCTGCTTAGAACGAGATTTGTCTCCCGTTTGCTGGGAGCACAGTCGGTAGGATAGCGCCCCCCTCGTCCTCAAACCCAGTAGCTCGCGGATAAAGATGTGGCTGACAGCGAAAATAAGAATGCTAGCTGCTACAAATTTTGAAAAATCAAAAATAAAACAGGCAAAATATAAATTATTAAATAAAAAGTAATAAATCGGTATCATTATAGTTAATAATTTAGGTTTTCAGAAAGGCTAAGACTATGCGCAGTCGTTGGCTCCCCCTCGCCGTATTGGCAGCAACGGTTCTCGCTGCCGCAGGTTTGACCGCTTGCAGCGACAATTCTACGACCGATTCGGTTGACCGGATATTGATTAATGGCGAGGAACCCGCCCGAGGGTTAATCCCGGCCGCTGCCGATGATGATGCCGGAATCAAGATCATTGATCTGCTCTTTGCCGGTCTGGTCACCTACGA
Source organism: Varibaculum sp. C0165D1 (assembly GCF_056590355.1). Lineage (NCBI taxonomy): Bacteria > Bacillati > Actinomycetota > Actinomycetes > Actinomycetales > Actinomycetaceae > Varibaculum > Varibaculum sp. C0165D1. Next base: position 55,654 of record NZ_JBWPVY010000003.1, on the reverse strand, counting down.
CCCGCAAGGGAAAGTGGTTAACGACGTGGCTCGGGAAATAACCGATTCTGCTGACCATAAGACCTGGACCATCCAGATGAACACCGATCGTAAATTTTCCGACGGCACCCCGCTGCTGGCGAAGAACTTCGTGCGCGCTTGGAAGGCTTCCGCTGCGCAGAAACTCGGAGCTACCACCGCTTTTGAGGCAATCGAGGGAGCAACAGACGACGGTACCGGAGATCTTAGCGGGGTGATGGCTAATGGTGACTATACAATAACCATCAAATTGAAACGTCCGGTAGCTGACTTTTCCAATCGCCTGGGAATCAACGGCTTTTACCCGCTTCCTGACAGTGCTTTCGATGCCCAAGGGAAGATTAAAAAGGAGTTCGGACAAAAACCAGTGGGGAATGGCCCTTATACCCTGACTAGCTGGGAGCCCTCCAGTCGGATACAACTAGATAAATCCACCACCTACCGCGGGCCCCGCCAGGCGCTAAATGCGGGACTGGAAGTCAAAATATATGCGGATCTGTCGGCCGCCTACCAGGATCTACTAGCTGGAAACCTGGATGTGCTTGACCAAATTCCAGATGGGGAGCTACCCAACGCCGAGAAAGATTTGGGAAAAAATCGTGCCAGCGCAGTCCAGGCCAGTATGCAGACCTTGGATATCGATTACCAGACTAAGCACTTTTCGGGCGAAGAAGGGAAATTGCGGCGCCAAGCCATATCCCAAGCGATTAACCGAGAAAACATAATCAAAACCATCTTCTACGGCACCCGCACGGCGGCCACTGATTTCTTACCGCCGCAAATCTTGGGACATATGGATGCTGGCCCTACGAACCAGGTACTTAAATTTGATGCCGCGGCCGCCAAAGAGGCTTGGAAGGCTGCCGATAAGATTAGCCCCTGGCAGGGGGAGCTAAAAATTACCTATAACTCCAACGAATCCAATCAGCCCTGGGTAGATGCAATCTGCAATCAGCTGTCTAACACCCTGGGGGTCAAGGCGGTAGGTGACCCCCAGCCTGATTTCAAGACCCTTATGGAAATGATGGATGAACATTCTTTTACCGGACCGTTCCGGATGGGATGGTCAATGGGATATCCCTCACCAAATAATCTCCTCGCTGGTCGCTATGTAAAAGGCGGTAATGGCAACAAGATGGGTTACGACAACCCCGAATACACAGAGCTTCTATCTAGGGCGCAAGCGGCAGACACTCCTAAAGAGGCCGCAAAACTCTATGAGCAGGCACAAACTCTGCTACTGGCTGATTTACCCTCAATCCCGCTCTGGTCGCCCAGTTCTAACATCGGCTATAGCCAGCATGTGGGCAATGTGACCACAGATTGGAAAGGTGAGGTAGCTTTTCATAAAGTTACTAGAAAATAACTATCTCGGAGGATGTCGTGGCCAGTAGCGAAATTTCTGATGCTAATCCTGGTATGTCTCAGGGGGGTGACCCCCAGCTGCACCGCAAGCTAAAGGCACGCCACCTGAATATGATCGCCATTGGGGGAGCGATTGGAACCGGGCTTTTCGTAGCCTCTGGCGGTACCATTACCGGCGCCGGTCCCGGAGGTGCCCTGGTTGCTTACGGAGCCATCGGAATCATGGTATTTTTCCTGATGCAGTCGCTAGGGGAGATGGCCACCTACTGTCCCACCTCGGGTGCGTTCGAAGTTTTTGCCACCCGCTATGTCTCCAAATCTTTTGGCTTTGCACAGGGATGGAACTATTGGTACAACTGGGCAATCACGGTGGCAGCGGAGCTAGTTGCGGCCACTATCGTGATGCAATACTGGTTCCCGGAATCGGTGGTTCCCGCCTGGGTCTGGTCGCTACTTTTCCTGCTAATCCTGTTTGTACTTAATGCTTTCACCGTTCGCGGATTCGGGGAATCAGAGTTCTGGTTTGCCTCTATCAAAGTAGTAACGGTGATCGTCTTCCTAGTGCTAGGGATCCTAATGGTGCTCGGGATTATGGGGGGTAAGTCTCCGGGCTTCACCAACTTTACCCGCGGGGATGCCCCCTTCGTAAATGGTTTTTGGGGCATCATGGGAGTCTTTATGATTGCCGGTTTCTCTTTCCAAGGCACCGAGATGATCGGGATTGCCGCCGGGGAAACCCAAGATCCTGAAACTAACGTACCTCGCGCTACTCGGGCCGTTTTCATCCGTATCTTGCTGTTCTATATCGGGGCGATCGCGGTTATCTCTTTTCTGATTCCCTACACCGATCCCGCCCTCCTGCAGGGAGCAAGTGCCGACTCCGACACCGCCCAAGGCTTTACCGAGGCCGTAACCAAGTCTCCCTTTACTTTGCTTTTTGAACGAGCTGGGGTAGCAATCGCGGCGGGGGTAATGAATGCCGTCATCTTAACTTCGATTCTTTCTGCTGGTAACTCCGGCATGTATGTGGCGACTAGGATGCTCTACTCGCTAGCTAAAGAGAAAAAAGCACCTGCTATTTTTGCTCGCCTCACGGGACACGGAGTTCCCCTGGTCGCGCTGTTAGCTACCAGTATGGTGGGAGCAGTTTGCTTTGCCACCTCGCGTGTAGGTACCGGCCAGGTCTATGTATGGTTGGTGAATGCATCCGGACTTGCCGGCTTTATTACCTGGATGGGAATTGCTTGGTCTCATTACTGTTTCCGCCGCGCCTATAAAGCCCAAGGCAAATCGGTAGCTGAGCTTCCCTATAAGGCACTGTTCTATCCGGCGGGACCAATTATTGCGCTAGTAATGTGTGCCATCGTGGTAGTGGGGCAGTCCTTAGATGTGATGAGTGGGGGATTTTCTATCATCAACTTCTTAGCAATCTATATTGGATTGCTGTTCTTCTTGGCGCTGTGGATCGGGCATAAGCTGGTTACCCGCGCCCCGGCAGTTAAACCGGAAGAAGCTGATCTTTCCCGGCATGTATAGGCATTTAACCGGGAAATTTTTCTAGTTATTACCGCTGAGAATTCCCGGAAAAATAAATGCCTATATCCTGACTAATCGGTATCATATCAGTTATCGATTTCTTAAAGGTAAGTCGAGAAAATCTTGGGATTGTGTAAAAACTCCAAACCTGAAATGCTATATTTAGCTGTGATTGTGTCAACATTTTTTCTGACACATCAGCTTTAAAAATGTAAGCAACAAGCTTGGAGGCAATAGTGAAACGACGGGGTGCATTAGCCCTAGCATCTGCACTTGCTCTATCTCTCGGACTAGCCGGCTGTTCAAACGGCTCTGGCGGAGATTCAGCGGCAAATGCAGATAGTAAAGGGATTATTACTGTAAACACGGTAGAACCACAAAATCCCCTGATTCCGACTTCTACCAATGAAACCGGTGGCGGGCGCGTCCTAGACGCGCTTTTCTCTGGTCTGGTCTATTACGAACCCAAGACTGGCAAGGCCGAGAACGAACTGGCCGAGTCGATTGAGTCTAAAGATAAGGTAGTTTGGACGATTAAGCTAAGGAAGGATGCCAAGTTCTCCGATGGCTCGCCGATTAAGGCCGATAACTACATCAAGGCCTGGAACTATGGGGCAAACCCGAAGAACGCTCAAATGTCTTCCTCTTTCTTTGAGGTAATTAAAGGCTTTACTCCCGGTCCGGAAGAAGAAGGAGCCCCGGCTCCCGATGTTCCCGAACTGTCGGGGCTAAAGAAGATTGATGATTATACTTTCCAGGTAACTCTTAACCAGCCGACTTCTGACTTTGCGCTGCGCCTGGGCTACTCTGCCTATGTGCCGCTGCCGGATGTGGCTTTCAAAGATTTGAAGGCCTTCGGCCAGAACCCCACGGTTACCTCCGGTCCCTACACTCTCAAGGACAAGGGTTGGCACCACAACGAATCTATCGAACTGGTAAAGAACGATAAATATTCTGGCCCGCGCGAAGCTAAGAACGGTGGACTCACTTTCAAGATTTACACCAAGACTGACGCGGCATATGCAGACGTCCGTTCTGGTCAGCTTGACGTGTTGGACGATGTGCCAGCGTCAGCGATGACCACCTTCCAGTCCGATTTCCCGGATTCCAGCATTAATCAGCCGGTGGCTATTTTCCAGTCCTTCACTATTCCGGATCGGCTAAAGCACTTCGGGATGGATGAGGAAGGCCGTCTGCGCCGGCAAGCGCTTTCTTACGCGATTGACCGCGACAGCATCTGTAAAAAGATCTTCCAGAAGACCCGGGTACCGGCCAAAGATTTCACTTCGCCGGCCATGCCTAACTACGACAAAGTTCTAAAAGAAGTCAAAGGTACCGAGGTTTTGAAGTTCGATAAAGCCAAGGCTAAGGAACTGTGGGAGAAAGCTGATGCTATTTCCAAGTTCGATGGCAAGTTCACTATTGGCTATAACTCGGACTCCTCCCATAAAGATTGGGTAGACGCGGTTACCAACCAGCTCAAGACCAACTTGGGTATTGATGCGGTCGGCGATCCTTACCCGGACTTCAAGGGACTGCGCGATGCCATTACCCAGGAAACCATTAAGGGCGCATTCCGCTCTGGTTGGCAAGCTGACTACCCGGGGATGACGAACTTCTTGGAGCCCCTATACTCCAAGAACGGCAACTCCAATGATGGTAAATACGACAACCAACAGTTCAACCAGCTGATGCTGGAGATTGCGAAGCTGCCGGTAGGAGACGCTCAGGACCAGAAGTTTGCAGAAGCGCAATCGATTCTGTTCACTGATCTGCCTGCTATCCCGCTGTGGTACTCCAATGTTCTAGGTGTTTGGAACAAAGAAAATGTTTCCAACGTAACCTTTAACTGGAAGAGTGAACCGGTTTACTACCAGATCACTAAGAACGCAAAGTAAAGAAAAAATCGCAAATAAACTGTAGTAAACACAGTTAAGAGGCGGATCTGAAGGCAATAAAATGCCTTCAGATCCGCCTCCGGTTTTTTCCTGGAAGCGTTAACGCGATAAGGTTTAACTCAGCTTATAGTCAAGGAGAGACCTATGCTCAGATACATAGGGCATCGTCTACTACAGATGGTCCCAGTATTCTTTGGGGCAACGTTGCTGATTTTCGCGATGGTGTATGCCATGCCGGGAGATCCGGTGCAGGCACTAGGCGGAGATAAGGGACTGCCCCCCTCGGTAGCCGCGCAGATTCGCGCGGAATACAACCTCGATAAACCGCTGTGGATGCAGTACCTGCTTTATCTAAAGGGAATCGTCACCCTAGATTTCGGAAAGACCTTCTCCGGCAGAGAAGTAACCGAAGTAATGGCCAACGCCTTCCCGGTAACTATCAAGCTAGCGTTTATGGCGATTATTTTTGAGGCCGTGATCGGGATTTTCTTCGGATTTTTTGCCGGACTTAAAAAAGGTAAACTTTTTGACTCGACTGTGCTAGTGATTTCCCTGGTAGTAATCGCGGTACCGACCTTCGTAATCGGCTTCTTGCTGCAGTTCCTCTTAGGGGTGAAACTAGGGTGGCTGCCTACTACCGTAGGGGCAAACGTCAACTTCCAGTCCTTGCTGATGCCGGCGTTAGTGCTAGGAGCAGTTTCTTGTGCCTACGTTATCCGCCTTACTCGTCAAGAGGTTTCGGAAAACCTGACCGCTGATTTCGTGCGGACTGCCCGGGCAAAGGGGATTCCCGAATCCCGGGTAATGACTCACCACGTGCTGCGCAACTCCCTTATTCCAGTAGCTACCTTCCTAGGAGGAGACCTGGGGGCCTTAATGACCGGCGCGATTGTGACTGAAGGTATTTTCGCGATTAACGGTGTCGGCGGTACTCTTTACCAGGCTATTTTACGTGGTGAGGCCGCTACGGTAGTTTCTATTACTACTGTATTGGTGCTGGTCTATATCGTTGCCAACCTGCTAGTAGACCTGTTATACGCTGTACTAGACCCGAGGATTCGCTATGAGTAACCAACTACTTCCCGGACAAGAACATTTCGTTAACAAGGTCGATGAAACTGGCCTGGGTGCAGTCGATGCTGTAGCCGATGAATCGGCGCCCTCCTCGGTATGGGGGGAGGCCTGGAAACAGTTGCGCCACCGCCCCCTCTTTTGGGTGGCTCTATTCATCATTATTGTTGCGGTGTTAATGGCGGTGGTGCCGCAGCTGTTTACTTCCCAAGATCCCACTTACTGCACCTTGGAAAATTCGATCGACGGGCCTCGTAAAGGTCATATTTTTGGATTCGATATGCAGGGCTGTGACCTGTATTCCCGGATTATTTATGGGGCGCGTGCCTCGATTGCAGTAGGGATTTTCTCTACCTTAACTGCCACTATTATTGGGGTAGTATTTGGCGCCCTGGCAGGGTACTTCGGGGGAATCTTAGACGCGATTCTTTCCCGGATCGTGGATATTTTCTTTGCCATCCCCATGGTGCTGGCGGCCATCGTGATTATGCAAATGTTCAAGGAACAGCGCTCCATCTGGATGGTGGTAATCGTCTTGGGGGTCTTTGGATGGACCCAAATCGCCCGTATTACCCGGGGCGCGGTGCTTTCGATTAAGAATGAGGAATACGTAACTGCCGCGCGCACCCTAGGGGTATCTAATATCCGGATTCTGCTGCGTCATATTTTGCCGAATGCGGCCGCTCCGGTGATTGTGTACGCGACTGTGGCGCTGGGAACCTTTATCGTGGCCGAAGCCACCCTATCCTTCATGGGAATCGGGCTGCCTTCCTCCATCGTGTCTTGGGGCGGAGACATCTCTACTGCCCAGCAACAGCTGCGGACTGCGCCTATGATTTTGTTCTTGCCGTCTATCGCCTTGGCGCTTACGGTATTGAGCTTCATCATGATGGGAGACGTAATTCGTGACGCGCTCGACCCGAACCAGAGGAAACATTAATCGTGAATCAAAATAACCAAAAGGATCAGATTATGGCAGCTGACTCGGATCAGACTCTTGCCGACCGTAGCGTAGCTAACGCTGGTACCCCTCCTGCGCCTACGCCCCTGTTGGAAGTAAAAAACCTAGAGGTTAACTTCCAGTCCACTACCGGCGTGGTTCCAGCGGTGCGCAAAGCTAATCTCACTCTCTACCGGGGACAGACGGTGGCGATTGTGGGGGAGTCCGGGTCTGGTAAATCGACTTTGGCCATGGCGATCATCGGGCTGTTGCCCGGTACCGGGAAAATTGCCGGCGGATCTATTAAGTTCGATGGGCGCGAACTGACCAGCCTGACTGAAAAAGAGATGCAGCAGGTGCGGGGAGCCCAGATCGGGATGGTACCGCAAGACCCGATGTCGAACCTGAATCCGGTTTGGAAAATCGGTTCCCAGGTGGCAGAAGCTTTGAAGTTCAACGAAGCTACCAAGGGCGGTAATATTCACGAACAAGCGATGAAAGCACTGGCAGATGCAGGTTTGCCAGATGCTGAGGCACGCTCCAAGCAATATCCGCACGAATTTTCGGGGGGTATGCGCCAGCGCGCCCTAATCGCCATCGGTTTGGCGGCGGGGCCGAAACTGCTAATCGCCGATGAACCCACCAGCGCCCTAGACGTGACTGTTCAGCGGCGCATCTTGGATCACCTGGAAAAAGAAACTCAGGATCTGGGTACTTCCACCCTGTTTATTACCCATGACCTGGGACTGGCGGCCGAACGAGCCTCTCATCTGGTAGTTATGCACCGCGGACGGGTAGTAGAATCCGGACCCGCGCGGGAAATTTTGAACGATCCTCGCCATCCCTATACCAAGCGCTTGGTTAATGCGGCGCCCTCGCTAGCGTCTCGGAGGATTGAAATAAATCATTCTCCCCAAAAAGCAGCGGAAGTGCCAGGGACTATCGAATCGCATACCTCTGCAGATGTGAACCTAGCAGTGGCGGCTGCCAAAGGCTCCGGACAAAAAGTGATGGGTACCAATGTCTTGGGGCAGCCCTTAGAAAAACACCTTGGTGACGAGGTGATTCGGGTCGAGCATCTGGTGAAAGAGTTCGATATTCGCGGGCAAAAGGGTAAGAAGAAGACTTTCCGGGCAGTCGATGACGTGTCTTTTCAGGTGCGCCGGGGTTCTACTTTGGCGCTGGTAGGAGAGTCTGGCTCCGGTAAATCTACGGTTGCCAACATGATATTGAACCTCCTCAACCCCACTTCCGGGAAGGTCTATTACGAGGGAATCGACCTATCGACTTTGAAGCGCAAACAACTATTTGCGCTTTGCCGCAAGATGCAGGTGGTTTTCCAGAATCCTTACGGTTCCCTAGATCCCATGTTTTCGGTGTACCGCTGTATTGAAGAGCCACTGCGCACCCACCACATTGGGGATCGCGCGAAGCGAGAAAAACGAGTGGCGGATTTGCTGGATATGGTGGCGCTCCCGCGCAGCGCTATGCGGCGTTTTCCGAATGAACTGTCTGGCGGTCAACGGCAAAGGGTGGCGATTGCGCGCGCCCTGGCGCTGCGCCCAGAGCTCGTAGTACTGGACGAAGCAGTTTCTGCTTTGGATGTGCTGGTGCAGGATCAGATTTTGCATTTGCTTAATGAGCTACAAGGACGGCTGGGGTTGACCTATTTGTTCATTACCCACGACTTGGCGGTGGTGCGTGAAAACGCAGACGATATCGCGGTGATGGAACAGGGCAAACTGGTTGAATATGGCAAAGCTGACGATATTTTCGCCAATCCCCAAAAGGAATACACCCGCGAACTAATTGAAGCGGTTCCCGGGGGCGATTTGCTAAAAGCTCGCACCGGATACCAGGTCGGATAATTTGCTTTTTCGCGGCAGAAACCTGCCGCGAAAACCCGGCAGATTCGAAAGCTCAGGATGTTTTATACCCAAAAACTGGGAACGCAAAAAATATTTTGTACTTTGAGATGAGAACGGGCGTTTAAAAGATTCCGCTAGGTGCTCTGTTAAACTCTAGGTATCTTGCAGGTTTGACTTAGAGAAAGATTCCCAATGAAGCTGAAGAAAACGCTATTAATGCTAACCGGTCTGGTGATGGCACTGTCGCTTTCCGGATGTGCAGGAGGCTCGGGCGCCGCAGATGCTGGCAAAGCTAAGGGTGATGACTTTACGGTAGGCTTTGATGCCAACTTCCCGCCCTATGGATATAAAGATAAGAGCGGAGAATATGTAGGTTTCGACTTGGATCTTGCTGCCGAGGTAGCTAAACGTAACGGCTGGAACCTGCAAAAGCGAGCTATTGATTGGGATTCCAAAGACATGGAACTCAAGTCGGGTACTATCGATTGCATCTGGAATGGGTTCACCATGAACGGGCGCGAAAAACAATACACTTTCTCTAAACCGTACGTAGATAACTCGATTGTGTTCGTAACTAAAGCCGGATCGGGGATTAAGTCCCCGGCGGATTTGAAGGGTAAGACTGTGTTGGTGCAGGTAGATTCGTCGGGTCTGGCCGCGCTGCAAGACAAGGAAAACGCGGGTTTGGTGTCCAGCTTCAAGGAAATGACCCAGGTGCCCGATTACAATAATGCGTTTATGACCCTAGAGGCAGGCGCAGCCGACGCGGTTGCGGTTGATATTGGAGTAGCCGAATATCAGTTGGAACAGCGCGGGAAGGAAAAGTTCCAAATTATGGAGCCGCCCTTCCACACCGAGCAGTACGGCATCGGTTTTAAAAAGGGTAACCAAGCCTTGCGCGACCAGGTGCAAAAGACCTTGGACGAGATGAAGAAAGACGGCACTTTCCTCAAGATCGCTAAGAAGTACAAATTAGAAAAAGCGATTGTTACTGATTAGCTTGCTGCGTGAAAAATCAAAAGCTGGCGCAGGGAGCTATTGTTAATGGATTTATCGTTCTTGCCGGAACTGGCCGGCGGTATGCTGCAAACCTTCATTATCTTCGCCCTCACCCTGGTTTTATCGTTGCCTCTGGGACTGGTAGTTTATGGCGGGAGAGTGAGCCGTTTTAAGCCACTGGCCTGGTTTATCCAGTTCTATATCTCGGTGATGCGGGGCACCCCCTTAATGTTGCAGCTCCTGGTGGTGTATTTCGGTCCCTTCTTCCTCTTCGGGATGCAAATCGGAGCTGCCTACCGTTTCAGCGCCGTGATTATTGCTTTCGCTATTAACTACGCCGCCTATTTTGCGGAAATCTACCGCGGCGGTTTTCAGGCGCTTCCGGTGGGACAGTCAGAGGCCGCGTTTGTACTGGGTTATTCCCCGGCGCGTACTTTCCTGACCATCAAGTTGCCGCAAATGTTCCGTACGGTGTTACCGTCGATTACCAACGAGGTAATCACGCTGGTAAAAGATACTTCTCTGGCTTTTGCGATCGCCTATGCGGAGATGTTTACGATTGCGAAGCAACAGGCCGCCGCCAGCGCTTCTATGCTTCCCTTTGTAGCAGCCGGGATCTTCTACTGGGTGTTTAATCTGGTGGTAGCGGTAGTGATGGAACGGATTGAAAAACGCATGGGAAGTTACAAGATCAGGTGAGGAAGATGGAAGCGCTACGTGTTACCGGTATGGAAAAAAGTTTCGGCACCAATCAGGTGCTGAAAGGGGTGTCCCTGACTGTCAATACCGGTGAAGTGCTAGCGATTCTCGGACCTTCTGGGTCCGGCAAGTCTACGCTTTTGCGGTGCTGCACTTTCTTAGAAGAAATGGATAGCGGCGAAATCTGCTATTTCGGGAAGCAGGCGTTAAAGAAAGAGGACGGAGTTAAGGTTTCCTCCGGCGACGAGCGCGAGTTTCGGCGCGACTTTGGGTTGGTATTCCAAGACTTTAACTTGTTTCCGCACTGGACCGTGCTACGTAATCTCACTGATGCCCCGATAAAGGTGCAGGGGAGAGGACGCGAAGAAGCCCAGGAAACAGCGCTGGAATTGTTGAAAAGGATGAACCTGGCCGATAAGGGGCAGGCCTATCCCTCCGAGCTGTCAGGCGGGCAGCAACAGCGGGTAGCCATCGCCCGGGCGCTGGCACTAAAACCCAGGATGCTTTATTTTGATGAGCCCACCTCGGCCTTAGATCCGGAGCTAACCGGAGAGATCCTGCAGATTATCCGCTCGCTGGCGGCCGAGGAGATGACGATGGTAATCGTGACTCACGAAATGGAGTTTGCGGCCGAAGTAGCTGATCGTGCCCTCTTCATCGATAACGGGGTGGTACTGGAATCTGGGGATGCCAAGCAGCTGATCCGCAATCCTTCCCAGGAACGTACCCGCCAGTTCCTAACTAAGCTGCGCGGACAATCTTCTTCTGGTCTTTAGTTATCCGCGCACGCAACAGGTTTCAGAGAGGAGACAGTAAGGTGAACGACCCCCAGGATGGCAAGCAAGACAATCCCCCGGAAGACTCGGAGCTATCTTTTACCGGTGGCGGCGATTCCCCGATAGTTTATCCTCCCTATCCGCAGGCTGCGCCCTCCGTGCCAGTACCTGCTCCGGGACAAGGACAAGGCGGGGATTATCCCTATCCAGGAGGATACCCGCCCACACCTCCTACTTACCCCGGCGCCTATCCCGCTCCGGGAATAAATCAGGGAGCACCGGTTCCACCCAGCTATCCCGGCAACCCCGGATTCCCTGCGCCCTCAAATCCAGTAGCGAACCCGCCCTATCCGCCCGAACCACCCGCTCCCTATTCTGCAAACAGTCAGTTTCCGCCGGTACCACCGCAGCGAAAAAAACCGCGAAAAAACGCGGTAATAATGTTGATTGCCTTAGTTGTGGTGTTGGTAGTGGCATTGACCCTGGGCGGTATCTGGGTGTACCGACAGCACTCCACTTCTGCTTTAGAAAATGGAATTGTGCCCACCGTAACTAAAACCGTAGTGGTGATAAAAAAGGTAGAGATACCGCCAGATTTTGCCAGTGATGCCCCGGAAAATCCCTTCTGGTATCCACTTAGAATAGATGATCGCTACACACTAGTAATTTGGTATAAATTTACGAATCAGCAGCTTGCGGGGCTGAGCTATCAGGCAGTTTCCAGTGAAAATGGCAAAAAAGTTGCTATTGCCGATACCGGAATAACTTTGCCAGTGAAAGACGGGGAAAATCTGCCGAAATGCCCAGATTCCCAGCGTTACCAGATAAAAGATAAAACCCTGCAGTGCGCGGCAGTAAAGACAGTGAAGAAGGATAGTTTTTCTATTCCCTTAACCGGGAAAGAGAGCAACGGCAAAGATTCCTCTTCCACCGCTAAAGAAAGCACCTATAGCGTTAGCGGTGAAACCCTGGGAACGGTGGGCAATGTACGGGTGGTAGCTTATCCTTCGGCAATGCAGACCAATACCCTTTTCGGGTTAGATGCCGACAATAAGTTGCTGTGGACGAAAACCCTAAAGGAACCCGGGCGCAGTATTTTATCTGGTGAAACCCTCTTGATTTTTAACTGGAACGAGGACGGCAAGCTTACCAACAGTATTTACATTGGAGCTAAGAACGCTGATAAGGCAGATAGCAGCTCCGCTGGCGCCACTACCAAAAAAGATGCCATCAAGAATTTCGATTTTGCTAATACCGATTGGTTATTACCTCGCGGTTATAGCGCTCCCGAGTGCCAAGAGGATTTTCAAAATAAGCAACTGGGATGTGACAAACTAACGAACTACCGTTTAGACAAAGGCATTTATCGCTTAAACGAAAAACAGACCGAGCAGCTGCTGGCTGCTCAGGGTGGTAATGCCGCGAACTATGGAGTAGAAGATATTTTCTCGCTGCAGGCTAAAACTAGAGATAGTACCCCCGCAGATTATGCTATTGAATACGGCGATGTTAATGGAGACGGCTATTTAGACGCCGTAATTCCGGTTATTTCCATGTCTGCTTTTAACAGCGGTATGGATGTTCTTAGCACCAACTATGTCTGGTTGATGAATCCTCTTACCGGCGTCCCCGAGCAACTAGAAACTCCGGTTTATTCTGCAGGTCGTTGCGGAGAAGACTATGACCATGCAGAGTTTTCTACCGGCGGATCTAACCCGCAGCTGATTGTACACACCCTTACCTGGTCGGATTTACCTTGCTGTGGTTGTGGCCGGGACGTTCCGAAGAAACGCAGCACTTGGCATTATGATGCTAAGCGCCACGATATGGTGTGTGACCAGGATAGCGGTAGCAAAATGGGATAATAAAGCGGGGCGATGACTATTAGTCATCGCCCCGACTCGGCTCAGTAACAGCCGGGAGAATTCGAGGCTATCTGAGCTACCGGGTATTGCTACTCGGCTTGTACCCGCGCCATCCAAGCTTCTACCTCTTCGATGGTGCGGGGAATATCTTCCGACATGCGGCGTACGCTGCCGTCTGCTTCCACTAGCACATCATCCTCGATCCTAACTCCGATGCCTCGCAGTTCCTCCGGCAATAGTTGGTCATCTTTATGGAAGTAGAGGCCCGGCTCAATAGTGAAACACATACCGGGCTCTAGGGGGGCGTCCATATACATATCCCGGGCCGCTAGGGCACAGTCATGGACGTCTAGCCCCAAGTGGTGGGAGATACCATGCGGCATCCAGCGCCGGTATTCCCCACCTTCCTTTGATAGGGTCTGCTCGGCACTTACCGGCAGCAGCCCCCAGGCATCCAAGTGTTTAACCAGCGCCGCCACCGCCGCATCATGTACATCCTTGAACTTGCAGCCGGGCTTATTAGCTTGTGCTAAACCAGCTTCACAGGCGTCGAGTACCGCGTTATACACTTTGGCCTGCACCGGGTTGAACTTGCCATTTACCGGCAAGGTGCGGGTGATATCTGCGGTATAGAGAGAATCGGCTTCCACTCCGGCATCAATCAAAATCAGATCACCTTCGTGGACAGGTCCATCATTATCAATCCAATGCAAAGTATTGGCGTGATTGCCGGAGGCCGCGATGGTGTCGTACCCCAGACCGTTACCTTCTTCGCGGGCCCGAGCCTGGAAGGCACCCTCAATCACTCGTTCACCGCGGTGGTGCTGGATGGCGCGTGGCAGTGCCCGAATTATCGCTTCAAAACCCGATTTAGTAACCGCAACCGCGTGCTGAAGTTCTTTGACCTCGGCCGCATCCTTTTGCAGGCGCAGCACCGAAGCAGCCTCTTCGAGTTTTTCATCCCGGCCCCGCGCGTCCTCTCCGGTTGGCAGCCCGGCTTCCCGGCGTACTTTCTCTACCGCCGCCTGCACGGAAGTATCGACTTCGCGAATCACTCGCAGCTGCACTAGACCAGCGTCTTTAGCCAATAGGTCGGGGAGGGTATCTAGGGGGCGTGCCTCCAGGCCAGTCACCGCCTCCATCTGGGAAAGCGTCATCCGCGGTCCTACCCAAAACTCGCCATAGGTGGAGTCAGCATAAAATTCTTCGCTACTGCGCGGAGCTTGGGGACGGAAAAATACGATCCCGCGATGGGTGGCTGCGCCGGTATTCTCGGGGGCGTTTTCCAAGGGCGTGCCCTCTTTATCGGTCAGCGGTTCCAGGACTAGGGCAGCGTCGGGTTCTAGTTCCCCGCCTAGCCCGGTCAGATGAGCAAATGCCGAGTGTGCCCGGAAACGATAGTCACAGTCATTAGAACGCACCTTATAGTTCCCGGCGGGAATCACTAGGCGTTCTCCCTGGAACTGGGATCCTAGTTTTTGATAGCGCGCATCCAAAAAATCCCGCGAGGGGCTGGGAATAGGCTCGGGATCTTTGCGTTCCCCCCATCCGCTGCCTATAAATTCTCTAAACGCCGCAGAGCCAATACGGCGAGAGCGGTTATTGACCCGGTCTTTTAAGGGTTGTTCCTCTGGTGCTACTAACTTTTCTTCCATGCCTCCATCATGCCACGGTAATCTAAGATAGTCCTATGGCGGCTGCGCGGATCGATTTACACACTCATTCTTCCTGTTCAGACGGTACTGATACCCCTGAGCAGGTGATGCTCTTGGCGGCTCAGGCCGGATTGGATGCGATCGCCCTCACCGATCACGATACTTTCGCGGGAATAGCTGCCGCCGCCAAAATGGTTTCTCAGTGCGGTGTTACTTTAGTGCCCGGGGTGGAGCTTTCTACCTCCCATGAGGGAATCACTGCTCATCTGCTCGCCTATTTACCCGATCCCCAAAGCCCGGTGCTAAGGGAGCTATTCACAAAAACCGTGGAGGCACGCCAGCAACGGATGCGGCAAATGGTGGCACGCCTAGCTGTCGATTTCGATATTTCTTACGCGCAAGTTGCCGAGCAGGCTGGTTCCAGCCCGATAGGGCGTCCTCACGTTGCTGATGTGTTGGTGAAGGGCGGGTATTTTCCGAATCGCAGCGCCGCATTTGAGCAGGTGCTAGCTACTTCCAGTAAATACTATGTGCATTATCAGGCTCCCGATACTAGCTATGCGGTTCAGCAGGTAATAAAAGCCGGGGGAGTCCCGGTTCTGGCGCACCCGCGAGCCGGCCGCCGGCAGTGCCGATTCTTGTCGGCTGCTACCATCGCGGCGCTAAAAGAAGCGGGATTATTTGCTTTGGAGGCTTACCATCCGGAACAAACCTCCGCAGAACAGGCAGAAGTAAGGGAAATAGCTAAGCTGTTGGGACT
The DNA here is from genome assembly GCF_056590355.1 of Varibaculum sp. C0165D1. Classification (NCBI taxonomy): domain Bacteria; kingdom Bacillati; phylum Actinomycetota; class Actinomycetes; order Actinomycetales; family Actinomycetaceae; genus Varibaculum; species Varibaculum sp. C0165D1. The sequence goes on along the minus strand of NZ_JBWPVY010000003.1, from coordinate 40,204 downwards.
GGCAATCACCGGGTCTTCGGATTATCACGGCAGCGGGAAGCCTAATCAACTCGGAGAGTGTCTCACCGCTCCCGAAGTATTCGCGGAAATCTGCGCAAAAGGGGCAGGAACACCGGTGCGTCCTTAATAAAAGGGAGGAGGGAGTGCTCACTTTCTTTATCGCCAGAGAGGGGTTGCTATTAGAGTAGAGGTCATGACAGTAACTTTTCGAGATTTCCGTCCTAAAAATATTGCTCCGGTTTCGCTGGCGCATCTAGTGGAGGACTTTGCCACCCAAATTGATCCCGCCTGGGAAAATGTTCAGGTGCGGGGAGTGTCAATGGCTTCCGATGAGATTTTGGCAGGTGAGGCCTTTATCGCCGTAGGCGGGGCGAATGTACATGCCGCCAAATTTGCAAGCGAGGTGGAATCGCTGGGGGCAGCAGCGGTCATTACTGATGCCAAGGGTGCGGAAATTGCCAGCGACCAAGGACTGAAAATACCGGTGGTAACGGTAGCGGATCCCCGCGAAGCTGCCTCGCCCCTGGCCATCAGGGCTTTCGGTAATCCGGCCGGGAAAATGAAAACCGTAGCGGTGACCGGAACTAATGGCAAGACCACCACTTGTTTTGCTGCCAAAGCCGCTTTTGAAGCTGCCGGGCTATCCACCATGATTCTTTCCACTGCGGAAACTCAGGTGGGGGATTTGCGGATTCAATCTGCGCGCACCACGTTTGAAGGCCCCATGTTGCAGCGGATTTTAGCCTACGGGGTAGAGCAGGGAATGCAAGCCGCGGTAGTGGAAGTCTCCGCTCACGCTCTGGCTTTAGGGCGGGTCGCAGGCATGAAGTTTGATGCCACCGGTTTTACGAATCTGCAGCATGACCATCTGGATTATTTTCACACCATGGAAAAGTATCTGGCAGCTAAAGCCCGGCTGTGCTCCAAAGAATTTACGGATTACTGTGTGATCTGCACCGATGATAAGTGGGGGCAGCAGCTGGCAGACAAATGCAACACCAATAAAGTGACAGTATCTGCCTACGATCCGGCTGCTAAAGCCGATTGGGTAGTAACCCGAAAAGTCAACAATGTTGCCCATGCGGCCTGTGATTTTACTTTAACTGCGAAAACGGAACCGAATAGGGGACGCGAGGAAGAAGTCACCGTGGCCCTGCCCGGGGAGGTTAATGTCCAGGACGCCGCGATTGCCTATTTAATGGTCACTGGAATTGGGATACCTGCCGAGGCCGCAAAAGCGGGCTTAGCTAGCTTGGCAGTTCCCGGACGCCTCGAAATTGTTAGTCGGCGTAATGAAGGAACTCCGTTGGTAATCAATGATTACGCCCACACCCCCGAGGCGCTGGCCTCGATTCTGCGGACTATGCAAGAGTTTACACCCGGAAAACTACACCTGGTTTTTGGCACCGATGGGGATCGCGATGCCACCAAACGAGTGCCGCTAGCAAAAGTGGCTGCTCAAGAGGCGGACCTGCTCTGGGTGACCGACGAAAATCCCCGCACTGAGAATGCGGAGAGTATTCGCGCCGAGCTGCTTGGTGGGATTAAAGAGGAACGCCCCGGGATGAAGGACGTCTGCGAGATTACTACCTGTCGGCGGGACGCAATCCGCAAAGCCATTTTGGCAGCCGACTTGGACGACACGGTAATAATTACCGGCAAAGGCGCGGAGCCCTATCAAGAAATTGAGGGAGTTTTCCACGCCTATAATGACACCCCGGTTGCCCGCGACTGCCTAGCGGCCTATAAGAATCGCGCGCATATTCAGGGGTAATTCCTTTGCTGGTTACCCCCAGCGCTTAGCTCTTTCTGAGGGCGAGGCCAGACTACTGTGCCATCGGGAGGGATAATCCCAACTGACGTCGCTATTCTGATACCAGGTCAAAGTCGTAGCTGGCACCATCATCTAGGGTATGGCCAACGGTGCAGTACTTATCGATTTCTTCCTGGGATTTTTGCCGCAGCTGTGCTACCTGTTCCTCGCTGAGACTAGACAGATCAGCCACCATTTCTACTGTCAGATGCGAATAAGAATCACGGCGCTCGTCTTTCTTGGCGCTTACTCCCACGGTCGCGTCAAAGTCCTTACCCAAAGCGGCAGCGAATACGTGATCGGCGGAAAAAGTATGACAGGTGGCCAGCGCCAGCTGCAACAGTTCCCCGGGCGTGAACTGGTTTTCACCCATTCCGATTTCTACTTTTGCGCCGCGACCGTTTTGTCCTACGTAGTGTTTCTTGCTTTTTCGCTGTGCCCACAAAATATTACTCATGCCTTTATTGTGGCAGAAAAAGGGATAAATACAGCTTAAATAAATAATCCTGCAACCTTTGGCTTAGCAGTGATAAGGAAGTAATTTAAACATGACTGTTAGCTGACGGATTCGGGTGCTAAAAAGGACACCTATTCTTTTGAATAGATGTCCTTTTTTGTTGTGCCGAAGGGCTGTTTTTGAATTGGGTCAGATGACCCAGCTCTGGCTTTCGGTCTGCAGATCCACCATGTGGGTGTACTGGCCGTTCCGGGCATAAAGTGCATCGGGTGCGCCCTGTTCGGCCACCACGCCGTCGGACAGCACCACGATTTTGTCCGCACCGGCTACGGTGCGCATCCGGTGGGCGATGATAAGAACAGTTTTGTGTTTTATGAGCCGGGAAAGAGCCTCCTGAATGGCAGTTTCGTTCTCCACATCCAAGCTGGCGGTAGCCTCGTCCAGCAGAATGATGGGCGCATCCTTCAGGAAGGCGCGGGCGATGGAAATGCGCTGACGCTCGCCGCCGGAAAGAGCGCAGCCATTCTCGCCGATGTTGGTGTTCCACTTGTCCGGCAGCTTCTCGGCAAATTCCTCGCAGTTTGCCAGCTTTGCCGCCGCAAGGACCTCCTCGTCGGTGGCCCCCTTGCGTCCCAGACGGATGTTTTCCAGAATTGTGTTGTCAAATAGTGTCACATCCTGAAAGACGATGGAATACAGGCTCATGAGCTTTTCCGGGTCGATTCGGGAAACATCCATGCCACCCACGGTGATACGACCCTTCTGGTAATCCCAGAACCGTGCTGCCAGCCGGGAAACGGTGGTCTTGCCGCCGCCGGAGGGGCCTACCAGTGCCGTGACCTCGCCCTGCTTTGCGGTAAAGGAAACATCCCGTAGCACCGTCTCGCCGGAGTTATAGGCAAAGCCCACATGGTCGAACACGATATCGCAGCCCTGATTGGTCAGTTGCTCGCTGCCGGTCTGCAGGGGAGCGTCCAGAATCTCGTTCATCCGCCCCACATTGGTGCGCATGGCAATGACCACCGCCAGATTCTGCAAGGCGCCCTGCATGGGGTCGTACATCCGGGATGCCGCCATCAGGAACAGAAACAGGGTCAGTACGTCGATGCTGCCCTGCACCAGCAGCACCGAGCCGGTGAGCGCCACCGATGCGATGCCCAGCTTGAGCACCATGCCCGCAGAGGACACAAACAGCGCTGTTTCCAACTCTGCCGTGATGGACTGCTTTTCCACTGCCCGAATTTTGTCGGAAAGGCCGGACAGATACCGTTGCTCTGCATTGCTGGCTTTCAGGTCCCGGAGGGTCTCGATGTACTCCTGAATGCCGTCCGCACAGGCCATTTTCGCCGCCATAGTCTTGGCCTGTACCCTGTCCTGCACCCGGTAGCTGCCCACCACGATGGCAGCAGATACCGGAATGACCCACAGGGCCGCCAGTGCCATCCGCCACTCAAATGCAAACAGGCTCAGGGCAATGAGCGCGGTGGAAATAAGGGAGCCGAACAGTCCGGGGATGAAGTGGGAACAGTCCTTTTCCAGCACCTCGCAGTCCGCCATGATGGTGCTTGTCAAGTCGGCAAGGTCGCGCTTGCCGAAAAAGGACAGGGGCAGCTTGCGCAGCCTCTCCGCAAGGGTCAGGCGGCGGGTGCCGCTCTCTTTATAAGTAGTAAAATAGGTGCCGTTATACTGACACCATGTGGTCAGAAAAATCAGCGCAAAGCAGCCCACGCACCCCAGCAGATAGAAGGCGGCCCTTCCGCTTGTGGAGCCTGCCAGCAGGTCTTTTACCAGAAGATACAGCAGCCCGGTGGGCAGCATGAACGCCATGTTCTGGAACGCACACGCCAAAACGCCCTTTACAAGCCCCTTTGCGCCCTCCGGGGAGCTGGCCGTGGCGTGTTGAATTTTTTCAATCATCTCTTACCCCTCCTTTGCGACCTTCCACTGCACCGATGCCTGATACTCCTGCCACATCCTGGCAAACAGTCCGTCCTGTGCACACAATTCGTCCTTTGTACCGGATTCTGCAATTTGCCCATCCTGCACCACATAAATGCAATCGGCGTTAGCTACGGTGGACAGGCGGTGTGCAATCATCAGCACGGTTTTGCCCTTGGCAAGCCGAGCAAAGGCTGCCTGCACCTTTGCTTCATTGTCCGGGTCGGCAAAGGCGGTAGCCTCGTCCAGCAGAATGATGGGCGCATTTTTCAGCATGGCGCGTGCAACGGCAATGCGCTGCTGCTCGCCGCCGGACAGATACACGCCCTTGGTGCCAATGACGGTATGGATACCCGCCGGGAACTTCTCCACAATATCCATGCACTGCGCCGCTTTCAACGCTGCCAGTACCTCAACTTCAGTGGCCTGCGGTCTGCCCAGACGGACGTTGTCCAGAATGCTGTCCTTGAGCAGGCGGCTGTTCTGGAACACAAAGGAGATGGTATCCATTAGCTCTTCCTTGGGGATTGCCCGCACATCGGCCCCGCCCACCCGGACGCTGCCGCTCTGCACATCATAGAACCGGCAGACCAAGTTTGCCAGCGTGGATTTTCCACCGCCGGAGGGGCCTACAAAAGCCACGGTCTGCCCCGGCTGAATCTCCAGCGAAACGCCCTTGATGACCTCCGTTTTGCCGTCATAGCTGAAATGCACATTCTGTAGCGTGACGGAAGCATCCTTCGGGTGCTGCGGAACAGCCTGCACCTGCATGGGCGCTGCTTCCAGCACCGAGTCGATACGTGCCAGCGCATCCGCCACCACCATCTTGCTCTCGCTCATGTACATCATGCGGGTCAAAGTCAGGGAGATCACCGGCGTGATGATGATATAGAACAGCAGGTTCAGCAGAAATTCCGGGGTCACGCCGTGTGCCGTGAACAGCAGCCCGCCCGCGATCAAAAAGGCGAACACGCCGTTGACGGCGGCGGTGTAGAACATCATGGGCAGGCGCAGGTCTTTGGTGTAGGAGATGACCCACTTCTCGTACTCATCAATGGTGGCCTTGAACTTTTTGAAGGAAAATACCGATTGCCCGAAGGTCTTGACCACCGGAATGCCACGGACATACTCCACCGCCTCGTTGGACATAGCCTCCAAGGCGTTGCCGTACTGCCGCATTTTTTCAGCCATCCGCTTGCCGGTCATGGTCGCCATGATGAGGAAAGCCAGCACCACAGGCGCAAGGCTCAGCAGCCCCAGCCGCCAGTCGAATGCCAGCAGCAAAACCAGCAGCCCCACCGGGGTGGCGATGGCGTTGTACTGGTCTGGCAGCTGGTGGGCAAGATAGGTCTCGGCGGCTCCGGTGCTTTCGTTGATGATCTTGCGCAGCTTGCCGCTGCCAAAAGTTTCGGCAAAGCCCAGCGGCAGCACCGCCAAATGCTCCGACACCGCCAGCCGCAGATTGGTCGCCACCCGGAACGCCGACAGGTGGGAGCACATCAGCGCTGCAATGTAAATAAGGTAAGACAGCACTGCAAACAACACTGCCATCCAGCCGTAATGAGGGATGTTCACCGCCTGCGCATAGTCCGGCGCGGCGTTCAGCACATCCCGCAGGATCTTCCAAATGTACACAAAGGGCACCAGCGCCACCAGCGCACTGACCGCAGACAGCACCCACGAAGCGTAGGTGAAATATCGGTAGTTCCCGGCATAACCCATCAGCCGGGAAAGATCGGACTGTTTTTCACGAAAAGACCTCCTTCAAATAATTTTTATGCAAACTGGTATGATCGCGGCTGCACGGAATGGTGCAGCTCCAGGCAAAGGAATCGTGAAGAAGCACCTTGCTTTCCGATTCAGGCATCACCGATGAAACAGAAGTAGGATTCAAGGTCGTTCTTTGTTGCCTGTAATAAAGTAGTCGCAATACTCTCCGCCATTCGCCAGCGTCTGTTTCCTGTGCAGAACGCCATGCTGAAGCGTGATCATCACTTCGTCAAGCTCGCAGAACAACGGCATAAGTTCGGAAACACCGAGATTTCGCGCATAGGAACAGATGGGGCAGCGGGTGATGCGGTAGTAGCAGGCACCCTCATACGGCTGCCCGTCAAAATCCACCTTGAAGGAGGTCGGGTATTCCGCCTCCTTTTCGGGCGTATACCACTTGGCGTATTTGACAACGCTCTTTTTGTTCTCCGCCTTACCCTTGTCGGTATTCAAGTCGGTCTTTGCAAAGTACCACTTGATATGATAGAGTGAGCGGCGCATCATTTCCTGCACGGTTTCCGGCGGGATTTTTTTCTCACTTGCCACATAGGGTGCGACAAAGGCAAGGGCAAACAGCTCGTTGTACGCCATTGGGTTATCGTCACCGATGTCGTCCGCTTTCTCGACCAGTTCACGATAGACTTTTTTGCTCTTTTTCATGATGTCAGCGGCATATTCCCTGCCGTATTTCTCTGCCAGAACCTTTTTCATCGGGCTTTTGAACATCCAGAAATAAAAACCGTTATATTTCATATCGCTTTTCCTCCCGTGATTTATTTGCAGACCCGAAAAACGCAGCCCAGCCGCCGAGGGGACAGGCCATCATTGCATCCATATACCGCTTAGCAGTCTTGCCTACATAATTTCCGCAAGGGAACGGTCAGCTTTCGCTGATGCCACACTGATTACTTCCTTCCCACCAACAGGGTCGAACCGTGCAGCATCAGCCGTTTGGCTTCCTTGGGGGTCATAAATTTGCCCGTGGTCGTATCGATCAGTTCCACACGCTCATAGCCCATCTCCCTGAGCTTTTGGACAAACGCCTGCATATCCCCGTATCGCCGCTCAGACATCAGGTCATGGATGGCAAACGTTCCACCTTTTTTCAGCACCCGCAGCGTTTCCAGCAAAAGCACCTGCTTATCCTCTCCGGTGATGTTGTGATAGACATAGTTGCTTGTCACCGCATCAAAACTCTCATCCGGAAAATCCAGCTTCACAGCGTTCCCGCGTTGGAACGAAATATTTGTCACGCCCTCTGCGGCGGCATTCTTTTCGCACAACGGCAGACTGAAGGAAGCATATTCCTTGCCCCAGCGGTCGATGCCAATCATTTTTCCCTGCGGGTTTCGTTTGGCACAGGCAATGGTCAGCGCACCGCTGCCGCAGCCCACATCCAGCCCAATGCCGCCCTCCGGCGGGGTGACATAATGCGCGGTTCCTTCGATGATCTGCTTTGAGAGCTTGCGCTCGCCGTCATAGGAAAAGCTCCGATAGGCATGCACGCACCACTCGGTGCACTTTGCACAGATGACAAAGGCGATGCCGAATGCCACCCCCAGCACAATGCGCAGTTTTCCGCTCACACCGATTCCGAATACGCCAAAGATGAGCAGCAGCGCAAGCGACAGCACTGTTCCGGCAATCAACGAATACAACATCCCTTTGGGGATCCAGTTTTTGTAATCAGGTTTCATATGCAAGACTCCTTTTTTTCATTGGGTGTGCTTTTTCACGGAAAGACTTCCTTCAAAAAATTTCCGCAAAAATGCTTCCATCAAATCAAGATACCGTTCCGACTGAACGATGAAGCCCACATGACCGCCCGGAACCGTGCGGATCTCTGCATCCAGTTTCCGGAACAGTTGTGCAAAACGGTTCTGATGCACTTCTGCAAAAAACACAGACAATTCAGCAATCGCTGTCAGCCTGCGAGATGCGCAGAGTGCTTTTTCTCATACACCGCAACCGCTATGCACCAGCGGAGGAACTTTTTCGTTTCTTCTTTTTTCATTACGCTACTGTCCTTTCCTCACACTGTCCCGTTTTCATTTGACGGCTTCGGGTACTTGATCAGGTCATACATCTTGCCATAGGCGCCAAGATCATGCGTTTCTGCAAGTTCCATACCCAGATGCACATATTTGTCGCACTTAGATTTTGCATCCGTTTCCAGAATCACCGGCACACCCAGCCGATTTCCCTCGGCAAAGGCAATGTCCAGCACCTTTGGCATATATCCCTGCCCCTGATATTTCTCCCGCACACAGACAAGTCCAACGAAAATGTAGGGTTTCTTTTCCTTGTCCATGCGGTCTTGCAGGGAAGCCCCTCCCCGCTTGATAGCGATACCAAACCGCAGAAGGCGCTTCAGGGTGGAGTTGCGCAGCATTCCGCAGGCAATGGGCCACATCGTCTTGAGTCCCATCTTCTCCTTTGGCAGCTTATAGGCGATATAGCCCTCGCCCTGCTCGCTGATAGTGTGCAGAAAGCCGCCCCGCAGCACCCCGCGCACATAAGCGCAGATATAGTTTGCAGTGGCTTCTTTCCCGGAAAAGGCAGCGGCCATTCCCGTTTCCTCTCCGTAGTCATAATAGCCGAAAGCGTGGCCGATATCATGGATGGATTTCTCGTCCAATGTTGTAACTTTCATTGTATTTCACTTTCCTGATTCTGCTGCGCATCTCCCACTGTCTCGCCGTCCGCCAGAAAGCGTTCCAGCTCCGACGCAAGCAGTGCCGGATGATTGATGATATCGCCATGGCCAAAACCCGGGAAGCAGCGGACCATCAGACCCGGATATGCCGTCCGCAGCCGCTGGATGGCCTTTTTCATGTGCCCTTCTTTTTCTCCGTACCAACAGGCGACCTTTGCATCGGGCTGTACCAAAAAGTCCGTTCGATAGAGATAAAGTCCTGCCTCCCAAGTGGCCCGGACGGATTCCAAGCTGATATGATCCGGGATGCGGCGGAGCATGGTCTGCATTCCCTGCTCCGTCTGCCCCATAAAGCGCAGTGCCCATGCAGGCATGTACTTTTCGTGTGCCGTTCGATACTGCTTTTGTGGCATAACCTTCAAGATCAGTCGATTCAGCACCCCGAAATCCAGATACTCCGGCCCGCTGAGGATCATCCGACCAATCCGAATGTTTGGAGAAGCCTTCAGAAAAACAGCCGGTCCACAGCCCAGCGACTCTGCAAAAAGCAGATCCAGCCGTCCGTCAAGCTCTTTTTCAATATAACCGGCCAACTTGTCCGCCTGATTCTGGGCGGTCGTGTAGGTTGTTTTGCCTGTTCCGTCAAAGCCATCGAAGCTGACGGCATACACGCAGAATTTCCTTTCCAGCAGCGGGATCAAATCCTAAAACTGCCGCCAGCACATAAGATTTCCGTGCAGCAGCATAATGGTCTTTCCCCGCATATCGCCGAATCGTTTGATCTCCATGCCAATATGCCTCCCCGCTATTATCGGACCTTCATGCAAAAATCACAGCGATCATTGCCGCGCCCCAGCGTTATGGTTCTCTCCCAGATCAGCTTCGGATGCAGCCCGGTATAGCTGATGTCATCACTGTCACAAAAACAGCGGCACAGCTCCGGGCAGCCGTATTCTACGCAGGTGTCGTGATAGGGACACTTCATCATATCCACACGCCAGATGTCGTTGCCGGTCTGCAGCTCTTTTGGGACAAAGCCCGCCGCCGGGCCGAAAACGCTCCGGGTGGATTTGACGAAAACGCCGGGAACAAGGCGGTAAAGCCCCGGTATGTGCAGCAGGGCGGCAAGCTGTTTGTGGCTCGTTCTCGCCAAGCGCTCCACATAGCCGTGAACGGTTTGCAGTGCCTCCTCTTTCGGCATGACCCGCTGCAAGGTCTCGTAGGCCGAAATGCCCGGTAATATCTGCCGCTTGAGGTGGTATTGCTTTTCCTTGCTTGCATCTGCATTTTCAGCCAGCAGCACATTCAACCGCGCATCAAAAAAAGCATTCAGCTCCTTGGCCTGCGAGGGAAAGCACTGTGCCGCAGTCTCCCGAAAATCACGGGAAAGATAGGTTTCCTTCATCGTCCGGCCTCCGTCTCAGACTTCACGAAGCCCTTCTTTTTATACCCGCAGTCGCAGTATGGGCCGCCGGAGGCGAGAGTGTACTGCCGCACAAAATCAGTCGCGCCGCCCGCCTCGCTCATGGTGTAGTCCAGACGGCACAGCGCGGGAGTGAGGTCATATAGCCCCAGCTTTTTCATCAGCACACAGATGCCGCATTTGGTGAAGCGTCCCTCGTAGCCGCTGCCATCCGGGTATTCGTAAAACTCCATGTTCCAGGAGTAGGGGTTGCGGTCAGCGGCTCTCAGCGCGGCGGTGGCTTTCATACCGGCAATGTCCTTTTCGGTAAATTTGCTCTTTCCGCTCTTGCGGCAGAACCACTGCATGGGCGCTGTCATCATGGATCTTGCGTAGTAATCCGTCAGCCTGTCCACCTCCGGGCGCTGCGGCATGGAGAGGATGAACGCGCCGAGCATTGCGCAGTTGACGATGTTCATCTTGAAGCGGTCCGCTTTTTCAAACTCCGGCAAACCAGCAATGATCTGCCGGTATTGTGGCTTTGCCTTTTTCGTGATGGCTTTTGCGGTAGCTGCATCATAGCCCAGCACAGCGGTCAGCTGCTTTTGAAAGGAGCCAGCAAACAGCACCCACATTCCAAAGGGCATTCCAGCGTATTTCATTGCAGATACCTCCCGGCTTCCGCTTCCAGTGCCTGCCATACCGGGTAGGCTGCGCCGTTCGCATCGAAAAATTTCTTGAGATCCCGGTTCAGCGCACTCATTTCGTCGATGGCGTTCATGGCATGGTCGGAGGCGCAGAGTTTTCCCAGCGAGGTGGTGCACATCAGCTTGAAAAAGCGCAGGCAGGTCTTGCGGTACTTTTCACTCTCAAAATCTGCGTCCGCCTTTGGCAAAATGTCGTGTCCAGCATTGCGTATGGCACGATAGCCCTCTATGTTGGCATCCAGCAAACGGTTCAGGTATGCAGTGTCGACCCTGAGCTTTTTCAGGTTGCCGTCCGTCTTATAGCAGGCGAAGGCCGCCGGCATCACGAACGCGGCATGGCAGAGCAGATAGTCCTCCATGTTCGGCTCATAAACAACCTTATATTTTGTGCCGTGGAAGATGCGCCTGATCAGCTGTTTATTGGAGGATGCACCCGACAGCTGTCCGATGGTGATCTTTTTCAGGTCGATGGAGACCACCCGGTCAACCTCCCGATGCCCCGCAGAAAGCGCAAAGGCAAACAGGACGTTCTTCCCCGGCAGCGCCGCCACCAGTGCCCTCGCCTGCACATTGTTCCCCACAAAAACGATGTTCCTTGTCCGGTTCGCCCGCAGCGTGTCCAGAACAGAATCCAGCTGCGTATAGCGCAGGACCACAAAGATTACATCGTACATTGCATCCGGTGCAAGTTCAGTCACCACCGGAATGCGGCTGATTGATACGCGGGGCGAAAACTTATCCTTGATCCGCAGTCCGTTCTGCTTGATTTCCGCTGCCCAGTTTCCCCGCGCAAGCAAGGTGACGTCCTTTCCGGCACGCAGCAGATTTCTTGCCAGATTGCACCCCAGAACGCCTGCACCGTATACCAGAATTTTCATTGATTGCCTTCAAAACCGATCTTCACAATTTGCATTTTCATCCTGTTATCCCCGACCTTTGCAAGAAAACGGAAAAAGCCGCTGACGGACGGGTCCTTCAAATCGTTGTAGCCCAGCATATAGCCGCGGCTCGTGACCTGCAAGCGGCTATCCCACGCACTGATCTCTTGGGGAGCGTCCGAAACCGCGAAATACGCGCCCACATCCTTGATTTTCGCAGTCCTGAGCCACGTTTTTGCAATCATCTTCACCGCCGTGCGGTTGGCAGCATCAAACACCAGCACACCGCCGGGGAAGGCGTCTGCCATACCCTGCACAAGAGCTTTGACCTGCTCGGTCAGGAAGTAATAGAACACGCCGGAGGCAAAGAATACCGCACCGTTTGAAGAGTCAATTTTTCTAAACCATTCGGTATTGTTCAAATCGCATGGGATATTTTCCTCACGCTCCCCGGCGGGCAAAAGCTCGTTACGCACGGCTATGACATCGGGAAAGTCCAGATTGTAAATTTTGCAGCTGCCGTTGTCGCAGGCTCTGCCGGTGTTGTCCAGCCCGCAGCCCAGATTGACCACCGCCGCGTTGGGGTGAGCCTTCAAATAGTCGCGCACCTCCCATGCCAGATCGTTCTGCCGCATGGCAACCTCCAGTGAACCGAAACGCTGCATCAGGCCGCGGGAGTTTTTCTCCGCCTCTGAAAAATCGTAGTCGATCTCGTCAATCAGGCGAACCGCTGTTTCGTCCCGGTTGAGATTCGGGTATAGTTCTGAGCAGACCTTCCGCGCATACAGCGGAATGATCAGCGTCTCCTGTACGGTGTTTTTCTCGATTTTGTATTTCATGGGTATCACTCACTTTCTGATAAATGGCAGTTCCGGCATACAGTCACGCTCGGCGATGTGTGCCAGCATTTCGGCGAACCCCTTCGGATCACGAATCTGATATTGCATGTGATCGTATCCCTCAAACACGGGATAATGGCCGCAGGGGTAGGCTTCCATCACTGCTTGACGGTATTTGAAATGCTCCTCTTTGCTGCCGAACTCGAAATAAGTATGCTCTTGCAGCTTCTCGGGAAGCGGCGGAAAGGGCTTGTCCTCCAGACTGTCCGCCATCTGGCGGCGCAAATTTGTATAGGTCAGATTTTCCCCTGCGGCTATAAAATGCGGCTTTATGGAATCGTCGTCACACCACAGAATCTTTTTCAGTGTGCCGCCCTTCGACCAGTACAGGCTCTTGATGGCAAAATACAGAAACGGCGTCATGATACGACGCATGCCCTTTCCGATTTGGGCGAACTGCCCGCCGTCAAAGAAAGCGTGCTCCACGGGCAGCTTCATCTGCGTCAGAAACGCCATGGCAAGGTCTGCACCGATGGAAGAAGCGACCACCATCGCCAGCCGCTCCACGCCCTGTCGATGCAGAAAGCCCTCCACCTGCCGTATTTCGTCCAGCTTGCTGACATATTTCTGCCCCTCACAGTAAACGGTGGAGGTGGGCAAGATACAGAAATATCGATCCTGCAAACACCTCGCAATCGGTTCGCTGCTCGATCCTGTCACACCCATTGCATGAAAGAACAGCACGGCAGGATTCCTCCTGTCGCCGTATGTTTGAAACAGCATTTCTATCGCCTCAGCTTTCCATAAAAAGCATCATGATTGCCGCCAGTGCTGCCGAAATGACCGCCATACCAACTGTGCCGAACAGCCACTTTTTCTGTTTGTCTTTTGCGGTGATGTACGGTTTCAGGTCTTCCGTTCCCGGAATTTCCCATGCGTTCGTATGTCCTACCCAATAGCCGTCAACCCAAAATCGGTCTATGAGATTCATAACGGACAGTATGACCAGCAGTTGCCAAAAGCCCGCAAGAAAACCCCGCGCACCGTTGAGTTACAGGATTTTCCTTAGTAGCGGGGGCTGGATTTGAACCAACGACCTCCGGGTTATGAGCCCGGCGAGCTACCGAACTGCTCCACCCCGCGTCGGCTTGTCTATGTTAAGCAGGTGAGGCAACTAAACGCAAAAAAATTCACTGTAGAAGAAGTCACGTTAAGGAAGTCGAAGTTAAAACGGCAGTACAAAAGCAAATGATCGGAAAAATAAACTGCTAATCAAGGGTTATTAAACTGACGGGTGAAGGCTAATAGCTGGGATGGAAATCCCTAGAAAAAAGAAGCAATTACTTTTTTATAGCGCCCGCAGAACGGTTACGACTTTTCCTAAAATCGTGGCGTTATCGCCAGGAATGGGAGTAAATGCCGGGTTGTGGGGGAGGAGCCAGATATGCCCCTCACGGCGTGCCAGAGTTTTGACGGTGGCTTCGCCGTCAATCATGGCGGCTACGATTTCGCCAAGTTCTGCCACGTTTTGGCGGCGCACCACCACCCAATCGCCATCGCAAATCGCCGCATCAATCATGGATTCGCCGTGGACTTTCAACATAAATAGCTCGCCATCCCCGGTAAGTAGGGTGGGGAGAGTAAAAACGTCCTCGATGTGTTGCTGGGCGTCGATAGGAGTACCGGCCGCAATTTGACCCACCAAGGGAATGGCGTGATGGTTTAAGGGAGCAACTTCCGCATTTGCAGAAATGTTGCTGGGGGCTGTCTCATCTGGAGTAGCATGCGGAGCGAACTGGGGATTAATTTCGAGGGCGCGACTGCGCCCGGCTGCGCGAAGTAAAAACCCTTGGCTGACCAGGTTATCTAAATGATGTTTTACGGTTGAGGAAGACGATAGCCCTACTGCAGCAGCTATTTCCCGCACCGAGGGAGGATAGCCGCGATCACGAATCCCGGCACAGACTGCTTCAAAAATACTGCGCGTACGTGGACGTAGGTCAGCAAGGTCTAGTTCGCGCTCTGGTTCTTGTCTCATGTTCCTCCCGCCTTCGTAAACCGATTCTAGGAAACTGTGACCCATTATGCAAACATTTGTTCGACAAATTTGGAATTTTCGCTTGATTTTCCTACCGGTTATCGCTAGTCTATCAAACAGATGTTCGAAGAACATTTGTTCGAGAAAGGTAAAGTCATGTCCACACAGCTTTCTTTCAATCTGGAAGAACTAGCCCAAAAACGGGTAGTGGGTTTGGGGGACTACCAGTTGGCGCAGCAGCCAACGGTAAAAAGCAAACGCCCTCACCTGCAGTTGGTCGACGCTACCTATTTAGAACGTGCGCGGGCAAAGACCCGCCATCCTGCGGGATCAAAACTCACCTGTCCACTCGCCGTCGGTAGGGAGAACCGTACGGAGGGAGCGGCAGCTGCTTTTGACTCGCTTCCACAGTGGGCGCGCCGAGCGCGGCGCTCTGTCAAGGTAGAACCTATGTTGGCAGCGGTTCCTCCCGCTGCCAACGCGGAAAACCAAGACAGTGCGCGGCGCTCGGCTCCCCAAAACAAGCTAACTCGCAACCTCTGGGTTCCCCGGATCAGCCGGAAACTATTCCGGGTTTGCCTAGGCCTACTAGCAGTAGCTGCGGCCCTGATCGCCGGTACCGGCCTGGGATGGTATTGGGATGCAGCAGGAGCTGGGGATCAAGCAGTGCCGCAAGTATCTGGGGAGCTGGTGACAGAAAATAGTCAGGCATCCTCTGCGGATCTACTTTTAGGACAGTAAATTAACTGCCGGCTCCCCGCCGCAAGTCGCTATCCCCGGGGACGCAAATGCGCATTTTGTAAGCTGATCTCTGCTTGCGGAATCGTCTCTTAGAGGGCAGTGATGCAAGAGTGTCATATGTTGCGATAAGCTAGACCTCCAGGTTGTTTATTCATGGGGGAAACCTTGCACTGTCCGTTCTGTCATAACGATGATTCTCGAGTAATTGATTCGCGAACCGCTGAAGACGGCAACGCTATTCGGCGGCGCCGGGAGTGTACCGCGTGCAATAAACGATTCACCACTATCGAGTCTGCGGCTCTTTCAGTACGCAAACGTTCGGGGATCCTGGAGCCTTTTTCCCGCGAGAAAGTAGTTAGCGGAGTAAAGAAAGCCTGCCAAGGACGTCCGGTCAGTAACGATGACCTGGCGAAACTAGCGCAGCAGGTGGAAGAAGACCTGCGTGCCACGGGGAAATCGCAAATCGATAGCCATTCGATTGGACGCGCCATTCTCAGGCCGCTTAGAGAACTAGACGTTGTCGCCTATCTCCGTTTCGCCTCGGTATATTCCTCATTCGACGATCTGGATGATTTCCAAGCCGCCATTGACGAAATCCGAGCTGAGCAGGATGAAACTAGCGCAGAGATAACACCCGCAGCCCAATAGTTTCGGGCATAGAACGAATCTCTGCCACCGCCGAGACTGGCAGCTCGGAAGCAATATCCGTAAGCGCGTATCCAACCTCACCTTCGGTGCCCAGGATCTGACCATTAATGTTCACATCCTGGTTGGCGAAAACCTGGTTGATACGACCTAGCACCCCGGGCATATTCGCGTGTAAGAATGCCAAGCGATATAAAGAATCAGGATGCGCGTTCAGGTTCAAATTGGGCATATTTACGCTCATTTCAGTGCTGCCCCGGTGCCAATATTCAGCTATTTTATGTGCTACAAACTGACCGATATCAAACTGGGCCTCCAAGGTAGAGCCCCCGATATGCGGAGTCAAAATGGTGTTAGGCAGCCCCAGCAGAGGGGAGTGGAACTCGTTTCCGTTCTTCTTAGGTTCTTCGGGATACACATCCACCGCAGCCCCCGAAACTTTTCCGGAACGAATATTCTCTGCTAAGGCCTCCACATCTACCACGGTGCCCCGCGACAAGTTTATGAAAATCACGCCGTCTTTCATCTGTTCAAACTGGCGCTTGCCGATTAAACCTTCGTTGGATTTACGTCCATCAACGTGCAGGGAAATGAAATCGGCAGTTTTTAGAACTTCATCCATAGAGGGTAAAGCGCGGGCATTACCCATAGCCAAACGCTGGGCGGAGTCATAAAAGACTACATTCATTCCCATTGCCTCGGCCAGTACCGAAAGCTGGGTTCCGATATTTCCATAACCGATGATCCCTAGGGTCTTTCCGCGTACTTCATGTGATCCGGAGGCGCTCTTATTCCAGATTCCGCGTTGTAAATCGTGGTTACGGGTCTCAATGTGGCGCGCCAGGTTGATGATGTGTCCAATAGCCAGTTCCACCACCGAGCGGGTGTTGGAATAGGGGGCGTTAAAAACCGTGACTCCGTCTTTCGTTGCAGCTGGTAAATCTACCTGATTGGTCCCGATGCAAAAGCACCCCACTACCTGCAGGCGCGGGCAGGAGGAGATTACCCGCGAGGTGATATGAGTCTTTGAGCGGATACCCACGATATCGGCATCTTGCAATCGTTCGATCAAAGCATCCTCGTCTAGAGAGCCTTTGACCCGCTCTATCTCAATGTCGTAACTGGAAAAAACCTCATCCGCTACCTGGTGCGGATCCTCAAGTAAAACTGCCTTCGTCATGTCTCTATCTTTTCAGCGCGGCCTTTGCTTGGCAAAACTGTCCGCTCTGCGGTCCCAACCTATTAGCTCCACCCTTTGGGGAGCTGGCTGGTATATAGGGTGACGAGGTGGCGGGTAGGGCGGGTCATCGCCACGAATAAATTTCCGACGCTTTCGGTAGAAATATGGGCCGGTTCCAGCAGAATTACGCTGTCGAACTCCAGTCCTTTGGAAGTAACTGCAGATAGCAAACAAACTCGATCGCTAATCGGATCGCTACCTACCTCCAGGGAAAGTTGAGAAACCAGAGGGGTAATCTCCGGGAAATCTCCGTCGCTGCAAATCAGGGCAATGCGTCCTCGCCCTTGACCTAAGGTGCGGTCTAAGTAGCTGACCTCGTCGGTAATAGCTTCGCTTAAAGCTGGGCCGTCAATTGCGGCTACCTTCCTGGTTATCAGCGAGTCGGGATCTTGTCGGACCGCCTGTACCGGATAGGGGGAGGG
Organism: Varibaculum sp. C0165D1; assembly: GCF_056590355.1. Taxonomy (NCBI): domain Bacteria; kingdom Bacillati; phylum Actinomycetota; class Actinomycetes; order Actinomycetales; family Actinomycetaceae; genus Varibaculum; species Varibaculum sp. C0165D1. The sequence goes on along the minus strand of NZ_JBWPVY010000003.1, from coordinate 22,658 downwards.
GCGGCCGGCAGCGGCAGTAACTGTCTCCGCTAAGTCCATAATCTCTTTGGGAGTGCGATAACACACCGTTAAATAGGCCTCTTCTTCCAGGGCGTCGCTGGCAGGTCCCAGCAGCTGGCTCCAAGAAGAACCGCCTTTAGTAATCCGCTGGGCTAGGTCTCCTACCACGGTAAATGAACGCGACGGGCAGCGCCGCAGCAGGCAACGCCAATCCATCGGGGATAGTTCTTGGGCTTCATCGACCACCACGTGTCCATAGGTCCAGGTGCGGTCGGCATAGGCTTTCTCCGCTAGAGAACACTCTTCTCGGCTGGCTTCTGCCCGGCGAGCCAGCATATTGGCGGAAACAATTCCGTCTCCCAGTCCCTGCCCCTCGATCGCAGCCTGAGCACGAGTACGCTCTCGCTCGCGGGCAGCAGATCGGGCACGCCGGGAACTGGGAGAGGTAACGTCTGGCAAATCTCCGAGAAGTTCCGCTAGCTCATCGAGTAAGGGTACGTCGGCGGGTGTAAAGGCGTCTCCTTTCGGGCGGTAAAGAATTTCTTGTTCCTCGATACTGAATTCGCTGGCAAAGCGGGCAAGGAATGCGGGATATGCATAAAGTCTTCGCAAAAGATCTTGAGCAGAGTAGGGCATCCAACAAAGATTGATTACCCGGCGGACATTGAGGTTAGAGCGCAAATCTTCACGCACCAGAGCCCGCTCAGAAAGGGCGTCGCGATTGGATTCAATCTCGCCTAAGCCGGCAGCTTGGGCGGCTATGGTTAGCTCTGCTTGTTCGCGGCGTGTTTCAGTATCTAGGTACTGGTCAGTTAAGGAATCCAACACCTGGGAAACAAAGATTTCCCGCGCCTGGTTGTGAGGCTTGCCGCTTAGACGCGCTCGGCGAATTGCCTCTTTTACTACTCGCGGATGCAACACCAGTTTAGTTGCGCCCGCCGCTAATTGTTGATCCGCTTCTGGAACCCGCTGCAAAGAGCGCACCGTATTTTTAATCAGGTTTACCCAGCGTAAATCACCTTTTAAAGCCGCGATCTTCGGGTGTTCTTTTCCCTGGGCGCCAGTGCCGGGCAATATATTTGCCATGGTGGTGGAGACCACCCCGGTTTCTCCCAGGGCAGGTAATACTTGCTCAATGTAGCGTAAAAAAGCGGGGGAAGGGCCTACTATCAACACCCCGGATTTCGCTAAGCGTTCTGCCTGTTCATAGAGCAAAAAGGCGGCGCGATGCAATGCCACTGCGGTTTTCCCGGTGCCCGGCCCGCCCTGGATTACCAGGATTTGGGAGGTGTTAGCGCGGATTATGCGATCTTGTTCCCCTTGAATAGTGGCCACAATATCTCCCATATGGCCGGAGCGTTCTGCTTGTAGCGATGCCAACAGCGCCCCTTCGCCTTGCAGCTCTACCCCTTCTTGATGTGCATGGGATAGGTCAAAGGGTTCGTCCTCTAGCGAGGTGACCTTCCGGCGGTGTAAACCGATATGGCGCCGACTAGCCATTCCCATCGGTTGGCGGGCAGTTGCCTGATAAAAGGCAGTAGCGGCGCTGGCCCGCCAATCCATTAGCACCTGCGAATGGTTGCTATCTTGCAGCCCTACCCGGCCAATATAGAATTCATTGCCCGAAAGGGGAGTCAATTTTCCAAATACGAGGCGTTCTTCCACTCGTTCTAAGCGGCTAGCTTGATCTCCTAAATGAGCTGCCATTACGTCACGTTCAGAGCGGTTTTGTGGGGAACCAGTGGCGCCTAGTGCCTGTACCTGGCGTTGACGCTTGCGATAGCCGGTGCGCGCATCATCTAACACCTGGTAGATGCGATCTACTTCCGCCTGCTCACGAGCAAGTTCTGCGGGATCAGTCAAGAAGTTCCCCTTCCCTTGAGAAAAGTAGGCGTCTATTATACCCGCTAAATCTGAAAACCGCATAGCTCGGGCGAGGGGCGGTGCGCGAGCGGCGCATGCCAGGTAGGCTGGACTAAAGAATGGAGGGTAGATGACAGATCGCAGCCGTTTTATAATCCCCGGTCCTGCCTACGAGAATACGCAGGCCGAGGTGCTGCTCTATGCCTTTTCAGGGGCGATAGATTCCGGCGATATCGGCGGAATGATTATTGAACAGCTCTTGCATGCCCTTCCTCATGAAGAAGTTGCACGTTTCGCCCTAGAGACGGTGCTGGACTATCGGGCGCGGCGCCCGCGAATAACTATTGAAAATTGGACGATGACGGATATGCGCTATCCCAGTTGCAACCTGGAGCGGATAACCGATTATTCTGGCCGTAATATTTTGCTGCTGCGCGGTCTGGAACCCGATATCAACTGGGAAGATTTTTCCCTGGCAATTTTTGAGGTTTGCCAGAAGATGGGGGTAAAACAGGCGGTTGATCTGATGGGGATCGCCGCCAACATCCCCCACACCCGGATTCCCTTCATTAACCAGACTTCTCCGAATCCGGATCTGCTACCTCCGCAAACCGAGATGCCGGGTACTTTTATCATCACCGCTTCTTTCGGGCAGTATCTGCAGATGCTGTTCAAGATGATTTCGGTGCAAGCGCGGGGAATTGTGGTGGGGGTTCCCTACTACTTGGCTGATGGGCAGTACCCGCCGGGGGCGGTTAGTGCTATTCAGTATCTTTCAGAAACCATGAATCTGGATTTGCCGATGGGGGATCTGGAAGCGGCAAGTGCTCAAATGATTAAAGAGGTCAGCGCGCAGCTGGATGAAAATCCAGAGGCCAAAGAACTGATCGAAAAAATGGAACAGCACTATGATGAGGCGCTGACCCAACCCTGGGGAGAGTTGCATCCTAAGTCTTTGGCGGAATCGGTAGATTCTCGTTCTGGGGATGCGATAGCTGAACGTATCGAGAGGTTCTTAGCGCAAGTAAATCCCCAAGACTCCTCAGAAGAAACCGCGGAGGGGCTTTTGGCGGGACGCGACGATTTGCTGGCTCATCTGGCACAAAAGGTAGCCGCGCGTCAGCGGATCGAAATTAATCCCCGCCTACCCGAGCAGGCAATTAAAGCCGCAGATAGTCAACCTGAAAAATCTTCCGCTCCGGCTAAAGAGGAAGCTGTCGGCAAGCGGCAAGCAATCGCCGACAAACAGTCGGTTTCTCGCGCAGATGCCCCGAAGGGCAGGTATTTCCCGCCGCGACGTTCCCATCTAAAGCGCCAGCGGGCGCAGGGTCACTCGGGAAATATTGGTCCCAGTACCCCCGCTCCGCCTCCTGGCAGTAATCAGGAACCCGACCCTAAAACAGCTGGGCAGAGCAAAGCAGATGAAGCCGGGGACAGTAGAGAGCACTGACCGGTGAGTAAAGCTCCTCAGTCCGCTGCCGCCAAACGTGATTGGGGCAGCGATGATAGCGGAACCCCGATTCTGCATGTCGATATGGATGCTTTTTTCGTAGAGGCGGAGATTCTGCGCAACCCGCAGTTGCGGGGCAAACCGGTAATTGTGGGGGGAAAGAGCAATCGGGGAGTGGTTTCCTCAGCCTCCTACGAGGCGAGAGCACAAGGAGTGCACGCCGCGATGCCAGTTTCTCAGGCCAAACGACTTTGCCCCCAAGCGATAGTTGTCGCCTCCGGGCATGGTTATTACTCGCAGCTGTCGAAAAAAGTGATGAAGATTCTGGGGGAAATCACCCCGGTGATGGAGCAAATCTCGATTGATGAGGCTTTCTTAGAGGTTTCCGGAGCGCGGAGGAGACTGGGGACTCCCTTAGAAATAGCCCAGCTGTTGCGCCAGCGGATTCGCGAGGAACTTTCGCTACCGGCCTCGGTAGGAATCGGGCGTAATAAGCTGGTTGCTAAAATTGCATCTGCGCACGCCAAACCGGATGGGATATTGCTGGTGCCGGCAGAAAAAACTAGGGAGTTTCTACAGATCCTACCGGTGGGCGCCATCCCGGGGATCGGGGCCGCTGCGGGGGCGAAACTGGAGCGCAAAGGAGTTCAGACGGTTGGACAACTTACCTCTCTAGATATTGCCCAGCTAAATTCGCTGTTCGGAAAGGCTCTAGGGGTGAGGCTGTACCAGCTGTGCCGGGGGCAAGATTCGCGCCGAGTTGGCGACGGTAGCAAAGAAAAATCCATCGGTACAGAAACCACTTTTCTGCGGGACGTGCATTCCCGGGAGACAATTGCGGCTACTTTATTGGACCAATCCCATCAGTGTGCGGCCCGGCTGCGAGCTAATGATCTATTAGCCGGCAACGTGACTATCAAACTGCGGGCTGCAGATTTTCGTACCTGGACACGCTCTCGCACCCTGCGCCAGCCTACCGACGTTGCCCGCGATATTGCGAGGGCCGCATTGGGATTGTTCGCGAAAGAAAATTTGCCTAAAGGAGGAATTCGTCTGGCAGGGGTAACCACTAAAGAGTTAATCTCCGCCACCTCTGGGGTTCAGATGGCGTGGGGGAGTGACACTCGCGGACGCGCCACGGAAATAGCGATGGATAAAATTCACCAAAAATTTGGCGATACTTCCCTCCGCCCGGCTACGCTAGTTACACCAGGAAAGAATGATAGCGCTCCAGGGTATGGAACTGAGTCTGACTGAGTTAGCTTTTTGTTTTATGCTGGAAGCACCGACGCGGAAAGGAGAGAACTAGCATGGGGCTATCTGAGAAAGAAAAACAGATTCTCGCAGACATGGAACGCCAATTCTCTGATGTCCGCGTGGATAAAACTCCAGATTCCACGGGTTCAGTGCCGGAAAAATCGCAAAAACTGAACTTTTCTCCTAAGCTTCTCGCTGCTATGACTTTATTAATCCTAGCGGGGATTGCGCTGCTAATTGTGGGGATTTCTGTTTGGACCATCTCCAAGCTCTTAGCAGTAGCGGTAGCGGTCGCGGGGTTTGTAGTGGTGCTGTTTGCAGTGACTTTGCCTATGAACTCTCGTTTTTCCGGCTTTGGGGTGAATCCCGGTATATCAGCTGGGAAACGCCAATCTTCCGCTAAGGGTCCTTCCGCGGCGCGCTCTTTTAAGCAACGGCAAGAGGACAAGTGGAATCATCGCCACGGCGAGCACTAGATAGTTCGTTTTTCTTTTTGTTTTCCTATCTTTTCTATAAATACCTGACCGCATCCTAAGCAATACGGTTTTGAGCCCTTGGTTGGCTGTCTTTTAACTTCTTACTGCCCCACTAGCGGCACTGCTTTCCGCAGTTGGCGGTGCCTATCTCTAATCTGCTTATTTTCCTGAAATATCAGTCAGAATCAGATTTTTGCTCCACTTTGATTCGAATGTTGTCTTCGCAGGTAAGATCGGTAATTTTTTTCGATTAATTTCCTTAAAAAGCCGTTATTATGTACCTAAGTGGAGGAAAATGGGGTAAAGTGGAGTTATCTGGTTGGAAAGGAGGAAGCGCCGATGTTTTTAGGTTCCTATGAACCCAAAATGGACGATAAAGGACGCTTGATTCTTCCAGCTAAATTCCGCGAGCAACTAGCGGGTGGTTTAGTTATCACTCGAGGTCAAGAGCGTTGCCTCTATGTTTTCCCCGCTTTAGAGTTCGAGCGGATGTACCAGGAATTGCGCCAGGCTCCACTTTCCTCCCGTCAAGGACGTGACTATGTGCGGGTAATGCTCTCCGGTGCCTCTGATGAGATTCCCGATAAACAAGGCAGGATCGTGATACCTCCCCAGCTGCGTGCCTATGCGGATCTAGGAAAGCAGCTAGCGGTTATTGGCGCCGGTTCTCGAGTTGAGATCTGGAATGCGCAGGCCTGGAAGCAGTACCTAACCGAACAAGAAGAAACCTTCGCTCAAACCGGAGAGGAAGTGATTCCCGGAATGTTTTAGCTTGGAGAACCTGGTCTCTTCCCGAATGCTCTGATGCCTCTTCCCCGGTAGCAGATCCTCGGGGAGAGCCCTGGTTTTCCAAAAACTTTTCTAACCGTCCCACCCTTCCAAAGGAAAACATGTCTCTTAGTACCAATTTTACCCACCAGCCAGTGCTGGCTGAGCGCTGCGTCGCGCTCTTGGGGAAAGGGATTAAGAAAGCGGGAAACGAAGGGAACGCCCTGATTATCGACGCCACCTTAGGGTTGGGAGGGCACAGTGAACTTATTTTACAAACCTATCCTCAGGTTCATTTGATCGGAATCGACCGGGATAAGCAGGCATTAGCAAGGGCCAGCAGGCGCCTGCGCGACTATTCTGCTCGCTTCACGGCAGTCCACGCCACCTATGATGCTATCGGACAAGTGGCGGATGCCTATTTTGATGAAAAATATCCTTTAGCTGGGATTCTGATGGATTTGGGAGTTTCTTCGCTGCAGCTCGACGATGCTGAGCGCGGTTTTAGCTATGCGCGCGAAGCCGAGTTAGATATGCGGATGGATCAAAGCCAGGGTAAAACTGCTGCTGATTTACTCTCTGAGCTTTCGGCCTCTGAACTTACTAAGATTTTGCGAGAGGCGGGAGAAGAAAAGTTTGCTTCGCGAATTGCCCGGGCTATAGTCCAGAAGCGAGAAGAAACTCCGCTCACTTCCTCCTCGCAGCTGGTAGAAATCGTACGAGCAGCTATACCCGCTCCTGCGCGCCGCACGGGGGGTAATCCAGCTAAAAGAACTTTCCAGGCCTTGCGGATAGCAGTTAATCAAGAACTGAGCATCCTAAAAGCTGCGGTGCCCCGCGCCCTCGAGAGCCTCGCTCCCGGAGGGGTGATGGTGGTGGAAGCTTACCAATCCCTCGAGGATCGGATAGTTAAACACGCATTTCAACAGGTAGCAGCGCCGGCGAGCCTGGAAGGGATTCCGGTACGCGAAACACCGCACTTCGAACTTTTGATCAACGGAGCCGAAAAAGCCGGAGAAACAGAAGTAACCAGAAATCCTCGCGCCGCATCGGTGCGGTTGCGAGCGATTGCGAAGTTAATTGAATCAGCAGAAAGGAACGGGGACTAAAATGCCTAATTCCGCCGCTCTCAGACAGAAAGCCCCATTTAAGAGGAGGCCGATTCGCGCTCAAAAGCAGAATCGCTTACGAATAGTTGGGGAAGATCCGACCCTGAAGAAACGATCGCCCCTGGTGGCAAAACTCTTTGCGGCTGCCTTAACTTTGGTGGCTCTGATTGTTTCTCCATTGCTGATCAATACGCAATTGGCGATTATCTCTTACCAGATCCATGACGACCAGGTGCAGCTCGCACAAATAAAAGAAGATAATCAGCGGGTACAATCCCAGGTAAACCTGAAGTCCAGCCCCGAGAGGGTACGGAAAGCGGCATTGGATGCCGGGTATGTCCCGGCGGGAGAGACCGGATACGTTACTCTGAAAACAAGCAAAATTGAGGGAGGTACTCCTCCGATTTCGGCAGCTAAGGAATAAAAGAGATCTATGGTAGGGAAGAAGCGAAGCTATTCGCAGGCGAAGAACGCTTCTTCGCAAAGGAAAAAAACTATTGCTGACCGGACAAAGTTGCCAGATCAAGAGGGACACGGTCGCGATGCTAAGTCCTACGTGACGGGCGGGATAGCAAGCAAAGCAGCTAGCAAACGCGGGCGACTGCTACTGGTGATTGTGTCTTTTCTCTTGGTGCTGTGTAGCGCTAGATTATTCGAATTGCAGGTAATCCAAGCGCCCGCTCTCACTGACGCGGCCAGGCAAGCACGCACTGTATCTGCTGAAATTGTCCCTAAGCGGGGAGACGTCATAGATCGGAAAGGGACGGTGCTGGCAACCTCGATTGAGGTCTATAACGTGTCCGTTAACCAGAAACTGGTGAAAGGATATGTTCATCGCGAGGTATTTGACCCGCACGGAAAAATAGTTACCGATAAAACTAAACTGCGTGACCCGCGTAATGAAAAGAAAATTGTGGGAACGGGTGCCGCCGAAGCTGCGCGGCAACTAGCGCCAATTTTAAAGATGAACCCGGCGGTGCTGGGGGGCAAAATGGTGGGCAAACGCGGTTTCGTCTACCTGGCCAAAAATGTTAGTGCCGAGAACTGGCGGAAGATCCGGAAGCTAAAAATAGAAGGTATCGATGGCGAATTACGATATCGCCGAGACTATCCCAATGGCCCCACCGCCTCCTCGATTCTAGGTTTTACCGACTTTGACCAAGTCGGCCAGGCGGGTATCGAGGCAACACAAAACAAACAACTGGCCGGAGTCCCCGGCGAGCGGGTGGCAGAGATTTCACCCTCGGGACAGGTTATTCCGGGTGGCTCTGATGTTCTGCAGCCGGCGATCCCGGGTAAAACCGTACGCTTAACTATCGATGCGGATCTACAAAATATCGCGGAAGAGGTGGTTAATAAACAGGTAGCGGATTTTGGGGCTACCTGGGGAACCGCGATCGTACAGCGGGTAGGTACGGGTCAGATTTTGGCGCTGGCAGATTCCGGAAATGAGCCTCCCGAGCTGGTCCGGAAACGGACTTCGGGAACCACCGGATCGCGAGCAGTACAGTACACATACGAGCCGGGTTCGAGCGGAAAACTGGTTACTTTCGCTACCGCCTTGGAACAAAAGAAAATCACCCCGCTTACTCCGGTAAGCTCCCCCTATCAGATAACTATCGCCGGTCAGTCCTTTAGAGATTCCCATTCCCATCCCACTATGAACTTAACTGCCTCCGGGATTTTGGCTGAGTCTTCAAATACCGGCACCGTTCAAATCGGACAAATGGTTACTGATCAGCAAAGATACCAGATGATGCAAGCTTTGGGATTGGGGCGAAAAACTGGAATCGAAATGCCCGGGGAATCTGCGGGGATAATCGGTAGTCCGAAGAGTTGGGACGGACGTCAGCGGATGACCACTATGTTTGGGCAGGGAATGGCGTGTACCCCGCTGCAAATATCTGCTCTGATCTCTACTATCGCTAACCATGGCGTGTATATAGCCCCGCGGATCGTTTCCGAATATGAAGACTCGCAGGGGATTCCTGAAAAGCCAAAAGTTCCGGTGGCCACCCAAAAGTTAGACCAAAACGTGGCCGCCACCCTGGTGCGGATGATGGAATCGGTCACCAGTGATGAAGGGACTGCTAAGAAAGCTCAAGTCCCCGGCTATCGAAGTGCCGGTAAAACCGGAACTAGTGAAATTATTTCTGCCGGAGGTGGCTCCAAAGGGGTAGTGGCCTCTTTCATCGGCCTGGCGCCTGCCGAGAATCCCGAAATTGCGGTGTCGGTGATTATTTATCAACCAAAATCAGGAATTTATGGGGGCGTAGTTGCCGGGCCGGTATTTTCACAGATAGCGGCGCAGGCATTAACTTTATTGGACGTTCCTCCCTCAACTACTAAGCCGCAGCTTTATCCAATTGATGCTCACTAGCTATCCTTAGAAGAGAACTCGGAACTAGGAGCTAACTAATGTGGACATTGGGTTGGATTGCGGAGGCCCTGAACCAGCCGTGTAAGTATGCAGATACTAAAATCGCCGGAAGGGTAGTTACCGATTCCCGTGAGGTGCAGCCGGGGGATTTATATGTAGCTCGTCGCGGAGAAAATTCCGATGGGCATGACTATCTGGAAGCGGCCTTACGAGCGGGTGCAGCTGCCGCCATCGTTGAGCGGAAAGAACCTGCTGAACAGGTCGGTATTCCCTATGTGCAGGTTGTAGAAGCGACCCGCGCCCTAGGGTGGTTAGCGCATGAACATTTAGCTTTTTTGCGGCAGAAAGGCGCCGGAGAGCGGCCAATTTGTGTGGGGATCACCGGTTCAGCGGGTAAAACCACCACTAAGGATTTACTCGCTAGCCTGCTGCAACTTAAAGGTCAGGTAGTAGCTCCGGAGAAATCCTACAATAATGAGGTAGGGGTGCCGCTGACTATTCTGCGCGCTGATGAAAATACCGATTTTCTAGTGCTCGAAATGGGAGCATCTGGACCCGGACACCTGGCGCTACTAACCGAAATTGCTCCTCTAGACCTGGCAATTGAGCTGATGGTGGGCCATGCCCATTTGGGGGGATTTGGCGATATTGAGGGGCTGGCGCAAGCCAAGGCGGAACTGCTTTGGGGGCTGCGAAACTTTCAGGGGCAGCGGTATTGGCCGCTGAGTGCGGCAGCGGAGCAGGCACGCGCAGTTTTTGGGCAAGATGGTTATCGGGAGAGCTATCCTGTCGAAAGCGGGAATCCCTCTTTAGCTATTTTGAACCGCAGTGATCGAAGAGTGTGCCAAATGGCTTTCGGGAAGCAGGTTCGCTATTTTGGAGAATTAGCCGTTGATGAGGCGGAAGCAGATACTACTAATACAACCGGAGTTTATGCCTCCCAGGTGCAGGTAGATAGCGATGGCCGGCCCTCTTTCTTAATGACCCGGGGCTCTCAAAGCATAAAAGTGAAGTTAGGGCTGGTAGGCAGGCATAACGTATCGAATGCTTTGGCGGCAGTGAGTGCTGCTACCGAGCTGGGGATTCCTCTCGCAGCCGCCGCCCGCGTACTCGAAAATGCCCGTCCCTTATCGCAGCATCGCCTGGACGTGGTGGAAATTGGATCTGATATTACCGTGATAGACGATTCCTACAACGCGAATTTGGATTCTATGCGTTCGGGAATCACCACTTTAAAGACCCTGGCACAAGCTAAGGGGCGAGGACGAGCAGTGGCAGTCTTGGGAGAAATGCTGGAGCTGGGGGCAGATTCCGAGAATCATCACCACCTGGTGGGCGAAGCTTGTTTAGAAGCAGGAATAGGAACAGTAATCACCGTGGGGAATGCTGCTAAGCCGATTTACCAGACTGTTTTAGACCACGCCGATGCCCAACACTGCGAAAATGCTCAGGAAGCACTTACAGTGGTTAAGCAGGTGCTTGCTCCCGGCGATACGGTATTGATTAAAGGATCAAATGGTTCCGGGGTCTGGAAAATTGCAGACGCTTTAACAGGAGGTAGCAACAGCTAATGGTGCCTTTAGGAATAGCGCTATTAACCTCCCTGGTTATTTCGCTGGCGGGAACTCCGGTACTTATTCGTCTTTTACGTAAGCATCAATACGGTCAGTTCATTCGCAAGGACGGTCCCACCGCTCATTACACTAAGCGCGGCACTCCCACTATGGGCGGTCTGGTCATCATTTTGGCGACCGTTTGCGGCTGGGTGGTAGCGCACATTGCTTCGTGGACATTCCCCTCGCCCTCGGGCTGGCTATTGATGCTACTGATATTGGGGCTAGGACTGATCGGGTTCCTGGATGACTACATTAAGATCTCTCGCCAACGTTCCTTGGGATTAACACCCTGGGCGAAGATTGCCGGTCAACTGGCAGTGGGAACAACTTTCGGGGTACTGGCGCTACTGTTTCCCCGCCGCGATGAATCCGGAATCGCTATTACCCCGGCGTCTACTAAGATTTCAGTGGTTCGCGATGTCAGTTGGCTGGATTTAGCGTTCGCCGGTACGGTAGTAGCGTTTATCCTGTTCGCGCTGTGGTCTAACTTTTTGATTGCGGCCTGGTCGAACGGGGTTAACCTTACCGATGGTTTAGACGGTTTAGCCTCCGGTGCCTGTCTGTTTGCTTTCGGAGCCTACACCGGGGTTGCTACCTGGCAGTACTATCAGCGCTGTCCGCTTAGCGGGGTAGTGCCTAAAGTAGCTGATGCCTGCTACGAGGTGCGAGACCCGGCAGATTTGGCGATAATCTCACTGGCGATTGTGGGCGCCTGCTTTGGTTTTCTCTGGTGGAACACTTCTCCGGCCCAGATTTTCATGGGGGATACCGGTTCTCTCGCCTTGGGCGGAGCCTTCGCGGGGCTATCGATCTTGACTCGTACCGAGTTCCTCGCCCTAATTATTGGCGGGCTGTTTGTAGTGATCGTGATGTCAGATGTGATCCAAGTGGGGGTATTTAAACTTACCCGAAAACGGGTTTTTAAAATGGCGCCCCTGCATCACCATTTCGAGCTAAAAGGATGGAAAGAAGTAACGATTGTGGTTAGGTTCTGGATTATTGCGGGACTGTTCGCGATCGTAGGTGTAGCCATGTTCTATGCAGAATGGGTGGTTGCAATCAAGTGACAAACCAAAATTGGGCAGGTCGTGATATCTGCATTATTGGTCTGGGGTCATCAGGTAAAGCCTGCTGTGAAGTGCTTTCCACCTTGGGAGCGAAGGTATTTGGGATAGACAGCCAAGAAGAAGCGGTTGCCTCCTGCTCGCAGGAGTATCGGCAGGCTCATTTTTATCAGGCCGATGCGGATAGCTGCGCTGATTTATTGGACCAGGTAGCTCCCTCCTTGCTAGTGGTCAGTCCCGGGGTACCTCCTCGTCATAGTGCTTTCGCTTGGGCACAAAAACACCAGGTGGAACTGTGGGGAGAAGTCGAACTGGCTTGGCAGATCCAAAAAACCGCTACTTCGCGCCCGGACATCCCCTGGCTAACCGTTACCGGCACTAACGGTAAAACCACTACCGTAGGGATGACCCAGTCTATCTTGCAGGCTGCGGGTTATGACGCGCTAGCAGTCGGAAATGTGGGTTCCCCGGTGGTTTTGGCGGCTGCCCAGGCTAAGGCCGAGGCCTTAGCGGTAGAACTATCCAGTTTCCAGCTTTACACCATTAGAACATTATCTCCGCTGGCTGCAGTATGTTTAAATATTGATGCTGACCATCTGGATTGGCACGGGAGCCAGGCAGCCTACGTGGCCGCCAAGGCTCGGGTCTATGAGCGTGCCCAAAAAGCCGTCCTCTATAATCAACAAGATCCCCAGACTTTGGACTTGGCGCTAGCATCCGATGTTAATGAGGGATGCCGAGCGATCGGTTTTACCAGCGGCACCCCCGATATTTACCAGTTGGGGATCGTGGAAAATATGCTGGTAGATCGGGCTTATAGCCCTAATCCTTATAAAGAGGCAGTGGCACTAGTAGGGATGGGAGATTTTCGCTATTACCAGGGAGAGCCCGGGCTAACGGTTTTGCAAGATGCCTTAGCGGCCGCTGGTCTCACCCGCGCCCTAGGGGTAGCCCCCGAGGCCGTGCGGGACGGAATACGAGGCTTCGTCCCCCAGGCACATCGGCGAGCCACCGTAGGTCAGGCGGCGCAGGTCACTTGGATAGATGATTCCAAAGCCACCAACACTCATGCCGCGGCAGCATCTTTGGCAGGAATGCCCCCTTCCTCAGTGGTGTGGATAGCTGGCGGCGATGCGAAGGGACAATCCTTTGATCAACTAATTCAAGAGGTTGCCGCCTGTTTACGAGGGGTAGTTTTGATCGGGGAAGATCGCTCGGCTTTGCGTGAGGCGCTAGCAAAATACGCGCCTAATATTCCAGTAGTTGAAGTCACCGGTCACGATGACATGATGTTCTCGGTGGCAAACGAAGCAGTAGCGCTCTCTCGCCCTGGAGATAAAGTAATTCTGGCTCCTGCTTGTGCCTCCTGGGATCAGTTTGAAAACTATTCCCAGCGAGGGGAAGCTTTTGCTAAGGCCGTGTCCCGTTTGGAGGGATAGTAATGGTGGCGCGGACAAAAGCTGGAAGTAAAAAGAATCATCGCGAGCACTCGGTAACAAAACTTAGGGGAAAAATTCCGCGGATCAAAGTTCAGCGGGCAGAGGCTTTCCGTTCAGATGACCCGGAAGGAAAACGGAAACTACTTAGCCTGTGGCGGTCGATAACGAATACCCCCTTATTTAACTATCAAACGTTGTGGTTCTTAATTATTGCGCTTTCGGTAATTGGATTAATGATGCAGTTTTCTGCCTCGGTAATCTTGGAACTGTCTGCGGGTACCAGTCCCTATTGGGGCGTGGCGCGCCCGTTGCTGATTATGGCGGTGGGTTTCTTAGCGATGATTTTCATTTCGCGTTTACCTGCCGGGTTTTTTGAAAAAGCTGCGTTAGTTCTAATATTCCCGCTGGCCGTGGCGGGGCAATTAGCGGTTTTTAGCCCCTTGGGTCGTGGCCAGGGCGGTAACCGCAACTGGGTTTATATTCCCGGCATCAACCAGGTATTACAGCCTTCAGAGTTTCTGAAAGTAGCTTTCATTTTACTTTTAATCACCGTATTTATCAGCGGAAGATGTCGGATAGACTCCCTTAGCGATCTCCTCAAATGGGTGGGTCTACCTTTCGTGATTATTGTGGCCGCGGTGATGGCCGGCCACGATATGGGAACCCTACTAATTTTCGTTTCTATCTTGCTGTGTGTATTGCTAGTTGCGGGTATTTCTCTGCGCTGGTTAGGGATGGGGATCGGCCTACTTGCGGTGGGCGCGGTGGCCGCGGTACTTAGTTCTTCTTCCCGTAGAAGCCGGGTGTTCTCCTTCTTAAACCCCTCCCAAGCGAATCCAACGGGGTCTGGTTTGCAACCATTACGCGCGAAATGGGGATTGGGCACCGGAGGACTTACCGGGGTGGGACCGGGAGCTTCTCGCCAGAAATGGAACTATCTACCGGAGGCCCATACCGACTTTATTTACGCAATTTTGGGCGAAGAATTCGGGCTATTCGGCACGCTCTTGGTACTGGTGCTTTTTGGGTTGCTCGCCTGGGTGCTTTGCCGGCTAATTATTAATTCCACGAACTTCGCTACTCGACTATGCGCGGCCGGCACCCTAGGGTGGATAGTTGCGCAAGCCCTGATAAACATCATGGTAGTGATCGGATTCTTACCGGTCGTGGGAGTTCCGTTGCCATTGGTTTCATCGGGAGGCTCTACCGCGCTAGCTACCCTGATACAAATGGGGGTGCTCTTCAGCTACCTGCGAGCAGAACCGGGACTGGCCGCGGCAGTCGCCCGTAGGCCAAAATATTTGCGTACCAGCAGAGCCGTCAGATTGGAAAAACGCGATGGAAAATAATAGATCGGTACTTTTAGCCGGAGGGGGAACCGCCGGTCATGTCAACCCGCTGCTGGCTGCTGCCCGCTGCCTGCGAGATCAAGGCTGGGACGTCACGATTATTGGTACGAGGGAAGGCAAAGAGACCGAGCTAGTACCCGCTGCCGGCTTCGATTTGCACTATATTCCCCGGATACCCTTGCCGCGCCGTCCTTCTTTGCAGTTTTTTACTATTCCTACCCGAATGCGGGCAACGGTAAGGAAAATAGAATCCCTAATCCGAGAAAAACAGGTGGGGGTAGTTCTGGGATTTGGAGGATATGTCTCTACTCCCGCCTATTTTGCGGCGCGCCGCATGCAAGTTCCGCTGGTAATTCATGAACAGAATGCCCGTCCCGGTTTGGCTAACCGTTTAGGGGCACGCTGGGCGAAAGCGGTGGCTTTAACTTTTCCCTCTACGAAACTGCAGGCCAAGAAAGGGAAAACCAGGTGTATCGGTTTGCCCTTGCGTCCAGAGATCGCAGAGCTGGCCAAGAGGCGGCAGGACCCGCAGGAAAAACAACGTCAGCGGGCGGCGGCACTGCAGTCGTTCGACCTTGATCCGCAGTTGCCAACCTTACTGGTCACCGGCGGGTCTTTGGGGGCGCTTTCGCTAAATCAAGCGCTGCAGGAGGCAGCGGCGCAACTGCCCGAGAATATTCAGGTAATTCATCTAACCGGGAAAGGAAAGGATGAGCCGGTCCGACGCGCTCTTCCCGAATCCCTAAAGTCGCGTTATCGTATCTTAGATTACCTAGTTGATATGGAGCGGGCATTAGCGGCTGCTGACCTGGTAGTTTGTCGTTCCGGGGCGGGTACCGTTGCGGAGATGACTGCTTTAGCACTACCGGCAGTTTACGTACCACTCCCGATTGGAAACGGAGAGCAGCGGCTTAACGCCGAAGATGCGGTGAAAAGTGGCGGCGCCCTGCTTGTAGATAACGCCAAGTTTGACGCCAGTTTCGTAACCGGCAAGGTAATCCCGCTGCTGTTGGCACCCGAGCGTCTAGCACAGATGGCGCGGGCACTGCCGGAAGAGGGGATTGATGCCGCGGAGAAACTGGCGCAAATCGCAGAGGAAGTAAATCGATGAGCGAGAAGAAATATCATTTCATTGGGGTCGGGGGAGCAGGAATGTCCGTAGTGGCGCAGCTTTTTGTGGCGCGCGGCTGGGAACTGACTGGCTCGGATCAAAGCGAATCCGATAACTTAAAGAAACTGCGGGAGCT
The DNA here is from genome assembly GCF_056590355.1 of Varibaculum sp. C0165D1. Classification (NCBI taxonomy): domain Bacteria; kingdom Bacillati; phylum Actinomycetota; class Actinomycetes; order Actinomycetales; family Actinomycetaceae; genus Varibaculum; species Varibaculum sp. C0165D1. Next base: position 6,640 of record NZ_JBWPVY010000003.1, on the reverse strand, counting down.
GGGAGTCGAATGCTGGGTGGGCACCCGGCCACAGCTGATTACGCCGGAAATGACTATCGTCTATTCCAGTGCGATTCGCCCTAATAATCCCGAATTTGCTGCCGGTAAAGCCGCAGGTTGCGAGTTTATGCATCGTTCCCAAGCACTTGCCTTAGCCTCCGCCGACCGCAAGTTCGTAGCCGTTGCCGGCGCTCATGGAAAGACCACTACCTCGGGAATGATGGCACAAACTCTTTCTCAACTCGGGGCGGATCCTTCTTTTGCAGTCGGCGGGATAGTCCGCCACTACCAAACCGGCGCCCATCTGGGTAAAGGCGAATACTTTATTGCCGAGGCCGACGAATCCGATGGTTCTTTCCTTAACTACCGGCCCCAGGTGGCGATTATTACCAATATTGAGCCCGATCACCTCGATAATTATGGTTCTGCGGAGAAATTTGCGGAAGCATTTTTTGATTTCAGTAACTGTATTAAACCAGGTGGAACCCTAATTGTTTGTACTGACGATCCCGGTTGCGTCCAGCTGGTTCAGCGCCTGCGCTCGTTGCCTGAAGGATCTGAGGCAGCTCAAATCCAAATTTTCGGGTATGGGATAGAATCGTCCTCTCTCAAGCTAGATGAGTTTTGCCTGATTAAGCCACATGCGGAAGATCCGACCTCGGTATCTGCAGATTTCGTAGTGGCCGGGGAAACTACTTCGGTACGCCTGCCGATGCCGGGACGACACAACCTATTGAACGCGGCCGCAGTCTTCTTGGGCGCGAAAGTTGCGGGTTTTTCTGCCTCAGAAACTGCCCGGGTTTTAGGAGACTTTGAGGGAACCGCGCGCCGTTTTGAAACCAAAGGCGAAGTAGGGGGCATCCGGGTAATTGATGACTATGCCCATCACCCCACCGAGGTGGAAGCGCTGATGCACCAGGCACGCGAAGCTGCCGCCGGAGGAAGGGTTCTAGTCTTATTTCAGCCGCATTTATATTCGCGTACCCGTAATTTTGCCCCCCGTTTTGCCCGGGCTCTCGACCTGGCAGATCAGGTGATAGTTTGTGACATTTACCGGGCACGCGAGGACCCGATTGCCGGGGTAACCTCTCAGCTAATTACCGAAAAAATGCAGCGTGGCTCCTATATTGGAGAGCGCGATGAGGCGGCCCGCGCCCTCGCTAATGCGGCTAGGCCAGGAGATCTGATCCTGACTGTAGGAGCTGGAGATGTGACAGTGGCCGGCCTGCTTATTCTTAACGTTTTAGCCCAGAGGTTTGGGCAGTGACTTCTCGCAAATCTTCTTTTTCGCGGCGGTCCAAAGCCACCGAAGTATCAAAAAATACTCGGGTGCGTAGCGGTCGTCGGCAGGGAAACGGTAGCAGTGAAACAGCGGTGTCCCGGCCGCGGTCCCGGCAGGTAACTTTAGCTTCCAAAGATCGGGCAGTGGTCTCTAGCGGGCTGGCGCAGCGACGCGAAGAAGTCGCGCAGATCAATCGGCGTAAGAAACTGCGACGCGGCGGTATCGGAGCGCTAATCGTAATAGTCGTGGCGGCTTTGGGATATCTGTTTTGGTTTTCTCCAGTGTTTTCCTACGATCCGGGAAAAACGCGAGTAGTGGGTGCCAGTGCGCAAGTTCCCGCGAAGCAGATAAAAGATGAACTCTCGGCCTATGCGGGTAAACCCTTGCTGCGGGTGCCCACCAGTCGGGTTTCCTCCACGCTAAAAAAAGAAAATCCGTGGATTAAACAGATACAGGTTAAACGGGAGTTTCCCCGGGGAATCGCGGTGCATTTAACGCTGCGAAATCCGGTGGCTAAAACCGCGCAGGGAGCCCTGATCGATCTAGAGGGACAAGTATTTCCCGCCAAGGGCTTCGAAGTATCAAAATTGGTGACAGCAGCCAATTCTTGTCGGGGTAGCCAGACTCGCGACTGCTGGCAGTCAGTAGCCAGCGTGCTGGAATCCTTGCCGCCGGAGATTAAACAGAAAATAACGCAGGCTCAGGCGATGAGGATAGAAAGCGTGGAGCTGCAATTGAATTCGGGAGCCAAAGTTATCTGGGGTGCCAGTCGCGATAATCAAAAGAAAGCACAGGTATTGGCGGTGCTATTGCAACGCGAAGGCAGTGTCTATAACGTCACTGATTATGCTCATCCCACGATAATTGGGTAGGGACACAACTGCAGGGGCAGTAAATATGCTCACCAGCGGTAAATAAGTTTTTTGCCGCGGGTTTCATAGCGCCCCCACAAAAATCAGGCGGAGTCCATTATGGGGTAGGCTTTGAGGGAGTAACGAAGGGAGAAAACAGTCCATGAGCAACAGCGCCAGCGATATACCGGCATATCGATACACTGCCCAGATGGCAGGAAAAATCGAGGAAAAATGGCAAAAATACTGGTCAGATCAAGGGACCTTTAATGCTGATAACCCGGTGGGTTCCCTAGCTGGCCCCCTGGCGGAAAAAGAATCATTCTTCGTGATGGATATGTTCCCTTACCCATCCGGTAAAGGACTACACGTAGGGCACCCCCTTGGCTACATCTCCACTGATGTCACCGGGCGTTTTCAGCGGATGCAAGGCAAGAATGTTCTCTACACCATGGGATACGATGCTTTTGGTCTGCCAGCGGAGCAGTATGCGGTAACCACCGGGCAGCATCCGCGTAAGACCACCCGGGAAAATATCGCCACTATGCATCGGCAATTGGCGCGCATCGGGCTTTCTCATGATGAACGGCGTTCCTTCGCCACTATCGACCAGGATTATTACCGCTGGACACAGTGGATTTTCTTGCAGATTTTCAACTCTTGGTACGATCCGGAGGCAAAGCGCCCAGATGGAGGGCGGGGAGCGGCTCGTCCTATTAAAGAGCTAATCGAAAAGTTTGCCAGCGGGGAAAAAGCCCTTCCCGAGGGGGCGAAGTGGAGCGAGCTTAACGCTAAGCAGCGTGAGGATATCCTCGAAGATTATCGCTTAGCATATTTGTCTTATGCCCCGGTTAACTGGTGTCCGGGATTGGGGACGGTTCTAGCTGACGAGGAAGTAACCTCCGAAGGGCGTTCCGAACGCGGAAACTTCCCCGTATTCCGCTCTCACTTGCGTCAATGGATGATGCGGATTACCGCCTATGGTGACCGCCTAATCCAGGATCTAGCCACTTTGGATTGGCCGGAAAAAGTACGCACTATGCAGGAAAACTGGATTGGACGCTCCCATGGAGCCACGGTCTCTTTCCAAACCGAAGGAGACAGCCTGCGGGTTTACACTACCCGCCCCGATACTCTATTTGGCGCCACCTTTATGGTGGTGGCCCCGGAACATCCATTACTTTCCGGACTGGGGCAAAGCGAACTTCCCCAGGGAGCCGCCCAGATTCCTGCGCAGTGGCCGACCGGTACCCGGCAGGCCTGGACCGGAGGATATGAAAATCCGCAGCAGGCAGTGCGCGCTTACCAAAAGCAAGCGGCAGCGCGCAGCGAGCTTGAACGCGGGGAAGATGCCCGGGAAAAAACCGGCGTATTTACCGGCCTATTTGCTACTAACCCGGTTAATAATCGCCCGATTCCTATTTTTACCGCTGACTACGTGATGATGGGCTACGGTACCGGCGCGATTATGGCGGTTCCCGCCCATGACCAGCGTGACTGGGATTTCGCCAAGAAATTCGATCTGGACATTATCTATACGATTACTCCCGCGCCGGATGCGGATAAAGATGCCGCTTGGATTGGGGACGGGGTTATCCAGAACTCGGCTAATGACCAGATTTCGCTTAACGGTCTAGGTAAAGCCGAGGCCATTAAGAAGATAACTTCCTGGCTCGAAGCTGCGGGACTAGGGGAAGCTACCACTACTTACCGCCTGCGCGATTGGTTATTCTCCCGGCAACGCTACTGGGGGGAACCGTTCCCGGTGGTTTATGACGAGGAGGGAGTAGTGCACGCCCTCCCCGAATCGATGTTGCCTTTGGATTTACCAGAGGTAGATAACTTCTCGCCGCGCACTTTTGCCCCCGATGATGCTGACTCTTCACCCGAGGCGCCACTGGGTCGCGCCGAGGATTGGATCAAGGTAGAACTGGATCTGGGGCAGGGCAAACAAACCTATTACCGGGACACCAATGTGATGCCTAACTGGGCGGGATCTTGCTGCTATGAGCTGCGTTACCTCGACCCGCAGGAAAAGAATTTCCTAGCTAACCCAGAAAATGAACGCTACTGGATGGGGCCGCGCGAGGGCGCATCCTCGGGAGGTACCGATCTGTATGTAGGCGGGGTAGAACACGCGGTTCTGCACTTGCTCTATGCACGTTTTTGGCACAAAGTCCTTTATGACCTGGGGTATTTATCCAGTCTGGAGCCCTTCCACAAGCTGTTTAACCAAGGCTATATCCAGGCCTATGCCTATACGGATAAGCGGGGAGCCTATGTTCCTGCCTCCGAAGTAACCGGGGATGAAGCCAGCGGTTTCAGTTACGAGGGGGAGCCGGTCAAGCGGGAATACGGCAAGATGGGTAAATCTTTGAAGAATATCGTCACTCCTGACGATATTTGTGCCGAATACGGGGCAGATACTTTCCGAGTCTACGAAATGTCGATGGGGCCGCTGGATATGTCGCGTCCTTGGGAAACTCGGGCAGTGGTCGGTTCCCAGCGCTTCTTGCAGCGCCTATGGCGCAACGTGATTGATGAACACACGGGTGAAGTTATTGTTAGCGAGGACGCTCCGGATCTAGAAACCCAGCGCGCCTTAGCAAAGGCAATCGCAGCAGTGACCGAGGATTATCGGGAAATGCGCCTCAACCTGGTGATTTCGCATCTGATTGTACTCAACAACCATTTGACTTCGCTAAAAGCGGTTCCCCGCGAAGTAGCGGAGGCACTGGTGTTAATGATTTCGCCGCTGGCTCCCCATATTGCCGAGGAGCTTTGGAGCAGACTCGGACATTCGTCCTCGCTAGCTCGGGAAGCGTTCCCAGTGGTAACCGATGAATCTTTACTAGTAGAAGAGAAAATCACTGCGGTGGTGCAGATTAACGGCAAAGTTAAATATCGGTTGCAAGTCCCGCAGTCGATTTCAGCGGAGGAACTGGAAAAACAGGCATTGCAAACCGAAGTGGTGAAACGGAATTTGGAGGGCGGCGAGCCCCTGAAAGTGATCGTACGGGAACCAAAACTGGTAAATGTAGTGATAAGGAAAAAGAAATAAGTAGGTGCACTGGCTATTGCATATGAGTTTTAGACGCGGGTGCAATAGCGAGAGCACACTCCTCTTATCGACTTTTAAGGAGCAGAGTTGAGTTTTGAAACTTGGACGCTTAAAGCGGGAAATGACTCGGTAACAATTGCCAAAATCGGGGCAACTGTCCTGGATTGGCAGGTAGAGGACCAATTTCAAGGTCTTTGGGAGGGAGCGGTACCCCCCGAAGGTGCGCAAATGTTGCAACAGCGTACTATCCATGTCCTTGACGGGTACCGCGATGAGAACGAGCTGCGCAGCATAGACGGTTTTCGGAACGCAGTTATGGCCCCCTGGTCGAATCGTTTGCGGGATGGAAAATATAGTTTTGGGGGACACGAATACGATTTTGAAGGCAAGACCGTTGGGGGGCCGCTAGCCCTACATGGTTTGGTAGCAGACCAACCTTTTGAATTAGTAGAGTCGGGGGAAGACTTCCTGCGGGCGAAAGTTCAGGTACCAAAGATAGACGCTTACCCCTTTGAAGTGGAAGTGGAAGTTACCTATCGCATCTGCGCTGACCCTCATCGACTCTCGCTAGATGTAGTGGCCAAAAATAATGGGGAAGGTGACGCTCCCATTACTTTGGGGTGGCATCCCTATCTGGTGTGCCAGGGAGGAAGTACGGTCACTGCCAAGATCACGGTTCCTTCGCAAGTGCGTACCCAGACCGATAAGGATCTGATTCCCAAACCGGGAGTTCAGGGATTTTCCACCCAGGCTTACCCAGTTACTTTGGTACATCGCCGGGACATCGACTGGGGGATGACCTCCTTGGTAGAAAAAGATGGCGTGGCTACCGCGGTGGTGGATCATGCAGATGGTTCTCAGACTGCCGTAGAGTTGATTGGCGCCCGCCAGGGATTAGGTCTGGGGTCTTTCCAGATCTATACCGGTCAAGATTTGGCCTATCGCCGAGGCATAGCGGTAGCGGTAGAACCACTGCTGGCGATGACCGATGCTTTTAACCGCCCGGAATGTGAAGAACTAATTACGGTGGGACCGGGGCAAGTACAAGAACTGCACGCCGCCTTGGAGCATCGCAGTCCCTTAAAACGGCAGTAGTTTTTCTCCGGCCGCCTGATTTATTCCTTAACCGCCGCAAACACGAAATAATTTTCGTGTTTGCGGCGGTTCTTTTAGCCACCAGGAGATTATTTACGCAGGTAAATGCCCTTTTTTATTAAAATTTGTGTGGCTTCGCTTACTTTTGGGCAATTTGGTTTGACCTTGCCTGCCCGGGGCGGTAACTTTGTATTCGTTGCCGAGCGCAGAGGCCGGCGGGAGAAAAACTTTCCCGCCGCTTATTTTTTGCTCGCAACTTGCCCTAACCGGCCAGTTTGGTTGGTTTGTGGTTTGGTTGTTTGTGTTCTCGATAGTGTGTTTTTTTGTTTTGTTTGTGTGGGATTGACTGGG
>NZ_JBWPVY010000013.1:0-1103 GCF_056590355.1 Varibaculum sp. C0165D1 | reverse complement strand
GACCGAACTGTCTCACGACGTTCTGAACCCAGCTCGCGTACCGCTTTAATGGGCGAACAGCCCAACCCTTGGGACCAACTCCAGCCCCAGGATGCGACGAGCCGACATCGAGGTGCCAAACCATGCCGTCGATATGGACTCTTGGGCAAGATCAGCCTGTTATCCCCGGGGTACCTTTTATCCGTTGAGCGACAACGCTTCCATAAGCCATTGCCGGATCACTAGTTCCTACTTTCGTACCTGCTCCACCCGTCAGTGTCACAGTCAAGCTTCCTTGTGCACTTACACTCAAACCCTGATTACCAACCAGGATGAGGAAACCTTTGAGCGCCTCCGTTACCATTTAGGAGGCAACCGCCCCAGTTAAACTACCCACCAGGCACTGTCCCTAACCCAGATAATGGGTCCAGGTTCAGATAACCAGCAACATCAGAGTGGTATTTCACTTGCCGACTCCACAAAAACTAGCGTTCCTGCTTCAAAATCTCCCACCTATCCTACACAAACACAACCAGCTACCAATACCAAGCTATAGTAAAGGTCCCGGGGTCTTTCCGTCCTGCTGCGCGTAACGAGCATCTTTACTCGTAATGCAATTTCGCCGAGTTCGCGGTCAAGACAGCACAGAAGTCGTTACGCCATTCGTGCAGGTCGGAACTTACCCGACAAGGAATTTCGCTACCTTAGGATGGTTATAGTTACCACCGCCGTTTACCGGGGCTTAAATTCACCGCTTCGCAAAAAATGCTAACAGTTCCTCTTAACCTTCCGGCACCGGGCAGGCGTCAGTGCGTATACCTCGCCTTACAGCTTCGCACGCACCTATGTTTTTGATAAACAGTCGCTTCCATCTTGCTATTGCACCCCACACCCCCTAGAACAGAAAACGCCCTTCAAGGGGTGGGGCCCCCTTCTCCCGAAGTTACGGAGGCAATTTGCCGAGTTCCTTAACCACGATTCACTCGCTCGCCTTAGTATTCTCTACCCAACTACCAGAGTCGGTTTCGGGTACGGGCGGAACAAAACCTCACAACGCAGCTTTTCTAGACAGCACAGACCAACCCTGTTATCGACCCAAAAAGGCCCCACCATCACCTCTGACC
>NZ_JBWPVY010000002.1:0-538940 GCF_056590355.1 Varibaculum sp. C0165D1 | reverse complement strand
TGGGAGTTCAAAGGTTGGTTTACGGATGATACCTTCGCTACCCCGTTTGATTTCACGGCACCTATCAATGCTGATGTAACCGTGTACGCGAAATGGGAAGAGGCTGCCGGCGAACCTACCGGTGAACCCACTACTGATCCCACGGGCAACCCCACCGGCGAACCCACCACTGACCCCACGGGCAACCCCACCGGCGAACCCACCACTGACCCCACGGGCAACCCCACCGGCGAACCCACCACTGACCCCACGGGCAACCCCACCGGCGAACCCACCACTGACCCCAGCGGTAAAGCTACTGCTAAACCCAGCGGTAAATCCACTGCCACACCCACCAACCAGCCCAATGAGGTGACACCCGAGGGATCGCCCATTACCGGTGTTAACTCTTCCTGGATCGCGCTTCTAGGGGCTGCGGCTATTACTGCCGGGGGGCTGCTGCTTCTCCGGCGTCGTGCCTAAAGTTTATTAAGCCGAGTAGGCCTGCCCCTGGTTGCCAGGGGCAGGCCAATTTTTTGCGTTAACCCCGTACTGCTGATTCCTTGACCACCTAAACAGCCGGGATTGCAGTGTCACCTTTAGTGGCGGTTGTTGCTCTAGGAGGTTAGAAAAAGATTGCTATTTAATAGATCAATTTCTTGCACCCAGAGTTGGCTAACCGTTTCCCGACTCGTATCATTCATTACCGCACCGATTTAATTTAGAGGTGGTTGCAGACTTGTTCGCCTTGTAGGATGGGTTGGCAGTGCAAGCTCGCAGACCAAGGATGGCCTAGTTTCTCGGGTTTCAACGGCGCGGTAAAGCTGGAGGACGATATGGATTCGAAACTTCTGCAAGTCTTAGAGACAAGACTTCACCAGGCTTTTCAGTCACAAAATTTACAAAAGATTAACCAGATTATTTCTGCAGCACCTGCCCGCGAAATCAAGGTGTTGATGGAAAGATCAAATTTCCATCAACGGGCATTGTTATTTAGGGCTCTTCCCAAGACCACCGCTATCGCCGTTTTTGATTTGCTGGACCCTGCCGTCCAAGCCGACCTGGTCAGTGCGCTACGCGATGATCATGTATCTGCCGTTGTAGAAGCCATGGATCCACATGACCGGGCAGAATTGCTTGACGAATTGCCAGCGTCTGTTGCCACAAAGATTTTGGCTGGCCTCAGCCCCACCGAACGCGATCTTACCGGCATTGTACTGGGGTATCCAGAAAAATCGGTCGGACGAAGAATGAGCCCAAAGTTCGCTACCGTTCACCCCACCGATAGCGCTGAAAAGGCTCTAACCCACCTAACAAAAGTGCTTGATGAAGTAGAAACTATCTACACGGTGCCAGTAACCTCAGCCGAAAAGAAACTTGTAGGCATAGTAAGCCTTAGAGACATCATGCGCGCCGATAAAGCTACCCTCATCAAAGACTTGATGAAACCTGAAGATAGCGTTAGCGCCACTCAACCAGCAGAATATGCGGCTCGGCTGTGCGCAGATCGACAGCGACTCGCCTTACCTGTCGTCGATCAAGAGAATCGGCTGGTCGGCATTCTGCCATTAAGTGACGCCCTAGACATCCTCGAATATGCCAACAACGAGGATCAAGCACGCATCTCCGGCGCAGAACCGCTTAGCAGACCTTACCTAGCCACCCCCATAGCCGACTTTGTTAAGGCCAGAGTCGTGTGGCTTTTAGTGCTAGCTATCGGAGCAACTCTAACTATTCACGTCCTCGAAACATTCGAAACCACTATCGCCCAAATGGTGGTGCTGTCAGTTTTCGTGCCGCTGCTCATCGGCACTGGCGGCAACACCGGGAATCAAGCGGCCACCACTGTCACCCGCGCCATCGCGTTGGGTGACATAAAGAGGGGCGACGGGCTCAGAGTGATCTCCAGAGAAATCCGAGTTGGAGCACTATTGGGCGCCCTCATCGGAACACTCGGATTTGCGCTAACCAGCATTTTTTATGGCCCGCAAATAGGGGCAGTAATCGGGCTGACCTTGCTGTCTATCTGTACCCTAGCTGCCACGGTCGGCGGCTTCATGCCCCTAGTGGCACGCAAGTTCGGTATAGACCCAGCAGTATTCGCCAACCCCTTCATCTCAACGCTACTGGACGCCTCCGGTCTAATCATCTATTTCTTGATCGCAAAAGCAGTTCTAGGAATATAGGAGTCTCTGTCTTCTTTAGGAACCCGGTTTCCGCCGGCAGCCCCACCAAGATGGATAGCGTTATCTACACCAAAGTCCTGCATCCTCGTTCGGGTATTAAGCGGTTATCCCCGGATTCTGAAAACTTTAGTCCAGCAAGATCTCTGCCACTTGGGTTAACACCTGGGAGGCGCCCCCGGACACCCGCACGTCCGCAATAGAATCGGCGGCCGTGGGTCCCCGGTTAATCACCGCTACTTTGGCGCCGGTTCCCCAGGCTTCCCGCAACACCCACAGCCCGGTCAGCACCGCCAGGGAAGTGCCTACTGCCAGCACTACCTCGGCTTCCCGCGCCGCCGCGAAAGAACGATCCATCGCTTCCCCCGGCAGAGATTCCCCGAAAAATACGATTCCCGGTTTGATAATCCCGCCGCAACGGGGACAAGAAAGCAGGTTAAACTGGCAAGCACGCGCCGCCCGCTCATCAGCTGCGGCTAGCACTGCCACATTCTTGGGGTCCGGATCGTCTTTTACATCCGGATTGAGTTTACGTAGCTCCTGGTCAATATGTTCGCGCGAAAACACTGCTCCGCACCCCAGGCACTGTACTTCCTCGAAAGTGCCGTGCAGTAGCTGCACATTCTTACAACCCGCTTTGCGGTCTAAGCCGTCTACGTTTTGGGTGGCGATGCAGTTAATCAGCCCCGCATCCTCTAGCCGGGCTAAAGCGTAGTGCCCCGGGGTGGGCTGTAGCCGCGCCACAGTTTTCCAGGTTTCTTGATTGCGCCGCCACACCCATTTACGCCAATAAAGCTCCCCTAGAAACTGATCCATATCAACGGTGGGCATCCCGGAAGAACCGGTGCCGCGATAATCCGGGATCCCCGCATCGGTGGACATCCCTGCTCCCGCGACCACAATCGTTTTCTTCCCCGCCATCAAATCCGCTATGGCCTGGGCTCCCGCTTTTTCTTCCTCAATGAACTCGCTCACATTTGCCTCCCACTTTCAGACTACCCAGTTTAGAGGGCGAATACCGAGGACGCGCGCCGCCTTAACAAGTTCCGCGTTCTTAGTATTCCTAAGCATTTGTTAGTTAAGCCGACAAGTTTTAGCTATTCTCAATAGGAGTCGCCTATTTGCCGTCTAACCCCGCTACAATTGGGGGAAGATATTTTAGATGCCGTCTGTAAGAAAGGAAGGGCACCACCGTGAGGCCAGTACATATTCTGATTCTGCTCCTGGTGTTAATCATTGTTTTTGGAGCCTCCAAGCTGCCCGACATTGCCCGCAATATCGGAAAATCTGCGAAAGTCCTCAAGTCTGAGCTATCTGACCTCAGCGAAGATGACACCAATAAGCAGGTGACGGCCGGACCTCAAAATCCCCAAATTCCAGCCGCTCCGTCTTCTCCGGCGGCGACGCAGGATAACGTCCAGACTTCCTCTCCTCAAGTGGCTAGCGGGCAGTCCGATACCGCTGACCCGCCGGAAAATAAATAGCCACTGCCCCCATGCCGGGACAAAAAAAGACTAACCCGCAAGCCCGCATGCGGGTGACTGAACATCTTCTGGAACTGCGTAAACGCCTGCTATTAGCGCTGGCCGGTATTTTCGTAGCCGCGATTGGCGGCTGGTTCTTGGTCACCCCTACTCTGAATTGGATGCAAGAACCACTGCAAAAGGTTAGCGGTCAAGCCCCGCAACTAAACTTCCAGACCATTGGCGCCGCCTTTGATCTGCGAATTCAGGTATCCCTCTGGTTGGGGATACTAATTTCCGCGCCCTGGTGGATTTTTCAGATCGGAGCTTTTATTGCTCCCGGGCTTAAACGCAAAGAAAAAATCTATATCACCATTTTTGGCTTAGTCGGGATCTTACTTTTCAGCGGAGGCGCCCTCTCCGGGGTGTGGATAATTCCCAAAGCGGTTTCGATATTGAATTCCTTTACCCCCAATGGCGCAGTAATGCTGCTGCGGGCGGATTCTTATATCACCTTCTTTATGCGCATGGTTCTCGCGTTTGGGCTGTCCTGCCTGATTCCCGAAATCTTGGTGATGCTCAACTTTGTGGGAGTAATGAAAGCCAAAACCATGTTGAAAGGCTGGCGTTGGGCAGTGGTGCTTGCCGCCGTATTCTCGGCGGTGGCAAATCCCCTACCAACCGCCTGGCCGATGATCGTCCAGATGTCGGTGCTGATCGGACTTTACCTGTTGGCGGTAGGAATCTCCGCAATCAACGACTGGATCAGAGCCGGAGGAAGCTTGCGCGGTCGCCTCGGTAAGATTTGGCGAAAACGGAAACATTCCGAAGCTTCTTCCGCTTCTGAGCAATAATATTCGCTTGCTATCTACGCAGATTTTCCCCTCCTACGCCCTCGGAAAACAAAGCTCCTGCAAAGGCTATCTTCCCTGGTATCGTTGAGGTTTAGGATAGAAAAAGCAACCCAAAACCGGTCGCGCGCAATCGAAAGGGGAATCTGATGGCTGGTAACAATAAGAAAGACGACCCAGAAAAGATGGCGCAGATGCATCGCTGGTTAACCGATGTGCGCGAACACCTGCAATTAGAGGACAATCCGCTGGAAACGGTGGAATCAGAGCTACTGTCTTTGATTGGAACGGTAGCGCATGGTCCTTCTCGTCCGGGTGCCCCCTTGACTGCTTTTCTTACCGGTTATGCCTGCGGTAAGGGTGCCGATGCCGAAGAACTTATTTCGCAACTACAGGATTTAGCAGAGAACTGGCGAGACTAGACATTTGCAAACAACACCTAGCCGCAGGAGGGGTAATGCGCGCTGCATCTGAGGCCACAGCACCCTCGCGTCAACTACTTGACCGTTGGGGTCGGGTCGCGAAAGACCTACGCCTATCGGTTACCGACCGCTGCAATTTACGCTGCAGTTACTGCCTACCCGAGGACGCCGACACCTGGATTCCCCGCCAGGAGCTACTAACCCCCCGGGAATTTGGGCGCCTGACCCAAGTGGCGCTGTCACTAGGGATTCGCAAAGTTCGCTTAACCGGGGGCGAACCGCTCTTACGCCCCGATTTAGAGGAAATTATTTGCCAGATTCGCCAGGCATTCACAGAGGCTGATTTGCCTGCCGATATTGCCCTAACGACCAATGCTATCGGTTTAGCTACCCGGATAGATTCCCTGGTAGAGGCAGGTTTAGGGAGAATCAACATTTCTTTAGATACTTTAGATCCCGACCGTTATTTTGCGCTTGCTAAACGCAATCGGTTTTCCGAGGTCGCGGCGGCTCTAGAAAAACTTCCTGCCAGCGGCCTTAGCCCCGTAAAACTTAACTCAGTGATTTTAGATCAACAGTCTTTGGAGGAATTGCCTGATTTAGTGCGCTTCGCACTGCGGCGCGGCTTTCAGTGGCGGGCGATAGAGTTCATGCCGATTGGTCCCCTGGGGGATTCGGCAGCTGGGCGCCCTCACGCCCGCGATATTTTGCAACGCCTGCACGAATGCTTTGCTCTTACCCCGATAGAAACCGATCCGTCTGCTCCCGCGCGGCGCTGGAACGTGGCAGCCGGCACCGATCATCCCGCCGGGATCATCGGAGTTATTGCCTCCGAGTCTTCGCCTTTCTGCGCTACCTGTGACCGCACTCGCCTATCTGCTAACGGCAGGATCTATTCTTGCCTGTTTTCCCTGTCTTTTGTGGATTTGTTAGCTCCTTTACGTCAAGGTGCCTCCAATGAAGAGCTTTCTCAGCTTTGGTTAGACGCGCAAGCAGCCAAACCCGCGGGGCACACCGAAATAGCGGCGGGGCGCAGAACCTATTCCCTTTCTCAGATCGGAGGCTAACGCTTGGTAACCGTACGTTTTTTTGCTGGCGCTGCCCACGCAGCTGGAGTTGATAGCGCGCAGGTTCCCGCAGATGCCCACCAAACCCTGCGGGAAATCGCCCAAGCCGCCAGCAGTAACGATCTGGCACCGATCTTGGAGGTTAGTTCGTTCCTAGTCGATGGTGCCCTTGCCGATGGCGACACCCCCCTCGGTGAATCCGCCGCCAACGGGCAATTGGATGTTCTCCCTCCCTTCGCCGGAGGCTAAACACTGGTCAGACCCGTTCCTAGAGTGCAGGGTCTGGCTCGGTAAAAGCACTCCGGGTTCAGCGCGAGGGAGAAGTTTTTCCTCCCGCCCAAAAAATCGCGAAATGACTTAGCCATTTCGCGATTTTTACGCCCGCCCAGCCTGATCGGATAAAACTTCTCCCCCGCGCTAGGGTTGCAAGCACCGTTTAGCCATGGAGCGCCTAGTATTTCGGGCAGCTCCCCCGCGCAAGGGGTACTTTCGGTTACCGAAAAGGGAGAAATGCACTTAGCGTGCAGGGACGGATCTCTTTCGAGGGATAAAAAAGAACAAAACCTAAGTGATCGGATACGTACTTACCCACCGATTTGCAGCTAATTCTTTTTTCCTGCACTGGTCAACCTGTCCCACACTAGGGTCGCGGCCGGGGAAGGAACAGAGGACGGTAGCGGGGGAGGAGATTTTCCCGAGTGGGCGCGGTGGGCATAAGAATTCGGAAAACATCGCTACGTTTTCCGAATTCTTGGGCAGGAGGGAGAATCTCCTCCCCCGCGCAACTATGACTTTTACCGAGCCAGACCCGAAACTTAGGGACAGTTTGACCAGTGGTTACTTCCATTGGCGAAGTATTGATCTTTCCAGATCGGCACCTGCGCCTTGATCTGGTCAACGATTTCGGCACTCACTTTGAAGGCAGCATCCCGGTGCGGAGCGTCAACTACTACTAGCAGCGCGGTTTCTCCGATTTCCAGACGCCCGATCCGGTGGCGCACAAAAACTGCATCCAAACTTTCGGTGGTATCTCCGGTAGCGTCCGGAGAAACCGCGTTTCCGTCCTCGGGAAGGGCCAGCTCAATCGCATCCCGCACCGCTTTCACCAGAAATTTCTCCGCCTCTGGATGGGCAGAATAAACCAGATGGGTGACTCCCTGACCGCCGTCGTGGTTACGGACGCAGCCGTTGAAAACCACTCGCGCGCCACTAGTGACAGGAATATCTGGTATCCCCGCTGACAAATGCGAATCTGTCAGGGGCTCTTCTGTCATCTTTACGTCGAATATCATCTGTCACCCTCCCGAAGCGCTCTACCGGTATTGTATAAGGCAGTAGTTCTAGGAAAGGAAGCGGATGGTTTCCGAACGTGATCGCCTCACCGCCACTGTGGACGGGATAGGTGAGCGCGGGATTGATTCTTTGCAGGCCGCACGAGTTTTAGTAGTAGGCGCCGGCGGTCTGGGCTCTCCAGCTCTTGCCTATTTGAGTGCCGCTGGGGTCGGCACTCTGGGGATTTCTGATCCCGATCGGGTGGAGCAATCGAATCTGCAGCGGCAAGTTATTCATCCCGCTTCTAACTTGGGACAGGTTAAATCGGTATCGGCGGCCGCCACTGTCCATAGCTTGAACCCGAATGTACGGGTGCAGCTAGAACCGAAGATCACTGCTGACAACGCCCGCAGCATTATTAGCGCGTATGACCTGGTAATTGATGCAACCGATAATTTTTCCGCCAAATATCTGCTTGCCGATACTTGCGCCGAGGTGGGCCGCCCCCACCTGTGGGGAACTTTAGTGGCTATGAATTTCCAAATTTCGGTATTCGCCAAAGGACTTACCCTGCGGGACCTATATCCGGCGGAGCCACCTGCTGGAACCACCCCCACTTCCCGGGTAAATGGGGTGCTCGGCGCGGTTTGTGGGCAGGCGGGATCGATTCTGGCAACTGAAGCTATCAAAATGATTGTGGGAGTCGGCGAACCCCTTATCGGAAAACTTTTAATCGTGGACGCGGCCAGCGGGAAATGGAACGTAGTGCATTTTGGGAACGGATCCCAGAAGCAAACAACGGTATCCGGAAAGGATGGGCAACAATGAAAGCGGTAGACGAGTATCTCAAGCAGGTGTTAACCCAGGTGAAGTCCCTTCCTCCCACGCTGATGCCAGTAGCGGAAGCGTTAGGAGCTACTTTAGCGGAAGATGTTTCGGCCCGTTTCCCGGTGCCACCTTTTACTAACTCGGCGATGGACGGGTTTGCGGTGCGCGCCTGCGACCTGCCGGACGTCCTCGAAGAAAACTCCACCCCGGCGACGGGGGCAGATAAAAACCGAGAGGCTGTTGACTCCGCTGCGCAAAATAAAACCCAGTTGCCAAGCGCCCCCGGGGATGACGGAGCACAAAAAACTTTGCCCCTAACTTTGCCAGTCGAAGCCGATATTGCCGCTGGCGACAATGCTGATTATCGCCTTTCGGCCGGACATGCTATGCGGATTATGACCGGTGCCCGCATGCCTGCCGGCGCCGATACCGTGATTAAAGTAGAGGACACCACCCTGCCGGCAGGTCCGCTTGAACTGCCTAAAGAGGTCACGATTGTGCGTTGTCCGCGCGCGGGGGCGAACGTACGCAAGGCGGGCGAGGATGCTGCCATAGGTGATTTGGTTTTGAACGCCGGAACGGTTCTTACTCCCGCCGCGCTTTCCTCTGCAGTTTCTATAGGTTATTCGGAGTTACCGGTTTATCGCCGCCCGCGAGTAGCAGTAATTTCTACGGGGCTAGAGCTGCGCCCGGCGGGAGCGACCCTGAAGGGGGCGCAAATCCCGGACTCGAATTCGGTGCTGTTAGAGGCGCTGCTGCACCGGCAAGACGCAATAGTATCTGGCGTTTATAGCTCCGATGATGAACCCGAAGTCTTTGCGAAAACCTTGCAGCAGGCAGCCCAGGGCGCGGATTTGATTGTAACCACCGGCGGAGTGAGCGCTGGCGCCTATGATGTGGTGAAACAAGTTGGCTTATCGGGCGGTTTAGCTTTTACCAAAGTTGCGATGCAGCCCGGTAAACCGCAAGGTTTTGGCACGATTCCGGCTCCTGATGGGGCCGCGGTTTATGTGGCAACTTTGCCCGGTAATCCGGTCAGCGTGTTTGTATCTTTCCATGTATTTGTACGCCCCATCCTGGCCGCTTTAGCCGGGAAGGAGGGACGCGCCGCGCTCCAGACTCGCGCCGCCACCACTACCGTGGCGTGGAAGTCACCTGCCGGTAAACGCCAATTCGTGCCCGTTCATTTAACTGAGGCGCAGCGCGTGGGCGATACCCCCACCATTACCCCTACTCACCGTTTGGGGGCGCGTTCGCATTTCGTGGCTTCCCTGCATCAAGCAAATGCGCTGGCAATCGTGCCAGAGGACGTAACTCAGGTAGATCAATGGAGCCTAGTGGATGTGTTGCCCTGCTAGGGACACATTGACTTGCCTCATCCAGCGGTTCGGGCATCAGGAAAGAAGGAACAGTTATGGAAGACCAAGACGCACAGCATTTACCCCACTTAAACGCAGCTGGTCAGGCCCATATGGTGGATATTACCGGCAAGCAGCCCACCGTGCGCCAGGCGCGGGCGCGCGCCTTTGTGCAGTGCTCGCCGAAGATTATGGCGGCCCTACGCGCGGGAGAGGTTCCGAAAGGAGATGCCTTGGCAGTAGCGCGCATCGGGGGGATTGCCGCCGCCAAACGGACCCCGATGCTGCTGCCCTTAGCGCATCCGATTGGGGTGCATTACTGCGCAGTAGATATTCAACTGGCTGAGGAAGGCGTGGAAATTCTTGCCACCTGCCGGACTGCTGACCGCACCGGAATCGAGATGGAGGCCCTTACCGCTGCCTCCGTCGCCGCTTTAAACCTGATCGACATGGTGAAAGGGGTAGACAAAATGGTCTCTATCCGCGAGTGCTACGTTTTGGAAAAACGAGGAGGACGCTCCGGCACTTGGGTGCGTCCCGGATGCGCACCGGAAGCTGCAGATAGGGAAGTTAATCATGGTTAGTTCCCCGCAGTACCTAAATGGAGTAATCGTGTTGGCGGGCGGGACCGGCAAACGCCTCGGAGGACGCAGTAAACCCGATCTACTGATTGCCGGAGATCGCCTCATCAGTTGGACGCTATCTTTTTTGCCGGCAGTTCCCACCGTAGTGGTGGCTCCCGGCGAAGTTGAGGTTCCCGAGGGAGTCTTTCTCACGATGGAGGAACCCCCCGGCTCGGGACCTGCCGCAGGAATCGCTGCTGGCTGGCGCCGGTTAGCTAACTCTTTCGTGTTTTCTCCCTCCGACATTATCGGGGTTTGCCCGGTAGATGCTCCGCTTTCCGGTTTTGCTTTGCGCCAGCTGGCGCGGCAGCTACAGGAAACCAACGAGGACGCTGCTGAGAAACAAAAAATACTTTTAGGCCAGGTGGGAGAAGTTACCCAATATGTTCTCGGGGCATTTACCGTACGGGCGCTAATGGAGATGGCGCGCGCAAATCCCCTTAATCGCTCGGTACGCGGGGTTTTGGGTGAAATCGGCTTTGCCACCCGCAAGATTTCCCCCGATTATGCCCGCGACGTGGATACGCCGGCAGATATCGCCCCGGTAACCGAGTTACTACGTATCTCCCGCTAGCTAGGCGAGGGCACCGGGTCAGGTCGGGCGAGGGAGTAGATTGCTCCTCCTGCCCAAGAATTTGGAAAACGTAGCGGCGTTTTCCAAATTCTTATGCCCACCGCACCCGCTCGGAGCAACCTACTCCCTCGCTACAGCTTGTTATCCCTTGTCTTAGCCGCGACCTCTACGCGGGAGCACCAACTCCAGAATAGGAGCGGGCGAAACTTTTATCCGAGTCGGCTAGGCGGGCGCAAAACTCGAAAAATGACTTGGTCATTTTTCGAGTTTTTGGGCAGGAGGAAAAAGTTTTGCCCGCTCCGGAAAAAGCAGGTCTCCAGCTGCTACTCCAGGGGGAAGGCTACGGGATCTAACTGCTCTAAAAGGTGGGGCAAGAGGGGGCCGAGGACGCTAATGGTGTCGCGTACTCCTCCTCGGGAGCCGGGCGCATTGGCCACGATCGCACCCTCGGAGCCCCGCCCAGTAATCCCCACCAGGGCGCGCGAAAGCGAAGAGAGCGGGGTGGCTTTTAGACCCTGCTGACAGATTTGCCAAGCAATCGCATCTAGGCGTGCCTCTAACAGTGGAGCGGTGGCCTCGGGTGTCAGGTCCCGTTCGGTAATTCCCGTGCCTCCGGTTGTTAGCACCACTCGCGCACCCTCGGCAATGGCAGCGCGAATTTCGTTTTGCACGGATTCGATTCCGTCAGCAACCACCCTTACCCGATCTACATCGATTCCGTACTCACCTAGCAGTTCCTGAGCCAAAGGACCTGACTTATCAGGGCGCTCTCCGTTTTTACAGCGATCGGAAACAGTTATCACCGCACCTGCGGCGCGACCGCGCAATTTTTGTAGTTTTTTCTCTTTTAAGTGCGCGTGCGGGTCCGTTGACAAGGCGAAATCCTCCTACCAATTACGCAAACACCAGCTTGCGATTACCTGGATACCATCCCTCAGGTCGGGCTATTATCGTTATTAACAATATCGCTTTAACCTGCAGATATTGTCCTCATTTATCGTAACACGGAAAAGTTAAGGAAAATCTGACAGGCTGACAGCGTTACCTGGCATAAAGAAAGCAATGGAGCTATGGAAGCTACAAAGAAATCTAAATACGTACTGACTGACTGGGAACCGAATAACCCGGATAAATGGGACTCTGGACTTGCCTGGCGCACCCTGGCGATCTCCACCTATTCCTTAATCCTGGCGTTCACCGTGTGGTTCCTGGTATCAGCTATCGCCCCTAAACTTAATGAGATCGGATTCGACCTCACCAAGGCGCAGCTTTACTGGCTGACCTCCATGCCCGGTTTGTCCTGCGGATTCTTGCGTTTGATTTACACCTTTTTGCCGCCCATCGTGGGTACCCGCAAACTGGTGGGCTGGTCCTCAATCCTGTACATCATCCCCATGCTGGGCTGGTTCTTCGCGGTGCAAAACCCGAACACCCCCTATTGGTGGCTACTAGCTCTCGCGTTCATGTGTGGGATCGGAGGCGGTTCCTTCTCTGGCTATATGCCTTCTACCGGCTACTTCTTCCCCAAGCGGCTTTCGGGGACTGCTTTGGGTCTGCAAGCCGGGATCGGCAACCTAGGGATGTCAATCATTCAGCTAGTCGGCCCGATGCTAATGGGATTCTCGCTATTCGGTCTCACTTGGATGAGCCCCCAGCAGACCGCCGATGGCGCAAGTATTTGGGTGTCTAACGCCGCGATTTTCTTTGTCCCCTGGTGCATTGTGGCGGCGATCTTGTCGTTTACTATGCTGCGCGACGTACCGATTAAAGCCAATATTCGCCAGCAGCTCGATATCTTCAGCAATGCCAACACCTGGTATATGACGGTGCTGTACGTGATGACCTTCGGGCTATTTTCCGGGCTTTCGGCAGTGTTCGGTCTGCTCATTAATGACAACTACGGCGCCGAGTCTCCCTTGAAACTGGCGGTCGCCGGTGCTTCTTTCGCCTTCCTAGGGCCACTGATTGGTTCAGTAGTCCGCATGGCCTGGGGGCCGTTCTGCGACAAAATGGGCGGAGCGATTTGGACTTTCATTTGTGGAGTGGGGATGGCAGTTACCCTGGCCATTGCCGGTTTCTACCTCAACAACCCGCAGTCAATGAGCGATTTCTACGGCTTCCTGATTGCTATGTTGGTGATGTTCTTCTTCGCTGGCCTGGGCAATGCCGGCACCTTCAAACAGATGCCGATGATTATGCCCGCCCGCCAAGCAGGCGGAGCCATCGGGTTCACTGCCGCAGTAGCGTCTTTCGGTCCCTTCGTGACGTCAGTAGCACTAACCGCGGTCTCCCCGACCACGTTCTTCTACGGTTGTACCGTCTTTTGTATCATCGGTTCGGCGCTTTGCTGGTGGCAGTACGCCCGCAAGAACGCGCCCTTCCCCGGATAAAAATTATTGCCGAGGGCGCGGGGGCGTTCTCGACACCAGAAACTTAGTAAGCACACAACTTAAAGGAAAATAAAATGGCTGTTTCTTCGTTATTAAAACTAGGTGCGAAGCTTAGGCGCGGGCAGGTAAGCCAGGACGCTCGCCAAATGTTCCTGGTCGGAGGGCGTGAAGCGGATGCGTTCTACCGGCAACGTTTCAGCCATGACAAGGTGGTGCGCTCTACTCACGGGGTGAACTGCACCGGTTCTTGCTCCTGGCGAGTGTTTGTAAAGGACGGGTTAATCACCTGGGAGGCGCAAGCGGTTGACTATCCGTCTACCGGTCCGGATATGCCTGACTATGAGCCGCGCGGCTGTCCTCGCGGTGCCGCGTTCTCCTGGTACGAATATTCCCCCACCCGGATTCGGCACCCCTATGTGCGTTCAGTGCTGCTAGATGCCTACCGCAAAGCTAAACAAACTCACCCGGATCCGGTCGAGGCCTTCCGGGCGGTAGCCGCAGATCCGGTTGCCTCCGCCGCCTATAAATCCGCACGCGGCAAGGGTGGCATGGTGCGTACCAGCTGGGAGGAAGCCCTAGAGATCGTGGCTGCCGCCAACGTGGCCACCATCAAAGACTACGGACCAGACCGCATCGCCGGATTCTCGGTACTTCCAGCTATGTCGATGGTTTCTTTCGGTGCCGGTGCCCGCTACCTGCAGTTGATCGGTGGGGTAAACCTATCTTTCTATGATTGGTATGCAGACCTTCCGGTAGCCAGCCCCCAGGTATTCGGGGATCAAACCGACGTTCCCGAGGCCGGAGACTGGTTTAACTCTTCCTATCTGCTGGTTTGGGGTTCAAACCTGCCGCTGACTCGTACTCCGGATGCGCACTTCATGACGGAAGCGCGTTACCACGGGCAAAAGATGGTATCCATCAACCCCGACTATTCCGATAACACCAAGTTCGCGGATGAATGGCTCCGGGTTAATCCCGGCACTGACGCAGCGCTGGCAACCGCGATGGGCCATGTGATTCTAAACGAGTTCCACGTGGGCAAACAGTCTCAGTATTTCCTGGACTATATGCGTTCCTACACCGACTCGCCCTTCCTGATAAAGCTAGAAGAAACCGCGGAAGGGCTGGTACCAGGCAAGTTCCTAAGCGCCGCCGATGTTTCTAACCTGCCGGCGGAAACCAAAGAAAAACCCAAACCAGAATTCCGCTTCCTAGTGATGGATGCCGACGGTAGTGTCAAGGATCCGGGTGGTACTTTGGCTGACCGGTTCACTCCGGAAGGTAAAGGCCATTGGAACCTGAAGATGGAGGGCGTCAATGCCGAGCTCAGCCTGTATGAAAACGACGGTAAAACCGCTGAAATCACTCTTCCGCGTTTCGACCTGGTAGCCGGAGAGACCGAGGGCTCCTCGGTGGGTGCCGGCACCATTAAGCGTGGGGTGCCGGTGCGCGAGATTGATGGACATCTGGTCACCACCGTTTTTGATATTATGCTGGCCCAGTACGGGGTAAAGCGCGCGGGTCTCCCGGGCGTTTGGGGTAAGGATTATCAGGATTCTTCCAACCCCGGCAGCCCCGCTTGGGCAGAAGAAATCACCGGAGTGCCGGCTAATGCCACCATCCGGATAGCCCGCGAGTTCGCACAAAACGCCCTCGATTCTGAAGGCCGCAGCCAGATTATTTTGGGTGCTGGCACGAACCACTATTTCCACTCTGATCAGATATATCGCACCATCTTGGCCCTGACTTCTATGTGCGGTACCCAGGGGGTTAACGGTGGCGGCTGGGCGCACTACGTAGGGCAAGAAAAAGTCCGTCCGATTACCGGCTGGACGCAATATTCATTCGCCTTAGACTGGCAACGCCCGGCGCGCCAAATGATCTCCACCGGTTTCTGGTATTTAACCACTGACCAGTGGCGTTACGATTCGCTGACCACCGACCGCTTGACTTCGCCCGCATCTGTGGCCTCAGTGCCCAAGCAAAATATTGCGGATTCTTTACTGGAAGCGACTGAACGCGGCTGGATGCCCGCATATCCCCAGTTCAACCGGTCTTCTCTGGAGCTGGGACGGCAAGCGCAAGAGTCCGGTAAGAAACCCGCGGATTACGTGGCCGAACAGCTCGCTACCGGAAAGCTAGAGTTCGCGGCGAAAGATCCGGATAACCCGGTCAACTACCCGCGCGTCTTCTTTAACTGGCGTACTAACCTGCTCGGGTCCTCTGCCAAAGGTACCGAGTTCTTCTTGCGCCATATGATCGGCGCCGATAACGATGTCCAGGCCGAGGAAGTATCCGAAGACCAGCGTCCTCGTAACGTTCGTTGGCGTGAGCAGGCCGCGAAAGGCAAGCTGGATTTGGTAGTGACTGCGGATTTCCGCAACACTTCTACCACTTTGCATTCTGACGTTTTACTACCTGCTGCCACCTGGTACGAGAAATATGACCTGTCCAGCACGGATATGCATCCTTATGTGCATACCTTCAACGCCGCGATCCTGCCGCCCTGGCAGGCACGCACCGATTTCCAGTTGTTCCAAGATTTAGCGCAATTGGTGTCGGAGATGGCAGGCAAGCACCTGGGCACGCAAACGGACGTGCTGGCCGCTCCCCTGGGGCATGACAGCCCCGATGAACTAGCTAATCCTGCCGGGGTAGTGATTCCCCGGGAGGAATGTGGCTGGGTACCGGGAGTCAACATGCCAAAGATTATTCCGATCGAGCGCGACTACACCAAGATTGCGGAGAAATTTAACTCTCTAGGTCCAGTAATCGAGAAAATGGGGATGGGCACCAAGGGCGTGCCTTTCACCCCCGATAAAGAACTGCGCGAAATGCGCGAACAGTTTGGAGAAATCGAGACCGCGATCGGACCGCGTCCGCGCCTAGACACCGACCAGATTGCTGCCGAGTTCATTTTGAAGTTCTCCGGCACCACCAATGGACGGCTGGCTACCCAGGGCTTTAAGACCTTAACTGAAAAAGTGGGTGCCTCCGGGGATATGACTGAAATGTCTCGCGGGCACGCTGATTACCAGATCACTCTGGCCGATGTGCAACAGACTCCCAAGACAGTGGTTACTTCCCCCGAATGGTCCGGCAGTGAACACGGGGGACGACGTTACACCGCGTTTAGCCAAAACGTGGAGTACCACAAGCCTTGGCACACCTTGACCGGGCGGATGCACTACTACCTGGATCACGATTGGATGTGTGCCTACGGGGAATCCCTGCCCACCTATCGTCCTCCGCTGGATTTGCATCACCTCTTTGGAGAACCAGCACCGGGCATGGTGCGCGGGGATGGCACCCCCAGTGCCGAGGTCGCAGTCCGCTACCTCACCCCCCATAACAAGTGGGCGATTCACTCCCAGTATTTCGATAATCTCTATATGCTCACTCTCGGTCGCGGCGGACAAACCGTGTGGATGTCTCCGCAGGATGCGGCCAAGATCGGGGTACGCGATAACGAATGGATTGAAGCCCATAACCGTAACGGAGTGGTTAGCGCCCGCGCGATTGTGTCCCACCGGATCCCGGAGGGAACAGTATTTATGTATCACGCGCAAGAACGGATTACCCACACTCCGCTTAACCAGTCAACCGGTAAACGTGGAGGCACCCATAACTCTCTGACCCGCATCTTTATTAAACCAACACATTTGTTGGGCGGATATGGACAGTTCTCTTATGCCTTCAACTACACCGGTCCTACCGGCAATCAACGCGACGAAGTCACCTATATTCGTCGCCGCAGCCAGGAGGTGGAGTTCTAAATGTCAGTGGCAGTTTGCATTTTCTCTAAAGGAGCCCAGTCATGAAAGTAATGAGCCAAGTGGTCATGGTAATGAACCTGGACAAGTGCATTGGTTGCCACACCTGCTCGGTGACCTGCAAACAGGCATGGACTAACCGTACCGGCACCGAATATATGTGGTTCAACAATGTGGAGACCCGCCCCGGACTCGGTTATCCGCGTACCTGGGAAGACCAGGAAAAGTGGAAGGGTGGCTGGCGGCGCACTGCCTCCGGCAAGTTAGTTCCGCGTTCTGGGGGGAAGCTAGCACAGCTGGCTAAAATTTTCGCCAACCCCAATATGCCGCAGATAGATGATTATTACGAGCCCTGGACTTACGACTATGACAAGTTGTTGTCGGCTCCGGCAGGTTCTAAAGCGCTACCGGTAGCGCAGGCGCGTTCTCAGATGAGCGGCAAACCCCTGAAGAATATCAAGTGGGGGCCAAACTGGGATGACAACTTGGCCGGCTCTACCGAAACCCTGCAGGATGATCCCACCCTTAAAAAGATGAACCAGCAGGTGAAGGCGGATCTCGAGAGTTCCTTTATGTTCTACCTGCCGCGCATCTGCAATCACTGTTTGAACCCCACTTGCGTGGCTGCCTGCCCGTCGGGAGCGATGTATAAACGTACCGAAGATGGGATTGTCCTAGTCGACCAGGACGCTTGTCGCGGTTGGAGGATGTGTGTTTCGGGTTGCCCCTATAAGAAGGTTTATTTCAACCACAAGAGCGGCAAGGCCGAAAAATGTACTTTCTGTTATCCCCGGATCGAGGCCGGCGACCCCACGGTTTGCTCCGAAACCTGCGTGGGTAGGCTGCGCTACCTGGGAGTAATCCTCTATGACGCCGACCGGGTCAGCCAGGCCGCCGCAACTGAGGACGAAACTCAGCTTTACCAGGCACAGCGGGATGTAATGTTGGATCCGACAGATCCAGAAGTGATTGCAGCTGCACGTCAAAGCGGGATTCCTGAGTCCTTTATCGAAGCGGCTCAGAATTCCCCGGTATATAAGCTGATCGTGGAATATTCTCTGGCGCTGCCCCTGCATCCAGAGTTCCGCACCCTGCCGATGGTTTGGTACATTCCCCCGCTATCTCCGGTAGTTGAGGCGGTTACCGCTTCGGGAGCCGATGGTGAGAACCACAAGGTCCTGCTAACTGCCCTAGCCACTATGCGCATCCCTATGGAATACCTTGCAGACCTGTTCGCCGCGGGGGATCCGCGACCGGTAGAGCGCTCTTTGCGGCGCTTGGCGGCTATGCGTTCCTATATGCGCGATATCAACCTGGGCGATCAGCCGAACCCGGAAATCCCGGCTGCGGTGGGCATGAGTGAAGAGCAGGTAAAAGCCATGTACCGGCTGCTATCGATCGCTAAATATAAAGATCGTTACGTCATTCCCACCACTCATCCCGAAACCGCCCGTACCCCCAGTGAATATATTTGTCCGGTGGGTCAGGGCGCGTCCTCGGGTAAAGTCCCGGTGGAAATCGGGAGGGCACCGCGGTGACCTCCAAGGTTTCTTTCATTCCTACCCGGCAGGAGGCGCCCCCGGTAAACGCGGTGGCTCTCGAGCCGGACCAGCGTTCCGCTGCCCTGATGGCTTGCGCGCTGCTTTTGGATTACCCCGGTGACAACCTGGAGGAACTCCTTTCTCAGGTGAAGGCAGAGGCTGAGCTACTACCTGAGGCCATCGGGCAAGAGCTACGAGAGTTTTGTTCCTGGGCCCGCATGCGCGGAGTTCGCGGAGTACAAGAGGACTACGTAGAAACTTTTGACCGCAAACGCCGCTGCGCCCTGGAGCTAACCTATTACGCCACTGGAGATACCCGGCAACGCGGAATCGCGCTTACGGTATTTTCAGATTTATTTAGCGCCGTAGGCTTTGAACCTCCCCACCGGGAATCTTTACCCGACTATCTACCTCGGGTTTTAGAGTTGGCAGCCCGCTGTCAGGGCGAAGATTTAGCTTTAGTGCTGGGCGCGATCGCCGCCAGCCGGGAGGGTATCGAAGTGCTGCATGCCGCGCTGTGCTCTCTGGATTCTCCCTGGCAAAAGGTGGTAAACGCCCTGCGCATGGTGTTGGGAGAAGCTGACAGTGAAACCAGCCAGCGCATGGAGCGCCTAATCCGTCAAGGTCCGCCTACCGAATTAGTGGGCTTAGACGACAGTAATAACTTACCGTGGCCGCAGTTAGCCCCGGTTCAAGCAGACACCGCGAGCGAAGGGTGAAGTCATGGACGTGTTGTTTTGGGGAGTATTTCCCTATATTTGCATTACGCTACTAGTTGCCGGTCTTATCTGGCGTTACCGCTCTGACCAGTATGGATGGACTTCCGAGTCCTCACAGCTACGGGAAGCTAAAATCCTGCGATTAGCTTCCCCGCTATTCCATTTCGGGATTTTGTTCGTGCTGGTGGGGCACTTTATGGGGCTATTCATCCCCGACTGGATGACCGAGTCTATGGGGGTCACCCAGCATCAGTACCACCTACTAGCCACTTTTGGGGGCACCGTGGCAGGGATTGCGGCACTGCTGGGCTTTATCGGCTTGCTGTGGCGGCGTTTCGTTAACCATTCGGTACGTTTCGCTACTACCGGCCGCGACCTAGTTGCCTATATTTTCTTGGCGATTCCCCTGGCCTTGGGGGCAATAGCTACTGCCGCCAATCAGCTTTTTGGTGCAGATGGCGGCTATAACTACCGCAAAACCATTTCGGTGTGGCTGCGTTCCTTGTTCATGCTGCAACCTCAGGTAGATCTGATGGCGAATGTGCCGCTCAGTTTCAAACTGCATATTATTGCCGGTTTACTGCTGCTGGCGGTCTGGCCCTTCACCCGCCTAGTGCACGTGCTCTCAGCTCCGGTGGGTTACGTTACCCGTCCACCAATCGTTTACCGTTCGCGGCGCCCCGCGACTGCCGCTAGCCCGGAAAAGCCGGGTTGGACCCCGGTTCGGGCTACTGCTGCCGGCGGTGAGGACGCAGGCGGGGCCCCCGCCCAGGGAGCTTAAACCCGGACGCTTTTTGAGGGTGCCGGCTCGCTTTTCGAGCGGTCGGCACCCTCGATGCGTCTTGTCACAAAGGATTTCCCGGTACCCCAGCTAGTTTTACCCGGGCTTTGATAACTAAGCATATTTTTTATTTTTAGAACTTTTCTTATAACTATTTCCGCAGAAAACCTATTTTCTAGGTATTTTCTTTGTTTTTACGATAGCCTAACTTCATGCCAAATTATCGGATATCTACTATCGCCAACTTGCTCGGAGTCAGTGATGACACCATTCGCCGTTGGCTTGATGAAAACCTAATCAAAGCAGTTACTGGATCTGGTCCCAAACGAGTGGACGGAGCCTCGGTAGCCCGGTTCTTGCAGGAACGACCTACTGCCATACGTCTGGGGGAAGAACCTAACCAGTCGATTCGTAACCACTTTCAAGGCCTGGTGATCGCCCTGAAAAAAGGCCAGGTAATGAGCCAAGTAGATCTGCAGTGCGGGCCCTATCGGGTGGTTTCCCTGGTCTCTACCGAAGCGGTAGAAGAACTTAATTTAGAGGTTGGTTCGGTAGCTACCGCACAGGTCAAAGCCACTAACGTGTCGGTGCAACTGCCAGAAGGAGAAAAACTGTGAAAAAATTTCGCCTTGTTGCTTTAGCAGCCGGGCTTGCCCTGGCACTAGGCGCCTGCTCGGCATCGGGGGGTACTAAGAGCGCAGAAAGCAAAACACCGGCAGAAAAAACCCAGCTTACAGTGTTCGCTGCCGCCTCGTTAAATAAGGCTTTCCCGGAAATTGTAGAGAAAGTACTGAAAAAGTCCGATCCTAATATCGAAGTAAAGTTCTCTTTCGAGGGTTCATCTACCCTGGTAGATCAGTTAAAGAACGGTGCGGCGGCGGACGTGTTTGCTTCTGCTGACGAGAAGAACATGAAAAAAGCAACTGACGCGGATCTGGTTAGCGAGGTCAAACCCTTCGCCTCCAACACCCTGGCACTAATTGTCCCCAAAGGGAACCCCGCCAAGATTACCGGGCTAGATGCCTCTTTGGACGGCAAGAAACTAGTGGTTTGTGCCGAGGGCGTCCCTTGCGGTAATGCCACCAAAGAACTGCAAGAAAAACTAGGGGTAACCCTGAAGCCGGTATCTGAGGAACAAAAAGTTACCGATGTACGCGGCAAGGTGGAAAGTGGGGAGGCCGATGCGGGACTGGTTTACCAGACCGACGCCAAGGCCGCTGGAGATAAGGTCGAGATTATTGCAGTTAAGGGGATCGAGCAGGTCGTCAACGCCTACCCGATTTCTTTAGTAAAGAATTCGAAGAACCAAGAGGCAGCCAGGAAGTTTATCGCGGCTGTCCTTTCTGAGGCGGGGCTAAAGATCCTGGAAAACTATGGTTTCTCTGCTCCCCTGTCAACAGATAAGAGCTAGCACTCCCCTTGCGTAAATCTTTCGGAGCTAATCAAGCGGCGGGGTCCCCAGCTTGGCTGTGGGGCCCCGCCGCCTTAGCGCTACTTTTTTTACTGATCCCTTTTGCCGCCTTGGTGCTGCGGGTACATTGGGGGCAAATCCCGCAGCTGCTGGCCACTGCCCAAAGCCAGGACGCTCTTTGGCTGTCTTTAAAAACCTGCCTGATTTCTACTGCGCTGTGTATTGTCTGCGGGGTACCCCTGGCACTGTGGCTCGCCCAGGCGCGAAACAATTTATTTCCCCGCCTAGTACGCACCTTCGTTACCCTACCGATGGTGTTACCCCCGGTAGTTGCCGGTTTAGTACTGCTGATCACCTGGGGACGCATGGGGATTATCGGGGCAAAGCTGGATTTATTGGGGATTCAGATTGGGTTCACTACCTTGGCGGTAATTATTGCCCAAACTTTCGTCGCTATGCCCTTCCTGATTACTTCTCTAGAGGGCGCGCTACGTACTCGGGGTTTCCAATACGAGGCCGCCGCCAGGGGGCTAGGAGCTACCCGCACCCGCACCTTGTTACAGGTAACGTTACCGTTATCAGCACCGGCGATTGTGTCCGCGACCGCCTTGGCGTTTTCGCGTTGCCTGGGAGAGTTTGGGGCCACGATTACTTTTGCCGGATCTCTGCAAGGTATTTCCCGCACCCTTCCCCTCGAGGTATATCTGCAACGAGAAACCGATACTGACCTGGCACTTTCTCTATCTTTAGTGATTATTGCGCTGGCAATTTTGATAGTAGGTGGCACCCAGGTACTTTCAGACTTCTGGTATTCGCGTCTGATGGGAAGGCAAAAGCTCAGCGGCGCCCCGGGCACAGCCGGTGCGATTAGCGGCCTTTCCAAGAAAGTGCCACGAGAAAAACAGACCGGTCCCGGGGTACATCTGGACGCGAAAATAGCGGTACGTAACTTAGACGTGGATTTAGATTTTACCCCCGGCTCCGCCACTGCCCTACTGGGTCCGAATGGGGCGGGAAAATCTACGATCATTTCCCTGCTGGCAGGCACCCTGATACCGGATTCCGGCTCTATTAAGTGGAGCATAGATCAGCCTCGAATCGTACTTCTCGCCCAAGATCCAGCGCTATTTCCACATATGTCCGTGCTGCGTAACGCGGTGTTTGGCTTGCGTTGCCTAGGGATTGATAAAGAGCGCGCCCGCCAGTTGGCGCGCACCCAACTAGCCGCGGTGGGAATGCAAAACCTAGAGCGACGCCGTCCCAATCAGCTTTCCGGCGGTCAAAAGCAACGCGCCGCTATTGCCCGCGCGATGGCGATAGAACCGGATGTGGTGTTACTAGATGAACCAATGGCCTCCCTGGATGTAGAGGTAGCCGACCAGCTGCGAGTGCTGCTGCGGGAACGAATCGGGGGCGCTACCACTATCCAGGTCACCCACGACCTAATCGATGTGATTGCCCTAGATTGCCAGGTAGTAGTGCTAAAACACGGGAAAGTTACGCAGCGTGGCTATTGGCGCGACCTCTTCGGAGAAACCCAGGATCGTTTCTTGCAGCAGCTAACCCGCAAAGCCCAGCTAGATAACGCCATAAAATAGGATCGCGTTCGCCACTGGAAGGCTAGCGGTTACGCAAATGCGACGCCGAAACCGGCTTTAGTGAACTGATAGCAGTAAGTAGGTAGGCTAGCTACTATGACTACTTCTCCTCCTGGCGAGTCCGCCCAGGTAGAACCCTCTTCTCCGCATTCTTTACCGTCTTTTCAGGGGGCGGTACCTACCCCCATTACGGCCGAAGATCGCTTGATCGCCGATTTTACTTCCGGGCTACATGCGCACAAGCGAGTACTGGTGGGGTCGGGAGATGATTGTGCGGTTTTGGCTCATCCTGATTCTCGCTCCGTGATTTCCACCGATGTGCTGGTAGAAAGAGTGCATTTTCGTCGCGACTGGATGAGCCTAGAACAGATCGGCAGGCGCGCCGCCGCGCAAAACGCCGCCGATATTGCGGCCATGGGGGCAAGCGCTCATAGCGCAGTCGCGGCGGTAACCATTCCCAAAGGTATGAGTAACACCGAAATTAACGCCCTCGCTACCGGGCTAGCAAAAGGCTTAGAAAGCTACGGGTACGCCCTGGTGGGTGGAGATTTATCTTCCGGACCCTGCCTGCAGATGGCAGTGACGGTGATTGGGGATTTGCAAGGACGGCCCCCGCTATTACGCTGCGGGGCGCAAGTGGGTGACTTCGTCTATTTTGCGGGCAATCTCGGTGATTCCGCTGCCGGGTTAGCCCTGCTAGAACACTTCCAAAGCCCGCAAGCGACCCTAGACGATTCTGCCCTACCGGAAGCTTTGCGCGGCCTCGCTAAAGAGGTTATAAGCCGCTACCAGGTCCCCCAGGTTCCCGCCGACCTTGCGCCCCAGTTAGCAGACGCTGGAGCCCATGCCCTGATGGATGTGTCTGATGGGCTGAGCCGGGACGGGGCAAAAATAGCAGCCGCTTCCGGAGTAGTACTTGACTTGAGTAGTTCCCGCTTAGAAAAATATGCGCAACGCCTAGCTGGCCTGGCTAGTTTCTTGGGTGTAAATAGCTGGGATTGGGTTCTAGGAGGCGGCGAAGACCATGGTTTACTGTGTACCGCTCCCGCGGGATTTGCGGTTCCCGGATTTACCCCCATTGGACGGGTACTACCAGGGAACTCGCCTGGACGTAGGGACTGCAACGAGGGCGAAGACATTGCCAGCGTGCCTGCGGAGACCAGCCCTGGGACGTTCCTATTAGTAGATGGAAAACCGCACTGCCAGCAAGGTTGGGATCATTTTGCTTCCCCTGGCGCAGATGCCACCAAAGAGTATCAAGAATAGCGGTAACTATAAAATGGTGGCTCCGACCGGCATCGATCCGGTGACCTTTCGATTTTCAGTCGAACGCTCTCCCAACTGAGCTACAGAGCCTAAGGGTCCAAAAAAGACCTGCGACCCAGACGGGACTCGAACCCGCGACCTCCGCCGTGACAGGGCGGCGCGCTAACCAACTGCGCCACTGGGCCATATTCATTTGTGTTCCACCTTTCGGCAGATCGTACCCCCAACGGGATTCGAACCCGTGCCGTCGCCGTGAAAGGGCGGTGTCCTAGGCCTCTAGACGATGGGGGCCTTGCGGCCTGGCCTATAGGCCTCGGCTCAGACTTGAATAATGTTACCGGCACTAGGCAACTAAAGGCAAAGTAATCATCTATGAAGCCTCTCACAACTCACGTTCACCGCATCTTTTTCCGGTTCAATAACTGCATTTTTCGTCGGTGAAACGTAGTCTAGGAATATGCAGTGGCTATTATCGAGCACGTCTTCATCAGATCAAACCGTCGAGCAAGTATTCGATTGGTTAACCAGCCTGGCCGGCACGGGTATTGGGGCGGTGGCCGGGATCATCCTAGCCTCAATCGCTACTGCGATTTTGAAGCTGGTCTCTAAGCGCGAGCCGCTCACAAAGCTAATTCTAAACCGCGCCACCCGCGCCTTCTTCTTTACTATGGCGATTCTGGGCGCCTATCTGGGTTGGAAATACACCACTTCCGGGCTGGAAATTTCCAGCTCTACCGGGATTGGTCGGTTTAGCCAAGGGTTGCTGATAGCGGTCATTTTGGCTTTCACTTTCCTGATTACCCGCATTTGCTACCTCATCGAAGATGTGGCGGTAAAAGCTAACCGCGGAAAACCTACCCGGAGTCGGTCAAAAATGTTGACTCAGGCGCAGGTGATTCGGCGCGTCCTACAAGCGGTAGTGGTAGTGGTAGGTATCGCCAGCGCGATTTTGACTTTCCCTTCTGCCCAGGTGGCAATGGGTTCTATGCTGGCTTCAGCGGGGGTTGCCTCGATCGTGGCAACTTTGGCTGCTCAATCGACTTTGGCAAATGTGTTTGCCGGGCTACAGATTGCGCTTTCTGATGCACTGCGCGTGGGCGATAAAGTGCAGGTACCTGGTTTAGACGGGAAAAAAGAACTGGGTACAGTAGAGGAAATCACCCTCACCTATGTGGTGCTTAACCTCTTCGATGAACGCCGCATGATTGTGCCCTCCACCCATTTCACCCAAGAGAACTTTGAAAATTGGACCCGCAAACACACTCAACAGGAGGGAATGGTCGAACTTTATCTCGATTATTCCGCCCCTATCGATTCCATCCGTGCGCAAGTGGACTTGCTGTTGTCTGGCTGCGAACTGTGGGACGGACGTCACGCCAGTGTAGATGTCTCCGACATGAGTGCGGATAGCCAAACTGTGCGGATTTCTGTTTCAGCAGCCGATAGCAGTGATTTATGGGTACTGCGTTGTTACCTGCGAGAACAACTAATTCAATGGCTGGTAAAAGAAGTTCCTTGGGCGTTGGTTTCGCGCCGCATTCAACCGCAACAAGTGCGTTACCTGAGTCGCGATCGCTCTGATGAGGAAGTGCATCGCTTGGCACGCAAGTTGGTAGGCGAAAATGACTCCCAGAAAGGTTGAGCGATGAGTAATTTCGACCCCCGCAGCGCCAGCGAGACTGATTGGCGAAACCGCCTGGATGCCAACGAATACTATGTTTTGCGGGAGGCAGGTACCGAGCGCCCCGGCACCGGCCAATATCTAAATGAAAATCGACAGGGGATTTATCGTTGCCGCGCCTGCGGGGCCGAGCTGTTCCGCTCCGATACCAAGTTTGATTCTCACTGCGGTTGGCCTGCATTCTTTAAGCCCGAGGACGCGGCGGTCAGCTACCACCACGACTCCTCCCATGGGATGGTTAGAACCGAAGTACGCTGCGCTAACTGCCAGAGCCATCTGGGACATGTTTTCGAAGATGCACCCGATATGCCGACCGGGCAACGCTATTGCATTAACTCTATCTGCCTAGATTTTCAGGCGGAATAATATGCGGATTATCAGTGCAAACCTCGAACATGGTGCCCCAGCTGAAGGGCAAACTTTACCTGGGAATTGCTGGCAGGAGCTGGCGCGACTGTTTGCCGCTTTCCGCCCCGATGCGATCTGCTTGCAAGAGGTTGACTATTACCAATTACGCTCCGGGTTCCAAGACCAGACCCGCGCCCTCGCCACTTCCTTGAATAAGGAAACCGGGCAGGTATGGCAGCACCGATTCTTAAGCTTTTTCACTGGTCAACTCGCTTTAGGGATACGGTTACCAGTAGTGCTTCCCCGCGAGAATCTCAGTGACACCCGGCATCCCCTTCGCGCAGATCGCCCCCTGTTTGGCGGGTACGGAGTCGCGGTGCTTACCCCCCATCCGGTGCGCCGCTGGGTCAGCGCCAAACTAGGGGCGGCTCCCCCACGCATCAAAATTCCTGGTTGGGATCCGCGCACCTGGAAATTCTATGGCGGGCAAACCCGCAGCCTGTTGGGGGCAGAAATAGTAACTGCAAATGAACGATTTTTACTGGGCAGCACCCACCTCGAATTAGGAACCGCCACCGCCAAGCGGCAGCTCATACGCTCTTGGCAGGGCTTAGCTTCCTTGGCGGGGAAGGCAACACCGCTGCTAGTGGGAGATATGAACTTGAGCCGAGAAGATGCTCACCAGGTATACCCCTATCTAACTTTGGCTAGCGCGCTCACTTTTCCAGCCGCCGAACCCCGTTTTGAGATCGACCAGTTATTTGCTCCCCCCACTTGCCAGGTCAAAGCGGTGGACACTATCGAGATGCCGATCTCTGATCACCGCGCATTGTTTGTGGAATTACAGTCGTAACCATAGGGGTGACGATGGGTAACACGCGCAAATTTTCTGATCGGATTCCGGCGCCCTTAATTTTTGTGGGCTCTGGTTTGTCCCAGTACTCGGGCGCAGCAGTTGCCACTATCTGGTTATTTGCTCTGATGAACCCCACTACGGTGGCCTGGTGGCGAGTAGCGATAGCAGCCGTTATCCTGGTGCTGATTCGCCGTCCGTTCCGCCGCGGTCTTACCCCACGCGCGCTGGCAGCAGCAACGGTTCTGGGGTTGTTCATCACCACCATGAATATGACTTTTTACCAGGCTATTTCGCGAATTCCCCTGGGTACTTGTGTCTCGATTGAGTTTGTGGGGCCAGTGGTGGTGGCACTTTTTAGAGGACGCGGCTGGAGTACTCGAATCGCGGCGATTCTTGCGGGGGTGGGAGTAGCCTCCATTTCCGGGATTGGCCTGGATATTTCCACTGCCGCGGCACGGATCGGGTTGGCATTTTCGATTGCTGCTGGTTTTTGTTGGGCGGGCTATATCGTAGTGGGGCAAAAACTCGCTGCTGCCGGTCATGGCCAAGATTCTTTAGCGATGGGTTTATTTATCGCCGCTATCCTCACTGTGCCGATAGTAGGACCGATGGAGATCGCTAAGGGGTGGCAAAGTGGCTGGATCTTGTTTTGCTGTATTGCGGTGGGAGTGCTTTCTACGGCGTTACCGTTTCCTCTGGAGCAGGTGGCGCTGCGGCGTCTAGGTCCCGATATATTTTCGCTATTAGCTTGTCTGATGCCGGCGATTAGTGAGCTGGTGACCATGGCAGCCCTCCGCCACCTGCCAAATGTGGGAGAAATCGTGGGGTTGGTCTGCATTTCGCTGGCGGTCGCTTTTGCACAATACCGTCCTGGAATGCTACACAGGAAGAGTACGGAAGATAACTAGAGAAGAAATAACGGAGAAGAAAAATGGGTTTGATCGGTTCAATTATTGGCGGCGGCATCATTGGAGCTTTAGCGCGCTTCTTTATGAAGGGCAAGCAAAACATGGGGATGATTATCACCATTATCATCGGTATGGTTTCTGCTGGCCTGGCTGACTGGATTCTGGCCAAAGTTATTGGTGAAGGTCACGGTTTCATTAGCTTCATTGTGGCGATCGTGATTGCAGTTGGTTTGATTAGCGCCTACCTGGGAATCACTAATAAGAAATAAAACTAGCTGCCAGCTACTTAGATGTTTTAGTGGTTTAGACTTCTAAGATTTATTTACTTAATGCTGCTGCTCGGCAAAGCAATTTGCTGAGCAGCAGTTTTATTATCTGCTTCGTACCTACAGCTGGGGTGCTACCCATAACGACAACAGCTCTACAACCTGAAAGATATGTAAACCCTCAAGTAACTACTTGAGGGTTTGTTAAATTGCTGTTCACCGTGGGATTGTCAGGTGTTATCCTCTGGAGATGCTCTGATTTCCTGTTGAAAACCTTTACACCGAATCTAAACTTTGCTGGTTTTCGCAGATATTTTTCTCGGGTTATCCCCAGCCAACAGCACCTACATGCTATTCGAGCAGATAGAAGCTGAAACAGTAACGCTGCCAGCTGAAACCCCCGTTACCCTCAAGGTTTACCTGAGGTTAACCAGGAAAAATTTGACATTTTACGGCTAGTAGGTTTCTAGAAAATAGATATCCACAGATAATATCCACAGGGTTGTTAACGGGGTCGAAACCGCAGTAAAACCTGTGGATATTATCTGTGGAAACTTTCCTAACTTACTCGTTAAGAGTACGTCCGGTCAGGGTTTCGTAGATTTCCTTATAACGATCGGATGTCTGCTTCACCACATCTGCGGGAATCTCTGGCGGATCCTGCAACTTGTAGGGCCGCCAATCGCAGGCATCCGAGTCCACCCAGTCGCGCAGAATTTGGGTGTCCATCCGGGGATTATGCTTGCCTGGCTGATAGTTATCAGCGCTCCAAAAGCGGGAGGAGTCCGGGGTCAGTACTTCATCACCCAAGACCACGGCCTCGCCCCCGTAGGGTAGAGCCGAGCCGAACTCGAACTTGGTGGATCCTAAAATCACTCCGTTATCGAGAGCAATCTTGGCCGCACGGTCGTAGAGATCCAGAGAATACTCGATAATCTTATCTACCCGGCCGCTGCCGACCAGTGACTGCAGCGCCTCCCAGGAAACGTTGTTGTCGTGCCGTCCCATCTGGGTTTTTGCCACCGGATTAAAAACTGGTTCCTCCAGTTTTTGATCCTGCTGCAAACCTTCGGGCATCCGCGCTCCCCCGATAGTGCCTTTGGCCTGGTACTCACGCCAGGCGGCGCCGGCTAGATAACCGGAAACATGGCACTCCAGGGGATACATATCGAGGCGGCGGCAAATCATGGCACGACCCGCTACCATCTCGGGTACCGAAGAAGTAGATAGGAAGTGGTTGGGAATAGAATCCCCCAACTGTTCTAGCCACCAGGTAGTCAACTGGGTCAGCGCAATACCTTTACCGGGGATTTCTGTAGGAAATACCTGGCCATAGGCACTGAAACGGTCAGTAGCTACAATCAGAACTGTGTCTGAATCATGAGCCGACTGTCCCGCCGGATAATAAATTTCGCGTTCTTTACCGGAAAATAAATGGCGCCATCCACGCAGCGCCGGAGTATCACTTGACGACATATTTATCATTCTTACACTTTTTCTTTAAATTGGGGAGACCTACCGACAAAATTTATAAAAATTTATGTGGTTAAAATGGGGAGCATCCGAGAAAATTAGGTCTAGCTAAGTTTGAGGTGTCCACGCTTTGCATCAACATGTTTCTACCAACGAATCCACTCGCAATCGGCTGCTGATTGCTGCCGGGATAACTTTAGCGATCCTGGTTGCCCAACTTATCGGCTCTATCTTGTCCGGTTCCCTAGCCCTAGCTGCCGACACCGGTCACGTAGCGATAGATTCCATAGGGCTATTCGTAGCTGCATTCACCGCCACTTTGTTAACCCGCCCCGCCACTGACTCCATGACCTATGGTTACGCGCGCCTAGAAGCAATCGCTGGCGGTCTGCAAGCAGGGATGATTATTATTGTCTGCACGGTAATTGGCTACCAGGGAATCCTACGCTTAATCACCCCTGCCCCAGTTGACGGTACCCAAATGGCGGCCTGGGCTTTGGCCGGGCTAATCGGCAACTTGGCATCTATGCTGGTGATGCTGGGGCAGCACCGCGATAACCTAAATATTCGCGCTGCGTTTTTAGAAGTGTCCGTCGACGCGATTTCTTCGGTTGGGGTTATCGTGGGCGGGATTATCACCCGCCTTACGGGTGTTACCCGGGTTGACGCCGTGATTTCCTTGCTGATCGCGGGCGCAATGTTGCCCCGTGGCTACAAACTGTTAAAAGAAGCGGGATCAATTTTACTAGACCGTGTCCCTGGTGAACTGAACGCCGACCACATCCGCGAGCACATCCTGGAGGTAGAACACGTAACTGGGGTTCATGACCTGCACGTGTGGCCGCTAAACTCCCATACTGTGCTGCTATCAGCCCATATTGTTATCGCCAAGGAATGCTACCGTGACGGGCACGCCCTGGAAGTATTACACCAGGTAGAAGAGTGCATGAAGAGCCATTTCCCGCGCAGGATTGAGCATTGCACCCTGCAAATTGAACCCGAAGGTCACGCCGCTCACGAAATCTTAAAGCACTAGCTAAGGGATAGCGGACAGGCGCAGGCGGGACGCTAAAGTTTAAAAACCAAAGAAGCACAAAAAAGGTGGCCGGAAACTTTCGTTTCCGGCCACCTTCCTCTTAGGTTTACAAAGGAAAGAGGTAACTCCTCTCTTGGAGATTACTTCAGCGCGTGCAGACGCTCACGCAGCTTAGTGAGTTCGTCGGCGATCGCCTGGGGCAGTTTGTCACCGAACTGCGAGAAGTACTTCTCGGTATCCTCGGTCTCGGCCAACCAGGCATCGGGATCGATGGCGAACATCTTGTCCCATTCTTCCTTGCCCAAACCGGTGCCTTCCAGATTGAAGTCCTCGAACTTGGGGTAGTAGCCAGTCGGGCCTTCAATCGCATCCACCTTGCCAGAGGCGCGGCGCACGATCCAGTCCAGAACCCGAGCGTTGTCGCCGTAGCCCGGCCAAATGAAGCTGCCGTTCTCGTCCTTACGGAACCAGTTAACCTGGTAAATCCGCGGGAACTTCTCGCCTACCTTTTCTTGCATTTCTAGCCAGTGACCCCAGTAGTCGGCCATGTTGTAGCCACAGAAGGGCAGCATAGCGAAGGGATCGTGACGCAGGGAGCCCACCGCACCTTCAGCGGCAGCGGTCTGCTCGGAGGCTACCGAAGCACCAATGAACACCCCGTGTGCCGGGGAGTACTGCTCGGCTACCAAGGGAACGTTGGTTGCGCGACGTCCACCAAACAGGATCGCGGTGACCGGAACGCCCTCAGGAGCTTCCCAATCGGGGCAAACAATCGGGCACTGCGCAGCCGGAGTGGTGAAACGGGAGTTCGGGTGAGCGGCCTTTTCGCCAGATTCCGGAGTCCAGTCGTTTCCATGCCAATCGATCAGGTGATCGGGGGTGTCCCCATCAATTCCTTCCCACCAGACATCGCCATCATCAGTCAGGGCAACGTTGGTGAAGATGGAGTTTTCCTTCATGGTCTCCATCGCCATCGGGTTGGTCTGGTAAGAAGTACCCGGGGCAACTCCGAAGAATCCAGCTTCGGGGTTAATGGCGCGCAGGGTGCCGTCCTCACCCGGGCGCATCCAGGCAATGTCGTCACCAACGGTCTCGACTTTGTAGCCCGGGATGGTCGGCTGCAACATGGCCAAGTTGGTCTTACCGCAGGCTGACGGGAAGGCCGCAGTCACGTGGTACTGTTCGCCGGACTTTTCGTCGGTCAGACGCAGAATCAGCATGTGCTCTGCCATCCAGCCATCGCGGCGAGCCATAGTGGAGGCGATACGCAGGGCGTAGCACTTCTTGCCCAGTAGGGCGTTCCCGCCGTAACCGGAACCGAAGGACCAAATCTCGTTGGTTTCGGGGAAGTGGGTAATGTACTTGTCATCATTGCAGGGCCAGGCTTCGTCAGTCTCGCCCTCAGCCAGCGGCTTGCCTACGGAGTGAACCGCAGGCACCCAAGGACGTCCCTCGTTGATGAGATCCATCGCCTTGGCACCCATCCGGGTCATGATCCGCATATTGCAGACCACGTAGGGCGAGTCGCTCAGCTCGATACCCAGCTGAGAAATCGGTCCCCCCAGCGGGCCCATGGAGAAGGGGATTACATACATGGTGCGACCAGCCATCGCGCCGTCAAACTTTTCGTGCAGAGTTTCGCGCATCTGCTTGGGATCTGCCCAGTTATTGGTGGGGCCAGCATCCTCTTCTTTTTCACAGCAGATGAAAGTACGCGATTCTACCCGCGCCACATCGGAGGGCAGCGAGCGAGCCAGGAAGGAGTTCGGGCGCTTTTCCGGGTTCAAACGGGTAAACATCCCGGTCTCGACCATAAGATCGGTTAGACGAGTCCATTCCTCTTCGGAACCGTCACAAAATTCAATCGCTTTCGGTTTGGCCAGCTCTGCAACTTTAATTACCCAATCAACGACCTCTTTCGGCGCGTTCTTCGGGGCGGCAGCTAGCACATCTTTCTCGGTCACTGTCATTTATCTTTTGCCTCCTGCGGCACTCGACACGGCAACACCTAGTTGCTCTTGCTCTTCCATTGTCCTTCATCCCTGCCGCATTCTCTACCGCGAGCATCTAAAACTTTCCGAAAATTACTATGACCTGGCTCATAATTGAGGTAACTTTAGGCCATAGGACACCTTTCTAAGCGATTTTTTACGAGGACGGATTTTTTTAGCGCCGGCATCACGGGAGCTTTACAGTATGATTAAAGCTAAAGATAACGAGACAGCCGGGATAGGAATCGGAACTCAAAGGGGGTAGTTAGAGTGAAAGGCAAGCGACTTTTAGCTTTAATGCTGCTGCCTTTGGCGCTGCTACTCTCAGGGTGTCAAGCTGACACGCAAATGCAGATTTATGAAAACGACACCTATTCGTTCAGTACCCATTTAACTCAACCGCGAACCGCTCAAGATATTAAATGTAAAGACCAGATTCCCGGGATCGAAGATTACATAAAAACTGCACAAGTCGCGATTAAGGACAAATCTACAGACCAGGTTTCTGACTGTACAATCACGGTGAAGGCGCAGCATATTTCGCAGGCCAAGAAACCTTTTGTGACCATTAAACATATTGGCGACAGCTACGTGGTCAAGCTTTCCCCGGTGCAAAGCCTAGATTTTTTGGATGCCCAAACCGACCAGTTCCGCCTAGCAATTACTTTCCCCGGCCCAGTTCTGAAAACCGATAGCTATTCCGGGGCGAAAGCAGAAGGCAACACCGTCACCTGGACCACTCCGCAAGCTCTGGTAAAAGGCTTTGAAGTGCGCGGACAAGACCACCCGGGTATCACTATGAACCAGAAATGGGTAATCGGGTTCCTGGTGATTCTAATAGCACTGGTAGTGGCCTTAGTAGTGTTCCGCAAGCATCCGCGGATCGCACCTATTTGGAGCAAGTTAATGCAGGCATGGAAGGCAATAGCTAGTACCTGCCGCAATCTATTCCTCCGGACCTTGAGCTATCTGGATTTGGGAGGGGGCTCTACCGGGCGCCGTTCCAAACATTCGCGTAAGCGTAAAGGAAAATAGTTTTTACCAGCACTCCCTATAGCTGTGCACTCATCTTCCTCATGCCGGAATAAAATTTTTTCTGGCGCCCATATCTCTTCTCTATCAAGATTTCTGGGGCCTTCCTTAAAACTTGCCAGCGTCAGAAAGTCTGAGACTGTTTACCAGTTTGTCCCCAGGGGTAGATATTCCCGCTGCGTCCTAGGGGACAAAGATTAATATTTGTCGCCGCTGTCTGCAGACCTCTAAACCTGGGATAAACCTCGCTATTAAACCTCCAGGAGTCGGCGGTGTCGAAAGTATTACAATCCCAAGCCCATGGTTCGCAACTATCTGCGTCTATCGATCCCACCTGCCTGCTGTGGAGATTTCTCCCCGGACAGCTGAAGTTCCTCTCCCAGATGTTGGGGATTTCAGGCATTCATTTCCTCACTCACCCGCCAACTTCGGCCGCTAACTTACGAACGGTTATCGGGCCAGCGACGGCTGATTTGAGCTGGTCGTGCCCTACGCTTCCGATCATCCGGGTTACTTTTTCGGGGAGTCCTAGGCCTGAATCTAAAGGTAACTGCACCCTACCACCAACTAGTTCGCAAACACCCTCCATTTTTTGGCTTCCCTCCCAGGTAGGAGCATTCTTGGCTCAAGTCGACCAGTACTGCTATCCCCCGCGAGGGCGTATCCTCAACATCTTCGGATTAGGCACGAAAAGTGGCGCCTCCACCATTGCTTTCGGACTGGCGAACAATGCCAAGAACTCAGTTTTTGTAGATGCGACCTGTCCCCCTCAAGACCAAAATCTCTCCCCCTATGCGCCGGGGATGCGCAAGCTAGGTTTTACCGCAATTACCAACTTTTCTTCCTGTGACCTGGAAACGGACCTATTGGCTTCTCGGTTACGTGAGATCCTGCCGTCAGTGCAAAATACGCGTTTTCTTCAGCTCCACAGCACTAACCCCAATCATATTTCCCGCATATTCTCCCTCCTTATGCGAGCGTTTTCACTGGTAGTAGTGGATTGGGGGCCGGTTAGCTCTCCGCAAGTTTTCAAATATTTGCCCGGGCAAACCTTAGTCGTCAGCGATTTTACCCAATCGCCTAGCAATCGGCAGCTAATCTCGCAGCTCCGTCACCAAGGAATACCGATAGTTATTAATCGCGTCCCCAATAGGCTGTTCCTCGGCAGCACTAGAAATTGGGAATTCCTAGTGCCCCATTGCCGCGAGCTAAAACGGTTGCAAAATCAGGGCTTGGGTGCTTACTTACCAAAACATTTTCAAGCAAGGCTGGCACACATACTGCGAAGCCTCCTGACGGATCAATCATGAAAACCGCAATAACCCGGCTATTAAAACTGGTACCAGGATTACACTCGCAGCCCCCGCTCTCCTTGACCGAACTTGATCCGCGCTTACAAGTCGCAGCGGGAGCATCTCCAGCAGAAGTAGTTCGGGGGACCAGCCCGCCTGCGTCGGGAACGGCGCATCTGCTAGGTGACTTGGCAACTATAAATGCGGAACTGGCCGGTTTTGGCCCGCAACTTGCTCCGCTATTGCAAGACCCCCTGGTTACCGACGTATTAATTAACGGCCCGCAACAAGTTTGGGTCGACAGTGGCGGCGGTCTTTGTAAAACAAAACTGGATTTTGGTTCCTCTGCCAACCTGCGAGCCCTGGCGGTCAGACTGGCAGGCGCCGCCGGAAAACGCCTAGATGATGCGGCTCCGATTGCCGACGGGACTCTTCCTGGCGGAATTCGTCTGCATGCAGTCCTGCCTCCCCTAGCGGTTCCCTATCCGGCGATCTCCTTGCGTTGCCCGCGAGCCAAAGGCCTCAACTTTGCCCAATTGGTGGAATCTGGAACTGTACCCGCCCCCTTAGCACCGGTGGTGACAGGATTAATCGCCCGGAAAGCTTCTTGTTTTATTTCCGGGGCGACCGGGTCCGGGAAAACAACGCTTCTTTCT
This sequence comes from Varibaculum sp. C0165D1, assembly GCF_056590355.1. Lineage (NCBI taxonomy): Bacteria > Bacillati > Actinomycetota > Actinomycetes > Actinomycetales > Actinomycetaceae > Varibaculum > Varibaculum sp. C0165D1. The sequence goes on along the minus strand of NZ_JBWPVY010000002.1, from coordinate 503,302 downwards.
GCATTGCTGGAACTGGTGCCCGCTAATCAACGGATTGTATGTATCGAGGAAGTATCCGAACTTTTCCCCGCCCACCCCCACCTGGTTCATTTGCAAGAACGCAGCGCCAATGTACAGGGGGCAGGAGCGGTTCCCATGTCGTCTTTGGTACGCGCAGCTATGCGGATGCGCCCGGATCGCATTGTACTGGGTGAATGCCGAGGGGCAGAGGTACGCGAGGTCCTCTCTGCAATGAACACCGGTCACGAAGGTACCTGGGCAACGGTGCATGCCAATGCGGTTACGGAGGTCCCTGCCCGCCTAGTGGCGCTAGGAGCATTGGCGTTAATGCCAGAATCTACCGTCGCAGCACAGGTCGTCGCCGGGGTCGATGCTTTTTTGCAGATTCGTCGCTTAACCGAGCGAGGAAGAACTCGGCGTTATGTTTCCGAAGTAGGAGTACCGGTTTGGGACCAATCCCACCTGGTGGCGCAGCTGGCGCTGAAAGTTACTCCTGCTGGGCAGTTGCTACGCGGTGCGGGCCAGCAAAAACTATCGCAGCTTTTAGATATGGATTTCGAACCTCTTAAGGAAGTGTCGTGAGCTGGAAAACTGTTATTTTACTGGGATTGCTGCTGATGGCTGCGGGAATACCTTGGCATTTACCTGATGCTCTCCCTCCGGGAAACCGGCGCTTACTCCTGCCGAAAGTAGCTGTCACCAGTTATCCTTTACCAGCTTTCCTAAGGCGTCGTTTCCGCCCCCGGCCTCAGCTAGCGGCGGCAGTCATTGAGGTCGCCAGTCGTTTAAACGCCGGGGCCGATCCCACTTCGGCCTGGATAAAAAGTTTGCCGCGGCACGGATTTTCCCCTCCCAAAACCGCAAGCCCCGCAGATCTGCGGGGCGCTATCAAACCGTATTTAACGACTTGGGAACAAGCATCTTTGACCGGACTGTTAGCAGCGGTGAGTTTTTCCGAGGCGGTCGGCGCCCCCTTAGCCGAGGTATTAACCGGTTGTGCCGACTCTCTCACCGAAGCGTCAAATGCCGCTCGTGCGCGCAAACTCGCGCTTACTGCCCCGAAAGCTTCGGCCACTATTTTGGGGCTTTTACCGTTAGGAGGAATCGCCCTGGGCTCAGTTTTAGGAGCCAATCCCCTGCAGGCCATTTTTTCTGGTGGCCTCGGCACTATCAGTGCTCTTGCCGGTCTTATTGCCCTATTAGCGGGAATGTTTTGGATGTTTCGGCTAGTTGCTCGCGCTGAACAGGCCTGAATATGTTTATCCTCGGTACCTGGGTTTTTCTTGGTGTCCTTCCCTGGTTCTTACCAGCGGATCTGCCGCCCAAGCCTAATACTAAAAATGATCAGCACCGCACTATTGATCCGGCAGTGATCCTCGATTTGGCCAGTGCGGGACTAGCCGGTGGCGCCTCGATCCCCCGAGTACTTTCCGCCCTGGCTACTGCCTGCCGGGAACCGCGCTTAGCAGGGGTTTCACGCGCGTTGATTTTCGGGGTTGCCTGGGAGAGCGCCTGGAGCCTACTTAGGCACGGCGGCAATAACCCCGAATGGGCAAAGTATCTATCTGCGGCACTCGAGCCAGCCTGGAAGGATGGAGTTGCGCCCGAGGCTTTGCTAAAAGGTACCGGGATGCGGGTGCGCGCCAGTAAGGATCAGCGCGCCCGCCAGGCTGCGCAAAAACTCTCGGTACGCCTAGTTATTCCCCTAGGGATCTGCCAGTTACCAGCATTTATCCTGTTAGGGATAGTGCCGGTAATCCTGGCAGGCCTAGAAAATCTTTAGTTGTCCGAATCGGATTTTTCTGCCGCGTTTTCCTGCGGCGCGGCGACTTGATCTAATTCCTCTTCATTGAACGCCAGGCCGGCGCTAACTAGAGACTGGTTGCGTTCCCGCGCCACCGCATCATAGTCGTATGCTCGCTTCATCCGGCCCTGCGCGAAATCGATAACCAGACCGAGCAGCAGCATAACGAAGGAGGGGATTAGCCACCCCAGCCCTAGCGAAGCCAACGGAATGGTGTTATCAATCCAATTCTCCAATATCCCGGCAGCTTTCAAACCATCGAAAAGGCCGAAGAATCCGGCTACCCACACCGATAAACGATAAGCCCAGAACATATGGCCGGGAATAAAGATGTCCAGGATGCAGGTAACTACCAGCATGATGGTTACGGGATAGCAGAACATCATCACCGGAATGATGACTTTTATCAACAAGTCTAGGCCCAAGTTGGCGATCGCTAAAGATACTACAACGTGCAGAATCACCCATACTGGACGCGAAACATTCGGGAACAATCCCCTAAAGAACTGGGTTGAGGCCTCGACTAGCCCAATGGCGGTAGTTAGGCAGGCCAAGATAGCGATGGCGCCCAATATTACCGCGCCAGTCGCTCCAAACAGGTGATGCGCCGCAAAGGCCAGGCCTTCCCCGCCGTCTTTAACGTCGGGGTTAAGCCGCCCCACGCGTGATCCCACCATCGACAGGCCGAAATAAACCAGCCCCAGGAAGAAAGCCGCGATTACACCAGACAGGGCAGTAACTCCGAAAAGTTGTTTGCCAGGTTGGAAACCTTTCTGCCGCAGCGCCCTAATAATTACTACCCCGAATACGAAGGAAGCGATGGCGTCCAAAGTGCCGTAGCCGTCAAAAATTCCCTTCAAAGTGGGGGTGGAAGCATAATCTTCCATCGGAGCAGCCGCCGAAGGCAACATGGTGGCCACCGCAGTAATAATCATTACTGCCAGCAGAATCAACAGCGCCGGGGTCAAAAGACCTCCGATACGATCCAGTACGTTGCGCGGATTCAGACACAGATAACCAGCAATCCCGAAGAAAACCAGAGTGTAGACGAATAACCACAGGTGGGAGTCACCTGCAGTCGCCTGGAACGACATCGCATAGGAGGCAGCTCCCGTACGCGGAATCGCATACAGCATCCCGGTAGACAGGAAGATCAGCCAGCAAAAGACCAGGCCGGGATAGTGAGCAATCCGTTCAATAATCCCCAGCACCCCCGAGGAGGAGGTAGCGGCCGCGATCATACCGGCCATCGGCAGCAGCACCCCGGTGAGCATAAAACCAATAGTGGCGGGTACCTGTTGCGTTCCTGAGTTCACTCCGATCATTACCGGAAAAATCAGGTTGCCGGCACCAAAGAACATGGCGAACAACGCCAGCCCAGTTACCACCACATTGCGAACACGTGTCTTGCTATTCATGGCTTACTAATCTCCACTCTATTTTTTCAACCGTTCTAGTGTCGCAAAACCTGGCCCCGATTCAAAATATTCTTTCTCTATTAGATACTGGGTTAATATGTGTTAAGCAGTGTGTTCGTTCTTTTAAATGTGGCCATATTTACAAATGTCCAGGTGAGGTGAGATGCTTGCAGACCGAAGAGCAGCTTCCCCCACTTGATGAGTATTTCCAGCAACTATCAGCTCTGCTATCACTTGCCCCGATCCTGCGCCGTAACCAAATAATTCGTGCTGTACGTCTCGCAGTGATGGAAATGGAAGAAGATTCCGCCCTGCCTGCTCCCTATTCCCGGGAGCAACTTTATGCCTATCTAGGTAATCCCGAACAAGTGGTGGCCATAGCGGATGCGGATCTAACCGTGATTAAGGCTGGGAACGGCACCCAAGTTATCCAAGCGGCAGAGAATGCTAACTTCGCCGAAGTGCCTTGGGGAAAGGCCGCCGCCAAGGTGCGCTCCGAGGACGCACGGCGACTGCGCAAATATGGTCAACTGGTAGGTTGGGGAGAAACCGTGCCGGCAGCACCCGTACAACCGGATTTACTGGACAGCAAAATTGATTCGCTGGTCAATTCGGAACGCGTCCGCCACAACTTCTTCGCCTATTTCCTGCCCATTGCCTTTGGCGTAGCCTGCGCCTCCACCGCACTCCTGGTTCCCCTCGGGTTCTTTTTGGGGATCTTCGCTTTGGTGCTGCTGTTTTACCTTTGGCACAAACAAATTTCTCCCCGATGGCCTAGCGTCTTCTGTGCCTTGGCTACCCTGTTTGCGATTGTCTGTACCGTGGTCGCCACCCTCCGTTTGCTGGGTTACAACTCCTAGGATCACCAGTTTCTGTCCGCAGTCAGTCTGGGGTGATCTCGGGCAAAAGCTACAGTTTCATTTTTGAGGATGCGCCGGAAACAAACCCTATTCGCACGGGATTTTGGGTGGCAGGGCGCCGCTAGTCTTCCTAGTTTTCTGCGGCCTTTTCCCGGCGCACTGCCGCCACTTCGAATAGGGCAATCCCGGTGGCAACTGCGGCGTTTAAAGATTCCACTTCGGAGGAAATCTCGATCCGGGTGAGCAGATCGCAGTTTTCCTTCACCAAGCGGGAAATCCCGTCACCTTCGGCTCCGGTTACTAGCGCTAAAGGACCATCTGCCAGATCTGATTCTCGCACTGAGGAAGTTCCGCCACCATCTAGCCCCAACACGAAACAGCCCTGCTCTTTACACTGCCGAATCGCGTTTACCAGGTTAGATACCCGGGCTATCGGGAGGCGCGCCGCCGCCCCGGCAGAGGCTTTCCAGGCAGTCACATTCATCGAGGCGCTACGCCGACCGGGAATCACTACGCCGCTGGCGCCAAAAGCCGCCGCGCTGCGCACAATCGCTCCTAGGTTATGCGGGTCGGTTACCCCATCTAGCAGCACAATCAGAGGCTTGGTGTGATTTTTTTCGGCATTTTCAAATAGCTCAGCGAGATCGGTGTAATCAAACTCAGGCACCTCCAGGGCGACGCCTTGGTGGACTGCGCCCTCGGTAGCTAAATCCAGGTCGGAGCGCGGTACTTCCACGATAGGCGCCCCTTGGGCACTGGCTTTGCTAAGCAGCAGGGAGAGTTTCTTATTAGCGGCCAGATTGCCTGCCACAAATACCCGGGTCACCGGGATATCCGATTGTAAGGCCTCCAATACCGGATTGCGTCCCGCAATTAGTTGGTGTCCGCGCCGCACCTGGATTAAGGAACGTTTGGCACGCGCTTTGCGTTGGGCTGCTTGGGTTTCTTCCCGCCGCTCTTTTTGGATACGAGCGCGATAAGCTGCGTGATACGGGCGATTCTCTGCTTTCGGGGTCGGTCCTTTCGCCCGCAAGCCGCGTTTATTGCCCCCGCTACCTTTAGGTGCGCCCTTCTTATCGGTACGCTTCATTCTGCCGTGGTGATCTCCGCGAACTGCCATGCCAACCCCTAACCTAAATGCCAAGTGGAGCCGCTGGCTCCGTCCTCAATAACTATCCCGGCCGCGCTTAAGCGGTCGCGTATCCCGTCCGCGCGCGCCCAATCTTTTTCTTTACGAGCCTGAACTCGCTGTTCCAGCTGGTCAGCAACCAGCTTTTCCAAGGCAGCGGCGGCGGCAGAATCGTTACCACTGTCGGCTTCCCGCCATTGCGCCGAGAGAGGATCGAGCCCCAATATCTCTAGCATGGCGCGAATCTGGATCGCTACCTGCGCGCCCTCGTCAGATTTCCCAGATTCAAAAGCGTTATTAGCTTGCTTGATTTTTTCGTGTATCACCGCTTGGGCGGCCGCGATATTAAGATCGTCGTCCATAGCTTCGCAAAAAGCCTCTGGGAGGATGGCGCCTGCTAGCTCCTGGGAGCTGGCGGTAGCGACTTCGGGAGCCGCCTGGGCAAAACGTGCCAGGGAAGTAGCAAACTTATTCCAGGTTTCGCCGGCCTGCTCCAGGGTTTCCGGGGAATATTCCACGGTGGAACGGTAGTGAGTAGTTCCCAAAGCCAGCCGTAACACCGCTGCCGGGGTAGTTTTCAAGATTTCGGAAACCACCAGCGAGTTGCCCAGCGATTTCGACATTTTTTCACCCTTAATGGTTACCCAGGCGTTATGCATCCAGTATTTAGCGAAGGGCCAACCGGCACCATGGGATTGCGCCTGTTCGTTTTCATGATGCGGGAATCGCAGATCAATTCCGCCACCGTGAATATCAAAAGCCTCGCCCAGGTAGCGCCGGGACATCGCCGAACACTCTAGATGCCAGCCGGGACGTCCTTTGCCCCAGGGCGAATCCCACTTGGCGGTTTCCGGTTCGCTTTCTTTTGCCGCTTTCCAGAGAGCGAAGTCGCGCGGGTCGCGTTTGCCCGCCTCAATCTGGCTATCGATTTGGCTTTCGTCCTCGGTCGTGCGCATATCAGAAAGTTTTTGCCGGGTCAGCGAGCCATAATCCTTGAGAGATTTAACATCGAAATAGACGTTACCGTTGCCGTCACTATAGGCGTGACCAGCATCTATTAGCCGCTGGGTGAGGGCGATTTGTTCGGGAATCTGCCCGGTGGCGCGCGGTTCATAGGTGGGAGGCAGCACCCCCAGGGCGCGATAGGCGGCGGCGAACTCTTGCTCGAAACGATAGGCCCATGCCCACCAATCCCATCCGGCCTCCGCGGATTTATTCAAGATTTTGTCGTCAATATCGGTCACGTTACGCACATAGGTAACCTGATAACCGCTGCGGCGCAACCAACGAATCAGCACGTCAAAAGCAATTGCCGAACGCACGTGCCCAATATGGGGAGACCCTTGCACGGTAGCTCCACACAGGTAAATCCCTACGTGTCCGGCTTTCACCGGCTCAAAGTCCACGATGCGGTGACGGGCAGAATCATAAATGCGAAGGCTCATGTTCCCATGGTATCGGCAAGCACCCTTTTGCCCGAAGTTTCCGCAGTTTTAGGCTCCCCCATCTGCTTTTTGAGGACAGTGGAATTTTTCAGGAAAAGCTGCGCAGCTACCGCCGAGAGCCCAAGGCGGATAAACTCAGATAGTAAGCGTGCAAAAGCTGCCGGGAAAATCTCGCCAGCAGCCTTGCCAAAATCCTTATTCGAGAGGAATAGTTCATGCCCGCACTGATTGTTGTCGGAGCCCAATGGGGAGACGAAGGAAAGGGTAAAGTCACCGACCTAGTTGGCCAAAGCGTAGACTGGGTAGTGAAGTTCAACGGCGGCAATAACGCTGGTCACACTATTGTAGTTGGGGATCAAAAGTTTGGTTTACACCTGATTCCCGCCGGCATCCTCTCCCCCACGGTCACCCCAGTAATCGGTAACGGGGTGGTAGTTGACCTGGAAGTGATGTTCGCGGAAATCAAAATGCTTCAGGAAGCCGGGGTTGATTGTTCCCGACTAAAGGTTTCTCTCAACGCCCACATCATTCCCCCCTATAACAAGGTGATGGATGGGCTGGCAGAACGCTCCTTAGGCGAGCGCAAGATTGGTACCACTGGCCGCGGGATTGGGCCGACCTATGCGGATAAGATGAATCGGATTGGGCTGCGGATCCAGGATTTATTTGATGAATCAATTTTGCGGCAAAAAGTCCGCTCCGCGCTTGCCGGTAAGAACTTTGTGATTGAGAAACAGTTCGCTGAAGAGCCTATCGATCCAGAAGCTATTTCTGACCAGCTGCTTTCTTATGTAGAAAAAGTACGGCCTATGGTTTTTGACTGTGCTAAAGAACTGAACCTGGCCTTAGATCGCGGGGAAACTATCCTGCTTGAGGGCGGTCAGGCCACCATGCTCGACATTGACCACGGCACCTATCCCTTCGTAACCTCTTCGTCTTGTACTGCCGGCGGAGCCTGTTCCGGATCGGGAATCGGACCGACTCGCATCGACCGGGTTATTGGGATCGCTAAGGCCTACACCACTCGCGTCGGGGAAGGGCCTTTCCCCACGGAATTGTTTGGTAAAGAGGGCGAGGACCTGCGGCAAGCTGGCGGAGAGTTCGGGGTAACTACCGGTCGTCCCCGTCGTACCGGCTGGTTCGATTCTGTAGTTTCTCGCTATGCCTCCCGGGTAAATGGGCTAACCGACTTGGTAATTACCAAGCTGGATGTTTTGTCAAAATATGACGAGATTCCGGTTTGCGTGGCCTATGACGTTGACGGGAAACGTTATGATGATCTGCCCGCCGACCAGACTGCTTTCCATCATGCCCAGCCGATTTACGAGATGCTGCCCGGGTGGAATGAAGATATTAGTAGCTGCAGAACTTTTGCGGACTTGCCCGTCAAAGCACAGGAATATATCCAGCGCCTAGAGGAGCTTTCCGGATGTCGGATTAGTGTAGTCGGGGTGGGAGCTGACCGGGACGCCACCATCGTGCGTCATCAGCTACTGGACTAGAATTTTCTCGCTTACTGAACTGGCTATTTGACGCGACTATTTTTTAGTTGCGCGGCGCGCTCTCCCTCGAAAGCTGATCTCATAACCTATCGTGGCTGTTGTATAGACTACGCGATTTCGTTGGAGGTCAGATGAGTAAGAACGAGCCGGATAACGACTTCACTACCCGCACCTGGTTCGTGGGAGAAGAAGACGAAGAGAAACAGGCTCCCGAAGATACTTTGATCCCCGGCGAGCATCACGCCGCTGCCAGCTCTGGTAATGACTCGCTAATCGCGGGGGATGGCCTCAAATCTGAGTCGGCTGTTACCAGCGAAGAGCAGGCTCCCGCAGGGCAACTAGATCATACCGACAGTGCGATCGCAGGCAGTGCGGAAGATGCCAATGCGATCCCCGCGGACGAGGAAGAACCAGCCACCGCTAACGAGCCGCTAGCTGAGGACGAATCCTCTGCTAGCAATACTTCCTCGGCACCGGAGCGTAAATCACTCATCGAGCGTAATCAGGAGGTCGATGCAGATGATTCTCTTTCCGCTCCCGCCAGCGAGGTAGAAAGTACCGCTGACCGCCGTTATTCCTTGATTAACGGCTCCGAAGAGCAGGCGGAACCAGTCGCGGAGGAGGCCCCCCACTGGGATTCGGTAGAGGAAACCGAGCCCGAGGAAGTGCTGACTACCGCCGAGCGGCAAAAGAGTTTTGAAGAAACTATTTTCGAGGGAGCCACGGTTAAACCGACGATACCTTCGCGGGCAGCAGCTCATGTCTGGTCGCTGTTGCTCTATTTAGTGATGGTCCCGATCACCTGGTACCTGGTTCTGGATGTCGCCACCCGTTTACGCACTCGCGGCGGGGATGTGTTACTCCCCGCTTCCACCTTGAGCGCTAGTCAGTGGATAGAAATTGTGGTGGCGGTAGTCATGGTCTTCTTACTGGCCCTGATAGCTAGGTTCTCTTCTTTGGGTGCTTTCATTAGCGGCCTAGCGCTGAGCGTGGGGGGCGGTTTCTTCCTGGTGGTTCCAGAACAAACTGCTAACGCTTTGAAGCCGCTGCTAACTGCCCTCGATAATGCCGGCCAGCAAGGCCACTTCTATCAGGCATTACCTTCCAATATTGCTCATCATTTGGCTTGGTCGGGCGGTTCTGGGATGTTGCTATTAGCTGGTCTTTCCCTGCTAGCTGTGGCCTTTTTGGCACATAGCGCGCGCCGCGCCGGTCGCAAGGATTATTTGATCGAACGGAAGGTCAAGGCCGCTACCGATAACAGCCCGAAGAAAGAGCACAAAGACCAGAAAGACTAGAAACACTAGCTTTGCTAGGTTACTAGCCGGGCGCCAATTTGGTGTTCTCTTTAACCAGCGTCAACTGCGCAAACCCTTGCACGCCCCTCCATAAGCCAGCGATAAAAATTGATTTCTGGCCGGGAGGTTAGCCTTGGTGGCCTTGGTGCTTTAAGAAAGCTGGGGGAGGCAACCGTGCGGTTGCCTCCCCCAGCTATCTTTATCGACAGATTTTAGCGAGCGCGCCGCGCCAAGCGGTCAATGTCAATCAAGGTCACTGCTCGCCCTTCCAGGCGAATCCAGTTGCGGTTTACGAACTCGGCTAAAGATTTATTCACGGTTTCCCGCGAGGCCCCTACCAGCTGGGCCAACTCTTCTTGAGTCAAATCGTGGGGCACATGGATTCCGTCCTCGGTGCGAATCCCGAAGCGATCAGCCAAATCCAGTAGCGCCTTGGCCACCCGCCCCGGCACATCCGAGAACACCAGGTCAGCAAGAGACTCATTAGTGCGCCGCAAACGCTTCGCCAAGGCTTTGAGCATATGCTTCGCTAAAGCCGGATTATCCTCTAAGAACATCATTAGGTCACCATGGTTCAAAAACACCAAGCGGGCAGGCGAAACTGCAGTAGCGGTAGTGGAACGCTGCCCGGGATCAAAGAGGGTGAGTTCACCCAGGATCTCCCCTGGACCGAGCACTGCCAGTAGGTTCTCGCGGCCATCAAGGGACTGATGCGAAAGTTTTATCTTCCCCTCGGCTACGATATACAAGCGGTCGCCATCATCGCCCTCTTCAAATAAGTTTTCCCCCCGGCGCAACGTAGTTTGCCCCATCATTGAAAACAGCCGCATCTGCGCTTCCTGATCCAGTCCCTCAAAGAGAGGAACCCTAGCTAAAAAGGACGAATCCAAACCAATCACTCCTTGACACAAAAATTCTCGAAAACCATCGAACGATACATACCGTCTTAACAGTACTCGTTTGTTGTGACTTATGCCACCCAATAAGGGGCGCGCCTTAGATATACTACGCCGTTATTGGAAAACTAGCCTACGCCTGGGACTTCAATCCCGAAATATCCCAGGTTTTAGGCAAGGGAGGAATAACTATTTTTCAGTGGTCTGGCGCTCAACCCACTCGGATAGTTCCATCCGCTTGCCAGTGTAGAACGGGGTGTCCTGACGTACATGCAGGCGGGCTTCACAATCACGCTGTTGACGTAGCACGCCCATCACCCGGTTAATATCATCGGACTCTAGGGTCACTGACCATTCGTAATCGTTGAGGGCGAAAGTCGCCAGGGTAGAAACCGCTACATCTAGGTAACCAGCACCGTTGCGGCCATGTTCCGCGAGCATAGCGCTGCGCTTAGCCTTCGGCAGGTAATACCATTCGAGGGAACGTACGAAGGGGTAAACGGCGGCATAGGCACGCGGCGCCCAACCCCCGAAACAAGCCGGCAGGTGCGGCTTATTAAACTCGGCAGTCATATGAGCGCTCATAATGGACCACACCGGCACCAAGTGGGCGCCTAGGCGGGAATTCAACACCGCGTGATAGGCATCTTGCAGCTTGTCATTGGATTCATCCAGGAACCAGAACATCAGGTCCGCGTCGGAGCGGTAACCGGCAACGTCATACCAGCCGCGCACGGTCACTCCCAACTCAGCGATTTTTTCCTCGAGTTCTCGCACCATAGCTGCCCGTTCGGCCTCCTCGGCAGGCAGCGGCAAGGCCAGCTCGAAAACTGCGTGCAAAGAGAAGTTATTGCGCGCATTTACTTCGTCAGGATCCACCTTGTGATCACGAGGATCGGGGGACACGTCATTGGGCATCGGATGAGCCATAATTTTCTCCTTTGGCTTTCTAATTTTACTTTGTTTCAAACTCTACTGGCAGGTCAGCACCGTGCTTGCTGACCCGGGAATCTTCTGGGGGTGCCCACGCTGGCCATCGAGGTCCCAAGGCATCCTGGGCGTAGGTGACCTGGCCACCCGCTTTTTCCTGGGCGCGTTCGCTCACCAAGTCTGCGAGCGCCCCGATAAAGTCGGGATCTGTACCCACTGTAGGCACCCGCAAATAGTTAAGCCCTAGCTGCTCTGCAGTTTCTTGGGCTTCGGTATCCAGGTCATATACCACTTCCATATGGTCACAGATAAACCCGATAGGTACGCAGGCTACATCGGTTATCCCCTCTGTTTTCAGCTGCGCCAGCCGATCATTAATATCCGGCTCTAACCAGGGCATTTGCGGCGGTCCGGAGCGGGAACAAAAGGACAAATCCCAAGGTAGCTCTCGCCCTAGTTCTTTACTGGCTCGCGTCGCTACCTCGGCACATACCTGCTGGTGTTGACGGTGATAATCAGGGCGAGAATGATCGGCAGGGCCGGAGCATTCCTGCATGGCGCGAGGAATCGAGTGGGTCACGAATGCGATATAGGGCAGGCGTCCGCTACGTTCCTCCATAGTGCGCACCGCTTCTACCAGGCGTTTCGTATAGGAGCTCACGAAGCCCTCGGTTGTGTAGTAGGCGCGCACTTTATCCAGCTCCAGGGTTAGCCCCTGCGCTTCAAGCTGGGCGCGCGCCGCCGCTAAGTCTTCTCGATACTGCCGACACCCGGAGTAACACACGTAGGCGGAGGTAAAGACGCACAGCACCCGGGTAAGTCCCCGCATCGCCAGGTCACAAAGCGTGTCGTGAATAAAGGGATGCCAATTGCGGTTGCCGATCACTACTTCGATTTCATCTCCGCGGTGGCTCAGTTCCAATTCTAGAGCGCGGCGAATTTCGAGGTTGCGGGCATTTATGGGGCTGATTCCGTGGAAACGTCCATAGTGAGTGGAAACCTGTTTTAGCCTCTCATCGGGAACTCCCCGCCCGGAAGTCGCGTTGCGCATAAAGGGCAACACGTCTTCCATTTGCCGCGGCCCCCCATAGCTGACCAACATCACCGCATCGTATTGGGCGGAAATCTTACTCACCGAACCTCCTTTTCGCCGGCAGAGTCCTGTTTTAAATCAGCAACTTTCAAGCCCGTTACCGGACAGGCGGGTTCTACATCTCCTGGTTCCGCCGGAATATCCAGATCTAATCCCCACACTTGCTGGAGGGCGTTTACGTATTCACGCCCCATCCCCTCGCGTCCGGCGCGGTGGGCATTGATAGTGGGAATATGGGCTAGGCGCGCCGCCAGATGCCGCAGCGCGTATTCCACGTCTTCGCGAGGGATGCTATCCCCCTTCGGTAGACGCGCAACTTCATCAGCCAGCACCTGTCGGAAGCTGTCGCGCAACGCTACCACTACCGAGTCCATCTGCCGGTCTGCGAGCAGCGCTTCGGCTTCCTCTACACCCTCGGCCACGATTTCTTCTGCCCGCTTTACCTGGGCTTTCCCCGCCTCCGGTACCCGGTCACTGATTTCTTCTAAGTTGATTACTCGTACCCGCTCTAGAGCGGCGACCCCGTCCTCAATATCGGTTTGTAAGGCCAAATCCAGAATCGTTTTTTCGCCGTTAGATAGCGCTAAAGCCCGCTGGACTTCCTCTTTAGTTAGTACCGGAGAGCCCATGCCGCGGCAGGAAACGATTAAAGTAGCTGCTTCCAAAGCCGCGACTAGCTGATCTTTGGCTACCGGCTGCAAGTCGTGTCCGAAAGCAAAACGTTCTGCCCGCCCGGAAGTGGAATATACCGAGATATCTTGCACCCCCTTGGCGCGTAGCGCCGCGACTGCCGCTCCCGCATAAGAGCCGGTGCCAATCAAGAGCGTGGGGGTTCCCGCCAGGGGATTTATCCGTTCACTTACGATTTCGAGGCCGCAAGCCACTACCGAACGCCCCTGGGAGGCGATTCCGGTCAGCTGCGCGACCCGGCGGGAAGTGGTTAGCGCTCCTTGGCAGGCGCGGGTAATGGTGGCGGAGGATATTCGCTGCTGGGTGGCGACCCGTAGAGCCCGGCGCAGCTGTCCGGAGATTTCTCGCTCCCCCACCACCATGGAGTCCAGTCCACAGGCTACCTGGAAAAGATGATCCAGCACTTCGCGGTCGCGGCGGGTTTCGCAATCCGTGCCTAACCGGGATTGAATATAGCGATCTACCCCTACCTGTTGCTCTCCGGAGAGCGCAGGCGCGGTTTCGATAATGATTTCTACCCGATTGCAGGTAGAAAGCGGTAGCACTCCCCGTACTTCGGGCAGGCGTTGCAAAAGATCTTGCGGGAGCCCCTCGGTGGTACTGGAAGCTGCCGCCACGGCGCTCAGCCCGTGCCGGAGATGATGTACCGAATAGGAAGAAAGACCCACGGGCTCATTAGACCATTTTTTTATTTTTCAAAAAGTACGCGGCGATTTCTGCTGCCTCAAATTTCTTATGTTTTCTATTTGTGCAGTTCTAACCGTTATCTAAGAAAAATAATCTGCCAGCGTGTCACTAAGAATCAAGATATTAAACAACGGACAGATGCGGAAAATGTGTCAGAAAACCATTCCTATCGGTTTCGCGCTCAGGGAGAATAGCCTGCCCCCACTCTTGGTCGCACTTGCTTGCGCTGGCCGAAAATGCCGGCGATGATGGAAATATGTCTGAGCAAAATTCTTTTCTAAAAGCAGTTCGCGGCCTACGCCCCGATAAAACTCCAGTTTGGTTTATGCGCCAAGCCGGGCGTTCCCTCCCCGAGTATCGCCGCCTGCGGGCCGATAACGATATGCTCACCGCCTGCACCACCCCCGACCTGGCCGCCGAAATCACCCTACAGCCGGTGCGCCGTTACGGGGTAGACGCCGCAATTTTCTTTTCCGATATTGTCACCCCCCTGTATCTGGCCGGCTTAGACGTACAGATAGTCCCCGGTAAAGGCCCGGTTTTCGCCGACCCCGTCCTGGACCCCAAGGATGTAGATCGCCTCACCAGCTATAAGAGTTTTGACCCGGACTGTATTACCGAAGCCGCCCAGATTGCCTGCACTGAGCTGGGAGAGACCCCCCTGATTGCTTTTGCGGCCGCCCCTTTCACCTTGGCGTCCTATCTAATTGGGAAAACCCGCTCGAAGAATCACCTGGAGGCGCGGGCGTTTATGCATTCTTATCCGGATGCCTGGAACCGGCTGGCCAGCTGGTGCGCGGATATGTCGGCGGCTTTCCTTGCGGCCCAAATTGCGGGTGGGGCGCGTACTGCCCAAGTTTTCGATTCCTGGGTAGGCGACCTCTCACGCGCTGACTATCAAACCTACTGCTGGGAGCATTCCCGGGTAGTGATTGATTCCGCCCATGCCCGCGGGGTACCGGTGATTCATTTCGGGGTGGGGGCCGCTTCCTTGCTGGATTTAATGCGCGATGCGGGCGCCGAATGTATTGGGGTGGACTGGCGACTACCCCTCGGTGAAGCCGTTCAGAAAATCGAACATGGGCCTGGTGACCGCTTTGCGGTGCAAGGAAATATAGATCCTGCGATTTTGTTCGCCTCTAGCCAGGTGCGCCGTGATCACGTCGATCAGGTTTTAGCGGAAGGCAAGAAAGCCTCCGCCCATATCGTCAACCTGGGACACGGGGTACCCCCGAATGCCGACCCGGCGGTTTTACAAGAAATCGTCGACCAGGTACATGAATCAAACTAATCACCAACGACTATGCTGAAGGATTACCCGGGGCGCAGCGCCTCGAAAACCGCTTGGGGCAAGGAGACGCAATGCACGACCTAGCTGGACTAGCCGATTATGATGTTCTGGTTATCGGAGGGGGGCTGGCCGGATTAACCAACGCCTATACTCTGCAAAAACAGGGCGCGCGGGTGGCGGTGATCGAGGAACGAGGACGCCCCGGCGGCCTAATCTGCTCGGGACGTTTCGGGGACTTCACTTTCGATATTGGCGCTGAGGCTTTCGCGGCCGGAGCTACCGAAGTTAAAGATTTGTGCCAGGAACTAGGTTTACCGGTGGTTGCTCCCCGCGGTAAATCTTGGATTTTCCACCATGAACGTGCAGGTATTCCCGAGGGCGCCCTCCCGATTCCCCACGGAATGTTGGGGATTCCCGCCAGCCTGGATGACCCCGGGATAGTGCAGGCACTCAGTGAAGCAGAAATGGAGCGCGCCCGCCAGGACTTAACTATGGGGCCGGAAGTGGGGGCAGAAGAAGCCACTGTCACCGATTTGGTAACTGCCCGCCTCGGAAAAGCAGTTTTAGAGAAAGTAGTTGCCCCCGTTGCCGGCGGTATCCACTCCGCCAGCACCGACCGCTTAAACGCCGACACTACTTTGCGCGGTTTGCGCCCGGCACTAAAAGAACACGGCTCCCTGGTGAAGGCAGTTGCCAGTTTGCGGGGACTGAAGCCGGGTAAACCGGCAGTGCTTGCTCCTGAGGGAGGAATGTTCCGCCTGGTGGAAACCTTAGCGCAGCGCATTGAAGAGGGCGGGGGGCTGATTTTGTCCCATGTGCGCGCCCTCGACCTGGCACCGGTTGCAAATGAACCTGACGCCGCTGACGGTTCCCCTGCCACAGGCTCGAATCAGCCCGGATCAATGCGCTGGAAGGTGACGGTTTCTAACACCAAATCGGGACCCACCCCGGGAGCCAGCCCGATTAATATTGGCGAGACCGTCACGGTCACCGTGCCGCAGGTAGTAGTGGCTTTACCAGGCTATTTAGCCGCGCCAATGCTTAGCAAAGTACCGGGTATTGAAGTAGGGGAACTTCCGCAGGGCGGACCGATTGCGCACGTGACTCTATTTGTGGACTGCCCGGCCTTAGATACCCATCCGCGTGGTTCGGGGATGTTGGTACAGCGACCGAGCAGTGAAGATATTGAAAATGGCTGCGTGGCGGCAAAAGCCATCACCCACTACACTTCTAAATGGCCCTGGGCGGAAAAAGCTGCCGGTAAAGGCCGCCATCTGCTCCGAGTGTCTTATGGTTGGGCGAATGGACCGGAGATTCCGGTATCGGTCGAGGGCGCATTGCAGGATGCTTCCCGGCTGCTGGGGGTGGAGATTTCGCCGGATCAGCTGCTGGGATCGATGATTATTCACTGGGATGGCTCCCTGCCGCCCTTCACTCCCAAGCATCGGGAAATGACCGCCAAGCTGCTGGAAGAGGTGCAGACTTATCCCGGTCTGGAGCTGGCGGGCTCCTGGGTTGCCGGTTCGGGGATTGCCGCAGTAGTGCGCCAGGCGCAAACCATTAAATTGCGCGGTACCGGCTGGATTAGCGAGGCGAAGGACGATGCCTTGGTTTTGGGAACTCGCGCCTCTCGCCTGGCAGTTACCCAATCGGAAACCGTAGCTAGCGCTTTGCGTGAACATGGGCTAAAAGTGCAGCTGCGGCAAGTGCGCACGGCCGGCGATATTTCCCGCGCCTCTTTACAAAAACTAGGAGGAGTGGGCGTATTTGCCGCGCAACTACGCCTGGCACTCTTGGAAGGAAACTGCCATTTAGCAGTGCATTCTTTCAAAGATTTACCTACCCAGCCGGTTTCGGGGCTAAAAGTGGCCGCGATTCCGAGCCGCGCGGATGCCCGGGACGCCCTGTGCGCAGCTCCCGGTTTAACTTTGGAAACTTTGCCGCCAGGCGCCACCGTGGGGACGGGCTCTCCGCGCCGCGCCGCCCAAATCCTGGCTTTACGTCCCGACCTCAAGATCGTGGATATTCGCGGAAACGTTCCTACCCGCCTGGGCAGAGTGAAAGGTATTAGTGCTCCGCAGGCCGACTTTACTGATGGCCGGGAGACGCGCGAAAAAATCTCGCAGGGCGCCCATGACTTGGATGCGGTGATTTTGGCGGCGGCAGGTTTGGATCGGATCGGGCTGGGCGCTTACGCCAGCGAGCGTTTCGATCCCGAACAGGTACTGCCGGCTCCGGCACAAGGGGCGCTCGCGGTGGAGGCATCGGAGACGGCAGTTAAAGCCCACCCCGATTTAGCGGCTGCTCTGGAAGAGATTAATGACCTGGCAACTGCGCTTACCTCTACTGCGGAACGGGCAGTTTTAGCGGAACTAAACGCCGGGTGCGCCGCGCCGGTGGGGGCGTTTGCGCAGATGGAACGGGGGATACTCACGCTGACTGCCGCGATTATTTCCTTGGATGGTACCCGCGAGGTGCGCATCAGTGACTCTTTGCAGGCTGATCCGGAGAAAACTTTTGCCGAGATGCTTGATCAGGCGCGCGAACTCGGTGAAAGCGTGGCTCGCGCCCTCTTGGAGGCAGGCGGCGGCGAGCTCGCTGACCTGGGTGCTGCTAAGGTGCGCGGCTAGAAACGGGCAACGGGAAACTATTTTCGGAGGGCGACGATGGCGTTTACGGTGGCACTGACTGCCGCAGCAACTCGTCCGCTTACGAAAAAGCTGCAGGCGGAATTGCCCGAGTGCCGGGTAGTTGGCGCGCCGGTCACCCGTTCGCGCCCGGTTTCACCTCCGCAACTTCCCGTCTGCCAGCAGCGCTTACAGCGCATGGAATATAGCTGGGTGATTATTACTTCTGCCCGCACCGTCAAGTATTTACAGCAGCTGTTAGCTGCAGAGCCGCCTTTAGCTACGTTTCCGCAGGTGGCGGCAGTAGGTAAGGCTAGCGCCCAAGCGGCGAGTAGGGCTGGTTGGAATGTCGCCTTGCAGGCGGGCGGTAATGCCACAGATTTAGCAGGCCGCTTTGCGGAATTAACTCCCAGCGGCTCCTCCCCGGGTCGGGTGTTCTTGCCGGGATCGGCGCTCAGTAAACCCGACCTCGCGGCAGCTTTAAGCGACCTGGGTTACCAGGTCGATACTTGCCCCCTCTACACGATGAGCCCGGTTTCTACCTGTCCGGAAGAATATTTCCACGCCGATGCGGTGGCGGTTACCGCTGGTTCTAATCTGCGTGCCCTCGTTGATTTTGGGGTGTTTAGTTCGGATCCCGCTGCCCCTGCCCGCGCCCTCCCCCGCCTGGTTTGTATCGGGGAGCCTTCTGCCCAGGTGGCGAGAGAGTTAGGGTTAACAGTTGCCGCGGTAGCTAAGACTCCGGATGCGGGCGGGCTGGCTGAGGCGCTACGTTCCTGCCTGGCACCCTAATCGCGGGTCGGCAAAGCCACTAGCAGTTCCGATTTGAAAAATTTGGTTAACGTTAATAATCCGTTATGTAACATTTGTATAAAATATATCTATTCCTCGGTGTTACCTAGACCACATGTGTTAAAATAAGATATGAGTTATTCACCCCAGCCTAATAGTGGAAATCCCGTTCCCCAAGGTTTTCCGGCACCCCAAAGTCCCCAGTTTTCGCCGGTAAACCCGCAAATGTCCGCCTCACCCATGCCGCCGGCTATCCCTCCCAAGAAGAGCAAGACTGGTTTGATTGTCACCATCGTGATTGTGGCGGTGCTGGTTGTCACTTTGGTCGGGTTATTTATCGCTAATGCGGTAGTAGGCAGAGCCCAGGAGAACTGGCTCAAAGAGCAGTTCAGCAAAGAGGGATTCTCGAATGTTAAGGCAGAGATTGACTCTAGCCCCATGCTGGTCAGCTATTTTAAAGACTATTACCGGCATGCCACCATCACCGCCTCAGAGGGGAAGCTTACGGAGGACAAATCGGCTAAAAAAGATGCCCCAGATCTTCGTAGAGTAAAAGACATAAAGATTGATGTTTACGGCTTCAAGGGGGGAGATAACCCCGTCATTGAAAAAGGCACCGCGAGTTATGCTATTCCGGGTGAAGACTTCGATAAAGGTATGCTGAAAGAAGCTAAAGATGCGGGTATGACCGTAAATCGCCAAGGGAATAAAATTACCGTCGCGGGTGAAGAAGAAGGATTAAAATTCCAGGTGATTATGACTCTGCACTTCAAACCCGGTAAGAGCGGGGAATCTGCGAAAATTTCCCAGACTGTGGACAAGATTACGATTAACGGTAGCGAAGAGTTCATGGGGCAAAAGTTAACTCCCGCTGAACTGGGCATTGAAGGCGACGAAGAAACTCCCATAGATTTTGCAAAGGGCACGACCTTGAAAAATATAGATTTTTCAGGTAAAGACATTAAGTACGATTTTGAATTTAAGAACGTCAAACTGAAAGATATCGGCAAGTACCGGGTCGGCAGGTAACGGCTGGTGTTTTCCGTAGGTACCTGTAGCTACCGTCTCGGCGGGTGCCTTGCATAAAAATGTGAGCACCAGCCCCCGATGATGGCATGAGTGATTTCTCTTCCGCGCTACCCCGCCCATATCTTGGACATCGCAACTAGGGAAAGCGGCAACAACTTTAGAGAAACCGCACCGCGCCCTCGGGAAATATTTGCGAAACTGTTCACGGTTTTGGGCGGGAATCTCGCTGCAGCGTCCCGGCGCGGTATGCTTTTTTTAGTTTTCTTATCCGCAAGCCGCACGGCTAAGCCAAGGAGGAACAATTGTTTAACTCCCACGAAGAAGCCCTAAAATTTGTTGCCGACCAGGGTATCGAACTGATTGATATCCGTTTTTGCGATCTGATTGGTACCAGTCAGCATTTCACGATCCCCGCCGACCAGTTCGCGGACGCCCTGGAAAACGGGTTGATGTTCGATGGTTCTTCTATTCGCGGTTTCACCTCGATAGACAAGTCAGATATGAAGCTGATAACCGATGTGTCTGACGCCTATGTGGATCCCTTCCGCGCCTGCCCCACTTTGGCGGTGAACTGTTCCATCGTGGATCCTTTCACCGATGCGCCTTTTCCGCGCGATCCTCGTCAGGTCGCCTCTAAAGCGGAAGCCTATCTGCGCTCTACTGGAATCGCCGATACCTGTTTTATTGGTGCTGAAGCCGAGTTTTATCTTTTCGATTCGGTGCGTTACCAAACCCAGCCTTATGACACCTTTGTGAAACTGGATTCTGTTGAAGGCTACTGGAACACCGGCCGAGATGAAGAGGGCGGAAACCTCGCCTATAAGACTCCTTTGAAGGGCGGCTACTTCCCGGTAGCGCCTTCCGATAAGTTCTGTGACCTGCGCGATTACATGGTGAAACTGCTCAGTGACTCCGGGTTAAAGGTAGAGCGCTCCCACCACGAGGTCGGCTCCGGGGGGCAACACGAGATTAACTATCGTTTCAACTCGCTGATGGCGGCGGGTGACGACATGATGAAGTTCAAGTACCTGATTAAGAACGCCGCGCAGGAATTCGGAGTTACCGCCACCTTTATGCCCAAACCGATGGCGGGCGATAACGGTTCCGGGATGCACTCCCATTTTTCGCTTTGGAAAGAGGGCGAGCCGCTGTTCTATGACGAAACCGGTTACGGTTCCCTCTCTGACCTGGCGCGTTACTTTATTGGCGGCTTGCTGCAGCACGCACCGGCACTGCTGGCGTTCACTAATCCTTCGGTTAACTCTTATCGGCGTCTGGTTCCTGGTTTTGAGGCTCCAATCAACCTGGTGTATTCGGCACGTAACCGTTCTGCCTGTATCCGGATTCCGGTGACCGGTACTTCCCCGAAAGCTAAACGGGTGGAGTACCGGGTTCCTGACCCCAGCGCGAATCCTTATCTGTCTTTCGCGGCTTGCCTGATGGCGGGGATTGATGGGATTCAAAACCGGCTAGAGCCGCCAGCTCCCATCGATAAGGATCTCTATGAGCTGCCGCCAGCCGAATATCATGACATTCCGAAACTGCCTTGCTCCCTGGATGCAGCTCTAGAGGCACTCCGCGCTGACCAGGACTTCTTGACTGAAGGCGAGGTATTTACCCCGGATTTGCTGGAGACTTGGATTAACTACAAGGAACAAAATGAGGTGGCTCCGCTGCGGCAGGTGGTACATCCTTATGAATTCCAGCTTTACTACGATATTTAGGTCTGTTCCCAGATAAATCCCGCCCCCGCGGTCTCGGAAAAAGATTGGTTTTACCCAAAGGATTTCCGAGGCCGCGGGGGCGGATTATTACTATTACAACCTTTACTTTTCGTCGCGATTAGTTTTAGTGATTTCCACTCCCCACAATACGCACGCGATCACCCCGAAAACTGGGGCGGCCATCACCATGAATCCGGCGCCAAAGGGGAAACTGCTGTCAGTGTCGATCACATAAATAATCAGCGTCCCTACAGCCAGCAACACTGCACATAAAATAGTGAATATCCAAGCAAAAACTTTCAGCATCCAACTGTTCCTTTCATGCTGCCCACAGCTTTGCTTACCCTAGCAAACGCCGTCGGCCATAAGTAGTTTTTCTAGAGATTTATTATCGTACTGCCGGGATATTTCTGGCCGATAACTTTCCCTGGTTCTGGCTAATGCACTACAAAGCTCACCTGCTTTTTCTTCGTATCTATTTCTTTTTATCATCTCGACCTCGGAGTCATCACCAGATGCTTCTTCCTCCTCGCTGGCAAGTTGCGCTGGCGCGCCCTCTTTCATAAATGGAATGGCAAGTTTATCGAACTCGTCTAGACTTTTACGCAGTTGCGCATTGGTTTCCGCTGCCTGATAGCCTTCGAGGAACTCTCGAATAATGTTGAGTTCTTTTGAAAACCGCATGGCTGATAGGTCATCGAGCGAGTTCAGGTATCTGTCTTGTTTATTGCCGGAATTCCTCCAGGCGGAGAAATTTTCCGGTTTGAAGGCAGGTAAACGTAACTTTTTCTGGATGTTATCAATCCAGGGTTTATACATGGTACTGAAAGCCTCGAAAGCCTTATCTTTGTTGAGATATTCCGGATACAGCAAGACTTTATAGTGTTTTTTCTGAAACTCCATAGTGCCAACTACTGGTTGATAACACTGGTTTTCACTTCCCTCTACCCCATAGCCGGCATCGGTAGCATCTCGCAAGGTAGAAAGGGAACACCAGCTATACATGGGCAGATCCGCTACATCTTTCACGGCGGCATGTTCCTGGGCGTGGCTCCCCCACAGATACCCCACCCCAACTGAAGTTATGCACGTCAAAACGCAAGCTAAAACAACCGCCCCCGCCTTCTTGGTTAATTTCACTGCGTAACCCACCCTTTCTGCTGGAGCCACCTTTGTGCTTTTTTACCGGGTTCCGCCCAACCGGCATAATTCTGGGTATGCTGTGTAACTCCAAATACCCTGTAGGTAACATGGTTATACTTGCTTCTCCGATTAGACACTATATGCACATAACCTATATGAGAAACATCTCCTCTAGTATTTGATATTCCAATAAAACTCCCTGGGTGAAGTCTGGAAGCGAACGTGGCTAAACTTGTGGTTCTTTTAGTCAATCCCCAATACTTGGCGAAATCATTTGCGATTCGCCAAGACTTACTAATATTCTTCCGATAGTTATTTCTGGAGTGGTAGAACCAACCTTTAGTCATAGCTCTACCTCCCGCGCGCATTATTTGAGAGGCAAAATTTGCGCAGTCGTACTGAAATTCCTTGTAACCAGGATTTGCCTGGTTTCGCCATTTCCATGCGTATGAGTTTGCCGCCTTTACATTAAAAGCTGCCCGGGTTTCAAGTTCAGGAGCATGCATTCCATATGCGGCATCAAAAAGATTATTATCGCCCTCCAGGCTTAACAAACCATTTGCCTCAGCAAGCGCCGAAATCTCCTCACGGGGGATGCCTTGATTTAATCCTGATACTGCCTTTTCTAGATTTGTAACAATTTCCTGGTTACAGCTACGGGCTTTAAACCCAAAAAGATACCAATTTAGTTCACTCATCTTCAGACTGGGATCTGCACTTACTAACGATGCATTAGAAGCGTCAACCCATTCACTAACCGTAGATTTGGACAAAGGAGGAAGTTTCGCATCTTTTTGCAGCCAGGTAATCTCCGGCTGATAATCCCGCAGCATCAGATTCCACGCGGCTGCTTCATCTACAAACTCTTCATAAAGGGAAAGGTTATAGATCTTTTCAGGCGCCCTAAACTTGACTGACACTTTATTAATCTCTGATTTTCCATGAATCCCTGGCTCTGTAGTGACGGGTTCCAGTGCATACGGGGAGGCTGAGCTATTAGCGTTTCCTTGCTTAGACTCTTCCGCATTAGTGCTCAAATCATTATTTGCTGACTTAGGCAAATCAGCTGAGGGATCTAACAATTGATCACTGGAACCATTAGGATCCGAGGCCTCAACGCTGCTTGCAGTTTCACTTTCAGACCCCTCCGGGGGATTTGCCGGGGAGGCATACGATAAAGAACTCATCCCCAAAGGAAAAGCAATCCCTAGAAGCACTAAAACTGAACGTCGAAAAAACTTGTTCATTTCAGATTTCCTTTCTTGAATTCAGCCAATCTTTGATGTGACACTTTCATGTTTCCAAAGGTGATCGCGGTAATTCAATGGTCAAGTGGCTGGATATTAGCGCCAGGTGGCCAGGATTAATATCCGGGTGGCTACTCGGTGGTTACATTTTTCACCGGGGTGCCTGCTGCCGGCTGGTTTGCAGCTATAGTGGCGTCGAAACGTATATCCTAAAAAACAACGAGGAGGTGGCCGTGAGCGAACAAGAAATCACTATCGGGCTGGTTGATGACGATCCCTTTGCGCTGCAAGCACTGGCAGCGATTCTAAATTCCACCCCCAAATGTGCGGTCTCCTGGGCAACCTCCAATCCTGAACAAGCCTGCGAATCCAGTCACCGCGACCCCGTAGACCTGGTGCTATTGGATTACCTTTTAGGAGAAACCACCGGGGACGTAATCTGCAAGCAGATCACCCAGCAAAACCCGCAGCAAAAAGTGGTAATTATTTCTAGCCTGGAAGGGGCAGATGTAGCCCGCACCGCCCTGCTTGCCGGTGCGCGGGGATTCCTAAATAAAGCCGATGTTTTAAAAGACTTGCCCAGTTTCCTTTCGGTAATCATGCAAGACTCCGTGGTGGTCTCCCACGCGGTAGTACAAGGATTGTTCCAAAGTATCCCTGCCCCCTCGCAAATTGCTCTTAGCCAGCGCGAACAAGCAGTTTCAGAGCTAATTTTGCAGGGAATGTCTAACCGCGAGATCGCAGAGAAAATGAGTTACTCCCTATCCACGGTGAAAGAAACTGTAACTGCGCTACTGGAAAAAACCCACACTTCCTCGCGAACAGCGGCAGTGGCTGTCCTGGTGCAAGACGGAGCAGTCAGCTACCCAAATAACCTTCCCTAAGGTTGGGGTAACGAGGACGCGACAATAGCTGAAGTCTACCTAGTCGCCACTAACCTCAAGCTGTAATAGGTTCTGCCACTGGTCAGTGCGTTTACCATAGGTGAGCAGGCCGCCGATCTCCAGCATCCGTTTACTGGCCAGCCCTAACCCCATCTTCGAAGAATCCACTGTCCTGCCCCGGATCTGATTTTTGGTTTCTAAGC
The DNA here is from genome assembly GCF_056590355.1 of Varibaculum sp. C0165D1. NCBI lineage: Bacteria > Bacillati > Actinomycetota > Actinomycetes > Actinomycetales > Actinomycetaceae > Varibaculum > Varibaculum sp. C0165D1. Next base: position 478,610 of record NZ_JBWPVY010000002.1, on the reverse strand, counting down.
GGAAGCTATTTTCAGAAATCCGCGCATTGACACTTACTGGATGCTTGGGATCGCCGTAGCGGAAAATATTTTCAAAAAGTTCTGCCACTACCTGTGTAACTGTGCTCTGTTGCTGCCGGGAACACTCAGTTTCTCCGGTTTTTTCACACTGATAGAAAACCTGGAACCCCTGCTCTTTAAGCCGGGTGACTGAGCTGGAAAGCACCTCCGCTAAACTCTGGGTCACCACCTCTGCCTTTTCTGGCATGCTTTTTTCCGAATTGATGAGGGCGCGGATAGCCTGCGATATTTCCGCGGCTTCGTGCGCGGCAGTGTCCCTAAACTGGTCTAGAGATAACAAGTCCCGCTGGCTTTGTTCCGCCGCCAACGCAATATGCGTGCAGTGCCGTAAAACATTATCATGGAGGCGAACATTCAGGTTTCGCCGCTCCGCCTCCCGGGCTGCCTGTTCGTCACGTCCTACCCGAAAAGAACGATCCATCCAAACTTTGATCAGGATTCCGGCAACCGAGAAACATGCCACATCCGAAAAAGCACCTATGGCTTCGAAATCTACCGGGTTTGCCCAGACGAAAAAGAAAAAGACATTGATTAGCGTAGGAATGAGTACTGCGGGTCCCAGACGCTTGGGGGAAAAAGAAAAAGTATCTAAGAGGGCAATATTGGAGGCGGGAAAAATCGGCGCCCAGTAAATCTCATCTCCCCCAATTAATGCGACCGAAGTCAGCGCGTAACCGACCCAGAAAACCGGGAAACGTATCGCCAGTAAGGCCATGACTAATGCCTCGATCGCCAGCAGATACCCGATATCAAATTCTTGGGTTAATATCCCGTCATACAGTAAGAACAGGCAGTTAAAAACCGCGACCGTAATAATGATGGCTCGAAGTAATAAAACCTTACGGGTAAACTTCTTCCCTAGAGTCTGCCGATCAAAATATAAATACGAGCCCAGAACCTTAAATATCGCACCCACAGAAAAATAATACTTATAACCCTCGGTAGCTGGAGGCATTAAGGCTTATTACCGAATATTTCGCCGCTTTTACGCTGAGTACCCGGGGGGTTAAAAACCAGATTCGGCAGGTGGAAGCGAGCGCTGCGAGCGCTCTTTCGGAAAGCGGCAGGCAGGTGGGTTAAAATCATTGCAGATACCTAGGAGAAAAAATGACAGATGACCTTTTGCTGAAACCGACTATTCGTCCTCGCCGCCTGCGGGCTTTCCCCGCGATGCGTAACCTGATCGCCGAAACCCGGGTCAGTCCCGCCCAGCTGATGCTGCCGGCATTTGTGCGAGACGGGATTGAGGAAGCGGTAGAGATTCCCTCTCTACCAGGGGTTTTCCAGCATACAGTGGAATCGATTCGCGAACTGGCTGCCGAGTGTGTGCAAGCCGGGGTAGGCGGGATCATGCTATTCGGGATTCCTAATACCGCTGATAAGGATGCGCAGGGCAGTCCCGCCTGGGATCCTAACGGAATTTTGAATCGCGGTATCCGCGCGGTGCGCGAAGAAGTAGGAAACGACCTGGTAGTGGGGGCAGACACTTGCCTGGATGAGTTCACCAGCCACGGGCATTGCGGGGTGGTCACCGCGGACGGGCAAGTCGATAACGACGCCACCTTGCCGCTATATGCGAAAATGGCGCTCAGCCAAGCGCGCGCCGGAGCCCATATGGTGGCACCTTCCGGGATGATGGACGGCCAGATCGCAGTGATTCGCGAGGTGCTTGACAAGGCCGGATTCACCGACACCGTGATTTTGGCTTACTCTGCGAAATACGCCTCCGCTTTCTTTGGTCCTTTCCGGGATGCAGTTGCCTGCTCTCTAGAGGGCGATCGCCGCTCTTACCAGCAAGATCCCCGTAACCGCCGGGAAGGCGTATTTGAAACCCAGCTAGATTTAACCGAGGGCGCCGATATGGTGATGGTTAAACCTGCCGGTTACTATCTGGATGTGCTGGCCGATGTGGCGGAAATGTCGCCGGTTCCAGTCGCGGCCTACCAGGTAAGCGGGGAATATGCCATGTTAGAGGCGGCAGCCGCTAATGGGTGGATTGACCGCGAGCGCGCCATTGACGAATCCTTGCACGCGATTGTGCGTGCCGGGGCCGATACGGTGCTAACCTATTGGGCGCTAGAGTACGCACAGCGAGACAACTAAGCTGCTCAATGCCTGATTCTTCCCGCCTGCTTGCAGTTTCCGAGGTGGCACACGCCGCTAACTGTCAGTGGCGGCTCTGGTGCTACCTCACCGACAACACTCAGCTGGAATCCCCCGATGTTTTTCATCGCTATATCGGGGATTTAACTAGCGGCGAGGATGAAAAACTAGCGGCGAAATATCGGGCAGCCGGGAGAGTTTTTCAAACTAACCTCACCTTAACCAGCGAAGATCTGAATGGAACCCTGCCGTTCTTGGTTTATGAGGACGATTCTTGGGTGTTGCAATTGGCCCGCTTTTCCGCCCATGCCCGCCAAGACTCGGTGAATCTTCTGGCTGGTTATGCGCATCTAGCTGAGGCTAATCAGCCGATATTAAACACAGATTTTCCCGCTTTAGCGGCAAAGCTTGCCCCTTACGCCCAGATCTTACTGGCTGATAGCAAAACCGTAGCTTTTCCTCTGGATGAACTGGAAGAGCTGTGGCAACCCATCGCTGACCAGGCACGAGAAATAGTAGCTGATGCGGATTTACTTTCCGCTACCCCCGAGGAGGCGTGGCGCGCCCTCGACACCGTGTGCGGAAGCTGTTCGCACTGTGCCTGGGCGCTGGAGCGTTACGACGACCCCCTGCTGATCAGCGGGGTGGGTCCAGGCCTGCGCCGAGAATTGCGAGCCGAAAATATTTCTACTGCCAGCGCTTTCGCCGCCAATCCCCCTAATGGATATAGCCCAGAACTAATCCGACAAGCCCAGTTGCAGGTGGCGCAGCATCCAGGAGAACTGCTGCTCGAAACTAATCCCCTGTCCCCAGCGCTAATGGCTCTTCCCGAGCCTCGCCCGGGGGATGTGTATTTGGATTTTGAGAACGACTCCCTGTGGGGTTGGACCCTAAAAGATCACACCGGACTGATTTACCTGGGCGGCCTGGTCTGCTGCGATGAAGATTCTTGGGGGCAGCAAAAATCTTTAACTCCGGCGCTACCTATTCGCGGTCAAGAATCGCTATCGGCAGCAGACACCCTAAACGTGGCGGAGGAGGTAGGGGAACTGTCAACGCGCATCGGCGGAAAATACCAGAGCTTTTGGGCGCATACTCGCGCTCAGGAACGCCAGCTGCTGATTGATTTACTGGATTTCTTGCGCCAGCGTTTCCAGCGCTTCCCGAAAATGCATATCTACCATTATTCCCCGCAAGAACGTCTCTACCTGCAGCGCCTGTCTTCCCGTCACGGCCTACTAGCAGGTGAGGTGCGTGACTTGCTTGCCAGCGACGGACCGATGCAGGATCTGCAGCAAGTGGTGCAATCAGCTATTCGCACTGGCCAAGGCGGATATTCCCTTAAAGAGATGGAACCGTTCTATATGGGGTCTTGGATGCGTTCAGAGGACCTGGATAACGGCGCGGATTCGGTTATTGTCTATGACGCGCTCTCGCGAGCAGGCGCCCTCGATCCGGGAGCTAACCTCAGCGTTGATGCTGCCGAGCAGCTGCGACTCCTCGCCCTCTATAACGAGTATGACTGCTGTTCAACCGCGCTTTTGCATCATTGGTTAATCGCTCAATGCAGCCGCCCTCGCCTGAGGGTCAAATTTGATCCCGCGGATCTCGCCGCCAAATAAATTACGCCTTGGTTCCACTCACTCCGCTTTAACCTGCGCTTTTCGCTGAAGAAAAATTATTGCTAGCACTACTTTTGTCCCCGCCATCCTCGGGGGAAAATAGAGGTATGAGTGATAATCAGCCCCAACCCGGCAACTTCGACGATCAGCAGCTTCCCGGGAGCCAGAACGGATCCCACAATCCCTCTTTCCCGCAATACGCTTCCCAAGAGGGCTTCCCGTCCTCTTCTGCCCCCATGCCCACCCCACCGCGCTCTAATAATGGCGGCGCGAACATCAGCACCGATGAACGCACGATGGCGATTCTGGCTCATTTAGCAGCACTAATCGCCATGGTTGTTTCTGCCGGTTGGCTTACCTTTGTAGGCCCCCTCGTCGTTTGGTTTATTTATAAAGATAAAAGTCCTTTCGTGCGTAACGCCTCGGCAGGTGCCTTTAACTTTAACTTGGCGATGACTATAACTTCCGTGGTGGCTTGGATACTCTGCTTCACCATCATATTGATTCCCCTGGCCCTCATTATGTTTGCCGTGGCTTTCGTGATGACCCTGGTGTGTTCGATTAAAGGCGCGGTGAAAGCCTCCAAGGAAGAGTTTTACCGCTACCCCTTCGGGATTAATCTTCTCGACTAACCTATTGGGAACCGCTCCTAGATCTTTGTGACCTAAGATACTTTCGGAACGCTATCCCTGGTAAGAGGATTATTTTCTCCCGGTTTTTCAGGTTCACAGTTTACTCCGGCCCCGGACCCAGGTTTCTTTCAGCCCGGATAGAAAAGCTAACATTTATCTATTTGGGTTACCTAAGTTGTGCTTGGGTTTTATTGAAAGGATCTGGACTTGTCCTTCGTGGGAAGAGCTTGGCGATACGTCGTTAGAAAACCAGTTAAAACTATTGTTTTATTCGCGGTGCTTACCCTGGTAGCCACCGTTTTAATGTCGGCGGACGCTATCGAGAGGGCGAGTGCACGCGAGGGCGCGAAGGTAGAAGCAAAAGCGGGCGCCGGCTTCGTCCTCGGAAATAATCCCCAGTTCAATCAGGGAACCCAGCGAGGAGCCGGAACCGTTAAACCTGCAGATATCGCCCAGATCGCGAAACTGCCTGAGGTAAAAACCTATGTAGCTAGGCAAAATGTGACTGCTGATTTAGTTGGGGCTCAAACCCAAAAACTGGGAACCAATGATTATGACGCCAAAAAGGAAGCCCAATTCGGCAATGCGGTAAACGTGTGGGGAGTCAACCGTACCGATATTGACAATAACTTTCGTTCCGGAGCTTTAACCCTGGTGGCGGGACGGCATTTAAAGCCCGGAGATCACCATAAGGCAATCATCCACGAAGATTTGGCGAAAGCTAATGGCCTGAAAATCGGCAGCAAGCTGAAACTCAAAGGTAATCCTTATGACGTCGATAATTTACGGAAGTCCACTGCGGAAACCGAAACGGAAATCGTGGGCTTGGTGCGCGGCTCCAATACTCGGCAGGCCGCGCAACGCAGCGAACTGTTTGCCAATACCGTTTACACGGATTTGGATACCACCCGCGCTCTCTATCAGATGAGTAAAGACAACGAGATCTATCAGGATGCTAACTTCTTTGTTGGTCCCGAAAAGGATTTAGAGCAGGTAGAAAAGAAAGCCGGCTCCCTCAAGATTGATTGGCGCAACTATCAGCTATCCCCCACCACCCAATATTTAGCGGGGATTACCGGGGCACTTAGCGGGATAAATTCCCTTATGACGACCACTAAGATCGCGGCGTTCGGTTTTTCGCTCTTGATTTTGACACTGGTGCTGTTCCTGTGGATGAATGAACGCAAGCAGGAAACCGGGGTGCTGCTATCAGTGGGCACCTCCAAGGCCAGTATTTTCGCGCAGTACCTGTGCGAACTGGTGATGAGCGCGATCCCTGCGTTTGTGTTGGCGTTCTTCATCTCTGGGTCAATCGCACAATGGCTAGGCGATTCCGTATTGAAATCGGTAAATAATTCGGTGTTGCAAGAACTTGCTCAGGCCGGACAGGCAGGCGCCGATATGGAATCTTCAGCTGCCACCAAGACCCTGAATGCGTTGGCAGTTTCGCTATCTACGCCCTCGGTGGTTACTGCCGCTTTACTAACTTTGCTGGTAGGGGTACTTTGCGTATTGGCAGCATCTTTCCCGATGCTGCGTCGCCCGCCGCGCGCCCTCTTGGTCGATATCAAATGAAATCGCTTAGTATTTGGCGGCGAGCCTGGTATTCGCTCAGCCGCCGCCCGCGCCGCGCCTTGCTGCTCACGCTAATTATGACGGTGGTGTTCACCGCCCTGATTTCGCAGTCAGGAGTACGCGCGCAGGTGGCCGGGATTTCGGGGGCGATTAACTCCGGGGTGAACGCGGGATTCACTGCTCACAGCAATAGCGGCACTATCTCTTTAGCGCAAGCAGAAAAGCTAGGCCGCTTGCCACAGGTGAAACGCTCGGCTTTCGAAAAAGAAACTTTGGCTAAGCCCGAGGGAGCGCAGCTGGTGGCCACCGCTTCCGGGGTGCAACTTGACGGCGAGTTCGCGGGTGATGCCGGGATTATCGGGACTACTAATAGTCAGTTGCATCCGTCCTTTATGGGTAGGCTGTACCGGTTAGAAAGTGGCAAACATTTAGCTGCCGACAGGCGCGGCGCCCTGATTCACCGAGAGTTTGCCCAGCGCAATGGTTTGCGTGTTGGTAGTCAACTGCGCTTGAACGCTGACGGAAGCGCACTAACCGTGCCGGTAGTGGGGATTTTCAGCGGAAAAACCGAGAATCCGGGAGGGCTACCTGCCGGGGCTTCCGAGAATCAGATTTTTACGGACCTAAAAAGCAGTCAGCTCTTGGGAGGAAAAGAACTGACCACCGCTAGGTACTTTACCGGGGACGCCACCGCGCTACCGGCGGCCTTGCGCGGGGCTAAACAGGCAGATCCGCAACTGAGTTTCGATTCTAATGCCGCCCAATTCGCGGGAGTGCTGGCTACCCTTTCGGGGGTAAATAAGCTGCTCACTGCGCTAGCCGTGGGAGTGGGAGGAGCCGGGCTAGCCGCCCTCGCCCTGATAATGATCTTTTGGATTCGCGGACGCACCCGCGAAATCGGAGTGCTACTGGCGGTAGGGAAAACCAAGGCGAATATTTTGGGGCAACTCGCCTTGGAGAGCGCTTTGTTGGCACTAGTCGGTAGCGTTATCGGTACCGCTTTGGGGTACTTGCTATCAGGCAAGGTATCTGCCTTGGTCTTTGCCAAGTCCGCCAGTCCGTCTTTAACCGCCCTGTCTGCGAGCGGGAGCGCCGGGAGTATCCTGGCCGCCCTCGTCCTCGGATATGTGATTACTTTCGCGGCGCTACTTCTAGCGACCGCTCCCCTGCTTCGTCAAACCCCGCGAGCTATTCTCGCAAAAATTAGTTAGGAAAGATTATGAGTATTTTGCAGTTAGATCACCTTGAATATGTGTATCCGGGAACCAGCACCCAGATTCTGTCGGATGTGTGCACCGACTTCGAGATCGGGAAGTTTTATGCGATTGTTGGCGCCTCCGGAGCTGGCAAATCCACGTTGTTGAACCTGCTGGCAGGATTAGATAAGCCCACGTCCGGGGCGGTGCGCTTTGATGGTACCGATATTGCGGAAACTGGCTGGGCTCAGCACCGCAAAAAGCAGATTTCTCTGGTTTTCCAAAACTATAACCTGATTGATTATTTGACTCCGCTGGAGAATCTGCGGCTGGTGAACGGGAAAGCCGGGATTGATACTTTGAGTCAGTTGGGACTGTCTGAGAAGGAGGCGCGGCGCAGCGTCATGGCGCTTTCGGGAGGTCAGCAGCAGCGAGTAGCTATCGGGAGGGCGCTGGTTTCGGGGGCTCCGATTATTTTGGCGGATGAACCTACCGGAAACCTAGATGAGGATACCGCCCGCGAAGTAATCGAGATTCTGCAGCGAGCCGCCCATGAACAGGACAAATGCGTGATCGTGGTAACTCATTCGCGCCAACTCGCCCGCAGCGCCGACGTTACTTTACGCCTAAATCGCCGCAAGCTAGTCGCGGCGTAGTCCGCCAATGGTCGGGCGTTTGCCTGCCGGAGCCTCGCTTTCCCATGACTGCGCGTACCCGCGTTTACATCCCGTAATCCCACTGACGCGCGTGTTTCGATGCCTCACTGTGTAGTGAAACCGGGAAAACATTGCTGTTAAAGTTACGAAAGGGCAAGACTTTATTGTTGGATTAAGGGCGATAAACTGCGAAAAGAAACGCGCTGCACTTGAGGAAGTGATCAAAGGTGACGAAGGGGTTATTTGTAGGTCTCGCAACCTTAGATGTTATCCAGTTAGTGGAAAAGCTCCCTGCAGAAAATGAAAAAATCAGAGCCCTCGATTTCGCGTTTGCCGCGGGGGGACCTGCCACTAATGCCGCGGTGGCCTTCGTGCACGGATATTCAAAGTTAGGACAAGGCTTAGAAAATAGCGACGATGCGGTTCTAGTAACCCGGATATCAAATGACGGAATCGGTGGTCTAATTCGCGAAGACCTCGAAAAACATCATGTCTACGTTAAGGCATCTACGCTACCTGGAAACACGCCCTCGACCGCGGCCACTATTTTGGTAACTCAATCGACCGGCGATAGGGCGGTAGTTTCTGCTACTGACCAGCGAAAAATTGCCCCTGATTCTAGCGAGCTTGCTATCGAGGTCGCGGATTTCGACATTGTGGAAACCGATGGTTACGAAACCGATCTCACCCTTGAGGTGCTCAAACGCGCTCGAAGTGCGGGAATAACTACCGTTTTAGATGGAGGGAGCGTAAAGAGCTACACCGAGGAACTGTTACCTTTTATCGATGTTGCCATTGTTTCGGAGCCATTTGCCGCAGGTAGCAGATCCGTAGAACTTTTCGCTTATCTAGCAAAATTTGGGATCAAATATTCAGCGATTACTCGAGGTAGCAAAGAGATCATCTATTCGGCGGATGGAGTTACCGGAACCATAAAAACCTGCCAAGCACCGGTCATCGATACTCTCGGGGCCGGGGACTTCTTTCATGGAGGTTTCGTTAAAGCTCTGGGCAGGCAAGAACTTTCTGCTGATACTTTCTTAGCTGCGCTTTCCAAAGCGAGCCGGATCGCAGCTTTATCGATTCAATCCTTCGGAACTCGTAAATGGCTGGCCGAAAACTAGCTTTTCTCTGCCCTAATCTCGAAAAGTAATCTGATTAGGGCATCGGCCTGGGGCTTGGTTCTTTCAACGATATTTTTATTGGGGGAATCAACTTCATTGACCCATTTAACCGCGAGCTCTTCAGAGCGTCCCCCAGCCATTTGCCGAGCAATGAGCCGATCTCGAAGTAATGAAACATCAGTATCCAAATACCAGAGGATATCCAGCATTTCCCGAACATTTTCCCAACCACCATTATTGGCGGCCAGATAGTTTCCTTCAGTGACAACGACCTGAACATCTGGCTTAATTTCTATAGCAGCCGCAATCGGCTCGTGCAGCGTGCGCGAATAGGTAGGGACGAAAAGAGAATAGTCTACTATTTCCCGCAACCGTTGCAGCACATTGAGATATCCATTTACATCAAATGTTTCCGGAGCGCCTTTACGATCTAGTAGTTGCTTTTGCCGCAATATCTCATTTGAAAAATGAAATCCATCCATAGGCAAATATGCACTAGGAATGTTTAACACTTCCGTTAAATAATCAACAAGTTTCTGCGCCAACGTAGATTTTCCAGCGCCAGGAGCTCCGGCAATACCGACAATGTTGCGACCGGGGCGCAACTGGCGGTATAGATCTCGCGCGAGATATTCCAGGCATTCAAATTCATAAATCTTCACTCGAAATCCCCCTCAAAGAATTTTACTTCTTTGATATTACTGGCGTCGTAAGGGTCACGGCCGGTATGAGATACGAGAGGCACACGCTATTGAACATTACTTTGAGAATCGGTTACGTTCCCTTTTGGTAAATACTGCAAAGCCCCCTTTCCTAAACCTTTGCATCGCAGGTCACGGGGTCCCCGGAGTGCTTTTACCGAGCCAGACCCGCAACGCACTTTTAAACCACTGGCGCGGGCGAACGCTCAACCCGCGTTCGCTACCTCCCCGCGCCAGCCCTCACGGGTTCTCGTCCCTCAGCTTATAAAATGGTGAAACCCCAGGATAAACCTGGGGCTTCACCATTTTAGTGGAGCTAGCGGGACTCGAACCCGCGACCCTCTGCTTGCAAAGCAGATGCGCTACCAGCTGCGCCATAGCCCCTTAAGAGCCAAGAAGCCTATTTACAGGTACTTCCAAACTCCGGGATCATTGCGTAAGTCATTTGCCGCATTCAGCGCCCAGGCAATAATCACCCCGATAAACAGCAGTTTTAAGATCTTTTTCAAATCTACCTACCTGGTTGATTGCTGAAACAAACTTCCCTCGCAGTGGGCCTAGCTGGGCTCGAACCAGCGACCTCAGTCTTATCAGGACTGCGCTCTAACCAACTGAGCTATAGGCCCATCGTGTCCATCGATGAACACCATTGCAGACTACAACATTCCTAACCCGGCTTTCAAACCCTGCCTAGGTGCGTTTTGTCACGCCCTCTGCCAGCACTCTCACCGAGTACAGAATGTGGTAATCCTACTCGTCGGTAAGTGCCAGTTTTATTCCGCCTACTAGGGAAGTTACTAAGTTATAGATAAACGCCCCCACCGTAGAAAACGCAGTCATTAAAATTACGTTCGAAACCGCGATGATAGTGCTCATCGCCATTACCCGCGGCAAGCGCAAATAATCAATCATTGAAGCAATCGAACCGGTGGGATCAATATCGTTAATAAAATTCTCCACTGAACTAAACACGTTCATCGAGTTCAAAAGCAACCACACCAGCAAACCAGCCAGCACCATCGCGATCCCGAGCGCCACAGAGAGCAGGAAGGAGACCTTCATAACCGACCAGGGATCGATCCGGGAAACCACCAACGAGATTTGGCGGGGCTGATATTCGGCAATCTTCTTTGTCGAGGATGCACTGGAGGTTTCTGCCTCCCCCGCCTTCTTAACAGTGTCGGATTTTTCCGGCACCTGGGGAATCGCAGAGTTACTGCCACCCTTCGAATCCGACTTACGCGCGGTTTTCTTTCCCGCCACCGGGGATGATTTATCGTCCTTGTTCACTAGGCTGTCGCCATCCTTACCTTTACCGTCATCACCTTTAGCTGCCTTATCCTGCGGAGACTGGCGGGAACCGTTTTCTTTTTCTCCGCCCAGATCGTGAGATTTACCCTCCGGGGGGAGATCATCAGCTACTTGCTCTGAGCGAGCCTTATCTTGATCTTTACCATCAGTTGTCATTGGTTAGCCTCTCACTAGAGCTCGGTTGTTTCGGTTTCTAATGCGGCCACTTCTTGATCGAGTTCCTCGTCCGTAGCCTCATCGATTTCACTATCCTCTGCCTTTTCATTATTTAACGCCACGGCCAAAACCGCATCCCCCTTAGCCGGGCGAGTGAAAATCACTCCCTGCGTGTTGCGTCCCGTACGGGGCACTTCGTCCACCCGAGAACGCTGCACTTTCCCAGAATGCATAATCACCATGACTTCATCATCGGGGTCTACAATCAAGGCTCCTACCAGGCCGCCGCGCTCAGCCACCAGGTTCGCAACCTTGATTCCGAGGCCGCCGCGCCCTTGTACCCGGTATTCCTCTACCGAAGTCCGTTTCGCGTATCCGCCCTCGGTCACCACCAAAAGGTCACTGTCGGGACGGATAACCGTCATCGCCAACAGATGATCCCCGTCGCGGAACTTCATTCCCCGCACCCCGGAGGTGGCACGGCCAGTAGGGCGCAAAGCCTCGTCAGAAGCTAAGAAGCGCAGCGACTGTCCCTTATGGGAAACCAACAGCAACTCATCATCACTATTGACCAGTTCCGCAGATACCACTTCATCAGCGCTACCATCAGGCATTTCTCGCAGGTTAATCGCGATCAAACCGCCGGTACGATTGGAATCATATTCGGTAAAACGGGTCTTTTTCACCAAACCCGAACGGGTGGCCAGCGCCAAATATTCGGCATCATCGTAGGAACTAAACGCCAGCACCTGGGCAATTTTTTCCTCTGGTTGGAACGCCAACAGGTTCGCTACATGCTGCCCCTTAGAGTCGCGTCCTCCCTCGGGCAGTTCATAGGCTTTCGCCCGATAAACCCGACCTTTATTGGTGAAGAACGCCAACCAGTGATGGGTGGTGGTGGTAAAGAAGTGATCCACCACGTCATCTTCGCGCAGCTGCGCACCCTTGATCCCCTTGCCGCCGCGCTTTTGGCTGCGGTATTGATCCAGGCGGGTGCGTTTCACATAACCCGAATGGGTGATGGTGACTACCACGTCCTGTTCTTCAATCAGGTCTTCCATCGACATTTCCCCGGCGAACGGCATAATCTTGGTGCGCCGCTCATCGCCGTATTTATCGACAATCTCGCCCAGTTCGGTGGAAATAATTCCCCGCTGCCGCTCGGGACGAGCCAAAATATCTTGTAGATCCTTCACCCGCGCTTCGAGCTCGGTGTGTTCATCCAGAATCTTTTGCCTCTCGAGGGCGGCGAGGCGGCGCAACTGCAAAGCTAAAATCGCATCCGCCTGGACTTCATCCACCCCGAGCAGTTCCATCAGGGCGCTACGCGCTTCATCAACCGTGGGTGATTTACGGATGGTCGCAATCACCGCGTCCAAGGCGTCCAGCGCCATCAGGTAGCCTTGCAAAATATGTAGGCGATCCTGCGCTCGCTTCAGGCGGAAGTTAGTGCGGCGCACAATCACTTCCAGCTGGTGAGTGATCCAGTTAGAGATAAATCCATCGATAGAAAGCGTCCGCGGAACCCCATCTACCAGCGCCAACATATTGGCAGGGAAGGAATCCTGCAACTGGGTGCGCTTATAGAGATTATTTAGAACCACCTTGGGAACCGCGTCTCGTTTCAGCACAATCACCAGGCGCTGCCCCGAGCGGTCCGAGGATTCATCGCGGATATCCGCAATCCCCTCGATCTGTCCGTCTTTAACTAGTCCGGCAATCTTTGTCGCCAGATTATCCGGATTGACCTGGTAGGGAAGTTCGGTAACCACCAGACAAACCCGGGAGTTAATTTCTTCCACGTTGACTATTGCCCGCTGCACAATCGAGCCGCGACCGGTGCGATAGGCACTTTCAATCCCTTTACGCCCCAAAATGGTGGCGCCCGTGGGGAAATCCGGTCCCTTAATCCGCTCGATCAAAGCTTCCATTAGCTCTTCCCGCGAAGCCTCGGGGTGGTCAAGTGCCCACTGCACCCCATCGGCAACTTCCCGCATATTATGAGGAGGAATCCGGGTAGCCATCCCCACCGCGATCCCCTCCGAGCCGTTAAGCAGCAGGTAGGGAAGCCGCGCAGGCAAGACTGTGGGTTCTTGAGTGCGCCCATCATAGTTGTCCATGAAATCGACAGTGTCTTCATCGATGTCGCGCACCATTTCCATCGACAAAGGCGCCATTTTACATTCCGTGTAACGCGGAGCTGCCGGCCCCAAGTTCCCCGGGGAACCAAAGTTACCTTGACCAGCCACCATCGGGTAGCGCATTGACCAGGGCTGTACTAGGCGCGCTAAGGCATCATAAACCGCGGCGTCACCGTGGGGGTGAAAATGCCCCATCACGTCGCCAACTACGCGCATACATTTGGAAAAACCAGCGTTGGGGCGGTAACCGCCGTCATACATGGCATACAGAATCCGCCGATGTACCGGCTTGAGACCGTCCCGTACCTCCGGGAGGGCGCGCCCTACAATCACGCTCATCGCGTAATCCAAGTAGGAGCGCTGCATCTCGGTTTCTAGGTCAACCTGGTTAATATGCCCTTTTGCCTGGAAAAGACCGGAATTATTTTCGAGGGCGTCTGGCGTGGAAGTAGCCCCTGCCCCTGCCCCGAAAGCCGCACCGGAATGCTGGGGGGTTTCCGGGGAGTCTGCTTGCTGATTTTGATCTTGGTTGTCTATATCGCTCATTTTTTCCGTCCCTTAAATATCCAAGAATCGCACGTCAGTGGCATTGCGCTGAATGAAAGCGCGTCGTGACTCCACGTCCTCGCCCATTAGCATCGAAAAAACTTCATCCGCGCTGGCCGCCTCGGATAAGGTCACCTGTTTGAGCATCCGCTCTTCCGGGTTCATAGTGGTTTCCCAAAGTTCCTGGGGATTCATTTCCCCGAGGCCTTTGTAGCGCTGTACCCCGCCCTCTTTCGGCAGGCGCTTGCCATCGGTTTTGCCCTCCTCTAAATATTCGTCACGTTGACGATCCGAGAACACGAACTGGTGCGGAGAATTCGACCATTTCAGCCGGTAAAGCGGCGGGCAGGCAATAAATACGTGCCCTTTTTCAATCAACGGACGCATATAGCGGAACAGCAAAGTCAGCAGCAAAGTGGCGATATGCTGGCCGTCTACATCGGCGTCCGCCATAATCACAATGGCGTTATAACGCAGCTTGGAGATATCGAAGTCTTCGCCAATGCCAGTACCGAATGCGGTAATCAAAGACTGGATTTCTTGACTGGAGAGGGCGCGGTCTAGGCGCGCTTTTTCTACGTTCAGGATTTTGCCACGAATCGGCAAGATTGCCTGGTGAGCCGGGTCGCGCCCTTGCACAGCCGAGCCACCTGCCGAGTCGCCCTCAACAATATAGATTTCGCATTGGGAGGCATCGCGAGAGGAACAATCCCGCAACTTCCCGGGCATAGACACGGATTCCAGGGCGGATTTACGCCGGGTAGCTTCCCGGGCTTTACGCGCCGCTACCCGCGCACTCGCTGCCTGCTGTGCCTTTAACAGGATCGCTTTCGCGTCCATGGGGTGAGCATCTAACCAGTCACCCAGTTTGGAATAAACCTGCTGCTGCACAAAGGTACGCGCCTCGGTGTTACCCAGTTTGGTCTTGGTTTGCCCCTCGAATTGCGGCTCGGTGAGTTTAACCGAGATAACGGCGGTTAACCCTTCGCGAATATCGTCACCGGTCAGGTTATGATCCTTGTCTTTGAGGATCCCTTTATCGCGGGCATATTTATTCATCAAGCTGGTCAAGGCCGAGCGGAAACCTTCCTCGTGGGTGCCGCCTTCGGTGGTGTTAATCGTGTTCGCGTAGGTATGAACCGATTCCGAATAGGCGGTGGTCCACTGCAACGCGATTTCTAAGCTGATGGACGCGTCCTCGTTAACCGCGTCAAAATCGATTATCTCCGGGTTGATGACCTCGGATTTCTTGGAGCGGTTAATAAACTCCACATAGTCACGCAGACCGTTTTCGTACATAAACGACACTTGTCGGAAACCGGGAATCGGATCGTCGGCGGTACCTTGCGCATCACCAGTCACTAAATCGCCAGCATCGGTTGCCTCGGGGCGTTCATCAGTTAGGGTGATCCGCAGCCCTTTATTTAGGAAGGCCATCTGTTGGAAACGCTGGCGCAAAATCTCGAAACTAAAAGTCGTGGTCTCGAAGATTTCGGGATCTGGGTAAAAAGTCTGTTGGGTACCGGTTTCTTCGGTTTTTTCCCCGCGTTCTAGTTCGCTGAGGGGATGCCCGCCGTTACCGAAGGACTGCCGCCAGACGTAGCCTTGCCGTTTGACCACGGTATCCATGCGAGCCGAGAGGGCGTTTACTACCGAAACACCTACCCCGTGCAGACCGCCGGAAACCGCGTAACCTCCGGAACCGAATTTGCCGCCCGCATGCAAGATGGTCATCACCACTTCAACCGTGGGGCGTTTTTCGGTGGGGTGCATATCCACCGGGATCCCGCGGCCGTTATCGCTGACTCGCACCCCTCCATCTGCTTGCAGAGCTACCTCGATATGGTCGCAATAGCCGGCCAGGGCCTCGTCGACGGAGTTGTCGACTACCTCGTATACCAGGTGGTGCAGACCGCGCTCCCCGGTAGAACCGATATACATGCCGGGACGTTTGCGTACTGCCTCAAGTCCCTCTAAAACTGTGATGTCGTCCGCGCCGTATTCGTGCTGGACTTGTTGGTCACCCAGATCAGCCACCTGCTGGATCTCCTTGGTCTAGTTCGTCGGCCCCGAGCCGGATATTCCCGACCGCTGGGCACCATCTGCCCCGGGGCATTCACGCCGAAAATCCGGCGCTCACTAGCTCTATTCTACCGTGAAAGCCTCAAAAACCCACATTTTACGGCTTCACCCCGCTTTTCGGGGGAAAGTCACTTTTTTACTTCCGGCGCCTTAGACGCAAATTTTTTCGGAGGACGTGCATAGGGCGCGGAAAGGCGCGGCTATTCTCGAAAATACCTAGGCAACGCCTGGGGGTAATACGAGGGCAGGGCTTTTGGAAAGACGCCAGCGGCATTCTCGGGAAGATACCGGCAGTTCTTAGAAAAAGACGCCAGCGGAGCTTCTCGGAGATACAAACGCTATTTCGGATCCATGATCCGGTAGCCCAGTCCCCGCACAGTCACGATAATCTTCGGAGAGTGCGGGTCGTCCTCAATCTTGGAGCGCAGCCGTTTGACGTGCACGTCCAAGGTCTTGGGGTCTCCGAACCAGTTTTCGCCCCATACCCGATCCATGACCTGTCCGCGAGTAAGCACTCGCTCGGGGTTACGCAAAAAATATTCCAATAGTTCAAACTCGCGCAGCGGCAACTCTTTAAGTTCCCCGTGTACTCGCACTTCGTGGCGGTCGACATCCATAGTGACTGGTCCGACCGCCAATAGGTTTCCTACTTCGGGAAGATCCTGGGTGCGGCGTAAGACTGCGGTAATCCGCGCCAAGAGTTCGCGGAAACGATAGGGCTTGGTCACGTAGTCATCCGCGCCCAGCTCTAAACCGATTACCACGTCAACCACGTCATCTTTAGCCGTCACCATAATGATGGGGGTGTCGCAGCTTTCGCGCACCTGGCGGCAAACCTCGGTGCCGGGAATACCCGGAAGCATCAAATCCAGCAAAATCAGGTCGATGTGGTTGGTTTTAACCACGGACAGCGCCTGGTCACCGTCGGCTACTCCGATGACTTCGTAACCTTCACGTTTGAGGGAATACTCCAGAGGTTTACGGTAAGCTTCCTCGTCCTCAACTACTAATATGGTGGTCATTCCGGTTCCTTTTTCAGCTCTATTCTCTTAGCTTGCGTATCTTGGGGGCTGTGGCGGGGCAAAGTGATAGTGAAAGTTGCACCCTCCCCCGGTTTAGAGTTCACGTGGATAGAACCGTTAAGATCCGAAACCACATGTTTGACGATTGAGAGCCCCAAACCGGTTCCGCCAGTGGAGCGGGAACGCGCCGGGTCTACGCGGTAAAAGCGTTCAAAAATTCTGCCTTGGTCTTCCTCGGAGATTCCGATGCCATCATCGGCAACTTCAATCACCACGTTATCGTCTTCCCGCAAGGTGACATCCACGTGACCTCCAGGATTTGAATAGCGAATCGCATTTTCCAGCAGGTTTTGCAGAGCGGAAGTCAGTAGCTCCAGGTCAGCAAGGACTAAGACCTCTTCTCCCTGCGGAAAATGAGTGTTCAAAGTGATATTCGAGTCTTCGGCGGCAGTCCGCACTTGGTCTAGGGCATCGTTGATGGCTTCGATTGCCAACATGGAACGCGGCTTAGCTGGCAGGCGGCCATCTTGCAGGCGCGCTAAAGAGATGATTTCGTAAACCAGTTTGGTTAGCCGCCGCGATTCTTTAACTAGCTGAGTGGAAAAGGTTTCCACTGCCTGCACATCGTCGGCATTGTCGTGAATCGTTTCTGCCAGCAAAGAAATCGCTCCCACCGGGGTTTTCAGCTCGTGGGAAGCGTTAACCACGAACTCACGGCGAGTGGCATCAGCTTGGAGGACGCGAGTGCGATCCTCTAGTAACACCAGGGTATGCCGGGGCGAGATTGGAGCCACCCGCACCCGCACTGACCAGGGAACGGCGGCATCAGGATGCACCAAATCGTAGTCTTCCTCTACGATCCGTCCCGCGCTGCGCGCCTTGTCAATTTGCGCTAACAGCTGCTGATACTCAATTTTCCCATGATGAAACAGGGGCACTAGGCGCGCCAACTGGGAGATATAGGCAAAAGAGTTATCGGGATTGAGCACTACCGAAGCTTCCGGTAGGGCGTCAAGAATCGTAGATAGATCCTCTACCTGCCAGCCGGAACCGTCCCAATGTGGCTGGTCGCTTTGGCTCTCCATATTTAACATTTTAGGGGGGTCAATCTTCGAGAAACTAATTGTAGGGACTTTGTTAACCAACTGTTAACCCTGGGTAACGGTTGGTTCTTGACACTGTGGGCTCTGAACTTCTGCCGATTTCCGCCGCGCAGGCACCCTATCCAAAGCGTCCCGCAATATAGTTTTCGGTAACTTTTTCGTGAGGGGTGAGGAAAACGGATTCGGTAGGCCCGATTTCCACCAGTTTCCCGGGTTGGCGCGGCCCGGAAATGTTGAAGAACGCTGTCTGATCGGAGATCCGCGCCGCCTGCTGCATATTGTGAGTAACGATCACAATCGTATAAGTCTGTTTCAACTGAGAAATCAGATCTTCAATCGCCAAGGTAGAGATGGGGTCAAGTGCCGAGCAAGGCTCATCCATCAGCAGCACCTCTGGTTTAACCGCAATCGCTCGCGCAATGCACAGGCGTTGTTGCTGCCCACCAGACAGGGAAGCACCCGGTTTATCTAGCCGGTCTTTAACTTCTTCCCACAGGTTCGCGCCTTTTAGGGATTCTTCTACGATCTGATCGCCCTCGGATTTGCTGGTTCTCACCCGATTCAGATGCAAGCCCGCTAACACATTGTTCTTAATCGACATGGTGGGAAAGGGGTTTGGGCGCTGGAATACCATTCCAATCATCCGGCGCACCTCTACCGGGTCGACCTCTTTGCCGTAGAGATTATCGCCGTTAAGTAGGACTTCGCCCGCAATGCGCCCTCCGGGAGTGACCTCATGCATTCGGTTCAAGGTGCGCAGCACCGTGGATTTTCCACACCCCGACGGCCCAATCAGGGAGGTTACCGTTTGGGTTTCAATCGTCATATTTACGTCCTCTACGGCTTTGAAATCTCCGTAGTAAACGTCTAAGTGTTTAGTTTCTAAACAGATTGCCATTTTCTTTTCCTATCTGTTTTGCTTCTTGGAGCCCTGCTGGTAGCGAGGGCGAGTTATTTATTTACCAATCGAGAGTTTCTTGGCTACGAACCGGGCTCCTAGATTCAAAACCAATACCGCGAACACCAGCACTAAGGCAGCTCCCCAGGCGCGATCCACATTGATAGTGGGATTACAGTTCACTGCGTGAGCCGCGCAAGAAACAGTGGAGGTGTACTGCTGATAGATATAGACCGGCAGGGTTTCCATACGCCCGGAAAACACATTGTTATTGATCGCATCGAACATCCCCGCGGTAATCAGTAAGGGCGCAGTTTCCCCCACAATGCGGGCGATTGCCACTACAACCGAGGTAACTAGCCCAGCCGCGGAGGTGCGCAGCACCACCGAGATCACGGTGCGCCATTTGGGCACTCCCAAGGCATAGGATGCTTCCCGCAAATCATTAGGCACCAGCCGTAGCATTTCTGCTGCCGACCGTACCACCAGCGGAATCATCAATACCGAGAGGGCGACTGCCCCCATCAAGCCAGAACGATACGCTGGACCAATCACCATCGTGAACAAGGCAGCCGCGAACAGACCGGCGACGATAGAGGGAATACCGGTCATCACGTCTACCAAGGTAGTAGTGAGTTTGGCGAACTTAGTTTTGCCCGCATATTCGGTCAGGTAGATGGCTACCATTAACCCGATCGGTACCGAAATAATCGCTGCAACCAGGGTAATCATCAGGGTGCCGACCACCGCGTGATAAATCCCGCCCGCTTGCATCCCTCCGTACACGCCCTTCATGGATACGCTTAAGAAATAGGGAGAGACAATCCCGATGCCGCGCCGGATAAGTTCGTATCCGATAGAAGCCAAAATTGCGAGCACCAGCAGACCGCACAGCCACATGGAGGCCGCAATCGCGTTATTGGTGAACTTGCGGCGGAATGAAAGCGCTTTATCGCCGCCCAGTTTGGCGTGTTTAACCTCTTGCTGTGACTTAGCTGCTTTCGGCTGCTCCTGGTACTTCAGCTTTCGCTCCAGGATTACCGCCTGCAAAGCGGAAGTATTATCGGAGGTGGAAAGAGCCGCAAGCTTATCGCTCTTGCCTAGGCTCCCCGCCCCGGTACTGGCGGAAGCTTGCCCGGCACCTATAGATTGTTGCTTTACCTTCAGGTCACCCTGATTCTGATTTTCTTCCCTCATTTATTTCCCCGAACTTTCCTTGCGGGCAACCATCCAACGAGCACCCGAATTAACCAGTAACGTCAGCACGAACAGCACTAAACCAGTGAAGATTAACGCTGCCGCCATATTGGAATCAGCCTCCGGGAACTGGAGGGCGATATTAGAGGCAATCGTAGAGTGCGCTCCCGCTCTAAACAGTGACCACACATAGGAGGCACCGGGCGAAAGCACCATCGCCACTGCCATAGTTTCCCCGAGAGCCCGGCCTAAGCCGATCATCGCTGCCGAAACCGTACCGGAACGTCCAAAGGGCAAGACCACGGTTTTTATCATTTCCCACTTAGTCGCTCCCAGCGCCAGAGCCGCCTCCATTTCCAGAGCGGGAGCGCGGGCATAAACCTCGCGGCACAGTGCGGTAATAATCGGAATCACCATAATCGCCAACACCACCGAGGCTGCAAAAATCACTCGCCCGATCGGAGACACTGGCCCTGAAAATAGAGGAAACCAGCCAAAATAGGTGGCGAGGAATTCCATGATCGGCTGCAAAATAGGCAGCAAGATTAGTCCGCCCCATAGTCCGTAAACCACCGAGGGAATCGCTACCATCACGTCAATCAAACCGGCGATAATCGCCGAGATTTTCTGGGGAGCATAGAAGTTTACAAATATCGCCAGCGCCATAGAAAGTGGCAAGGCAATCGCCAAGGCAACCGCGGCTGCCAGCACTGTTCCAAAAAGCTGGGGAGCGACATACTCCCAGATACCGACCATTTCGGTGCGTCCGCGCATCCGCAGCCGCAAACCCGGGTTAGAGATCGCCGGCCAGGCTTGCAAAGTCAAAAACATCGCTACCAGAGCCAGCACGGCCGCGATAACCGCTGCAGAACCTTTAGTAGCTAGATAAAACAATCCGTCCCAGTTGAAAATTCCTTTTCGAGAAGGGGATTGCAGAGATTCTCGTTTTTCAGGGAGGGTTTTGCTACTCACGTTTACTCCAGGTGGTTAAGGCCAGGAGTACCGGCATTTCGCCCGTACTCCTGGCCACCATTGCTCAAATATTTAGGGAGTTCTTACTTGATTGCGTCTAGCGCAGTAGTGATCTTCTTGGTGATTTCTACGCCCAGGGGAGCAGATCCGGCTGCTTCGGCAGCTTTCTGCTGTCCATCAGCAGATACCACGTAGTTGACCCAGGCTTTCACCAGTTTGGCGGTGTTGGCATCTTTGTACTGTGGGCAAACCGCGTAGTAGGAAACTAGCACCAAGGGGTAGGCCTCGGGATCATCAGGGGTCCGGTTCAGTTCCAAGGCCAGGTCGTTCTTTTCCCGCCCGTCCTCAACTTTGGCACTTTCCACGATTTTGGCAGCTGCATCGGCAGAGTATTCCACGAAACCATCACCTGCTTTGAGCGCTGCTGTCCCAAAGTCACCGGCCTGAGAGGCATCAATATAACCGATCGCGCCTACAGTTTTCTTTAGGTTATCGACTACGCCCGCGGTTTTATCCCCGGATTCTCCGCCAGCTACCGGCCAATCTTTTGATGGCTTATCCGGCCAAGCATTAGGAGCTGCAGCGTGCAGATAGTCGGTGAAGTTTTCGGTAGTACCCGACTGGTCGGCGCGGTGTATGGCTACAATCTTGGAGTCAGGTAGTTTCGCGTCCTTGTTGTCGGCGACAATAGCCGGATCATTCCATTTGGTGATTTCCCCGCGGAAGATCTTGGCGATGATTTCTGGCTTCAGGTTCAGTTTCTTGATGCCATCCAGGTTGAAGGCTACCGCCACCGGGGAAACATAAACCGGCAGGTTAATCGCTTTAGAGTCTTTACAAACCGCAGCTGATTTTTCGACTTCTTCAGACGAGAGCGCCTGGTCAGTACCTGCGAAGGCCACCCCACCTTGCAAGAAAGTGGTCACGCCCGCGCCGGAACCAGTGGGATCATAGGTTACTTCCACATTCTTAGCTACATCCGCGAACCCGGCTTTCCAAGCCTCAACAGCGCTTTTTTGTGAAGATGCGCCCGCCCCTGCCAGTTTGCCAGAGATATCAGTGGTTTCAACTTTCTTGGTCTGGTCAGCTGTCCCGGTGGCATTATCAGATCCACAGGCAGCCAAGCTGGTCGCCGAAAGGGCAAGACCAGCGATAACAGCTAAAGATTTAATGCTCTTACGCATATCTTTCCTTCGATTCTTTTAGATTTTTCATTGACACTTGCAAAGTAAACGAAGAAGTTAACGCGGCCCTGACGATTGCGTTAATTCCTAGTTAACATTGTTTGGGCACTGAAAAATCACGAAGTTAAAGTGGTTATACCTGCACTGATACACCAAATGGGTTATAGTTTGGTGGCACTCCAGACCAGGGTGTAGTAGGGCAAAGTGACGGTTTGCTTGGGGTCTAAAGCCAAATCACCCAATAAATAAGACCGCAGATTACTCTGCATATGCTGTTTTCCCCGCTCACTAGCCTTCAGATAGGAAGAGCGGGTCTTGGCCAGGGAAAACAGGGCAGCTACCGGCAAAGATATGCCCCATTGAAAAAGCTGTAGTTCCGGTTTAGCGAATTGTTTTCCTATCTGGGGTACCCGATCTGGATGGTGCACATCTCCGGAACGCATCACTCGTGAAAGTCGCTTTACCCAGGGGAAAGACACATTCATTTGGTTATAAATAATCAGTATTCGCCCACCTGGTTTCAAAACTCTGGCTGCCGCCGCGCAGGTCGCCTCCCTCTCGACCCAATGCCAGGATTGCGCAAAACACAACGCATCGAAACTTCCCGGGGCAAACAGTTTTGCTGCATCCTCGGCCTTCCCTGCATAGAGGGGGACCTGGGGTAAAGCTTTACGAAACATTTCCCGCATGGCTGATGCAGGCTCCAGCGCGGTAACCCTGATTCCAGCGGTCACTAATTCCCGGGTAAACTTGCCGCTACCAGCCCCAACATCTAAAACTTGAGGATTATGTAGACCGGATAGACCCGCACATACAGCAGGTAGCGGATAGGCAGGTCGGTAGCGTTCGTAATCTCTCCCCGCCAAGGTATAGGGGTTTCCCCCGCTCGCTGCCCCGCCCACCTGCTGCTCATCGGTGATAGTACCGGGGGCCGGTCCCAGACTAACCATAGGTGTCACGCGGTCCGCGACCTTTCACCGAACGCGGTCCATGTTTCCAAGAGGGCGTTTTCGGACCTAGCACAATCAAACGTTTTATTACCACCGAACCCGCGTGATCCTCGATTAGCCCCATGAGCTGGGGAATCAAGTTGCGTAATTCGGAGGCCCAACGAGTGGAGTCACAACGCAAAACCACGTCCCCATCTTGGATTGATTCAATTTGGGCGTGTTGAGCGACTTGCGAGCCAACAATCTGTTCCCAATTGGCTTTCAGTTTGCCTTCATCAAGTAGCTTCCGCAACCCAAAATTTCGTACATAAGTTTCCCATACTGAACGTAGGCGGCGCGGTTCCCGCCGCGACCATCTGCCCCCGTGGCCTCCTCCTGCCAGTCCCGGGGAGGGCTGTAACTGCATTAATCCCGGGACCCGGTCACGCGCGTAACTATCATTGATCCCTTTAACTCTTCCCAAAGAGACTTCCTGAAAATCTCCCGCGGATTCGTCCTCGGAAATAGTGGGGGCATCTACCCCATCCCAGTTACGTCTTCCCCGATAGCGACGCAGCTCGCTGGCTGACATTCTGATTAGTCCTTGAGAAAAGGCGTGCTCTTGGGCGGCTCGCAGCATTCGCTGGGTGTAGGTGGGAGTTTCCTCTGGCTGCTCACTCATGAGGCATCCCACCGGGCATTTTCTGAGTCCGTTTTCGCCACCTGCTGCGCGGACAGGCTCGGCTCAATAGTGGTTCCTTCCGGCCCGCGTAGCACCTCGAAAAAATGTCCCTCGATTTCGGTAGGTAAATCTTTGCGGCTGGTAGCGGTAATCAGTACCTGGTCAGCGCGGTTCATAAAATCCAAGAGGGCGGCGCGGCGGGAGGGGTCCAATTCAGCGAACACGTCATCCAAAATCAGAATCGGAGTTTCCCCCACCTGCCTTAATAGTTCAAACTGCCCCAGACGTAAAGCCAGGGCGGCGCTCCAGGTTTCTCCGTGGGAAGCAAAACCCTTTACCGGTAGAGCATCGAGCATCACCGCCATATCGTCACGGTGTGCACCCGCCAGATTTACCCCGCGAATCAGTTCTTCCTCGCGGCGAGCAGCGAAAGTTTCTTGCAGCGCCACCTCGACAGCCTGCGGATCAGCGAGGTCGGAGGGAGGAGTAAAAGATGGAACATAGGACAATTCCAAGGTTTGGGAAGAGTTCGCCAGGTGATCTTCCCCTAATACCAGCAAGTAGGCTTGCGCCGCATGGGGGGTAAGAGCCTGCAAAGCCCGGACTCTACCCGCGATTAAGCGCGCACCTACCTGGGATAACTGATTATTCCAAACATCAAGAGTGGAAAGCTCTAAAGAAAGGTCAGCCCCGCGGCGCTTCTTTTTTGCCGCCTGCTTTAACAGGGCGCCGCGCTGCCGCAATATCTTTTGATGCTGGGTGATAGTGCCGGCCTCTACTGGCCACAGTTGCACCAATAGATCATCCAGAAAACGGCGGCGAGCTGCAGGATCGCCTTGCAAGATATCTAAATCCTCCGGTGCAAACAGCGTGGTAGCGATCAGTCCTCGCACCTGTTTTAGGGGTACCGGGGAGCGCGCTAGCCGGGCGCGATTAGCCCTCCCAGAGCTTATCTCCAGGTCAACCAGTATTTCTCGCTCTTTAAAGTGGGCTTTCGCCCTAATGATTGCTGCTGCAGGAGTGCCCCCGCCGGCAGTACTAGCAGTATTAACCGCAGCTGCGTTCTCGAATGCCGAGTCTTCCTCTTCAGTGGCGGCTGGTTTCGTCATTTTGCGGCCAGCCAGCGCCGCAGACTGGGGCGCGAACCGCACCAGCGCGCTGTCTGCGCTGGAGCGATGGGAATGGAAGTTCGTTAAATACCCGATTGCCTCCACAAAGTTAGTTTTACCTTGACCGTTGGGGCCAACCAGGATATTTACCCCCGGCGATAAATGCACTACGCAGTGGTGAAAGCTGCGGTAATCATCAAGGGCAATATCGGAAATATACATGGCGGTAACGGCGTTACCCCGCCTGCCTAGGAAGAATAGCGAATCGGCATCAGCAAATATCTAAAGTCCGCAGAGTCGTCGCCGTCTAGTTCTTCCTGCCCGGTAATCACCGCTGGTTTAGTGGGGTGCGTAAAAGACATCCGCACATAGTCGGATTCCAAAGCCCCTAAGCCATCCAAGAGATACTGGGAGTCGAACACGATCATCATCGGCTCATCAGCAATAAAAGTGCAGGTCATTTCTTCATGCGCTTGCGCATCATTGCCCTGTCCAGCCTCTAAAGTGAGGGTGCCGTCCGCGAAATTCATGCGGATCTGGGCACTGCGGTCAGTCACCAAAGAAACCCGTTTAATTGCCTGCTCGAGTTCTTCGCGGCGAATAACAGCCTTTATCGGAGCTTCTTCGGGGAACAGGCTGGTCACCGGAGGATAATCACCTTCGGTTAGCTGGGAAGTAATCTTGCGTCCTCCGGCTTCCAGGGCGATAATCGACCCGCTTTCGGAAGAATTTTCCAAACCTAAATGAATCTCCCCTGCGCCGGAAAGTGCCTTAGCCATTTCCGAAAGAATCCGCGACTTAACTAGCGCGTCTGCGGAAAAATCAGTTTCCTTCGGCTGCCAATCCATTACCCGCACCGCCAGGCGGTAGCGGTCGGTAGCCATTAGGGTCAGGTGGGAATCCGCCAGCTCCATCCGCACCGTAGCCAGCAAAGGTAGGGCTTCATCAGAGGAGGCGGCGCGGGAAACCTGCGCAACCGCCCGGGCAAACTCGCCCGAGTCAACTTCCCCGATAGCTGCGGGGACTTGCGGCAACGCCGGATAGTCATCCAGGGGCATCACTGCCAGCTGGAAACTGGAGGAACCACAGGAAATGCTGACTTTACCCCCCTCCATCTCGACTGTTACCGGCTTCTTAGGGAGCTGTTTACAGATATTGGCCACCATTTTTCCGGAAACCAGAACTTCGCCCTCCGATTCCACATCGGCCTCAAACTGGTTCCGGGAGGAAACTTCATAGTCGAAGCTGGACAAGGTGACGATACCGGCTTTGGCGCTCATCCACACCCCACCTAGTACGGCCACTGCTGGACGTGCCGGCAAAGTGCGAGCAGTCCAACTAATCGCGTCCTCGAATACGTCCCGCTCGACTACGAATTTCATGCGCTGCCCCTTTTATCTCTTTGACCATGGTGTATGGCGCGATATCTGCAAAATTCAGCCAGCGACAACCGGGCTGAATCATTTGTTCCAGTCTCCCATTATAGGGTTTCGCATCCCGATTAGCACTAAAGTAACCAAAACTGGGGATAACGCGCCGATTCTTGCTTCAGGTCAGATTTTCCCCCAGCTGCAGAAGGCTCTTTAGTTTCTCCGCTTTAACGCCAAGTGCGGGACAGCCCCGATAAGTTCGGCAGTATAGTCCTGCTGCGGATGAGAAAACACCTGCTCAACCGGGCCTTCCTCTACGATTTTTCCCTCTCGCATTACTATAACCCGCTGGCACAGGTGGCGCACCACCGCCAGGTCGTGACTGACAAACAGTAAAGTCAAGTTTTCCCGCTGCGCGATCTGCATTATCAGATTCAATACTTGAGCACGCACCGAAACGTCCAACGCGGAAACCGCTTCATCAGCGATTAACACGTCAGGACGCGCAGATAGGGCGCGAGCGAGGGCGATACGTTGGCGCTGTCCTCCCGAAAACTGATGGGGATATTTATCGGCGTCTTCGCTACTTAAACCGACTTCCGTCAGTACTTCCTCTAGACGTGCCCCGATATTGGTAGGCACCCCCTCGCGCCCGCGCACCCAGGGCGAACGCAACGGTTCGGTAATAATCTTGCCCACCCGCATCCGCGGATCCAGGGAGCTGAGCGGATCTTGAAACACGATTTGTACCCGGGAACGCAGGTGTCCTAACTGCTTTTCTTTTAGCCCGGTAATCGTGCGACCTGCAAATTTAATTTCTCCACTAGTAGGGCGAGAAAGAGCGCATAGCATGCGAATTAATGTTGATTTTCCGGAACCGGATTCGCCTACGATTCCCAGGCGCTCCCCGGCGTTAATCTCCAGGTTTACTCCAGCTACCGCGCGTACCTGTCCAGTGGAGCGGGGATAGATTTTTACTAAATCATTAGCGAGGAAAATCGGTTGCTCACTCATCGCTCCCCCTAAAGAAATCACTCAG
Organism: Varibaculum sp. C0165D1; assembly: GCF_056590355.1. Lineage (NCBI taxonomy): Bacteria > Bacillati > Actinomycetota > Actinomycetes > Actinomycetales > Actinomycetaceae > Varibaculum > Varibaculum sp. C0165D1. The sequence continues at coordinate 451,200 of NZ_JBWPVY010000002.1, read as the reverse complement.
GACTGGCAGGCGCGCTCCCGGTTCTACCGCCGCAATATCGGCGGTTGCCAGTAGGCCGCGAGTATAGGGATGTTTAGGCTGTTCCAGCACTTCCCGCAGGGGACCGCTTTCCATGATTTGCCCTTGATACATCACCAAAAGATAGTCACAAATCTCGTTGACCACCGCTAAATCGTGACTGATAAACAGACAGGCCGCAGCGCTACTAGCTAGTTCTTTATCTAAAAGCCTTAGCACTTTCGCTTGCACCGTAACGTCCAAAGCGGTGGTGGGTTCATCGCAAATCAGCAGTTGCGGGGCATTTATCAGCGCCATTGCCATCATTACTCGCTGACGTTGTCCCCCAGACAGCTGATGAGGAAAGGCGTTGGCGCTCTGCTCCGGCTGGGGCAAACCCACCCGTTCCAGCATTTTTATGACTTCCTGGCGCTTGTCACTCCGTCCGCGTTGATGCAGCGCTAAAACCTCCGCCACCTGTTTACCGACTCGCATCGTGGGGTCGAGGGCGGTCATCGGTTCTTGAAAAATCATCCCGATTTTCGCTCCTCGCAACGGCGCCATCTGCCTATCGGCCAGTGACAATAATTCTTTTCCGTCAAGAGAAACGGAGCCGGAGACCCTCGCGTCCTCACCCAGAAGGCCCATTAGTGCGAGCGCAGTTACCGATTTGCCCGAACCAGATTCGCCAATCAGTCCCACCCGCGCCTGGGGTGGAATCTCGAAACTGATTCCTTTGACTACCTGGTGACCTCGAAAAGAGACCTGTAGGTTGTCTACTTTTAGTCCCTTCATTGTCGCTCCCTAAGCCTCGGATCTAGTACCTCACGCAGCCCGTCACCTAAAAGGTTGAACCCTAAAACAGTCAGGGCGATCCCCAGGGCGGGCCACAGCGCCAACTGCGGGTTTACCAGCAGAGACTTTTGGGCTTCAAATAGCATTAATCCCCAGGTGGGAGTGTCCGGACGGGTACCTAACCCCAGGTAGGAAAGGGCGGCCTCCGCCAAAATCGCGAGGGCGAAACTCACCGAGGCCTGCACGATAATCGTGGGAGCGATATTGGGGAGCACGTGGGTGAAGGTGGCGCGATAGCGGGGAGTGCCAGCCGCTCTGGCCGCCACCATATAGTCCTGGGACATTACCCCCAAGGTGGCAGCCCGGATATTGCGAGCAAATGCGGGAATCGAAGCGATCCCGATGGCCACCATCGCCGTCCAAGTGGAACCGGATCCGCGCGCCGCCGCCAGCAAAATCGCCAGCAGCAGGGCAGGGAAAGCATAAAGGATATCTAGGGAGCGCTCAATGATCCTGGCCGGCCATCCTCCACGCTGAGCAGCATAAACACCCAGAGGAACCCCGATTATGGCGCCAATACTGACGGAAACTATCCCTACCAGCAGACAGATTCCGGCTCCCGACAGCATCCGAGAAAACACGTCGCGTCCAAAGTCATCGGTTCCGAAAATATGGGAGGAAGAGGGCGCACTTAAACGCTGTTCGCTAACTTCCGTGGGATCAAAAGGCAGGTAGAGGAAAGATATTATTCCCATCAGCACGATGAGACTTACTAGCGCGATCCCCATCCACAGATTGGGGTGGCGGCGTAGCGATAGTTTCCGGCCAGTTTTCATCGCTCCACCCCCTGCCGAATTCGAGGATCCAGTAACTGGTAAACCACGTCTACCAGCGCGTTAATTACCAGCACCGCCGCGACCAGAATCATCACTACCGCTTGCACCACGGTTAAATCCCGCTGCCCGACGGCGGCAATTAGGTAGGTACCCAAACCGGGGATCGCAAAAACCTGCTCCACTACAATCGCCCCTACCAGCAGGGTTGAAAGTTGCAGCCCCAGGACCGTGATTACCTGCAAAGATGCATTTCTCACCCCGTGACGCAGCAGCGCCCCCGGAAACCGCCAGCCAATCGCCCTCGCCGTGCGGAAATAGTCCTGTTTGATTACTTCGATAAACGCCGAGCGGGTGTAGCGGGTAAGTACCGCTCCTTGCACTATCGCTATCGAAAGTGCCGGTAGGAATAGGTAGCGTGCCCATTCCAGCGGATCGTCCTGGAAAGAAACGTAACCGTTTGCCGGCAACACCTGCAGTTTCACCGCAAAAACTATGGTTAGCAACATTCCGGCTAGGAATGCGGGGATCGCCATTCCTAACTGGCTGAGGACAGACACCACGATCCCGCTCTTACGATTGCGGCGCAACGCCCCGAACATACCCAACGGGATTGCCAGCACTAAAGCCAGAATCATTCCCGCAAATACCAGCGAAAATGTAGCCTCTAGGCGGTGGGGAAGCTGCTGAGAGATTGCCTGTCCGGTAAATATCGAGGTACCAGGATCTAGGCGTAGCATTCCACCCAACCAGCTAAAATAGCGTAAAATTAGTGGCTGATCTAGTCCCATAGCTGCCCGCAGTTGCGCCACTGAACCCGGGTCGGCATTCGCCCCCAAAATCACGCCAGTCACGTCCCCAGGAAGTAGGTTTATCAGCAAGAACACCACTAGCGAAGCCACTATTAGGCTCACTATTAGGGTGGCTACCCGCTTCAGGATGGCCTGTGCCGGCGCTTTCATCTCAACTCTGGTAGCTAATAGACGATAGGTCGAAGGAAAGTCCGGTTACATTCGCGGCTAGGCCGGAAATATCTGCCTTAGTCACGATCAGGTTTGGCAGCAGCCACAAGAATCCGGCGGCAGCATCATCAGAAAGTACCTTTGCCGCCTGTTTCATATATTTAACCTGGTCTTCCGGGGTACCCTCATCTGCTTTTTGATACAAATCCCGGAACTGCTGTGAATCGTAATGCCAGTAATAATCGGTGTTGGTAAAGCGAGAAATATCGCGCGGCTCCATATGGGCAACAATAGTCAGGTCGTAATTAGATTTGACCATTACCTCATCAATCCAGCGCGCCGGGAATTCCAACTGCTCAATCTCTAAATTAATCCCCACTTTAGAAAGCTGGCTCTTAATATGGGTGGCCGCTCCCGAGGCATAGGGCAAGGTAGGAATCCGCATCTTGAGGGTGAGCCCCTCTCCGTATCCCGCTTCTGCCAGCAGTTTCTTGGCTTTTTCCCGATCTAAAGGATAGGCAGAAGACAGATCTTCATACCAGGGATCAGTCGGCGGCACCATCGATCCAATCAATAAGCCTTTACCGGCCCAAACTGCGTCCCGCACCGCTTTGCGGTCAATAGCATAGTTAATGGCTTGGCGTACTCGCTTATCTTTGAGGGCTGCTTGCTGCTGATTCATCCCCATTACCACTTCCCCATTGGTGTGGCCTTCCAGGACTTTGAAGCGGGAATCACCAGTGAACTTATCGAGTGCCTGCGGGGCAGCCAGGTTAGAAATAATATCTAGCGAACCAGAAAGCATCGCGGTATTCATGGCGTTCGGGTCGGAGAAATAGCGGAAAGTCGCTCCTTTGACCTTCGGTTTTTCACCCCAATACTTCTGATTAGTGGCTAACTGGATTTCTTCCCCCTGTCGCCACTCTTTCAGGGTGTAAGGACCAGAACCAGCCGGTTTAGTTGCCAAGTCACCCTTATCGAGTGCCTGCGGGTCATAAATAATCCCGGCAGTCGAGCTCAGGTAATAAAGCCAGGCATTCGAGGGATGCGACAGCTCAAACTGAACTTTGTTTCCCCCCAAATCTTTGACTGCTTTTAAGGCTTCCATCTCTTGTTTGCGGGTGGGGCTCACGGTTTTATCAGTCAGCAAATAGTTGAAAGATTTTGCGACCGCCGCCCCATCAACCGGGGCACCCGAAGCAAACTTCGCGTCCTTCAAAGTAAAGGTATAGGTCTTGCGATCAGCAGAAACCTGGTAATCTTTCGCCAGCAGTGGCACCAGCTTGCCTTTGTCGTCTACCCGCAACAAAGTTTCATACACGTTATAGAGCAGCGCATAGGTAATCGCCGCCGCATCGTTATGCGAGGGATCCAAAGTCGAGGGCGTAGCATGCACCCCGATAGTCAGCACTCGCTCGGATTTACTGTTTGAAGAATTGGTACTGGAACAGCCAGCTAATACCAAACCGGCAACCGCCAGCACGGCCAATAGACGCTTACGCAAGGATCTCCCCTTTATCGGCGATGGGTCATGATCGTTTCAATCATAACGCTTGCCCGCCCCGCCCGAATTTGTCGCTCACTGCCCGCCCTCACGGGTTAGATCCCCCGCTTGTACTAAAAAATGGGCTGCGCCAACAGGCGCAACCCATTTTTTAGTACGCCCGCAGGGGATCGAACCCTGGACCCACGGATTAAAAGTCCGTTGCTCTACCAACTGAGCTACAGGCGCCTGCCATAAAGGCACGTTTTATTCTACAAGGACAACGGCCATTTCCCAACTTAGATTTTGGTTGCTTACCTCACTAAAGAACCCGTAAAGTAGTATTCAAATCCCTCCATTAAACGGCGGGAATTCACTTCTAGGAAAGGGTTTTCATGCTCACGCCAACTACTTTTGGAACCCCCATGTCGAAATCCGCTTTGCGGGTACTACTGCTCGGTTCCGGAGAATTAGGTAAAGAGCTGGCGATAGCGTTTACTCGCCTGGGGGTGGAAGTCCACGCCGCGGATCGCTACCAAAATGCGCCGGCTCAGCAGGTAGCACACTATTCTTACGTCTTAGATATGACCGATGGAAAACAGGTAGATTTCCTGGTGAAAAAAGTGCGACCCCATTTCATCATTCCGGAAATCGAAGCCATCGCCACCGATACTTTGGAAGAAATTGCCGCTTCTAGCGAGGTCACGGTAATCCCCACTGCTCACGCCACTCGCCTAACTATGGATCGAGAAGGCATCCGCCGCCTCGCCGCCGAGGAACTGGGTATCCCCACTTCCCGCTATGTGTTTGCTTCCGGGGAGGAGGAAATGCGCCAGGCGGTAGACAAAATCGGACTGCCCTGCATCGTAAAACCGGTAATGTCCTCTTCTGGCAAGGGCCAGTCCCTACTGAAAACCCCGGAAGATATCGAGCCTGCCTGGCATTACGCTCTGGAGGGAGGACGCGGCGCCAGCCAGGGACGAGTAATCGTGGAAGGCCTGGTAGATTTCGACTATGAAATCACGCTATTGACGGTGCGTTCCCTGGACAATCAGACCGGACAAACAGTCACCAGTTTTTGCGAACCGATAGGTCACCTGCAGGTAAATGGTGACTACCACGAGTCTTGGCAACCGGCTCCTATGGAAAGTGGGGTGCTAGAAAAAGCGCAAGCTATTTCCGAGAAAGTTACCACCGCCCTGGGTGGGCGCGGCATTTTCGGGGTAGAACTGTTCATTTGCGGAGATGAAGTCCTCTTTTCCGAGGTGTCGCCGCGTCCTCATGACACCGGGATGGTGACTATGGCTTCTGGTTACCTCTCCGAGTTTGAGCTCCATGCCCGCGCTATTTTAGGGCTACCGGTCGATACCCGCCTGCGTACTCCGGCGGCCTCGGCAGTAATTTGCGCGAACCTGCAGAGCCAGGCCCCGGTATACCGGGGCTTAGCCGCAGCTTTGTCGGTTCCGGAAGTAGATTTAAGGCTTTTTGGTAAACCTGAATCCCGGGTAGGGCGGCGCATGGGGGTGGCTTTGGCCCGCGGAAATACTGTTAACCAGGCGCGGGAGCGGGCAAAGAAAGCCGCCGGATTAATCACCGTCCAAGATGCCTAATAGCACGGGAATAATAGTTTTTTCTTTCAGGTAAAACCGTATTTTCTCGCTTTCTACCGGTTATCTTGGCTATATTCAGCCATAAATACCAGTTATTTCTTTTTAGGTTTCCGTCGTTATCGTTCCTATTTTTGATAGTTTTTAACTAGCTATAGAAATGCATTATTGCCGGCGTTAATATAAGAGGTAAAAGCAAACCTAAAAATGGAAAGGTAAAAAGCATGGCCAGGAAAACTCGAATAGTTCTGATCGATGATATTAACGGTGAACTTGGAGATGAAACCATTAAATTTGGCCTTGACGGTATTGATTACGAAATCGATTTATGTACCGAAAATGCCGCAAAGTTCCGGGACCTCATGGATCCGTGGATTCAGGCAGGACGCCGGGTAGGAGGACGCCGGGTGGCGGGCACTGATACCCGGCCGGTTTCGGATGCTTCCAAGATTCGGGCCTGGGCTCGGGATCAGAATATGCAGGTATCCGAAAAAGGCCGCATCTCCGCAAAAGTACGTTCCGCCTACTACCGCACGCATTTGAAATAAAATAGGGACCTATACCCCGGGTATTTTCATCTAAACAATGAGACACTAGAGATATGACTTACAAACTTATATTGCTCCGTCACGGGCAAAGCGAATGGAATGCCAAAAATCTTTTCACCGGTTGGGTAGATGTTCCGCTATCGGATCAGGGCCGTAAAGAAGCCACCCACGGCGGTGAGCTACTAAAGCAAGAGAACATCTTGCCAGATATTGTTTTCACCTCTCTGCTGCGCAGGGCGATTATGACCGCTAACCTTTCTTTGGATGCCGCTGATCGGCATTGGATTCCGGTTAAGCGTAACTGGCGTCTAAATGAACGCCACTATGGCGCTTTGCAGGGCAAAGACAAGAAAGCTATCCGCGACCAGTACGGCGATGAACAGTTTATGCTCTGGCGCCGTTCTTACAGCACTCCTCCCCCAGAAATTGAACTGGGATCCGAGTTTTCTCAAGATGCCGACCCGCGTTATAGCGGGGAGCCGATTCCGCGCACCGAATGCTTAGAGCAGGTATTAGAGCGGCTACTGCCCTATTGGGAACAGGAAATTGTTCCCGAGCTAAAGGCAGGTAAAACAGTACTTATTGCCGCGCACGGTAACTCCTTGCGTGCCATTGTGAAGCATCTTGACCAGATCAGTGATGAGGATATTTCCAGTTTGAATATTCCGACTGGGGTTCCTTTGTACTACGAGCTGGATGAGAATCTGCAGCCGGTCAAGAAGGGTGGAACCTACTTGGATCCGGATGCCGAAGCCAAGATTGCGGCGGTAGCCAACCAGGGCAAGTAGCCTCTTTCTCTTGACAGTCCCCGAGGGCAACCTCGGGGACTTCGTCATATCTAGCCCCGGTTGTTCCGGGCTTTGGGGTTAATCCGGATGCGCCCTCGGGAAAGAAAAATATGCAGATTTGCGGGTCTGCGGGCGAGGTAGGAGAAAAAAGTATGAAATGGCGCAAGTTTGGCGTATCTCACTACCGCGCAGAGGGTATATATGGGAGACTGATTTCAGGTGCAACCAGCGCCTGTGTCGCAGGTGACACGCGGGAATGATATTTCGCGCAGTTACAAAAGACACTCCACTCGGATCGTCGGGCACGTACCTGCCCGTGGAGGAGATATATAAATATGGGAAAAGTTGTATTTGATTCGGTAACTCGAATCTATCCGGGGTCAGATCACCCGGCTGTTGATAAGTTGAATCTGGAAATCGAAGATGGAGAATTCCTGGTTTTGGTCGGCCCTTCGGGCTGCGGCAAAACTACTTCGCTACGGATGCTGGCTGGTCTAGAGGACATTAACTCCGGCAAAATTTTCATTGGCGATAAAGATGTAACCAATGTGCAACCGAAAGATCGCGATATTGCGATGGTTTTCCAGAACTACGCGCTTTACCCGCACATGACCGTGCGGCAAAATATGGGTTTCGCCCTCAAGATCGCGAAGGTTCCGCAAGAGGAAATCGATAAGCGGGTCGAACAGGCCGCCGAAACTTTGGATCTAACCGAATATTTGGATCGTAAACCTAAGGCTCTGTCTGGCGGTCAGCGTCAGCGGGTGGCCATGGGACGCGCGATTGTGCGTAAACCCCAGGTGTTCTTGATGGACGAACCGCTGTCGAACTTGGATGCGAAGCTGCGGGTGCAGACCCGCACCCAGATCGCCCAGTTGCAGCGCACTTTGGGGGTCACCACTTTGTACGTGACTCACGACCAGACCGAGGCGCTAACCATGGGCGATCGCATCGCGGTGATTGCGGGCGGCATCTTGCAGCAGGTGGGCACGCCGCGTGATCTCTATGATCACCCTGCGAATGCTTTCGTGGCTGCTTTCATCGGTTCCCCGGCAATGAACATCGGTACCTTCAAGGTAGAGAATGGTTCAGCGGTACTTGGCGGAGCCAAGATTCCGTTGGCGAAGTCTACTTTGGATGCGATTAAGCCCGAGGATAACGGCGAGGTCATCATTGGTTTCCGTCCGGAAGCACTCGAGGTTCAAGAAGGCGGGGCGGATCCGGAACACACCATTCCGATCAAAGTCACCCACGTTGAGGAACTGGGCTCTGACGGCTATGTTTACGGCACTTTGGATGGACATGACGCTAAGGAACATCGCAGCGATGGTCGTCCTTCTTTGAACCAGGTAACTATCCGGGTGCCTCCGCATTCTGCGCCGCCTGCGGGATCAGTAATGCCGGTACGGATTAAAGAGGGCGGGCGTCATATTTTCTCGGCCTCTACCCAAGAGCGGCTACCGGAATAAACTAATCAAATAGCAACCACGATTGTTGGGGGGCAGGCGTTTCGCCTGCCCCCACTGCTATGCCGGGCGTTATTGCGAGGGGTGAACCTGGGGTTCTACCGAGTTAATACCCGAACCTTTATTCCCTAGTCGACTATTGGCGTGTTCCGCCAATCAGGTATTACCTACCAATTCGGGGCTGATAGCCGAATTGATTGCGGGGTCAATGCCCATTTTGAACATTGACCCCGCAGTACGTGATTTACGTTAGCTAAACAGGTGCTTCCTAGCGCACATGCTTAGGCTGGCGCCGTCGAGCCAGCAAATAGGCACCGGCACCCGCGCTGATAGTGGACAGCCCCAAAATGGTGGACAAGTCGGCGGCGCCGGTGTGCCCGAGGCCGGAACTGGATGCGTTAGCCTGTTCACCTGCATGTTTACCTGCCGAGGATGGCCCGGGCGCGATGCAGTCTTGGTAGAGCTTCTCGTAGGTGGCTTTCGCCTTATCCAACTGCGTGTTAGCCTGCTGCAAGGCAGCTTCGAATGGCTGCAGGGCAGCTTTAGCCTTTTGGTATTCTGGCTCTGCCTGCTTGACAGTTTCCGCAGCGGCTTCCGCGGCTGCTACCGCAGGCGGATATTCCTGATATTTTCCAATCACCGCAGCAATCGCGTCCTGCGTGGCTTGACTGGCGGTTGGAGCTACAGGCGCGCGGAACATCGAGATTGCCCTAAACGCGGCCGGGGCAGCCGGGGCAGGGTTAGTGTCCGGCTGATCCTTGACCCACGTGTCTAGGTCGGGCACTTCCTGCGCGGCTTTGTTATCTGCCGCAGCCTGATCTTTAGCTGCCTGGGCAGTATCTTTTGCCGCCCCAGCGTCCTGTGCTGCTTTATCAGCTTTTTCCTTTGCCGCTTTCGCATCGTCTACCGCTTTCGCGGCGGCATCGGCTTTCGTCTTGGCCTCATCCGCGGCTTTTTGGGCGGCGCCTTTGTCTGCGTAATCCTTAGCAGCCGCGTCGTTTGTCGTCTTGGCGTCCGCTGCTTCTTGATCAGCTTTGTCTTTAGCTTCCTTTGCCGCAGTTTCCTTGGTGGTAGCTTCGTCAGCTTTCTGCTGGGCTGCGGTCAGGTTGTTACCTGCTTCGGTTGCTGCCGCATCGGCTTTAGCTTTTTCTTCGTTTGCAACCTTCAGAGCCTCTTCTGCCTGCTTTACTGCATTTTCTGCGGCATCCAACTGCTTCTTAGCGTCAGCTTTGGTGGCAACTACTGAGTCATAGTTCTCCTTGGCCTTATCCCAAGCTTTCTGCTTTTCGTCTACTGTCTTTTGCGCGGCATCGGCAGCTTCTTGTTTGCTGTTAACCTCGCCTTGCGCCTCGGTAACAGCCTGATCGGCAGTAGCTTTCTCGGCATTAGCATCGGTTAGTGCCTTGTTATTCTGTGCAACCACACTTTCTTGAGCGGTAGTCGCTGCTTTGGCTGCTGTTAGTTCTTGATTTGCAGATGTCGCAGTTTCCTCAGCTTTCTTGAGTGCTTCTTTAGCTTCCTCCAGCGCTTTCTTGCACGCCTCACAGTTCTTCGCTTCCGCCTCGGCGGTAGCTGTTGCCTGCTCCAAATCCTTCGTTGCCTTGGCTAGCGCATCGCGCTTTTCTTGCAATCCCGCAGCTTTTTCTGCTTCAGTAAGCGCTTCCCTAGCCTTCTGGGAACCGTTAGCAATGGCATCCTTCAATCCGTCGTAATACTTCATGAAACGGTCAAGATATTGATCGTAAGTGTACTCCGTGTCGGTGGTACCACCCCAGAATTCTTGCTCGTGTATAATCCCATGCGCAGCATTTTTTGTACCGCTTGCGAATCCCGTATACAAGAAATCTTTGTTCATAAGATTGGTATAGTGCCCAACCACACCGCTTGTACCCGAGGGGTCTTTGTCGTAGATTGCTTTTTCAAAGGTATACCAGGAATGATCTGAACGCGTATAGGGGCTCCCCCCACCCCAAGCGAGGTTTTCACCAGCAGATTTTACAAACGGACCATCATTTTCTGAATGTCCATTATAGTAATTAGCGGAATAGTTTGCGTTAACCTGGGCAATAGCCATTAATTCATCAGTTACTTTAAGAGCCGACATTGCAGCGAAGTTATTATCACCCTTAACCCGCAAATCATTGCCCTCTTTCATAGTTTCGAGAGCAAGCTTCATATTCTCAAGGGAAGTAGCATCTTGAGGGTTTCCTATGGTGGTGTAGGAAGTAATTTTTTTTCCGTTGGGGGCAACATAATCTGTATTCAGCTGAGCTATAGCTTTGTCAGAACTATTTTTTTCGAAAAATCCTTTTGAACCTAAATTCCACTGCTTTTGAGCTTCGGCTTTGGAAGCTTCCAGAGCATCTTTTGCTGCTTTAACCGCTTCTTCCGCTTCTGCAACTGCGGCTTTAGCTTCTTCCTTGGCCTTCTCAGCATCCTCTACCTTTTTGTTGGCAGCATCGCATTTTGGCTGCTGATCATTTAAGGCTTTTTGCGCGTTATCTTTATTGGTTTCAGCATCTTTTTGTGCCTGGACGGCATCGTCATAAGTCTTTTGCGCTGATTGTTGCGCCTGCTGCAACTTAGTTAGCTCAGCCTTTGCATCGTCAAGGTCTTTTTGCGCTTGCTCGGCTTTCTTAGCTTTGTCCACCGCCTCCGTCTTCGCGGTATCTCGTTTCGTTTTAGCCTCGGACAATGCGTCATTAGCAGTCTTTTGGTCGTTGACGGCATTATCGTAATCTTTCTTCGCCGTATCTAATTTGTCTTGTGCGTCTTGCAGCGCATCGTCGCTTCTAATAGCGTTTTGCACGGCCTGCAGTTTCTGATTTGCCTTATCTAAGGCAGTTTGCTTTTCCTGTACCACTTGCGCAGCGTCTTTAGCGGTTTTTTCCGCCTGGGTCTTGGTAGCTTCGGCATCTGTAACTGCCTGCTTTGCCTGCTCCGCAGCCCTGGTGGCTTCGTCCAGTTTGCTCTGGGCGGTAGCTGCCTCCTGCTGCGCCGCAGCTAGTGCCGTTGCTGCGTCCTCAACAGCTTTCTTAGCTTCAGCTACCGCCTCAGCTCCGGGGGCAGCCGCCTGCGCCGCAGTATTTGCTTCGTCCGCTGCTTTTTTGTTCGTCTTTGCCTGAGCCAGATTTTGCTCGGCTTTTTCTGCCTGCTGCTGAGCCTGATCTAAGTCGTTTTGAGCTTTCTCCAGATTAGCAACTGCCGCCGCCAGTGCTTGCGCCGCCTGGTCCTGCATCTGCTTATGCGCACCCGTGGCAGCATCCCGCTTCTGCTGCTGGGTAGCTTGTGCCTTCCGCAAGGTATCCTGGGCACCCGCGTAGGCCGCAAGGGGCTTGGCAATCTCTGGCTTGGCCTGCTCAGCATCCAAATTGGTGGCCGCCTCCGCGGCTTGCTGCTGGGCGCGCTGATAATCCTGATAGGCTTTATTGACCGCCGAAACGTCAACTCCGACGCGGCATTGCGAAACAGATCCTGGAATATTCAGCTTGCCCTGTGGTGCTGCTTGATTAATCCCGAATGCCGCCCCCGCCGGAGCCACCAGAGCAATACCGGTGCCTGCTGCAATCGCTACCTTTGCAACCTGTTTGCGTGCCATAACATTCCCCTCTATATCCTGTTAGTTTCGCTCGTATCATCAAGCCTTAAGTTCCCTATAATCTTCTCGTATTTAAAGACAAAAGTCCAGTCCAGGGGCATTTTGAAGGGATTTATCCCGAAGTTCGGACAGCTGCAAAAAATTAAGAAGTAAATAACGGAAGAAACCACCCGGAAAAAGACACTCCCAACAGTAAACAGCCCCAAAATCCTGCCAGCAAACCCCAAAACCAGAGCCAAAAATAGACAGTAACCAAAAAATAATCTGGCTCCTAGACTGGGAACGTCCTAGGAGCCAGATTATTTCTTTTTATTTACTGAAGCCAATCAGCCAGGTAACGACTGGATTCTTAGATTTTTGAGGAGTCGCGTCCTCGTCCCTAAGGACGCGACCCTCTTTGGGACCGTTAGGCATAGAAAACGCAAGTTACCCAACGGAGTATGCGGGCAGCTTCAACTCGTAGAGAGAAGCTGACATGAACGAAGTGAGCCAGAACTGAACGGTGGGTTGAATCTGCTTGCCCTTCATATCGGGGGTCAAAGTCAGAGTGTCTCCGGTTCCAACCTGCTTACCGTTTTGGTCCTTCCAGATCACGTCACTGAAACGCTCGACTGAATCGGAGTTACCCTGCAAGCTAACCTTCGCGATCAGCTTGTCGCCCTGGCGAACTACCTGATCCTGATCGAATCCGTAGTATTCCAGTTTCATCGGTTCAGAGATCGAGGTACCCACCGGGTTGGTGACCTTCAGGCGGAAGCGCAAGGACTCGGCCTCGGCGCGGTTGGCAATCGGAGCCGACCGCAGCAGACCCCACTTGTCTTCGGTGCGAGCACCGGGAGCGTAGTCCAGATCGTTAGCGGTTCCGTAGAAGCGGTGATCAGCGGGAATCCGGAACTTGTCCTTTACATCCTCCCAAGTCTTACCCGCATCTTTGGAGCGCTGCCACTGGTACTTCATCCCGGTGGAGCCCTGCACGGTGAGCTTAGCCGGTTCGGCGTATCCACCCTGAGCTACCCGAGGAGCGGCGTTCACCTTAATCTGGGGAGCCATCTCGCTGGAAGAGATCATGGGATCGAACAGCTTCACGGTGTAGGCGTAGGAGGAACGAGTCGCACCCTTCACCCCGGTAACGGTGACCTTGTAGTCACGCGAACCATCGGTACCTGCCGGCAGATCCTTGATCTTGGGCATCTTGATTAGCAGGGTGTTGTAGTAGTTCCAGGTTCCCGGGCCTTTGCCATTGAGCGTGTTGTTCAAGACGGTGGTCGGAACTTCGGCACCATTGGGGCCAGTTACTCGCACCCGAGCGCCCGAAAGGTCGGGACGCCGCGACTTGCTTTCGCCCCGGAAAGAGACGCTCCAGCGTTCCACATCTTCTTGGTCATCACGGTTGGTGGTCAGCAACTGGTAAGGGAAGTAACCGGCAGACGGCCAGGTCATGACTTCCGGCTTGTAAGCAGCGTCGTTGGCAATCTGCTTGTTATTGAAATCGGGGGTGCTAACCAGTTGATTTCCGGTTACCGCAATCGCGTTGTAACCATTTACATTTCCGTAGGAAGTGGTCGATAAGGTGGGATCCATCAAGGCAATGCGGTGTCCCAAGCGGTCGTTGGCGCCCACTTTAGTCATAGTGGAAGCACCCAGGCTAGAAGGATCGATAAAGTACCACAAAATCTGTTCAGCAGGAGTCTGTCCCGCGCTATCAGAAAGGTTAGAGATGGCCGCTCCCTGCTGAGCTTTAAAGCTGAAGCATTTGGAACTCTTGTCAATCGTGTGGGAAAGACGGCCATTAGCAGCCATATTGAGGGCAGCCTGCTGCGTGTAATCTTGGAGCGCAGAAGTGGTATCCATCTTCACCGCTTCAGCTCCGTTGAGGCCGCGGAAGTAGTTAAGGGCCCGAGCCACCGAGTTAGCAGTCGTGGGATTAACCACGCCGGCGCGGCAGTTTTTGTAGTCCGCGCCATTGTTGGGGCTTTCGGGGTAATCGGTATCGGCAATATCGCTCAGGTAACGGGTACGAACCTCTTCACGGTTGTTGGTGTTGATTGCGTTGGCTGCAACTGCGGTCGAACCGGCAGAGGAGGTAGCGGTAAAGAAGGTAGCGGCATCGGCCAGGTTTACTCCTGCCGCGACTACACCGGCTACTAGAACACCCACAGCCAAAGTCTTGGCGTGTTCCTTCCACGTTTTCATCGTAGATCCCGTTCCTTGCGTTTTCCTCTTATGGAAACCAAATCCTTTAGTTTCCGTGAACGTCACGTCCCCTCGCTCCGTTCATTAACTATTATCCGCCTAAACGAACAAAAATAAAAGCGATAATGTTGGAAAATGAAAGTTTTACACCTGGTAGGTTGAATTTATGAATACTTACCAACCATAAAGTAGGGTTGACCTGGTCTATTAGAATGTTTTTAGGTTTTTTAAATGTTAGCCGCACCCTCGGACTAAATTGTGAGTTCCATCACTGGCAATTTTGACCATTTGAATGATTTAATCAAACTTTTCATCTAAAAGTGGCTATTACCTGTGTCTATAGGTCAACAGTTGCATTATTCTCATCAAAAGTTAGGAAATTTAAAATTTTTGATGCTCCCCCATTTTCTGCTTGAGTTTTCACTCACCCGGGACTGAGTTTTCACTCATCTAGCGAATCTAACAATCACCGATCGAAATATTTGAGTCTGCTCATATTCAGACAATCTTTATGCAAGATTTTCGGAGAATGACATTGCTTTTCCACAAACGCTTCTCCCAAAATCCCCAGTCGGGACAAAAAATAACACCCTATTTAGCTCACAAACCTGATTTGTTAGCCTTTCAAGTTTGCAAGGTATATATAAGGTATAAAGGTAGACCGTTAATCCAAGGGAAGAGGAAGTCTTGAGCGCTAAAAAACTGGTAATCGTCGAATCTCCAGCTAAGGCTCGCACTATCAGCGGGTACCTGGGCGCTGACTACCAGGTAGAAGCCTCGGTAGGGCACATTCGGGACTTGCCGCAACCATCAGCCCTGCCTGAAAAACTCAAACAGTCCGGATACAAGAAGTTCGCGGTAGACGTGGACGATAACTTCCAGCCCTACTACGTGGTTAATCCCGATAAAAAGAAAACCGTGGCCGGACTGCGCAAAGACCTGGCAAATGCCGAAGAACTCTACCTCGCCACTGATGAGGACCGCGAGGGCGAAGCGATTGCCTGGCATCTGTTAGAAGTACTAAAACCCAAGGTTCCTGTAAAACGGATGGTCTTTCATGAGATTACCCGCGAAGCTATTGACCGCGCCCTAGAAAACACCCGCGATATCGACACCGACCTGGTATCTGCGCAGGAAACTCGCCGAATTTTAGACCGCCTCTACGGGTACGAAGTTTCCCCGATCCTCTGGCGCAAAGTAGCTCGGCACCTGTCAGCCGGACGAGTACAGTCAGTTGCCACTCGCCTGGTGGTGCAGCGCGAGCGGGAACGGATTGCTTTTATTCCCGCCAACTACTTCGATCTAAACGCCACCTTTAGTGCTGATGGCGGGGAATTTAATGCTCGCGCCCTGGAAATGGATGGGGTTCGTTTTGCCGTTGGCCGCGACTTTGATGACCGCGGCCAGTTAAAGCGCAAAGCCACAGTTATGGATCAGCAGTTGTGGGAAAAACTGGTGCAGGCTTTAGAAGAACAGGCCCACTGCCAGGTGACTTCGGTAGAGTCAAAGCCCTATACGCGCCGTCCCGCCCCGCCTTTTACTACCTCTACCCTGCAGCAAGAGGCCGGACGTAAACTACGAATGTCTTCGCGACAGACCATGGCGCTTGCGCAATACCTTTACGAAAACGGCTACATCACCTATATGCGTACCGACTCGACCGCGCTTTCCAGTCAGGCGATTTCGGCGGCGCGGCGCCAGGCAAAGAATCTTTACGGGGCAGATGCTATTCCTGAAAAGCCCCGTTTTTATGCGAAGAAAGCCAAGGGCGCACAAGAAGCCCACGAAGCAATCCGCCCCGCCGGAGATAACTTCCGCACCCCGGACCAGGTACGAGGAGCTCTTACCGGTCAGCAGGCCGCCCTTTACGAATTGATCTGGAAACGTACTCTGGCCTCGCAAATGAATGATGCCCGCGGTACCACCGACACCGTGCGGGTCGGCGCCCAGATTTCGCTAGACGGAGCCCCTCACGAACTGGTGTTTACTGCCTCGGGAACCGTAATTACTTTCCGCGGTTTCCTAGCCGCCTACGAAGAAGGTAAAGATAAATCCCGCTACGCCAGCACCGATAGTTCCACGGCGCTGCCGAAACTAAGCGAAGGCCAAAAACTAGCTTTTACCAGCGCAGATAAAGAGAAAGCAGCGCACGTTACCAGCCCGCCTCCGCGTTATACCGAAGCCTCGCTGGTGAAAACCTTAGAAGAAAAGGGGGTAGGGCGCCCCTCTACCTATGCCTCCACTATCGGAGTGATTATTGAGCGCGGATATGTACGCCGCGCCGGGCAGGCCCTGGTCCCTTCTTGGCAAGCCTTTTCCGTGGTCCGCCTGCTAGAAGAAAATCTCGCGTCCCTGGTGGATTACGATTTTACCGCCACTATGGAGGGGGATCTGGACCAGATCGCCGCCGGGGAGCGCGACGGCAAAGAACTATTGACCCACTTTTATTTTGGAGGCGGCTCTGGCGGAGAGTTTTGGGCCCGCGGCCTCAAAGATACCGTAGAGGACCTCGGCGATATTGATGCCCGCGCTCTGAACTCTATCGAAGTGCTGCCGGGAGTAAACGTGCGGGTCGGACGGTACGGACCTTATCTGGAGGACGCGGAGGGCAAGCGCGCCTCGGTACCCGAGGAGCTAGCGCCCGACGAATTAGACGCCGAAAAAGTGAAAGAGCTTTTCACTATTTCAGCCGATACTGGGCGGGAACTAGGTAACGACCCCGAAAATGGGAACCTGATTTTAGTAAAGAACGGGCGCTATGGCCCCTACTTTACCGAGGTACTGCCCGAGGACGCCCCTAAGGGTACTAAACCTCGCACCGCCTCCCTATTTAAGAGTATGTCGATCGAGAGTGTGGACCTGGATGATGCCTTGAAGCTGCTCTCGCTGCCGCGAGTAGTGGGCCAGGATCCAGAAAACGGAGTCGATATTACCGCGCAAAACGGGCGCTACGGCCCCTATTTAAAGAAGGGCTCAGATTCGCGCTCGCTAGAAACGGAAGATCAGATTTTCTCCCTCACTCTGGAGCAGGCTCTAGAGATTTATGCCCAACCGAAAACCCGGCGCGGTCGCACCGCGAAACCGCCCCTGAAGGAGCTGGGAACCGATCCTAACTCCGGGAAACCGGTAGTAATTAAGGACGGGCGTTTTGGCCCCTATATTACCGATGGCACCACCAATGTGACGGTGCCGCGCGCTAGCACTATCGAGGATATTGACGCTGATCAAGCCTACACTTTACTGGCGGAGAAGCGGGCGAAAGGGCCGGCTAAGAAACGCGGAACCCGTAAAACTACTAAGAAGTCCGCAGCGAAAAAAACTACCAAAAAGCGGGCCACCACTAAGAAAACCACTGCTAAAACCGCCAAGAAACCTGCGGCAAAAAAGTAGGTAGTACCCCTGCCGGTAGCAGTTTAGCTTCCTAGTAAGTGGTGTGGTCGGCTTTACGCATCGTAAACCCGCGACCCGTCTTAGAGTTCCAGCAGTTCACCCCGGTATATTTACCCACTTCACAGGCGTTATCACCGTTGTAGTAAACCGTGCCATAGCTGGCTTGGTGCTGGGGATCAGAGGCGAAATAAGAATCGCACTGTTCCGTTACTCCAGATGCGTCAAGCTGCACTCCCCATAAGCCGTCGCAACCCAATTGCCACTGCCGCTCATTAATCTGGCAGTCCACTCCGCCCGAGTACATTAAGCAAAGAATATTGCCAGTGGGGCTATAGAATCCTTGACCCTCGTACACCGCGTTTGCGGGGATCGCTTGGCCTGCTTGGGTGGGAGCCTCAGTACTGGTCACCGTGGTTTCCATTACCGTAGCGGTCCGGGTGGTGTCGCTTTCGGACTCACTGGCGCTAGCTTGCCCTTTATTGTCTCCGCGAGAAGAAACAATCCAGGTACCCACAATCGCCAAACCGATTAACGCTACCACCAGCAGCACCGTCAAAAGGATAACCCCCCAGCTGCGCTGAGATTTTGCCGGTTGGGAAGCGCTCTCCCCCGCTGGATTCTGGTAGGCAGGGAAAGGTGAATAGGCGGCTGGCGGCGGACTCATCACCGGTTGCCGGGGCGGCTCCGGGTAGGCAGGAGCAGAATACGCCGGAGGCATGGCCGCGGGAGCAGCCATTACCGTCGGATAATCCTCAACCGTTTGCGCCGAGGACTGCGGACTTTCCAGCGGCATAGCACCGAGGCGAGTAGCATCATCGTCACTTTGCCCATCGCTGCCTGCGACTTCCGCAGATTCTGGGCCGTTACTGGGATTTTGAGAGCTATCTCCCGCTGCGTCCGCGCTCGCAGTCGGGTTTTCCTCTAGTTGCTCGGTTTCCGCTGCTTGGTCGGTAGTTTCGATTTTCTCGGTAGCTTCCGGTTCGCTTTCGGGATGGGCGGGGGGCGCAAAGGCTAGGGGCGACGAGTCAGCGGAGTCGGGTTCCTTCTCTGCCTGGCCACCTTTCGCTAACGCTTCGGTGCCAGAAAGACCGTCTCTCCGCGCGGTCACCACCGCTTTTACCTGGTCATCGCCCACATTTTCCAACCAATCGAGCAGATCCGGATAGGCATTTGGGTTCGCCGCGACCTCTGCATACACCTCCGGATGTTGCGCAGATATTTCGAACAATTCAGTTGCGTCTGTCTCCGGCGCTAAGGCGCGCTCGCGCAATTTCTTTAAATCATCACTCTCAGTCATGGCTTACCTTTTGCTTGGAAAAATACCGTTCTTATTCTAGCTGGCTTCTAATAGCGGCGTACAGCGCTTGCCTGATAAGTCAGTAAACCCTGCGAGCGGCAAAAATCAGGTATAACAGCAATTTAAAGAAAATTACCGCCTCTACAACGTGGGTAGGGCGCACGGCTGGTCGCCCCCAAGGCTAAGAGCATGGCAGCCCGGAGAAGAGGGAGGAGGAACCACGAATATTCGCTGCCCGAGCGTAGCGCGCTGAGCTTTAGTAGGTGGTGTGGTCGGCTTTACGCATCGTAAAGCCGCGACCGGTCCGGGAGTTCCAACAGTTCACCCCGGTATGTTTCCCCACTTCACAGGCGAAGTCACCGTTATAGTAGACCGTGCCATAGCTGGCTTGGTAATGGGGATCAGAACCACCGTGATAATTGCACTGCTCCGTTACTCCAGATGCGTCAAGCTGCACTCCCCATGGGCCATCGCAACCCAATTGCCATTGGCGCTCCCCAATTTGGCAGTACACTCCGCCCGAGGACATTGAGCAACCAATATTACCGGTAGGGGTCTCGAATCCATCACCTTCGTACACCGCATTTGCCGGGATCGATTTGCCGGTTCGGGCGGGGACGCGATTGGGTGCTTGGCCAGGAGCCTGGGTAGCAGTCACCGTAGTTTCCAGGACAGTATTAGTCTGGGTGCTTTCACTCTGCGACTGGCTGGCAGTCTCGCCCTCTTTAGCCTCACCTTTAGAGGTAAACAGCCAGGTAGCCCCAATCGCCAAGGCGATCAGCGCCACCACCAAGAGGACGCTCACCCCAATAATTCCCCAATTGCGCTGCGGCGATTCGGGAGACGACGTACTTGGAGGGACGCTTTGAGCCGCCGGGCTAGAATATCCCGGGAAAGGCGAATAGGCAGCTGGCGGCGGACTCATCACCGGCTGTCGAGGCGGCTCCGGATATACCGGCTCCGGGTAGACAGGAGCAGAATAGGTAGGAGACATCGCCGCGGGAGTCGCCATCGTCGGCGGATAATCCTCCCACGTTTGCGATGCCGGATCCCGATTTACCCCGGATGAACTCTCCAGGCGGGTAGCATCCAGATCAGGCGGCAACGCCCGCGCCTGCGGTTCCTTTCGATTATCGCTGTCAGTCATGATTTACCTTTGGGTTGGGGAAATACTGCTTCTATTCTACCTGGCAGGGCGTGTCCGCGGAGCGGATTCCTAACCCAATTTTGACGGGAAATTCCTGCTCTCAAAATTTTCTGGTGATGGCTGCGCGAGCAAATCACCCCAAAGTCTAAACGCGCTCAAGCGGGACGGAAAGAAAACTTTTCAAACCCCAAAGAGTCGATTTCCTCAGCCCAGGTTTTTACTTGGCTATCCCAGCCTTGAGCTTGGGCCTTAAAATCTGGGGACGCACCCAACTCACGTGCCTGCTGCAGGGCAAAGTTTTTCACGCCTCGCGCCGCTAGATCGCGCGCCAACTCCACTACTTTTCCGGGGTGGCCCGGATAAACAGTTAACCGCACCTCGCAGTCGATGTCGCTGGCCAACACGGCATCTAGGCAGGCGAAAGCCTTGTCTGCGCCGGCTACCCCGGTGACCTGGCGGTAATCGGCGGGCAGAGCCTTAATATCCAGCCCCACCCAATCGAGCAGGTCAGCCGCCAACATTTCTTGCAGGCGCGAAGGGTAGGCTCCGGCCGCATGCAGACCCACCTGAAAACCTTGAGCCTTTACCCAGCGGGCAGCGGGGATTACCGCTGCCTGTGCCAGGGCTTCGCCGCCGGAGAAAACTACCCCATCGAGCAGTCCTTTTCGGCGTCCTAGTAACTCCTCTAGCTCGGCAAACGGGACTACGCCGGGGACTTTAAAATCTAAGATTTCATAGTTTTGGCAGTAGGCGCAGCGCCAGGGACACCCCTGGCAAAACACACTGGCCACGATTTTCCCCGGCCAATCCACCGTGGAAAACGGGACTAGACCAGCGATGTTAAGCTGCCTCGCCTGCCCCAGCAGGCTCGGTCCCCCGTTAATTGCCGAAAAATCAGACACCGGCTAACTCTTGCGAGAAAGTAGTGCGCTCGGCGTACTCGCTCTGTTTACCGGTATTGAAAGAGGTGACCGGACGGAAGTATCCCATCACCCGCGTCCACACTTCACAGGGCTGCTCGTGGTTGCCTTCCTGGGCACACTTGGGGCAATCGAAATGTTCACCCGACAAATACCCATGCACTGGGCAAATCGAGAAGGTGGGGGTAATCGTAATATAGGGCAGCTTGAAGTTCGCGAGCGCCCGATGTACCAGAGTCTTGCAGGACTCCGCGGAGTTCATCGCCTCCCCCATATAGAGGTGCAATACGGTTCCACCAGTGTATTTACCTTGCAGTTCCACCTGTTCTTCTAGCGCCTGGAACGCGTCCTGGGTGTAGCCTACCGGCAGCTGCGAAGAGTTGGTGTAGTAGGGCGCATCCTTAGTTCCAGCCTGAATAATGCCGGGGAAGCGTTTAGCGTCCTCTTTCGCAAAGCGGTAAGTGGTGCCTTCGGCAGGCGTTGCCTCTAAGTTATAGAGGTGCCCGGTTTCTTCCTGCAGCTGCACCATCCGTTCCCGGATATGATCTAGCAGGTCGGCACACATCTTATGCCCCACTTCGCCAGTAATATCTTCCGCGTCATCGGTAAAGTTACGTACCATCTCGTTCATTCCGTTTACCCCAATAGTGGAGAAATGGTTGTCGAGAGTGCCCAAATAGCGGCGGGTATAGGGGAAAAGACCAGAATCCATATGCCAGGAAATAATTTCCCGTTTCTTCTCTAGGGACTGGCTGGCCAGGTCAATCAGGTGATCCAACTGGCGGGTTAGCCCGTCCAGATCGCCTTTATAGAGGTAGCCGAGGCGCGCCATATTGATGGTCACTACCCCTAGGGAGCCGGTTTGTTCCGCCGAACCAAACAGTCCGTTGCCGCGTTTTAAGAGTTCCCGCAGGTCTAGCTGCAAGCGGCAGCACATGGAGCGAATCATATGGGGATCCAGATCGGAGTTCAGGAAGTTCTGGAAGTAGGGCAGGCCGTATTTGGCGGTCATCGCAAATAGCCGCTCGGTGTTGGGGGAATCCCAATCGAAATCAGGAGTGATGTTGTAGGTGGGGATGGGGAAGGTAAACACCCGGCCATCGGCATCCCCGGCGGTCATCACTTCAATGAACGCCCGGTTAATCATCTCCATTTCTTCGTGCAGATCCCCGTAGGTGAAGTCCATCAGTTCGTCCCCAATCAAGGGGTTTTCATCTACTAGGTCATCCGGACAAGTCCAGTCGAAAGTCAGGTTAGTGAAGGGGCACTGGCTACCCCAGCGGCTGGGCACGTTCAGGTTGTAAATCAGTTCCTGCATGCACTGATGAACCTGCTCGTAGTCCAGGTTATCTTTGCGGATAAACGGCGCCATATAGGTGTCGAAACTAGAAAAAGCTTGGGCGCCTGCCCACTCGTTTTGCAAAGTTCCCAGGAAGTTCACGATTTGCCCGCACGCGGAGGAAAAATGGCGAGGCGGGTTGGAGGCAATCGCGCCCGGAACTCCGTTAAAACCTTCCTGCAATAGCTGCTTTAGGGACCAGCCCGCGCAGTAACCGGCGAACATATCCAGGTCGTGAATATGGTAGTCACCCTCGCGGTGTGCTTGCCCGATTTCAGGAGTATAGATCTCATTTAACCAATAGTTGGCGATCAGTTTGCCCGAAGAGTTAAGAATCATGCCGCCCAGCGAATACCCCTGGTTCGCGTTGGCGTTTACCCGCCAATCGGCCTTTGATAGATACTCATTTACAGTCTGAGCCGGATCAACCAAGTGTTTCGTCTTCGTTTGGGGTGTCATCTTCGTCCTCTTCTTTTTTCTTCAAATTCCTCTTTTTATGTCTACGGCTGTGTAGCCACCGCTATCGACTATAGGTAAAACTGGTCGCAAAGACTAATAGACACACGAGATATAGTAGGTTTCCTAAATCGTAACCACTAGATATTGTGTTTTCTCCGAATTTTTCTCATATTTGCTGGCGAGGACAAAAATATTCACTTTATTAACAGCAGTCCGCCTGTTTGACCTGCAAAAACTCTTTGGGTCTAAAGCCCTAAACGTTGGGAGAGGAGGATTTTAGGGTACGCATCCCGGCACGGGCGACCTCAAAAACGAAAATCCAGCAGGCTCCGGCGAGGGCGAGGACGGTTCCCCCCGCCAGCAACAGGGCGAGCAGATGGCGGGAACTGGCCAGGAGGCCCAGGTCATCACTGGCGTTACCGGCAGAAAAGTAGGTGCTGCCGGCAGTCAGTTGCCAGTAGCAGTAGCTGACCATCACTATCCCTACCAGTGTGATGATCGCCGCCAAGAAGGTGAAGATACGTCCTCGTCGCAGGGATCGCTGGCTCCGTTCCCCACCCAGCTCGAGGGGGGAAAGCAGCAGCGCAAACACGGAAACTACACAGATGGCGGCAAATACGTCAGAGGGACGATGCCAGCGCGCCACGATCACCGCTAAAGCCACCAGCCAGAGCACCAGCGCCGACAGATAGGTGGCCACCTCCCGCCAGCGATCTGCCGCCACCATCACCAGCGCCACCGCGGCTGCTCCTGCCGTTGTAGTGTGACCGGAGGGGAAAGAGTTGGTCATATAGTAGGTGATTCCGAGGGCGGGCCGAGACAGCACCAGATGTTTTAGCACCTGGGTAGTGACGGTGGCCGCCACCACCATCACCAGCATCCGGGCACCGAGGGCAAAACGCCGTCTTACCAGGGCAACTATCACTGCCGCGGCCAGTAGGGGAATCAAAATGAACAGGTACCATTCCCGCAGTAACGCTTGATCCCAAGGTGCAAAGGCACGATTGAGATCAGATAAAGCGAACATGGCGAGGGTATCGGTAGCTTGCCCGGCGCGGGTGCACACAAATACCAGGTAACAGGCCGCCAAGAGTAGCGCGGCCAAGATAGCAGCCGAAAAACGACGCACGTAACTGGCAGTTAGTCTCCTTCTCACCTCGCTGCTCATGCTTTAACCTTAATTTGTCACCCCTTTGGTTTCCACAACCACCGGGCAGGTACACGCAAGCTGGATTTCAAACCATGGTTGCCGGGGAAAGGAAGAGTCTGGTGAGTATCACTGATCTGCTTAGCGGATTGCGTTCCTTGGGTAGCGACCAGTTGCTTTACGAAACCGTGCTACCCGCCCGTAGCGCCAGTTTTGCACCCTGGCCCCATTGGGTAGGAGAAGATTTGCGGACCGGCCTGGAAGCCAGTGGCATCACTAAGCTTTGGGAACACCAAGCTAGCTGCGCAAATGCTCTTTATGGCGGCAAGGACGTGATTCTTACTTCCGGTACGGGTTCGGGGAAATCCTTGGCGGCCTGGCTGGGGTTTCTTGCTCGGCGCGCGCAATCAAAAGGCACTGATAACTACTTGCAGGTAGCGCGACCTACCGCCCTGTATCTGGCGCCCACTAAGGCTCTGGCTCGCGACCAGGCGGCGGCTTTGGATCGTTGGACTCAGCTGGCCAATTTGGATTTGCAGGTAGCGCCGGTAGACGGCGATAGCCCCGGGGAGGTCAAAAAATGGGCACGGGCAGGTGCCGACATTGTGCTCACCAACCCGGATTTCTTGCATTTCGCGATTTTACGCGGTCACGAGCTTTGGCGGCCGTTTCTGCGCGGTCTTTCGCTAGTGGTTATTGACGAGGCGCACTATTATCGCGGGGTGTTGGGAGCGAATGTGGCGTTGATTTTGCGCCGTCTGCGCCGCCTGGCCAAAAAGTATCAAGCTGAACCGGCCTTCGCCTTACTCTCGGCTACCACCGCTAATCCTGCAGTTCACGGCGCTAATATGTTGGGGCGAGGACGAGACTTGCAGGTTATCGACCGGGACAGTTCCGCCTCGGGAGCCCGCACGGTCCTAGTGTGGCGCCCTCCCCTTATCGAGGCTAGCGACCCGGCTTTTTGGGAGGAAGAAAACCCGGGGGAAACCAGTCAAGACCATAGCGAGGGCGGCAACACCGCGGCCACCTCGCCCCCAATGGCAACTGCAGACCCTAACCTGGAAACCGGAAACCCCGAAGAGGGACCGCGCTATCCCGCTATTTGGGAAGGCGGGCGCCTGTTGGCCCAGCTAGTAAAGAGCGGCGGGCGAGTGCTGGCTTTTGCGCCCTCCCGCCAGGGGGTGGAAACTATCGCCCAGGTAGCCCGGGATCAACTCAGCACCCGCAATCCGGCGTTAATGTCGCGGGTGGCCGCCTACCGCGGCGGCTACCTGCCAGAAGAACGCCGCCAGCTAGAAAAAGACTTGCGAGAGGGCATCTTACAAGGCCTTTCGGCAACGTCTGCCTTAGAACTAGGAATCGATATTTCCGGGCTGGACGCTACCATTACCTGTTCGTGGCCGGGAACTCGCGCCAGTTTCTTTCAACAAGTAGGTCGCTCCGGACGAGCCGGCCAAGACGGAATCGGCATTTTGGTGGTTTCTGATAATCCTTTAGATGATTTCCTAGCTCACCATCCGGAAGAGATTTTCCGCCCGGTAGAAGCAATAGTTTTCGATAGCGAAAACCCGTTTGTGCTGGCTCCCCATTTGCTTTGTGCAGCCGCGGAACTTCCTTTAACCAGTGAAGATATTTCTTTATTTGGCGAGAGCAGCGCCCAGGTGATGTCGGAGCTTCGCCAGCAGAGCCTGCTGGTAGAAAGACCGGCGGGACTTTGTTTTGATATCACCAAACCATTTTCGCCCTGGGAAGCAGTGAAAATTCGCGGAGACCTAGGTCAAGTACAGATTATTGAAGCCGAAAGCGCCCAGGTAGTGGGGACCGTTGATAGCTCCCGCGCCGATAGCGTGCTGCACCCGGATGCTATCTATGTGCATCAAGGCCGCGTTTGGCAGGTTTCGGCACGTGATGAGGACACCGCGCAGGTAGTTCCAGGCCCCAAAATGCTCCGTACCCGCCCAAACACTGACACCAGTATTTCGATTTTGTCGGAGGAAGCCGCCCCGGTTACCCCTTCGCCGGGAATCAGCTGGCATTACGGCCGGATCGAAGTGCAAACCACGGTTACTTCCTTTGATCTATTGCGTCTGCCCGGACATGTTTATCAAGCAACTTTCCAGTTGGATTGCCCCACTCGCACCCTGCAAACTACCGGCACCTGGTTCACACTAGCTGAATCGGTAGTTAACCAGTTGCAGCTCAACGAAGAACAGCTGTTGGGAGGAGGCTTGCATGCCGCCGAACACGCCCTGATTGGTATGCTTCCGCTGGTAGCCACCTGCGATCGTTGGGATCTGGGAGGACTATCTTTAACTCAGCACCTACAAACTGGCCTGCCCACGGTGTTCATTTATGACGGAACCGCCGGTGGCGCTGGTTTTTCGCGGCATGGTTTCCGCGAGTTGCCCGCCTGGCTGGATTTAACCTACCGGCAAGTCGGTGAGTGCCCCTGTAAAACCGGTTGCCCCCGCTGCATTCACTCCCCCAAATGTGGGAACGGGAACGAAATGCTTTCAAAATCTGCCGGACGCGATCTTTTAGAATTTTTGCGGGATAGCTGTAACGCGATGAATAGCTCTGCTTAGGATCCAGATTTTAACCGGGATTCCCGGTCGGACCGGCTCGCGCGCGAGCCTTTAACTGCCAGTTAAAAATAGTTTTGGTATGCACCCAAATCCGCACGTCCCGTCCGCGCAAAACACAGGAATCGATAGACACTTCATTTTGCCGGGCAACCTGGGCTGCTAAATCGCAGGGAGTGCTATTGGTGCCGTAAAAATGGGCTTGTGCGGCGGCTAAAGCCGCAAAGTCAGCTCCGCTTTGTGCGCGTGCCTTCGCGCTAAAGACTCCCCCTAATAGGCTAATCCCCATTGCTAGCGCCACTAGCAGACAAATGAATCCCACCGCCCAAATCGTGGCCGAGCCGGCCTCGGCTACTGCTGGGGCTGGCTTTGTCCGCCGCCACCAGGTTGTCACCGCTCTAGCCCCATCGCTAACTCTGTTTCTTTCAAAGCACTAGCTTTACAGGTAACCGCCGGCAATATTTTTACTGACCCCGCTAAGTTTTTGCTGGCAGTGGCGTTAACCCAGGGCCCGCTATTGTCTATTTTCATCGCCACCCCGGCTGCGCCTTGCCATGCCTCCCCGATACTGGCTCCCCGCGCGGCGGCCCGCGCCGCGTCACAGGCTTGCACTTTAGCTGCTCCAGCCGCGCCTGCCCCCAAAGCTAAGACTGCCACTGCCACTAGGGCCGGCAGGGTCAGAGCAGTCTCGACGGTGGCATACCCGCCTTGACTGGCTTCGCGCATTTGCCACAGTCGGCGCAGCCACTGCCAAAACCGCGCCGACTGCGAATGTTTCCCAGATATTTTTTTCACTTTAAATCGAAAGCGCTTGTTTAATAATTGCAGTTAAGGCGCTTTTTATCCCTCCTCCCTTGATTACCGCCATCAACAGACCAGCAAAGGCGGCGGCCGCTAGAGTGCCGATTGCGTATTCGGCGGTGGTCATCCCGTCCTCTTCCGTTTTCAGCCGCGCAATCGCCTGCCGGGTTTGCCCCCATACCAGGGCGCGTAGTGCCAAATCCTTCATCCCTAACCCTTTCCTGTTCCTCAAGCCCCTTCGGCCTGTGGTGATATCAGCATCGCGGAGGGAAAATAAAATGGGAAAACCTAAATAATGTTCTGTGTAGCCGCCGCGATTATCACCTCTTGGGGACTTGTGGGCGATAATAGGCGCATGAGTGAGCAAGCAATCCAATCCGATAAAGAACTATTCGCCCAGGCAAAAGCAGCGATTCCCGGAGGAGTTAATTCTCCGGTCCGCGCCTATGGATCCGTGGGCGGGACTCCCCACTTTATAAAAGAGGCTTTCGGCGCCTATGTACGCGACGAAGAAGGCACCACTTTTGTGGACTTGGTAGGTTCTTGGGGGCCGGCACTACTGGGACACTCTTGCCCCCCCGTAGTGCGCGCAGTGCAAGAAACCGCTGCTAAAGGCCTATCTTTTGGTGCCCCCACGGCGAATGAAACCAAACTAGCCCAAGCCATAACCGCCCGGATGCCTGCTTGTGAACAGGTGCGCATGGTTTCAACCGGCACCGAAGCCACTATGACCGCCATTCGCCTGGCGCGGGGAGTAACCGGACGCGACCTAATTGTAAAGTTTGCCGGCTGCTATCACGGCCACTCCGATGGCCTGCTGGCTGCGGCTGGTTCGGGGGTAGCCACCCAGGGGCTGCCTGGCTCCGCGGGGGTAACCGCCGCGGTGGCCGCCGAAACTCTGGTGCTGCCCTATAACGACTTTGACGCCCTCACCGAGGCTTTCGAGCGCAAAGGGGAACAGATCGCGGCAGTTATTTGTGAATCCTGTCCCGCCAATATGGGAGTCGTTCCCCCACTCCCCGGCTTTAACCAGCATATTCGTGCGCTCACCAGCAAGTATGGGGCGTTGATGATTACCGACGAAGTGCTGACCGGTTTCCGGGTAGGGCCCTCGGGGTATTGGGGTTTCCAAAATGACTATTGGATCGACCTGCCCGCAAAGCTTCCGGATTTTACCAGCGAGGACGAGCGCGCTGCTTGGCATGCCGCGCAGCTAGAAAAAATGGAGTTCGTGCCGGATATCTTTACTTTTGGCAAGGTAATCGGAGGAGGCATGCCGCTAGCGGCATTGGGTGGCTCCCGAGAAATCATGGAACAGCTTTCTCCCCTGGGCCCGGTTTACCAAGCCGGAACCCTTTCGGGTAACCCCTTAGCAACTGCCGCCGGGCTGAAAACTTTGGAACTGGCCGATCACACGGTCTATGCCCGCACTACTGCGGTTGCCGATGCCCTTATCGGAGCGATTGAGCACGAGGCCGCGGAAGCGGAAGTACCGCTGAAAGTCAACCGCGCAGGCAGTTTATTCTCGGTGTTCTTCGGGGAAGGCCCCGCAGAAAACGGGGTAACCAATTTCGAGGAGGCAAGCGCCCAAGAAACTTTCCGTTATCGGGCATTCTTCCATGCGATGGAGGAACAAAATATCGCCCTGCCGCCCTCCGGATTTGAAGCCTGGTTTGTATCGGGCGCCCACGATGATCGGGCAGTAGGACGGATTTTGGAGGCGCTACCGATCGCGATGCGCGCCGCCGCCGAGACTGAGGCTGATGATAGTTAAGTTAAAATTGTTTTCTATATCGATTTTAATTGACCCCTCATTACCCCAGGATTTAACTAAAATCTCAACGAAACTCGATTAAAACTCTATCGCTAAACTTTAATGTTGTGATACACTACTAGCGTATTTATCGGTTGGGTAGGGAAGTTCCGATTCACTATGGGCATTCTGCGCAAGATCAGCAGTTTTGCTGCCACTGCTTTAGTGGCAGTAGCGCCGCTGTGCATCGGTTTTTGCGCTGCTCCTTTCGCTGCTGCCTCCCCTTCCGACATCCCGGCTACCAGCACTTCCACTACCAACCCAGCTGGCCAGTCGCAAAATCTTACTAAGTGGGCACACGATAATTGCCCCGGTGGGAAGCAATTCGATAACAACACCTATACCAACACCCCGATTTATCTAGGGTATGCCAACGGGAAAACCTACCTGGGGTACACCAATACCACCCAGGACACCGATGCAAACAGGCCTAAACCTAAGAACCAATTCATTGATGCCACGACTCTTACAACCGTAAAAATCATAAATGGAAAGCAACAGGAAGTCCATACTTACAAGAAGAAAATTGGTACTTGTGTGCGGGTAGCTCCGGACAAAACTGGTCAGGTCACTGAAGAGGTCTTCTACGGAACCCTATTTAAGGCAGATGAATCCGCCCTCACTGCCTCCGGTTTTAGCGAAAACACCAAAACCGTTTTCCAGGTAACCGATGTAAAACCCTACGAGGAGGGGACAAAGGTAGAATCACGGCCTTCAAAGTCCGGTGGTAACTATCAAGAAATGCCTCACTCTGCGGTTAACGGCAGCTCCGATAGCGGTTTTATAAACACTCTACGTAGTACAGAAAACTCAATTAAACTGCGCTTCACTCAGCCCGGGTTTTACCGCGTTACCTTAAGAGCCACCACCACCGACCCGGCGGCAAACCCCGCTAAAATCTACCAGAGCGAAATGCCCTACATGTTTATCGTGGGCAAGGAAGCCCCGATTCCAGAAGGGCTTAAAGACGACCTGAATGATAATTCCGGCGACAACCCAAATCCCCCCACTCCCAATCCGGGGGAAACCACTCCTGATACCCCTACACCGGGACCTGGGGATGAGGGTGGAGGAACCCACCCGGGAACTGACCCCACCCCGAATCCCGGGGACACTACTCCTGATACTCCCACGCCAGGTCATAGCGATAATGGGGGGAACACCCACCCCGGAACAAACCCCACCCCCAAGCCAGCGGTAAATCCGAATCCGCGCACCCCGAACCACGGGAATAGGGGGGGAACCTCCTCCCGTCTTGGTGCTACTCCTGCCACCAGGCTGGGAGCTGCACCAATGGCGTCCGCGCAAAATAACAGGTCTTCTTCGCGGACCGGGCTGCAGTCCGCAGCCGGCTCAATACCAGGTAGCCGGGCTACCGCTTCCGAGGGTGCGCCACTTCTCCCGCAACAGCCGGCAGATATTGTTCCTAATCTTTCGGAGCTGGGGTCACTTGACAACCTCGGTGCTGACAATCCGCCAGCAACCAACCCTGATCTAGACTCGCCTTCCCAGCAGGGCGCAGGAGATAGCCAAGGAAACAGTGGCGCTCTAAAGTTCCAAGCGGCTACCGGATCTACCGATCAGGCCACCAAACAGTGGATCCGCTCTTCTTCCCTAGCAGTATTTGCCGGAGGGATTGTGATTGCCGGCCTAACGGGTATCGGACTATTAATTTTCTCGCGACTAAACCCGTAAATGAAAAAATCCTTCCGCAGTCGTTGGCGCGATTACCGTTTAAAACGGGAAAAAGACCAAGATCTAGACCAAGCCATCTATATGTCGATAGCTACTGGTCGTCTAGAACCGGTACTACGAGCGCTAGCCATCTACCCGGTGTATAGCAGCGGACAAATCCTTACCCAAGGTGATTCCCAGTTTTTAGCCGCCTACTCTACCCAGCTGCGAGTGCCCGCATCTTCCGCAGCCTCCCCCGCCCTCCTATCTGAACATCTCGATCGGGCAAGTAAACATGCGAAGCCGCTAGGCGCAATCCTTAATCCGGGAGGACAGTTTGAAATCACTGTGGAAGCTCACAACCTCCCCCGCCTGCGTCTGCTGGTAGCCGGGATCCCCACCGCGGACGCCCTCACCCCGATCGCCTCCGAATCTCTAGAAATAACCCCGGCCGCTAGCGAGCATGCCCAATTATTGCTCGCTTTACCAGATTTACCGGTACCTGCCGGGCAAACCCTGCGCACTTTGACCGCTAATTTTCAAGGTTTCAGACCGGGAAGCTGGCCAGTTATTTTCCTAGTTGACACTGCCGGGCTTCCCCAGGAAATACCGCCCGCTCTACGCGAATCCATAAACCGGGAGCTTCCCCAGGCGATCCTCGTAGATCCGGCCGTACCTGATTGGCGGCGCGACCTGTTTTGGCGCTACCGCGACTTACTGGTCTAAACATAACCGGGTAGCTGGTAAGAGGTCGCGCGGATTTTACTTAGCCGCTAGCCTCCAGCGCTCCTTATTTATTCCCGGCAACATTTATTCCCGGCAACTGCCCTCAAACGGCGATTAAAGTGGCAGCTTCGGTGCTAGACCCGGGTTTTCTTCCCGGCCCGCTACCTCGGCTTGATCTGACTGATTGCCGCCAGGAACTGGTCATTTTCTTCGCGGCTACCGATAGTGACCCGCACCCCCTCGGGAAAACTACGGGTTTGTACCCCCTGGGAAAGCGCTGCCGCGTGGATCTGCGCGCCTACCGGCCCGGCGAACCAGATGAAATTGCCGCTCGCCTGAGGCAGGTTCCAACCATGCTGACGCAATTTGTCCAATACTCGCTCGCGCTCCTGACAAATCTGAGCTACCTGCTGGCGAAGGGCTTCCTCATCCTCCAAGGACGCCAGGGCGCAGGCCTCCGCCACTGCTGATAACCCAAAAGGAGTTGCTACTTTGCGGAGCGCTGCCGCCACCTTTGGACTGGTTAAACCGTAACCGCACCGCAGCCCGGCCAACGCGTAGGCTTTAGAAAAAGTGCGCAACACCAATAGGTTAGGAAAATCCGCGAGTAAAGCGGCGCCATCAACGTGACCAGGCGAAGTATCGAACTCGAAATAGGCTTCATCCAAGACTGCCAACACTGTTTGGGGCAATGCCCTTAAAAATTCGCGCACCTTTAGCGCCGACAGGGAAGGGCCGGTGGGATTATTGGGGCTACAAAGAATAACCGCCGCGGTGTCAGCATCTACTGCCGCTAACATCGCCTCCAGATCGTGGCCCCCTTGGCCATTTAGCGGAATCTGCCGGGAGGAGGCACCGGTAATCCCCACCAATATCGGGTAAGCCTCAAAGGAACGCCAGGCATAGACCACATTATTGCCCGCCTGCGCTACCGCGGTCAGCGCATTGGCAAGCACCTGAATGGACCCGGGACCCACTACCACCTGGTCTTCACTGATCCCAAAGCGGGCGGCGAGTTTTTCAACTAGGGCGCTACCAATCGCACTCGGATAACGGTTAACCTTCGCGAGGGCACGCTCCCCTGCTTGGATAACTGCTCGGGAGGGCGGGAAGGGAAGCTCGTTACTGGAGAGTTTAACTACTTTTCCGGCATCGCCTTTTCCGGCCACATAGGCGGGAAGAGTTGCGAGTGCCTCACGAAATTTAACCTGGCTCATAATCTAAGTTTGCCCCTTTTAGCCTTTCAACGCCCATTTGTTTCAAAATATTTGCCCTGGTGGCTATGTTTACCTACCGGAAGCGATATTAATGAGATCCCTTCCGCTGGTTCGGGAGGGCAATAACTGGTCTCTAGATAGCGTGTCATAATGGGTCTTATGCAGACCCTGTTTGATAACTGTTTTGATTTCGCGCAAACCGATATTGCTTTAGGTCCCCTAGATGGCCGCTACCGCTCCCACGTGGCGGGGCTGACCAATTATCTGTCCGAACCGGCCATTAACCGCGCCCGGCTCCTGGTGGAGGTAGAGTGGCTGATTTTCCTGGCGGAAAATCGGGTATTAAAAGGGGTCGAGCCTTTTAGCGAGGACGAGAAAGGCTATCTGCGCTCTCTGATTGAAAGCTTTGGCGAGTCCGAAGTGGCGGAGCTGAAACAGATCGAAGCAGAAACCAAACACGACGTGAAAGCAGTGGAGTACTTCTTACAAGAACGCCTGCGCCGTGCCGGAGATGTTTTAGGGGAAACTGCCCTGCCCCACTACTTGGCGGCGGTTCATATTTTCTGCACTTCCGAAGATATTAACAACCTTTCTTATGGGATCTGTATCCAGGGCGCCATCCAAAAAGTGTGGCTACCTAAAGCTAAAGGCCTGGTTAAGCAGCTAAACGAGCTTTCCGTCCAGGCCGCTGAGGTGCCGATGCTGGCGCACACTCACGGCCAACCCGCTACCCCGGTAACTTTAGGTAAAGAAATGGCGGTGTTTGCCTATCGCTTGAGCCGGCAGATCCACCGCATTGAAAATACCGAATACTTAGGCAAGATCAATGGGGCTACCGGTACTTGGGCGGCCCATAAAGTCGCGGTACCCGGCGCTAACTGGCCACAGCTCGCGAAATCATTTGTGGAGCATTTGGGCCTAACGTGGAATCCGTTAACCACTCAGATCGAGTCTCACGACTGGCAAAGTGAGCTGTATAGCGACTTGGATCGGGCTAACCGGATTATGCATAACCTGGCTACTGACTGCTGGAGCTACATCTCTATGGGCTACTTCCACCAAAACCTGGCGGCGCAAGGCTCTACTGGTTCTTCCACTATGCCGCACAAGGTCAACCCCATCCGCTTTGAAAACGCGGAGGCTAATCTGGAGATTTCTTGTGCGTTGTTAGATACTTTGGCGCAGACCTTGGTGACTTCCCGACTGCAGCGCGACCTGACAGATTCATCTACTCAGCGCAATATCGGGGTGGCGATTGGGCACTCCCTGCTCGCCCTCTACAACCTTTCCGGCGGACTTAGCGGACTAGATGTAGCCGATCAGGTGATGGCGTGCGACCTCGACCAGAACTGGGAGGTGCTGGGAGAGGCAGTGCAGCAGGTGATGCGGGTAGAAGGCTTAGCGGGCACTCCCGGGATGGATAACCCCTATGAGCGGCTGAAAGAGCTCACCCGCGATAGTAAAGTTGATGAGGCAGCGATGAGAGAGTTTGTACTTTCATTAGGGCTTTCTGAGGACGCGCAGGCACGGCTAGCGGCTCTCACCCCCCAAACATATATTGGTTACGCCCCCGAACTTGCTACCGGAAAGCTGTTAGAAAACTAATACTTACCAGGCGGTAAGTATTGAAAACAGCGCTTTTTCCCGAAATGTTCCGGCATTTTTGCCAGTCGTCCTCGGGCATTTACCAAGGTTAAAGTCTTATGTGATATATATCACCTAGATTAGATATTTTTCAGCTGGCAATTTAGTGACCATGCGGTAAGATTATTAGTGGTACCAAATAAATGGAGCGTTCCCAATAACGGCTCCGCAATAGATGAGGGATTAAATCATGAGACTTAAGAACTTCGCCAAGACCCTGGTATCTGGGGTATGTGCAACGGCGTTAATTCCCGCCGGTCTCTTAGCGGTCGCAGCAGCCGGTAACCTGCAAGACGAGTCCCCAGCCGGTAACCTCGCGGTATCTACCTCGGTGGCGAATACCCCCAAGTTTTTAACCGGGTGCATCGACTCAAGTCAGTTGGGCTACGAAAACGTAACCATCAAGAAACTGCCTGCCGGTAAAGATTGGTTCCTGACCGTCTCCGACTCTGAAAATAGCCCCTTCCCCAGTCGCGATAGCTATAAAAATCGCAACGGTGGCGGGTATATGTACACCTTCGATGCCACCGCTAACGAGAATGATCGGACATTATTTGGCTCCGTAGGCAATAGTGGCTTAGGACTGGCGGGCACCTATCAATTTAAGAGCTCCGTAAAGAATCTCCACCCCTGGGTATTTGTCCAGCTTGAAGACGAGATCTACGGTGCCCTCAAGGTCAACACTGGCTGTGACTATGACTTCAGTACCGTGCTGGAAAACAATAAGTTTGACAAGTATCTGGAGATCAAAAAGTTTTTGGTAAACCCGCAGGCGGTAGAGCAAAGCTCGAATCCATTGTTAACTTTGCATCAGTTCCGGGCACCGGAAGCTGCTGATTTGAAAGTTCTGGACTCCCGCCCGGCACCTCCCACCCCGACTGATCCGGACACTCATCCGGCTCATCCGGATGTCCCCGAGGTTCCTACCGCTCCCACGGTAGAACGCCAGGCGCCCACTCTTGACGCTTCCTCTAAGAAGCCCGCCGCGCGCGCAGCTACCCAGAACTCCGCGCCTGCTAAGGCAGCAACCCCTAAAGCTGCTACTAATCAGCGTTCGGCAGCTGCCCCGGCTGCGCCGCGACCCGCTCCGGTACGCACCGTTATTCAGAATCGGGAAAACACTCGTACCGTAACTGTTCCCGGTCCGGTACGTTACCGGGAAGCACCTACTGCTCCCTCCAATAACGCAAGCAATAATCCTTCTACTACCTCGAACAACTCCGTGAAGCCGGCTCAGGAAGGGTCCGGTAACGCGCAGGAAGCAACTGGCAATGGGACCGCCAGTCAGGTTCAGGGAGTAGAACAACCCAAGGCGGCGCCGTCTGCGCCCGCCGCGGCTAGAGCTGCCAACGCTAACCCCAGTGTGGTTGACCGCATGGGTGGCCTGGGCACCATCGCCGCGATTGCAGTTCTTGGGTTGATCGGCGCAGGTGGCGCCATAGCCCTGACCCGGTCACTGATGAACGGTTAAGTCCACTGGGAACTGGCCTTAGCCGTTTCTAGATCGGTCAGGTACGGGGCAGGAGATTCCCTCAATCTCCTGCCCCGTCTTGAATTTTGTGGGTTTCATAAATGGCTGAATTTCATAAATGGCGGAACTCGTTGCAAACTGCAAGATAGAGATTAGACTTCAGAAGGAACGCATCAAAATATAAGGAGAGACTACTGTGGGGTTTTTTTCAACAAAACGGTCCGATAAGAAAGCTAATGATCGCACCATAGATATTGCAGTCACTGGGATGACTTGCCAAAAGTGCGTAGAACATATCACTGCAGCTTTCGAGGCTTTAAATACCGTTAAGCGGGTGTCAGTATTGCTGCGCACCGACGAACCCAGCCAAGTCACTATCCTCACCGACTACGAAATCTCTGACCAGGTTATCCGCGACACCGTTAAAGAGGCCGGTTACGAAGTAGTAGGCATCGAGCGCGACGAATAATCGCCCTCAAAAACTAGCGCTTTAGGCACCCTTCTTGGCGGCATCCCGCTTGCTGGCCCGCGCTTTAAAGTAGCTAATCACCATGGGCACCACCGAGATGGCCACGATTGCAATCGCGATTACCTCGACATTGTTGGCTACCACCGGAATATCCCCCAGCAGCACTCCGGCCAGCATGAATACTCCGATCCAGAGCGCCGCGCCCACCATATTCCAGATTATGAAAGTACGGTAGTGTTGCTTGCCAATCCCGGCAATAATCGGCACGAAGGTGCGCACGAACGGGACAAAGCGCGCCAGCACCAACGCCACTCCGCCGTACCGGCGAAAAAAATCCTCGGATTTGTGCATATTTTCAGTTGATAAATAGCGGGCATCATCTTTGAATAAGCGCCGCCCAAATTTGCGTCCTAACCAATACCCAACTAGGTTTCCACAGATCGCAGCCAAAAAGAGGACGAGAAAAGTAAGCCATTCGGGTACTCCCGGTATCCGGTTATGTAAAATCCCGAGAGCAAAAATCATGGAGTCACCCGGAAGTACCGGGAATAGCACTCCGGATTCGATAAACACAATTAGGGCGACGGCCGCTACCATCCAACCGCCAAGTTCCGTCAATAAGGTGTTGAGCAAAAGATTAGGGTCGGTAAGGTAATCTAATGCTCCCCCGGCTAATACAGACGCTAACATTCGCCCTCCTGAAAACAGATCATGATCTTCTCTAATCCTAAAGGAGGGAGCTGGGAGACGAACAAGAAGCGTGCAAAGCTGGGCGTAAGCTCACATCTAGGTATGCACCCTAATAACGCATAGAATCAAAACATGAGCATTTCGGGAGATATAGCTAAGGGGCAGCTAAATCAGCATCTCACCGAAATTGTTGACGCTAAAAATACCCGCTTACGACGAATCGATGATTTGGCTCGTGCCGGCCTCTACCTAGCAGCCATTGTTCTGGTAGTGCTAATGGCTATCTACGCCCATGCCACTACCCAGGCAGTCGCCCAAGATCTGACTAAAGTATTCGTAAACACCACGCTGGCTCAAATCCTGCTACTGCCGCTGTCGATGTTGCAAAACCTATTTATTTTGCTTGCCCCCATCGCTCTTTTATCCATGTTGGCGCTGCGCCGCCAATGGATACGAACCTTTCAGGCTGCATTTACTGCCCTAATCGGAGGGATTGTGGCCTTAGGGGCATCAGCCTTGATATCTGCCCTTCCCTACGTATTTTCAAGTGCTTTGAAAGTATGGTCAGTGGAGGGATCGATAGTGGCTATTTCAATTCCCTTTACTGCGGTAGTGGCCATGATGACTATGGCAGGCGAACGCCGGCGAGACCAGTTAGTGCGGGTACTCTGGGCCATCACTTGGGCTATTTTAGTGTTGGCGGTTCTGCAAGGTCGGATGACTTTACCTTCGGCGCTAATTACCGTGTTTTTAGGCACCCTAACCGGTTGCCTGGGCCGATACCTATGGGGAGTACGCAATCACCGTCCTACCGGTCGTGCTTTGATCCGCGCCTTGATCCAAGTGGGGATAACCCCCCGGATGATTTTGCGGCTCGATCCGCCCACCGAAGGTGATCTGCTTAGCGTCGAGGAGGT
This sequence comes from Varibaculum sp. C0165D1, assembly GCF_056590355.1. Classification (NCBI taxonomy): domain Bacteria; kingdom Bacillati; phylum Actinomycetota; class Actinomycetes; order Actinomycetales; family Actinomycetaceae; genus Varibaculum; species Varibaculum sp. C0165D1. The sequence continues at coordinate 413,227 of NZ_JBWPVY010000002.1, read as the reverse complement.
TAGCTTCACTACCGAAACTGGTTCCCTAACGCCAGTCGGAGAAATGAAACGGCAAAAGCTAGCAGCAGATCCGGTTCTGGAACTAGCTACTTTTGTCGGCAGTGACCTAAAAACCTTCAAAGAAACTGAAAGGTCGGGGATAAGAGTTTATAGCGTAATCTCCCAAGGTAACCGCCGTTACCGCATGATCGCCACCGATGGAGATTCCCGCCTTTCCACCTGGATCACCGGAATCTGGACTAATCTGCGGCTGCGTTCTTTTTCCAAGTCAACCGCCGCTACCGTAAGGCAAAACGGAGAATATACCGCGTTAATGGGAGCCATGACCACCCGGGCGCAACTCAAAACTCGCCCCTACCACGGTCTAACTCACAGCGGAAGCACGATGCTCAATATTTTCGAGGACGATATTTCTCTGCGCCCTCTGGCCGGTCTGACTCCCTCCGATATTTCCGATGAACAGTTGCGCTCTGCCTGGTCACAACTGTTAAAAGCCCATCAAGGCGGGCTTGCTCACCGAAATATTAATGCCGAAAACTTATGTTTAGGCGCAGATGGATCTCTATATTTTCTTAACTGGTCCGACGGGGAAGTCGCCGCCTCTAAAATGTCGATTCTAATTGACCAGGTACAGTTGCTAGTTTTAACCAGTTCTTATTTCGGGAAAAACCGGGCAGTGGCGGCAATGCGCGCAGTGATTCCAGCTTCCCAGATCGAAGCAATGGTTCCGGTGCTGCAAACTTTGGCTCTGCCCTCTTCAACCAGACAAAAAATACGGAAGACCGCGCTTCTAGCCAAGTTGCGCCAAGAACTGCTATCTCGCGACCAGGCGGATCCCGCCGCGGTTCCCCGCGCTCAACTACGCCGCTTCTCCCTGTCCTCCTTGGTGTTCACCGCCCTGGGACTTTCAGCGGTACTGATTGTCTTAGGATCTTTAAACTTTAAAGAAATTTATGCCACGATTTCAGCAGCCAACCTTTGGTGGATTCTCGCCGGAGTTTTCTTTGCAATTGTTATGAGTAGCGGTCAAGCACTCTCCCTACAAGCTGTAACCCCCAACCGTCTAGGCTATGGCGAGCTATTTATCTTGCAGCTGGCAGGCTCCGTTACCTCTCTGGTAGTGCCCGCGGGGGTAGGAGTAGGAGCCCTTAACCTGCGGTACCTAACCAAGAAGAATATGACCGGAGCGCTCGCCCTCGCTACCGTTTCCCTAATGCAGCTCTTCCAATTTGTAATCACGGTGGTGCTACTAGCAGTCATGGTCATGTTTACCGGCACCTCCATGAACGTGCGTCTGCCCTCATCGACGGTATTAGCGACCGTCTTGTTGATAGTGGCGCTGCTGGTAGCCGCGTTTGCGCTCCCCAAAGTGCGTAACTGGATTTGGGGAAAAATTCAACCAACTTTCCAGCAGGTTTGGCCACGTCTAATCTGGATCACTTCCAGCCCCCGCAGAATGATGCTGACCACCTTGGGATGCTTAATGCAAACTGGCCTGCAAGTAGCAGCTTTTTATTGCGCGATTGCCGCCTTTGGCTACCATTTACCGGTAGCCACCATCACCGTTACTTTCTTAGTGTCCAACACTTTAGGTTCGTTAATCCCCAGTCCCGGCGGGCTCGGTCCGGTGGAGGCCGCGCTGACTGCCGGTTTGCAGGTGGCCGGGGTACCAGGCGCCATCGCGCTATCTGGGGCATTACTGTACCGCCTACTCACGTTTTGGATGCGTGCCCCCATCGGTTGGTTAGCAATGCGTTATTTGCAACGGCGTGACGTGCTCTAACTATCCCCAGTAAGCTAATCTCCTTTAGGGTAGAAGCAAAGAGAGGAAATAAGGATATGAGTGACTCCGCCCCCCCGGCACCGATAAAGAAGAAACCAGCTGCCATAGTGGTTCTAGTATTGCTAGCAATCTCCGTACTGGTGTTGGTTTTTTTCATCGCCTACTACCTTGGTTCCGATAAAAGCAGCACTGCCAATCCCGCTGACACCGCGGTATCCTCTCAAAACGCTCAGACCCCGGGTAACGGTGCTACCCAAAGTGACCAGCTGCCCGAAGGGGTGAATTTAGTTAACGATGAACAGGGCAAAAAGGTAATTAGGTCTTTTTATCGCAACGCTAAGTCCGATCCCCGGGCAATCGGAGACCCGAAAGCTCCGGTAACTATGATTCAGTTCTCTGACTTTTCCTGTCCCATGTGTTATCAGTACGAAGCTAATGTTTTTCCGCAGCTGAAGCGGTATATCGATAACGGTACTTTGCGAATAGAGTTCAACAACCTAACAATTTTCGCTCCGCAATATCACTCTGACCTGGCTGCTGCCGGATCAATCGCGGCAGCTAAACAAGGAAAATTCTGGGAGTATTTAGCGGCAGCTACCAAGCTGGCTGCCAGCGAAGGTAGCGGTCATATTACCTGGGATAAACAACTGGTTACCCAGGTGGCCCAAGCTAGCGGCGTTAGCGACTTGTCTCGTTTTAACCAAGATCTTGCGGCACCCGAAACCGCCGCAACTATTGAGAATGAAACCTCTCATTCCCGCGCCGTAGGTCTTAACGGCACCCCGGCGTTTTTCATTAACAATTATGTGATTACCGGGGCGCTACCAGCAGACAGTTTTATCCAAACCATTGAAATTGCAGCTAAAGCTGCTGGTAATCGCTAATGTCGATAAACTTCACGATCGCCTACCTGGGGGGACTGGTTACTTTTCTAGCTCCCTGTGGCGCTTTTTTACTGCCAGCTTTTTTTGCCTGTGCTTTTGAGGATCGCTCGCGACTGCTGCAGCGGATTTTAGTTTTTCTTGGCGGGCTGCTGGTGGCGTTAGTACCTCTGGGGTTCGCGGCCGGAGGACTCGGTGGTTGGCTACTTGCCCACTCCCACCTCGTAACCCTAATTGTCGGTGGAGTAATCACCGTTTTAGGTATCGCTCAAGTCTTGGCCCTACCGCTCCCCAAACTCCCGCTTCCTCGCGCTTTAGGGGGAGCCACTCGTCCTAGTGTTATCGGGATTTTTCTTTTCGGTATTTCCTATGGGTTGGCCGGATCCGGGTGTACTGGTCCGATTCTCGGGGCAGTCTTGTCGGCTGCCACTTTGACGGGGTCTAGCTTGCGAGGCGCACTTTTGATGTTCTGGTATGCCCTGGGAATGTTCACCCCGGTGGCCATACTTTCCCTCATCTGGGGTTCGCTCACTGCCCGCCAACAGCGCCTTTTCCATCCCCGTCCCCTACGGTTCTTAGGTAGGCAAACCACGTGGGGTTCGATGTTATCGGGATTGGTATTTGTAATCGTGGGAGTACTGCTATTAATCACCGGGGGCACCAACGCTAACTCTTTGCTTACCCCCGCCCAACAAGTGTCTTTAGAAACTTCAATCACTCGGGCCGCTGCAGTTCTTCCCGACCTGCTCTTACCTTTGCTGCTAGTGCTTGTTTTGGCATTTGTAGGCACCTTGACCTGGTATTTGCGTAGCCAAAAAAAGCAATCCGCAAAAGATAACCCCCAAGAATAGCCGCTAGCTCGAACTGGTATTACTTAAATTTTTTGCTTTTTTTGACTTTGGCTTTGGTCACATTCATTCTTCGTGCGAAAATGGCAATTAATCTAACGAAGGAGACGTAAATGAGCGCGCATAAGCAAGGGACCCATCTTGATCTTTGGCAGGATTCCTACGCTGCGCGAGCTCATAACCTGAGGGAATCTGAAATTCGGGCTTTATTCTCGGTAGTTTCTCGTCCCGAGGTGGTTTCTCTCGCCGGAGGGATGCCTAATATTCACGATCTTCCGCTGGCAAAACTGGCCAATAGCGCCCAACAACTAGTGTTGGAACACGGCGAGCAGGCGATGCAATACGGAGGGGGACAGGGGTGGGCACCCCTGCGAGAATCCATCACTGAAGTCATGGCGGAAGAAGGTATCAACGCCAACCCCGATAACGTGGTGATAACCACCGGTTCTCAACAAGCATTAGACCTGGTCACACAGCTTTTTATTGAGCCAGGAGATGTAATTCTAGCCGAGTCACCCTCCTATGTTGGGGCGCTAGGAGTATTCAAGGCCTACCAAGCAGATGTACGCCATATTCCCATAGACGACGAAGGTTTGATTCCCGAAGAGTTCCTTCGCACTGTCAAGCAGGCACGCGGGGAAGGAAAACGAATTAAATACCTGTACACCATTCCCAATTTCCATAATCCCGCGGGCGTTTGCATGTCGATTTCCCGCCGGAAAGAACTGGTGGAGCTCTGCCGAAAATATCAAGTGTTGATTTTAGAAGATAATCCTTATGGCCTGCTAGGTTTCGAGGGACAAACTATGATTCCCTTGGTAGAACTTGCTCCTGACCTGGTAGTTTACTTAGGATCGTTTTCAAAGATTTTCGCGCCAGGCTTTCGGATTGGTTGGGCCTATGCGCCCCCGGCAGTCAGGGACAAACTGGTGGTGGCCTCCGAATCTGCAATTTTATCGCCGTCTATGGTTGGGCAAATGGCGATCCATGCTTACCTGCGGGACTATGATTGGCGCGGACAAATAGATTCCTACCGGCAAATGTATCGCGGTCGCCGCGACGCCATGCTCACCGCTTTAAACGATTACTTGCCCGAATGTACCTGGACAGTTCCCGAAGGGGGCTTCTATACCTGGCTCACTTTACCGGAAGGATTAGATTCCAAAGACATGCTGACGCGCGCAGTTAGTGAACTAGTTGCCTATACCCCAGGAACGGCATTTTATGCCTCTGACCAGGGACGTCAAAATATCCGGCTATCCTTTTGTTATCCCACTCCAGATGAGATTCGAGAGGGCGTGCGACGGTTAGCCAAAGTAGTGCATCGGGAAATGGAACTGGTTAAGTTATTCGCCTCCCAACAGAAAGGTGAAAGCAATGACTAAAGACGAAAGCCTAAAAATTGCTATTATCACTGGAGGTCAGCTACATGAGCGGGAAGTTTCTTTGCGCTCCGCAAATCGAGTAGCGACCCAGTTACGTAAATGTGGTCACCAGCTGGAAAGCTTGGAGCTGGACCGGAACTTACTTCATGCTTTACGCGATTTTGCTCCTGACGTAGTGTGGCCAATTATTCATGGGCGTGAGGGTGAGGACGGATCTCTGCAGGATTTATTAGAGCTAAGCGGCTTGGCTTATGTGGGTACCGGACCTAAGGGTTGCCGGATATCCCTGTCAAAACCGGTAGCAAAATCGGTGGTGGAGAAAAACGGGTTACCCACCCCCCGTTCAGTAGCGTTACCCCAAATCTTATTCCGCCAGGTAGGTGCAGATACTTTACTCGGAGAAGTTTCTAGACGTTTGGGATACCCACTAATGGTTAAGCCTTCCCGAGGCGGATCCGCGATGGGAATTACCTACGTGGGCGATGAGAGTGCGCTACGTACTGCCATGGTAAATGCCTTCGCCTACGACGATGAAGTATTGATCGAACGCTTTATTAAGGGACGGGAAATATCGGTGTCGATTATTGTCGAAGCAGGAGTTGCCCGGACCCTTCCGCCGGTAGAAATCCGCACAGATGTGGGCCGATACGATTTTGATGCCCGCTATCTAACCGGGCGCACTGAATTTTTTGCACCTGCGCCGCTAGAACCGGAAGAAGATGAAAAGGTTCGGAGTTTAGCACTAGATTGTCATCGGGTTTTAGAGCTAGAAGATTTTTCTCGTATAGATCTCATTTTGGATGGTGACGGTAAGCCCTGGTTTATAGATGCCAACGTGGTACCAGGAATGACAGACACTTCCTTGTGGCCCCTAGCCGCGCAAGCTGATGTGGGTTTCGGAAAATTAATTGAGGCGGTTACCTACCAGGCAGCTGAACGGGGACAGCGCGGTTAAAAGCGCAGTTACCTCAGCTTTTTCTATTACCCAGGCAGCTATATCGGATTTACAATGCTAGTGCTTAACTTGTTCTAGCAGCTGGGTGAGGCGTTCTAAGTCAGCTTCATCAGCATATTCGATGACAAGTTTGCTGATTTTCTTTCCCGGCTTAACTGATACTCGAGTATCGAGAATATGCGTCCAGCGCTCCTGCGCGGCCGCTTGGCTAGGAGAAAGATTTACCTGGCGAGGTTTACCGCTTCCTTTTGTACGCACTGGTGCACCGCGAACATTTCCCAAAGCTACAATTTCTTCAGTAGAACGCACCGAAAGTCCTTCTGCAATAATTCGATCCGCTAAATATTCTTGATCCTGCGGATCACTGACTGCAAGCAGCGCTCGCGCATGTCCGGCAGAGAGGACCCCGGATGCAACCTTGGGTTGTACACTCGCTGGCAACCGTAGCAGCCGTAATGCGTTAGTAATAGCAGGCCGGGACTTTGCAACTCGTTTTGATAGCTCCTGTTGAGTACAGCCAAAATCTTCCATCAATTGCTGGTAGGCAGCGGCTTCCTCTAAAGGGTTGAGCTGCACGCGATGCAGGTTTTCAATTAGCGCGTCCAGCAACATTTTATTATCAGTGGTCTCACGAACAATCGCCGGAATCTGCTCTACTTTGGCCAGTTGACAAGCCCGCAACCTACGTTCGCCCATTATGAGTTCATAGGCTGATTTATCGGTAGGATCAGTGCGAACCACGATTGGTTGCAATAACCCAACTTCCTTTATAGAGGCGGCGAGTTCTGCGATTTCATCCTCGTCAAAAGTTTGTCGCGGTTGAGAACGATTAGGATGTATTTTACTAACCTTTATAAGCTCCAACTTCGCGCCTGGCACCGGTAGCAGTGATGTTTCACGTGAAACATTCGCGTTCTCTCTATCGCGTTTACTTTTCGGGCGCTCAGCCTTTTTGACAGAAGAAATATTCTGATTTTCTCCTGCTCCCGTATTGCGTGACCCCCGCAATGTTTCACGTGAAACATTTTTTCGGGGTTCCAAAAGATCTTTGGCGGAGCCGCCCTTGGGCGAATGACCATGTCCCCCAAAAAATATGTCCGCTGGACGAGAGGCGGGATCTTCTGCCGCCTCTTCGGTTTTGTTCTCTACCGGATCCGTAGGAATCAGTGCAGAAAGACCTCTGCCTAAGTGACTCTTTCGCGCCATTACGATTTCACCTCACGACTAACTAACTCATATGCAGCATCTAAATAACATTTTGCACCTTTAGAGGCTGGTTGGTAAGTCAAAATCGATTCCTCATGCGAAGGAGCCTCCGCTAAAGCAACATTACGAGGAATAATTGTTTGCATTACGATCTCGCCGTAGTAGGCCCGAACTTCCTCTAACACCCCTTTACTCAACAAAGTGTTGCTGGTAACCATAGTAGGCAATATGGCGGTGAAATGAAGAGTGGGATTAAGGCGAATAACCAGCATATCGATAGTTTTCGTCAATTGGGTTAGCCCTTCCAGCGCCAAATATTCTGCCTGCAAAGGAACTAAAACCTCTTTGGCTGCGACTAGGGCGTTAACGGTCATAATTCCTAAAGACGGGGGAGAATCTATGAAGATATAATCAAACTGTTCTCCGCTACTCAAAAGTTGCCCTACAGATTCCGCTAAGATCTGTTGAAAATTGGTGCGTTCGCTCAGCTCTAATTCGATACCCGCCATATTCATCGAGGCCGGCACCAGCCACAGATTCGGAATTTTAGTGGTTTGGATCAGAGCATCCCGCAGCGGCACCCCCTGGGTCATTACCTCGTACAGAGATTGTTGGTCATCCGCTAAGTGCCGAAAACCTAGCGAAGAAGAGGCATTTCCTTGCTGATCAGCATCAATTACCAGAACTTTAAGTCCCCCTAAAGCCAAAGCTGCCGCCAGGTTAACCACCGTAGTAGTTTTACCCACCCCACCTTTTTGGTTAGCGACAGCAATTACCCGCGTTTGCTGCGGACGCGGCAGTTCCCCTAACTCCAGTTGGGAATGGGAACGCTCCGCGAGGAGAAGTCCTTCGTCCGAATCTGCCTGCTCCACCATTTCGGCATCAGCCAAACGATGCTTACTCATTACGCCTCCAAAATTTGCAAAACTGCTGCCCACTAGGGACGTTTAGTTGCCATAATGATCCGGGTAATCGAATCATCCATGAGGGATGGCACTTCCTCTATATGTGCCAAATCAAGTTTAGCTGCCCGCAACTCCGCTTGCGCAGCGGCCAACTCCAAGGGAGCGCGCTCACCTTTAATCGCCAGCATCCGCCCGCCGGGAGCCACTAGTTTGCCAGAGATGCGTACCAGCTTCTTTAGATTCGCTACTGCGCGAGAGGTAACCGCCGAAAACTGTTGTCCCGCCGGTAAGTCTTGACTCCGGGAACGCATGACTTCCACATTTGCCAATCCCAACTCTTGCTTTACTTCCTCTAGCCAAACTACCCGTCGAGCTAAAGGCTCTATCAAAAAAAATTGAAGATCAGGTCGCATTATAGCCAAGACAATTCCCGGTAAGCCGGCTCCGGAACCTACATCGGCAATAGTGACATTGCGTCCCAAAGGTAAGAATTTTTCTGCGGCCGCGCAATTTAACAAATGGCGCGGCCAAATCCGAGGTAATTCGCGCGGACCAATAAGTCCCCGCAGTTCACCCTGATCTGCCAGCATATCGGCATAGCGTTGCATCAGCTCAAAAGATGAACCAAAAAACTTCTTAACCTCTGGGCCTGGTTGCACAACCTCAAAATTTAGTTCTGCCATGGCTAAACTCTGCTAAGTAAAAGGGTAGTGGTAGCGGGGAGTCTACCAGCTTTACCCTTACTCTTCTTCTGCTTCTTCGGGGCCAGCCGCATCCGGATAAATAACTACTGCGCGGTTAGGTGCCTGACCCTGGGAACCAGAATAAACGCCTTCTTCAGCGGCCACATCATGGCAAACTTTACGCTCGAAAGGATTCATCGGCTCTAGACGAACCGGCTCACCCGTGGTTTTAGCCTTGGTAATGGCTTCCTCCGCAATCGAGCGCAACTCTTGTTTACGTTCCTCACGGTAACCGGCAATATCCAGCATTAACCGCGAATGTTCCCCCGTTTTTTGCGAAACAGCCAGGCGGGTTAAGTCCTGTAAAGACTCTAAAACTTCGCCTTCTTTTCCTACCAACCGTTGCAAGTCATTTAGATCTTGCGCATCAGAAACAATATCGACACTGGCACGATCGTGTTCTACATCGATCTCAAGATCTCCACCTAGATCCGCAATATCAAGTAGCTCTTCTAAATAATCGGCGGCAATATCGCCCTCTTCTTCCAAGGCGGCAACCCGCTCCGGTGATGCTTCTTCACTCATGGCATCTAATCCTCTCTTAGCTATCTGCAATGATCCTATCGGTTCTTACGCCGATTTTTACCGGCATTATTCTTGCGCCGTGCCTGCCGGCGTTTCGCCTTTTCCTGCTCACTTAACCCGCCAGCTTGGCGACGCCGTTTCGCCTGGGCATCACGCTGCGCCCTAGTGAGTCGCTTCGGTTGTGCCTGGGCATTATGAGTACTTGTCTTCATCCCGGTCTGCTGTTCTTCGGCCTTCTTTTGCAGCGCTGCCATCATCCGGGACTGCTTTACCGCTTTCTTCGGTTTTTCTTCTAGCTCTAGGTCTTGAGCCTTCTTATGCAGGCGGTCTTGAGTTTCTTTATGGAGGGCGACGCCTTCGCGAAGCTGCTCACCATTTTCCACCCCCGAGAAGGGATCCTCTTTACCCTGGCGATTAGCTTTTACCTCCAGCCTTAATCCCTTAGCCACGTCCTCACCGCTGAGCCCCAGTGAAGAAAGCTTCTGGTTATATTCCGCCAGCGTTTCCTCTTTAAATTTTTCGTATTTCTCCTGATGACGCTGCATTTGTTTTTCATGGGCGGGAGAGCCGGGAGTAGGTAAATAATGCATGACAAACAGCTGCTGAATAAAGCTGACCACCATAGTTACTACCAGGTAAACCAGCACCCCGATCTGCACAATGAAACCGAACCAAGCGGTCATCAGGGGCATCACGTAGACCATCATCTTCATCATCCGCATTTGCTGCTGATTAGAAGAATCCATATTGCGACGCATATTGAGGAACTGCTGGAAGAACATCAATCCGCCATACAGCAATACGGAAATAATAATTAGAGTTTTAGTCGCGGTGGGGTTAGAGGCCGTGTTAGTAAAAGTATCCGACAGGTATACGCCAAATACCGTGGATTTATCCATTTCCGCAGCCAGGGTGGAATCGAAGCCTCCAATATGTGCCCCCGGATGCTTAGCAATCAACGGCATTTGCCAAAGTACCCGATACAAGGCTGCCAAAATCGGCAATTGAATCAGCAAGGGGAAACAGGAAGCCATGGGGTTGACCCCGTACTCTTTATACAAGGTCATGGTTTCTTGGCTCATCTGTTGCTTAGAAACCTGGTCGTTGCGACCCTTGTATTTTTCTTGAATCGCCTTGATCTGGGGTTGAATCGCACTCATGCCCCGGGTGGACTTAATCTGCTTAATGAACAGGGGAATAATTAACAGTCGCACAAAAATCGTCAGCACTACGATAGATAACACCCAGGTAGCACCAGGTCCTTCCGGCAAACCCAGGGAGGTAAGTCCCTTGTGAATACCTACCAGTACCCAAGCAGTCACCCATTTGAAAGGGTATAAAACCGTGTCATACCAACCGCCTGAAGTGGGCTGATTAGCTGCTGCTAGCAGCTGCGCACTTAGCATCATAAATATGCTCCTTTACTTATTGTCCCCTTGTGGGCATGGTGGCTTTATCTATCTTTGCCCAATGTGCTTGGAGTTCGCTTAAAGTCATCTGGTGATAGGGAGCGCGTTTCCATTGGCCTTTTATTGGCGGATAATCCACCCCACCATTGGAAAGGGGATTACAGCGCACCAACCTCCAAGCGGAAAGTAGGCTCCCTTTCAAGGCACCATGAACTTGCAGTGCCTCCAGCGCGTAGGTACTGCAAGTGGGGTAATACTTGCAGCGGGCAGGAAATAGGGGAGAGATATGACGCCGATAAAAGCGAACCAAAAATAGTAATCCCGCCTGCCCCAGATTTTCGCTCACTTTTTCCCCTTTAGCTGTGCCCTGGCCAAAGCTTGATCAAGAGCTAAGCCTAACTGCAGGTAGGAAGCATTTTTTGCTTTCCCGAGGGCGCGAACCACCGTGAGACTACCCCTACCAAAGTCCGCAAGCCTGCCCGCACTCAGAGATCGCAACTGCCGCTTTATCCGATTACGATCTACCGCCCGAGGCAAGTTTCTTTTGGGTACAACGAAACCGACCAGCGGCGCCGCAGTGCCTAACTGGTCGGGTAGGTGGTGCACCACCATTAGTTGGTTTCCAGCGCTATTCCCACGCCGAAAAACTAGGGAAAAATCGGCTGATTTTTTCAGGCGATTGGCCTGGGGCAACATCTTCTAAGCCGAAAGTTCCTTGCGCCCTTTATTCCGACGATTAGCAATAATGGCGCGGCCGGCGCGAGTACGCATCCTCGCCCGGAATCCATGCTTCTTGGCTCGGCGACGGTTATTCGGCTGAAAAGTCCGCTTTGTCACTGTAGTTCTCCTGAATGTTATGCACTTACCGGATAAGCTCCGGCATCTTAGTTTTATTTAGCCTAGTTTAGACAACACCTGCAAGCCTACGCATAGCGCTTAGCCAGGTCAAATAGTTATTAAGTGGTTATGAACACTATTTTTTACTCACTAGATTCCAGGCTGTGGAACTTTAAAAAACTACAAGCTTGTAAGATGTTAATTTTCGATTTTATAAATACGGTGATTTTTCTTGGTTTTCGCATGCCAGCCCGGATTTAAATCTTAAACTACAACCACGTAAGTTATCCACAGTCTTTTCCCCAGATTGGGGATAACCTGTTTTTACTCTAGAATCGTTGATATCCCCATCGTTGGGGTGACCTATCACATTGATGTTTAGAAATTTGGAGAAATCGATGTCAAGTTCGCTGCAGTCAGCCTGGCAAGACGCGATCCGACAGTTAAAACAAAACCCACAGGTAGGTCAAGCGGATCTGGCTTTCGTAAGAATGTCAAAACCTCTAACTACCTATGAAAACACCATCGTAATCGCGACTCCTACTAACTATTCAAAATCAATTATTGAAACTCGCTTAGCGCCCTTTTTACGAGAATCCCTCTCGAAAACTACTTCTCAGGATGTTATTTTGGCGGTTTCGGTTGATCCTTCTTTGAATAAGGGACAAACAATAAATCCCTCCGAACACCAAGTGGTTGCCCCACCTCCTACGAACATCCCAAGTACCGTGACCCACAACAATTCCGCTCCCCAGGGAAAAAAACCTTTCGACAGCCGCTTAAACTCCAAATATACTTTCGAATCCTTTGTAATCGGCTCTTCCAATCGTTTTGCACATGCTGCCGCGATCGCAGTGGCGGAGGCTCCGGCCAAATCCTATAACCCCCTCTTTGTTTATGGGGGATCAGGTTTGGGTAAAACTCATCTACTCCATGCCATCGGAAACTATGCGCTGAACCTTTATCCGCATATTAAAGTGCGTTACGTCAATTCTGAAGAGTTCACTAACGACTTCATTAACTCGGTATCGGAAGGTAATGCCCACGATTTTCAGCGGCGCTATCGCAACATTGATGTATTAATGATTGACGATATCCAGTTCCTGCAGGGCAAAGAGCAAACTATTGAGGAATTTTTCCACACCTTCAACTCTTTACATAACGACAACAAGCAGGTGGTTATCACTTCCGATGTTCCTCCCAAAAAGCTGGAGGGCTTTGAAGAGCGGCTGCGTTCTCGTTTTGAGTGGGGCCTACTCACTGACGTTCAACCTCCCGACCTGGAAACCCGAATCGCGATTTTACGAAATAAAATCCGTCAGGAAAAAGTGGGGGCACCCCCAGAAGTGTTGTCCTATATCGCTTCGCGTTTTACTATCAATATCCGCGAACTTGAGGGCGCCCTTCTGCGAGTTACCGCTTTTGCTTCCCTCACAAAACAACCCTTGACCTTGCAATTAGCGGAGATGGTGCTTAAAGATATTGTTTCCGATCCCAACGATCAAGAAATCACCCCGGCTTTAATTAAGGCGCAAACGGCAGGATATTTCGAAACCACCGTTAATGATCTGTGCTCACCTTCGCGTTCGCGTTCCCTTACCGAAGCGCGCCAGATTGCTATGTATTTATGCCGAGAACTCACGGAACTATCTTTGCCCCAAATTGGGAAAGAATTCGGCGGCAGAGACCACACTACGGTCATGCATGCTAATAAGAAAATCACCCAATTGATGAAATCTAAACCCCAGATTTTTGATCATGTCAACGAACTAACTAACCAAATCCGACAGGCGGCTCGCCACGCAAAGTGATTTAGCTAATAAAATAGCTTAACTTAACGATAAGTTAAAGGATTATTTGACCTATTCTTTACCTTAATTTTCAAATCTTTGGACCAGCAAAACTACAAAAGTGTAGTTCTCATGACTACAGGTTAACCTAGGTTTCTCCACATCTGTGCATAAACCTGTGCATATCTGGGGATTCATGCCGTAAAACTGTTTATAAATAGGTACATATTTCTTCTGAGTTCAGACTATCCCCAAAAGTTCCCCAAGATTATAACTACCAATTCACAGCGCAAAAACCCGTCTGACAAGCGTATTTAATTAATAATCCCAAAAATTCTAGGTAGTGATGACAGCTAACAATAGAAAAATAAATTTATAAAAAATCATCACCATTACCTGCAGGGGAGTAACCGGAAAAATTTATTATTACCTTAGAAATCTACCTGGCCGGATCGTCCTCCTAAGCTAACCTGTAGTTATGACCGAAAAGCATTCATCGCGTGGCGCCGAAACAGCAGGATCTGACTTTCCTTCTCGTGCTCAACGCCGCAAGCATGAAAAAGAACAGCTACAAGCACGGGCACAGGCAAGTGACCAACGCATGTTCGCTCCAATAAATCCGGATCGCTACCATAGCCGTACTAACCCGGCCGGAAAATCCCCGGGTAGCGGAGGAAAAGCACCTCAACGCGCCGGTCTGCCCCGTTCTATGTCCTCCAAAAATTTACCTTCCCCTAATAAACCCGCGGGAAGCAGAAATAAAAATAACTCCCCTAAAGCTAAGAAAAACGTAGGACCAAAGAAGTCCAAGAAAACTGCAACTAAAAAAGCTATTAAACGAAGCAGCAACGCAAGTAATTCTTCCCAGCGCACTCGTAGAATTGGAGTTTGGGTAAAAAGAGTCCTGGGATTAGTAACTGGTCTGGCTTTGGTGGCAATTATTGCCGGATGTATAACCTTCTTGGTTGCCTACTATCGCCTGGAAGTACCCGAAGCCCAAAAGTTCGCTAATGCCCAAGTAACCACGGTTTATTGGGGTGATAACCATAAGATGATGGGAAAGTTTGCAGAACGCAACCGTACCATCGTAGATACTAAATCTTTTAAAAATTCTTATATTCGTGACGCGGTAGTAGCCAGCGAAGACCGCACTTTTTATGAAAACAGCGGGATTGATGTTAAAGGTATTGCCCGTGCCCTGTGGAATAACGTTCGCGGGCGTCCCACTCAGGGCGCTTCAACTCTTACCCAACAGTATGTAGAAAACTACTACACCGGGAAAAATACGGGTTATACCGGAAAATTTAAAGAGACCATTTTAGCGTTGAAGATAAATCGGCAGGTACCGAAGGAAAAAATTCTTAACGACTATCTAAATACCATCTATTTCGGTAGGGGAGCCTACGGGATTGAAGCGGCAGCTAATGCCTATTTCGGTAAAAGCGCTAAAGACCTGAATCTTTCAGAATCTGCGCTGTTGGCAGGGATTATTCCCGCACCTAATGCTTGGGATCCGCTAGTTAGTCCGGAAAAAGCCCAGCAACGCTGGCAGCGGGTAATAAACCTCATGGCTACCGACAAGATGATTAGTAAGAGCGACAAGGACGCCGCAGTTTTCCCGCAAGTGCAGGAAAAGAAACAGGAAGGTACCTATTTTAAGGGAACTACTGGCTATCTTTTGCAGCATGTGAGACAGGAATTGGTAAAGCAAATTGGCTATACCGAGGATGAGATTGATCGGGCCGGGATCAAGATTTATACCACCATTAATCCTGAGAAACAGAAAATGTTGGAGGAAGCAGTAAATACCCTACCGGAAGAAAAACCCGAAGGATTAAGAGTAGCCGCAACTTCTATAGATACTGCTACTGGGGCGGTGATAGCCGAATATGGGGGACCAGATTATCAAAAGATTCAGCGGAATGCGGCAACTCAGGATATAGCTCAAGCCGGTTCAACTTTTAAACCATTTGCGCTGTTAGCTGCGTTAGAACATGGACACAAATTATCTGACCGTATCAATGGTTCCGGACCGATGAAAGTAGGAGATGCCTGGGTAGGTAACTACGGAGGCGCCTCCTACGGTCAAGTTAATCTTTTGAGAGCTACCAAGTTTTCAATCAACACTGCCTATGTCAGGCTTAACAGTGAGATCGGGATGGATACTACTCGGCAGGTGGCAATTGCTGCGGGGTATTCCAAGGACACTGTGGGTTTGGATAAAAACTCGATTGTGGGGGTATTGGGAACAAGTTCTCCCCATAATCTAGAGATTGCAGAAGCCTATACCACTTTCGCTACCGGTGGGGTACGCCGGACAGCGCATATTATTTCTAAAATTACCGATTCATCAGGAAATATTCTTTACGAAGCTGATACTGCTGGTACTAGGCAGTTCGAGGAAGAAAATATTTCAGAGTTAACCAAAGCCCTCGCGGCGGTAACCGAAAGTGGGGGGACCGGTGATACTGCTGGAAAGCTAGGCAGGCCCGTAGCAGCAAAGACTGGATCTTCAAACGATAACCGCTCCGCCCAGTTCGTAGGTTATGTACCGCAGATGGTCACCGCAGTGTCCATGTATCAGGTGGGGAAAAATGGCGCAGAAGAATCGATTACCCCCTTCGGTGGGGTGAGGGAAGTAACCGGTGGTACTTGGCCAGCAAAGTTATGGTTGGCCTATATGAGGAAGGCGGTAAAAGATTTGCCGCCGGAACCCTTATTTTCCTCCGAAAATAGTCGGTATCAGGTGAAACCGAGCGAAAAAAATACGCCCTATAAAACTGCGGAAGTACCCTCAGCTCCCCCTCCAGAAACCGTAGGTAACCCGCTTACGGTTCCAAGTGCCTCGCAGAGTGCAAGTGCCCCTCCGCCGGTTTCTCCGTCTCCTTCCCAGTCGGTTCCTAGCCCGTAGGGCAGTGGGGTACCGGGAATAACAGTAGAGTCACCATAAAAAGTTAATTTCACCGGTGGTGGCTTAAAACGAGCGTTTCCTAACAATGTTAGATATCGGCTAGAAATAGCGCTTCTAACTAGGTTATCCTGTAGTGCGACCTTAGGGTCGAATGCATAAGCCCTCCTGCCGCGGAAGGACCGTGGCCGTTAGACCAAAGGAGGTGGGTTAAGATGCGTAAATACGAGATGATGGTGATCCTGAATCCCGAAATTGACGAACGTACCGTAGCCCCGGCGTTAGAGAAACTGCTAAACGTAGTTTCCGCTAACGGGGGAAGCGTAGATGCGACCGATATTTGGGGCAAGCGTCGCCTGGCATATCCGATTGAAAAACATTCTGAGGGAATCTACGCGGTCATCGATATGACCACCACCCCGCAGATTGCTGAAGAGTTAACCCGGCAGCTAACGCTAAACGAATCAGTTTTGCGTACCAAGTTGCTGCGGCGCGATTAGGTTCGCGGAGAGGAATAAAAATGGCTGGAGACACCCTGATAACGGTTATTGGGAATCTGACTGCAGATCCCGAATTGCGCTATACCGCGCAATCGGTACCAGTGGCCTCGTTTACCGTGGCCTCCACTCCCAGAACCTATAATCGCGCATCCGGACAGTGGGAAGATGGCACCGCCATGTTCCTGCGTTGTTCCGCCTGGCGGGAAATGGCCGAAAATATTGCCGAATCTTTAACCAAAGGAATGCGAGTGATTGTTCGCGGTCGCTTGCAGCAACGCAATTGGGAGCGAGACGGACAAAACCGTTCTTCGCTGGAGATTCAGGTAGATGAAATCGGACCGTCCTTGCGTTATGCGCAAGCCCAAGTTACCCGGATTCCGCGCGCAGGTGCGGGTGGATTTAACCAGGGCGGACAGGGCGGATTTACCGCGGGCGCTCCAGCTGGCAATTTCAATCAAGGTGGGGGATTTAACCAAGGGGATGCTGCAAACCTGGGTACAGGTTCGATGAGTGCGGCGCAGCCATCTGCGGATGACAATCCTTGGGCAGCTCCTGCCACCAGCGATAACGGCGATAACGAACCGCCGTTTTAAATTTTCAGGATAAGACCTTAGGGTCACACCATTAAGGAGTAAATATGGCGAAGAAAGTTCTTCGCGCGAAGCCAATAAAGAAAAAGGCTAATCCGCTACGTAATTTGCCGGTTGAAAAAATCGACTATAAAGACACCCCGTTCTTGCGGAAGTTTATTTCCGATCGCGGAAAGATTCGTTCGCGCCGGGTTACCGGAGTTAGCGTACAGCAGCAGCGCGCCATTGCTAAGGCAGTTAAGAATGCCCGGGAAATGGCGTTGCTTCCCTACACAAGTTCTGGTCGCTGATAGGAGGGTCTAGTCATGGCAACAGCCAAAATTATTTTAAATATGGATGTACCGGGGCTGGGTTCTTCCGGTGACGTGGTAACCGTAGCTCGCGGCTATGCCCGCAACTACCTGGTGCCACGGAAAATGGCGCACCCTTGGACTAAAGGTGCCCAAAAGCAGATCGACGAAATGATTCGGGCGCGCAGGCGTCGGGAAATCTCTAACGTAGAGGATGCGCGGGCAGTACGGGATGCTATCGAAGCCCACGATACCGTGGTGATTTCCAAGCGGGCGGGCCATTCCGGTCGTCTCTTTGGAGCAGTATCTACCCAAGACGTAGTGGCAGCGGTTAAAGAACAGATCGGGCAAACCATTGACCGGCGCAAAGTTATTATCGAAAAGCCGATTAAAGCGGTTGGAAAATATCAGATTCAAATCAATTTGCATGAAGATATTAGCGCCAAACTGTTTGTAAATGTTGAGGGCGGCAAGTAGGTAAATGCCTACTAGGTAGCGCTTAACTAATAGCAAAGTCGGGTGACCCAGGTTAATGCTTGGGTTACCCGACTTTTGTATTAGCGGGTCGAAAACTAGATATCTGCAAAGCAGGAAGCAGGTAATATTTGGCGCTCAGCTACAGCCAAGCGTCGGTGCGAATGCGCAGCCACAGCGAGGCCGCCCTCCCGCCAATAAAAATGACTCCGTAGATAGCCCATATTCCGGCTAAAGCGGGGGCACCGACAGGCAAAAAACCAGCAAGTAAAATCGCCGGGAGATAGGTAATAAAAACTACCGCCATTGCTCCGGCAAGGTATTTAGTATCATCGGCCCCGATTAAGTAACCGTCATAGATATAAGTTAGCGCCGCCAAGGGCTGCACTAAACCCACCACGATAATGGCAGGGACACAAATGGCTAATACTCTAGGATCGGTCGTGAATAGGTGCGGTAATAGGCCAGAGGTAAGTGCAAACACTAACCCAATAAAAGCTCCAAACAACAGGGCCCAGCGGTTTAACTGGGCGATGAGAACCCGGATTTTTTCTTTGTCGCCCTCCCCGAGCGCATTGGCAAGTAATGCCTGGGCGGCGATTGCCAAAGCATCTAAACCGAAAGCCGCTAGGGTCCACAGGGTTTTTAGGATCTGGTAGCCGGCCAAAGTAACTGCGCCCAAGCGAGCTGCCTGCCAGGTAGTGATCACGATGGCAGCCTGCAGAAATAGCGAGCGAAAAACCAGGGGAATTCCGTGCAGCCCGGAACGAAAAACTAATTTTAGGTGAGGACGGGCCGATACGCCCTCCCGGCGTAGTTTTTTAGCCACTACTATCCACAGCCAGATAGCCATGAAGAACTGACTGATTGCGGTGCCGGCTCCCGCCCCCGCTACCCCCCAGGAGCATCCGAAAATTAATAATGCAGACAGCGGTACGTTGAGGATCGCAGCGCTGGTAGTAACCAGAAGGGGAGTGCGGGTATCTAATAAACCACGTAATACTCCGTTAGCGGCTAACACTGACAGCATAGCGATGAGTCCCGGGGCCGATACCATCAAATAGAGGCGCGCAAAAAATCCCACCTGTTGATCTGGCCCGAACAATCCAATGATTTGGGGAGCAAAAATTATTAAAACGACCGCTAGTATCGCCCCTAAAAGTGCGCCTAACCACATTCCCTGGATACCTAGACGCAAACCTTCTGCGCGTTTACCAGCCCCAATGGCTCTGCCCGTAACAGCAGTAGTGGTGTAGGCAAGAAATACACAGATTCCCACTACTAGGGTAAGTACGGTCGAACCGATAGCTAACCCGGCTAACTCTAAGGTACCCACGTGACCAACCAGGATGGAGTCAGCCATAGTGAGGAGCGGTTCGGCGATTAAAGATCCGAGGGCGGGTAAAACCAAAGCCAAAATCTTGCGGTTGAGGCTGGTTTTTTTCGACTTTTCCACGAATCTTCCCCTATTTCCTATACACAATCTGTGAATAACTCCGTTAGTAGTTTCCCAGTTTGTAACCGGTTTATAAACTGGGAGCTAATAATTACCCACATTCTCCGCCAATATTTCCACAGGTTTTTAATACTTTCTGCACTAGTTTTAGGGGGTTTTCAACAGTCGGCTTTCTGATTATAGCGGCGGAATATGGCACAATCGAAGAGCCCCAAAAGTGTTTCTGGGAGGTTGAGATGGCAGATTTTGATCGTACCCCTCCGCAAGATATCGCCGCTGAACAGTCAGTACTGGGAGCGATGATGCTCTCTAAGGATGCGATCGCTGATGTAACGATGACGATTAGGGGCGAAGACTACTACCGTCCGGTACATCAGACTATTCATGAAGTCATCTTGGATCTATTCGGGCGCGGCGAACCGGTAGACGGAGTGACGGTAGCCGGACAGTTAGAGCGCCGCGGTGACCTGGAAAGAATCGGGGGCGCCCCCTATTTACACCAGCTGATCTCCGGGGTACCTACCGCCGCAAATGCCGGATTTTATGCTCGGATTGTGCGAGAGCGGGCGCAGCTGCGTTCTCTAGTGCAGGCGGGTACCCGGGTGGTGCAGCTAGGTTACGCTGCTGATGGCGGGGACGTGGATGAACTCATAAACCAGGCGCAAAGTGAAATCTATGCGGTCAGTGAACGTGGCGACAGTGAGGACTATCGACCAATCACTGAGTACCTGGATGAAACCGTTGACGAACTGCAAGAACTGCAAAAAAATGGGGGCATGGCCTCCGGGGTTCCCACCGGTTTTTACCAGTTAGATAACCTCACCCATGGCCTACACCCCGGGCAATTGGTGATTGTGGCAGCTCGCCCAGCGATGGGTAAATCCACACTGGCGCTTGATTTTTGCCGAAACGCCGCCATCCATCACAACATGACCTCGGTAATCTTCAGTCTAGAAATGGATGGCACTGAGATTTCTCGCCGCATGATTTCTGCGGAATCAGGAGTATCCATGTCACGTCTGAGCGCCGGGGACTTAGAGGACGCAGATTGGACCAAAATAGCGCAGGTGCTTTCCCGCTCCGATCAGGCTCCGCTCTATATAGATGATTCTCCTAATATGACCATGCCGGAAATACGTTCTAAATGCCGGCGGCTTAAGCAGCAAAGTGATTTGAAACTGGTGGTGGTGGACTACTTACAGTTGATGAGTTCGGGCAAACGGGTAGAGTCCCGGCAACAGGAAGTCGCCGAATTCTCTCGCTCTTTAAAGCTGCTAGCTAAGGAACTCGAAATCCCGGTGGTGGCAGTTGCCCAGCTAAACCGGGGACCAGAGCAGCGAATAGAACATAAACCAATGCTTTCTGACCTGCGAGAATCTGGTTCTTTAGAGCAAGATGCGGATGTGGTGATGCTACTAAATCGCCCCGAGGTTTACAATCAGGAAGATCGTCCCGGGGAGGCAGATATTATTGTGGCTAAACATCGTAACGGGCCAACTGCAACTATCCCCTTAACCTTCCTCGGACGCTTGTCCAAGTTCGGAAATCCAGCTCGTGAGTAAGCACGAATTTTTGCGCTACTTAGCCCACGCCCTCCGCTAGTGTCCTGGCAGGGGTAGGCGAGAATGGAAAGATCGTAGCCATTTAGGAGCCCACCAGTTAGCCCGTCCGCAGATAGCCATAATCGCGGGCACGAGTCCCATGCGCACTAAAGTAGCGTCGAGAGCGACCGCTACCGCCAGGGTGAACCCGATTTGTTTAATTGCCTGGATACCGCCGGTGGTGAAACCTAAAAATACTACTAGCAAGATCAGGGCTGCGGAGGTAATGGTAGAGGCAGAATGGGTGAGTCCGTCGCGAACTGCCCGTTTATTATCCTCGGTTTCGTCCCAGATTTCTTTAACCCGGGAAACTAGGAACATTTCATAGTCCATTGACAAGCCAAAACCGAAACAAAACACGATTGCAACAACATAAGATTCCACCGCTCCCAGGGAAGTGAAGCCGAGAAGCTTCTCTCCGTGACCATATTGGAAAACCCAAACCGCGATCCCTAAAGAAGACATTAAGGACACCATGTTTAACACCAGGGCTTGCAAGGGGAGTAACAGTGCCCCGGTCATTAAGAACAGCATTAAATAGGTGGAGAGGGCGACGACGATAAACACATAAGGGGCATACTGCGCCAAAGTGTCTTGAAAATCTGTTTGCAGGGCGGATTGACCGGTAACCCAAGTCTTAAAGGGGGCCGGTAAATCTCGCACCTCCAGCATTTCCTGTTTCACTTGCGCGGCGAAGGCATCTTTTTCTTTGGTGTAAAGATCGATAGCGGCGTACTGTTTGCCATCAACTTTTAGATCTTCCGCAGGGCGAATTCGTTTTACGTGAGCAAGCGGTTTTACTTGCCTATCAGCCCACTCTTGTAGCTGGTCGGGAGTGGTTTTGGCGACTACCCGGATTTGCGGGTTAGCCGAGTCGGGAAAACGATCCCACATATCCCAAAGCGCCCCAATCTCGGGGATAGAGCGCGGCATTGATTCCACTGCGGAAGAACGCATTTCCAGATGATAAAGAGGAAGTGACATCACCACCAGAATCAGGGTGACTACTACTAGCACCGGCCAAGGACGGCGGGTTACAAAAGTGGAAACTTTTCGGAAAACCGGGGAGGGGTCGTCCTCGCTGCGGGTAGAAGGCTTGCGTAAAATATGGCGGCGCACCCAGTTTACCCAGGTGGCAACGGAAGAGGGCGCAGCCAAACTCGGCCCAAAAAGCATCATTAGTGCTGGTAGTAGGGTCATGTTGGAAATCATCGCCAACATAGTTACCGCAACTCCGCCCATGCCCATAAGGCGCAATAAAGGTAGCGGGAAAATGCAAAGCCCCAAAATCGCCATCGACACGATTAGCGCGGAAAAGAATACGGTAGCTCCGGCAGTGTCCATGGTTTTATCTAGCGCCTGCATATAGGGTTGGCGCGCGGCGATTAGTTCGCTTCGGTAGCGCTTGTAGGAGTGAATCTGCATCTTATTTTCGTCCTCGCTACGCGAACCAACTAGGAGTTGAATCAGACGAGGATAGAAAATAAAGGTGTCTTCAGTACCGTGTAGGCCGCGTTTATGCAGTTCAGTTCGATAGCGGGAAACGATTAGTAGCCCGTAGTCAATCGATAATCCCAGTCCCAAGAAAGAGACGATATTGACTACGAAAGATTCCACGGTGATCAGGTAGGTCAGTAACAAAATCAAAAGCAGGGTAATACCGATAGCGGCGCCCGCTCCGATCAGGGGCATGAGGGCGGCTAACATCCCCCCGAAAACTATCGCCATAATCAGCAGAGAAATCGGGATAGAAATTCCTTCTCCGCGCAGCATATCTGCTTTTACCTGCCCATTAGCGGCATTTTGCAAACCGGTATTGTCGACCAGGTTTACCGTGGCATCAATAGCGGAACCGGCAAAATAATCGGGAAGTTCACTTAAAACCGCGGCTACCTGGTCACGGGCATCGGTATCCACCTGATCATACCCGTCTGCCTCTAACTGCACATTAATCAGGAAAGTTTTATCGTCCTTTGCGATCATCTGTTTTAGCTGGCTGGACTGGATAGTATCCCACACTGAGGGCAGGTGGGCTGCAAACTCTTTTTTGACTTCCCTCTCGGCGCGCTGCCCAGCTTTTTCCACCTGACTTTGGCTTGCGCCCTTAGCTTTTGCAATTTGCTCAGCTTGCGCTCTGCCTTGCGCCAGGGCTTGCGCTAGGGCTTTATCGGTCGTTACCTGCGCCTCTTTTCCCGCCGGAAGTTGGGGGTCAAAAGCAATAAAAGGATCGGCGATCCCCTTCACTTTGTTTACCTTTAAGAGGTCGGCGTGTAAGGGGCGCAGTATTTTCGCGATCTGGTCGGCATTTTTTTCTAGGTTGTTGACTTCCACTACTGCAGTTACCGGATAAGTATCTCCGTGGGCTCGCTCGTAAAGATCCTTCCCAATTGCTGAGGGCGATGCGGGACTGGCCGGCTGGGGGGTGATTAAGCGTTCAAATAAGGGTTTTCCCCCGAACCCGGAAAAAACCGCCACCATAGAAATGGTGACTGCTATCAACCAGATAGCTACGATGAAGCCGGGGTGTTTACCCCACCAAAAGTACTTCATCCGTTTCATAGTTACAATTGTGGTGGTTTGGGCGCGCTAGTGCAGCCAAATCGGATAAAGATTTTAAATTGAAAGTCGCCTCTGCCGCCATGCAAGGCGCCTGCCGGTTAATCCGGATAATTAGGACTTTGCTAGTTAGGCAAACGCGCGCCTGCCTCAAACCCGCAGAAAGTAGGGAAATCTGGGGACTAAGGAAGGATTTTAGGAACCAAAATCTTCAAACCAGGAAGCTGCCGGGATTCTAAAATCACTGCCGCCTTGTTTTTTAATCTGGGTTAGGAGGAGATCAGTATCTTTTGCTACCCGCTTCAAATTGGAGGAAACCTGACTATTAGCGGGAGTTTGTCCCTCTGTTTTCCAGTATTTTTGACGGGTTTTCAAGGCCTTCTGGTTGCAGTAAACCAGCATCTGAGCGGCTTGGACTAGAGAATCTTTAGTTTCGGGTTCCGTATTGGTTTTAACCATCACTAAAGCTCGGTTGTAGCTAACTTGGCAGCCGGCCAATACCGCTTGGGGTTCAGTCATTTTTGCTTCCAGCAAGAAAGGCATTTTCTGGCCAGCGCGAGAAAGATATTTTTCAGCATTTTGCAGGTCGCCGGCGTTTAGATAGGTGGTTCCCAGGTTGTAATTGACCAGCCATCGATCGGCTAGTAGGCGGGAATCGGCTTGGCGGAGACGGAGATCTTGGGCCCGGGAAATATCGCCCTGGCGGTCTGCTTTTACCGCCTGTTGTTCCCCTACCCAACTTTGGGTTTGCAGCCCGGAAATAACTAGCAGACAGAGCACGGTTAAAGTTACTGGCACTATCCAAAACCGGGATCTGCGTGGCGGCTTGATCACCAAGTTCTGACGGGTGGTTAAAGCTTGGGCGTGTAGTTGGCGGCGATAATTAATCTGAGAAATCGCGGCATCCAGCGCGTAGGTATCACTGGGGGGTAGATTAGCGCCGACTTGGTCGGGAGCCGACCTGTGGATTTGTGCGCCAGTTTGACCGGGAAGGCGCCGGGGCACTGGTCTTAGGATCTGTCCGGGAGTAGATAGCGCCAAAATAAGCGCAGCCAGCTCGGGCCAGTCAGTAGCTAACAGCTGTTGCGGACGATAGTTAATCCAACCGGCGGTGCGGTAATACTGTGCGCACAGATTTTCGAGGATTCTCCCGAGGACGTACTGGCGCGAAGCAGCATCTAAAGCCGAATATTTGGGGTCAGTCCTTAAAGCCAGGAGACGTTGGCAATAAGCAGTAAGCAGGCGGCATAAATTCTCTTGACGGCGTCCGCTAAAAGTGAGGATGGGGGAGCGGTCCACGCTTTGGTAAAAAACCATAGTCCATACCACCAGCACTGCGGCCACCACTATCATGGCGGCCGCACCTATCAGCGCCATAACAGAATGCTCCATTAGGGGCTGAATAGGGAAGTTGTCTGCTGAGTACGGGAGCATAGACCCCTACAATGCCTTATTGGTTCAGTGGTGGCTGCGGACCCGACGGGGAGTTAGGGGGCATAAACGACTGCTGCGCTGGCGCAGAGAACTGCTGATAGGGCTGCGGCTGTCCGCTTTGGCCTGCCGGCGGTACTTGTTCCCCATAGTAAGGGGATTGGGGGTAGGGGTAGGCAGGATATTGCCCCTGCTGGTAATACCCCGAATACGGGTTCGGCTGCGAGTTGTTTTTAAATACTTCGGTTAAGTCAGTGACTGGCTGCCGGGAAATAGTCTGATAGATTGCCAAGATACAAGCTGCCAGGACCACCGCGGAAAATACCCAAGTTAATCCGCCGATAATCCAATAAATCCAGCCAACTTTTTCTAGCTGTGCACCGAATAGTAAGCCATACAGGCTTACTCCGTGGTAGTTGCTATTAAGTCCTAAGAAACAAGCGGCAGCCGGGGAGGCCAAACCAATAATGAAATTGGCAAGTCCTAAAGTTCCGCTTACTCCCAGGGCTACGAAGTAGGCCGGACGCGGTTTAATC
The DNA here is from genome assembly GCF_056590355.1 of Varibaculum sp. C0165D1. NCBI lineage: Bacteria > Bacillati > Actinomycetota > Actinomycetes > Actinomycetales > Actinomycetaceae > Varibaculum > Varibaculum sp. C0165D1. Next base: position 387,618 of record NZ_JBWPVY010000002.1, on the reverse strand, counting down.
ACCGAACAGGCGGTAGCAACGATCAATAAAATCATGCCTACTGCGTGAACCACCGGGGTAGTAGTGGCTGCTAGTAACAAAAATAGACTGATTAAAAGCGCTGGTGCCGGGGAAATAGGTTCAGTAGGTCTACTAGCTAACACCGATCCGGTAATCATTCCTCCCAGAAGTGCCAGGACGAATAACACTGAGAAAATTAGGGCAGCCATGTTGTTGGACGCTCCGATTTCCAAAGTTCCGAGGAGGATATTTATCAGCACGCAAAGCCATCCCGCGGTGATTACCCCACTTGCCACCCAAGCAGTGGCGCGGGTAAAGCCACCTACTTGTTTCGTGGTTGCCAAGACGTAGGCAACCAGCAGCGCCTGCCCCAAGGATAGGAATAATAAACCGGTACCCATCGCCGCATCTCTCGCGGTATCTGAACCACTAGATAAATCGGAGCTGGAGACCGTAAGCACGATATATCCCACCAAGACAAAAAACATAGCGAAGGGGATAAACCAAATGCGGTTTCGTTTCACGCTGTTTCCCAGCCAAGAAAGGTCGGTTCCGGCTTGGGGAGCAGGCACACCCCCGGGGTACCCAGCGGGTGGGTAGGGGTATTGGCCATTAAATCCATTCCCGTCAGAAACTGGGTAGGCGGCGGGCGATAATCCGGGCTGCGGATTTGTCTGCGGCAGATTACTGGGGGGATAGGGATAATTTGGAGACGACATTTTTCTCCCGACTCTCTTGGCAAATTGTTAAGTGAACTTCTCAAATAAAGTTACCAGTGACCCCAAGTTTAGAGTCCTTGCCTGGTCCAAGCAATAATTATCTGAGCATCTGGGAGAAAATACTGGGAAAAATTCCCGCTATTACTAGTGCGAGCATCTTAAAAGGCACTCTCGAAAGGTTCTTTTACCCCAGCCAAGCGGGGAAATCAGAATTTTTTTGGGTGTCCAGCAAAGCGCGATCTCCCGTTTTTAACTCAGTTCTTCTCCGCAGTTAGCGGGCGTAATCTACAATTACAACCGGGAATAAACAGCGGGAGGTAGCGCAATGACCTATCGGGAGCGGCAGGTGCCCAGTGATCACGAGCTGGAAGCCCTACTAGCTGATACCCGCGCCCTCCTCGCCGAAAAAGCCCGGTGGGAAGATGATCAGATAAACCGGGATCTAGATGTGTTACTGCACCGAGTGCGCGGAGCCAAGCGGGTCTCCTATGCTCAGGTGCTGCGCGAACGGGCCCAAAGTTGGGAAGGTAACTTGGAATCGGTCGCCGCGCCCTCGCAGCGTGAAAAGTTCGCGAATCAGAACTCGACTTTATCCGCCCTCATCGGGCAGGAAGAAGACCCTGACAAACTGGCCGATCAGCTGGCACGCTCAGAAGAATTGATCCGGGAAAAGTTTCCCGAAAATGAAAATGAAGATTTAGATAGCAGCGAAGATATCTTGGAATCTGTGGCAGGAGAGAATCCTCCAGATTCGGGAAATAGTTTTTAATCACCATCTAGGAGGCAGGCAAGGATGCTAGTACTAACGCGCAGACGCGGAGAAGAGATCGTGATCGGGGACCAGGTCGTTATCACGGTGGTGGAGTCACATAAGGACTCGGTGAGACTAGGAATTAGTGCCCCTAAAGACTTAACTATTCGTCGCGGTGAACTGGTGGAAGCACCGGACAGAGAACGCTTGGGATTGGAAGGGCCAGGACCTGGATCTAAGCAGGCCACGCCGGAAAAATAGTTTTTTATCTCCCCTCAGCCGGGTACCATCCTATTAGCTGGACTTAGAGTGCGCATGTAAAAGGCGCCGAGTACGCTAAAAATAAGTTATCCACTGTTAAAACGCGGATAAAAATGTATTGGTATTTGAAATACCAAAACTATAAGGAGTAACTGTGCGAATTGGAGTTCCTAAAGAGCCCACGCCAGACCAAACTTTGGTCGCCGCCACTCCGGATACGGTAAAGAAACTCATCAAACTAGGGTATGAAGTCCTGGTGGAACAAGGGGCGGGAGAAAAAGCCGCCTATCTAGATGAGCAGTATTCGCAAGCCGGAGCGGAAATCGTGGACGCCCAGGCCGCCTGGCAGGCCGATATTGTGACCGTCCTAGATACACCCCCCACTGACTATCTGAATCTGGTTAAATCTGGAGCGCTCTTAATAGCCCGGATGGCACCCGGTCGCCACCCCGAGACCGTAGATGCCCTGGTAGAACGGGGTATTACCGGGTTCGCGATGGATACGGTTCCGCGTATCTCGAGGGCGCAGTCCATGGATGTGCTCTCCTCCATGTCGAATGTTTCCGGATATCGCGCGGTTATTGAGGCGGCAGAAAGTTTCGGTCGCCTCTTCACCGGTCAGGTAACTGCTGCCGGAAAAATTCCGCCCGCCAAGGTCTATGTGATCGGCGTGGGAGTGGCTGGCTTAGCCGCTATCGGCACCGCCAACTCTATGGGTGCCCAGGTTAGTGCCACTGACGTGCGCAGCGAAACCGCCGAACAAGCCGAATCGGTGGGGGCAACCTTTGTACCCATCCCGATTGCCCAAGAAAAATCGGATGACGGTTACGCCAAAGAAATGAGCGCGGATCAAGCCGACGCCGCCACCAAGCTTTACACCGAGCAGGCAGCAGCAAATGACATCGTAATCACCACCGCGAATATTCCTGGCCGCCGCTCTCCGCTGTTAATCACTAAAGAGGCTGTAGCCGGGATGGCTCCCGGTTCCGTAATCGTGGATATGGCCGCCGCTGGCGGCGGTAACTGTGAGCTGACCCGCCCCGGCGAAAAGGTGGTTACCGAAAATGGGGTGACCATTATCGGTTACACCGACCTGGCTGGACGCCTACCGGGGCAGTCATCGCAGCTATACGGACAAAATATTGTTAACCTGTTTAAGCTGATCACTCCAAAAAAAGACGGTAACTACGTCCTCGATATGGAAGATGAAGTGGTCCGCGGGATTACGGTCGCCAAGGACGGGGAAAATATGTTCCCGCCTCCTCCTATTCAGGTGCATGCGGCTCCCGCTGCTCCCGACAAGAAGGAGTCGGTAGAGGATGCCGCAGCGAGTGCCCGCAAGAAAGCTGAGGAAGCAGCTTCGGGGAAGCGTAAACGTTTGCTGTGGGCAACGGTAGGGATAGTTTTAGGACTGGCCCTGATTGCCGCCACTCCCAAGCCGCTAATCCCCTATTACTTCATTTTGATGCTGGCGATTGTGGTGGGGTTCTATGTGATTACTGCCGTCACCCACTCGCTGCACACTCCGCTAATGAGTGAAACTAACGCGATTTCCGGAATTATTCTGGTGGGCGCCATATTGCAGGTAGGCAGCGCTAACCCGGTGGTGTCAGCGCTGAGTTTCCTGGCAATTTTAGTGGCTTCAATTAACATCTTCGGCGGTTTCTCGGTCACTCACCGAATGCTGGCCATGTTCCGAGGGGAGGGGAAGTAAGAAATGAGTAATGTTCTATTTGCGGTAACACCCACCCTGGTGGCCAGTGCTTCCAAGGCCGAGTTTTTGATTAGCCGGGGGCAAAATATTGCCTACCTGATTGCGGCCTTGCTGTTTATTTTGGCGCTCGCGGGTCTATCCAAGAATGAAACCGCCCTGCGCGGTAACCGTTTCGGAGCGATCGGAATGTTGGTGGCAGTTGTCGCTACCATCGCGGTGGCGCTACATAACGCGGGGGCTCCCGGTTATCAATCAACCTTGGTAACTGCGCTTTTAATAGCGGTAGCAATGATTGCGGGCGCGATTATCGGACTGTGGCGCGCCAAAACTATTCCCATGACCGGCATGCCGGAACTGGTAGCCATGCTGCATTCCTTCGTAGGTTTAGCGGCAGTCTTGGTTGGCTACAACACTTTCATCCATATGCCCGGAGAGTTCAAGAAAGCGGGCGTAGATGCAGCCACCGCGATTGCCCCCTCCACCGTAGGTTTCCACCTCGGGGAAGTAGGGGTAGGGATTTTCATCGGTGCCGTTACCTTTACCGGCTCTATCATTGCCTACCTGAAACTGTCCGGAAAGATTAAGGGTGCGCCCCTGACTTTGCCGGGTCGTAACTGGCTAAACGCTATCGCTATTATCGTTTCTATCGTGCTCATCGGGGTAATGGTGCGCGGATCGCATCTTAGCGCTTCCGCTATGACCTTAACCTGGATGCAGTGGGTAGCGATTATCGCGATGACTATTATCGCTCTGGTGCTGGGGCTGCACCTGGTGGCAGCCATCGGCGGCGGCGATATGCCGGTAGTAGTTTCGATGCTTAACTCTTATTCGGGTTGGGCCGCGGCCGCGGCCGGCTTCATGTTGGGCAACGATATGCTCATCATTGCCGGCGCCCTAGTGGGCTCCTCTGGTGCCTACCTGTCCTACATTATGTGTAAAGCCATGAACCGCTCGTTTATCTCCGTGATTTTGGGAGGCTTCGGTTCGGATGGGGGACCGGCGAAGGGCGGCGATACCGATTACGGTGACTACACCGAAACTAGTGCGGCCGAGGTAGCCCAAGCGCTAAAGGATTCCTCCAGCGTGATTATTACCCCTGGTTACGGCATGGCGCAGGCGCAAGCTCAGTTCCCGGTAGCGGATCTAACTGCCAAGCTGCGAGAGGCGGGAGTAAACGTGCGCTTCGGGATTCACCCGGTAGCCGGACGGATGCCCGGACATATGAATGTGCTGCTGGCAGAAGCGAAAGTACCCTATGACGTGGTGCTAGAAATGGATGAGATTAACGATGACTTCCCGGACACCGACATGGTGTTGGTGATCGGAGCTAACGACACTGTTAATCCCGATGCCACCAAGCCGGGTAGCCCAATCGCGGGAATGCCGGTATTGGAAGTGTGGAAAGCCCATCAGGTAGTGGTGTTTAAACGGTCGATGAATCCCGGTTATGCCGGGGTACAAAATCCGCTGTTCTTTAACGAGAACACCGATATGCTCTTTGGCGACGCGAAAGCCTCGGTAGAAGAGATCGTGCGCAACCTCTAGCCTGGTCCCCAAGGTGCAATCAGTTACAGAAAAATAGGGGGCGGAGTCGAAAGTTTCGATTCCGCCCCCGTTTTCACCTCTGTAGTTGAAACGGGTGAAACCCCAGGGTATTAACCCGTAAATCCAAAATCAGGAAATAGAATTCTTTTGCATGGGGATATTTTTCCCGGTCAATTTTAATTTGAGGTGATCGTCTTTAACTTCCACCCCGCTCAGCTGCAAACTGGCGGGTAAGCCCGTGATCGGAATATTAATCGCGGGTAAAAAGTCCGGTAGATCCAGCCGGGCCTGCAGGCGGCGCGGTAGTTCAGTTTGCAGGGCGGTCGGTTTAATTACCAGGGTGGGAGTTAAACCATCTGCCCCTCCATCTAGGGCGAGCTGCCCATCAGCCAGGATTTCTTGCCCCCACTTCTGGAAAGAAAACGTGAGCTTCCCGGCCGCTAGTTTTACTGTCACCCCGGGAGCCTTCCTCGCTACTATTTGCGTCAAGGTTGCTTGGCTGAGGTTCCCTTCCGCGCTCAGCTGCCCAATGCTATCGATATTTAGCCGCCCGGCGGTGAGGGCCACTTGATTCAATTGAGCGCGGATTCCACTTATCGGGATGGCGCCCCCCTCGGCAGTGATATCTAGGCGGGGGATCTCTACGTCCACCTGATTAATATTCCCCGCGATTAGGGAGGTCAGGAAAGGCAAGTCATTAATTTTAACGGTGGAATTTTCTGCTCCCCGTTTCGCTAATGCCCCACTGCCTTCATTTTCTGCCCACCAGCAAGTTACCCGATCTAGCACTCCTAAAAGGAGTGCCAGCACAGCTATTACTATTAATAATCGCTTCAAACTTCGCACCTGTTCAGTATAGAGTGCAGGTGCTAATTCCTAGGCAGAGATGCTAATACCTTGATAGGCAGACAGCACAGCTCCGGTAATGGCTAGGGGAAAGCTATTTGTCGATTTCTTGCTGCAGCGGGCCTAGGAGTTCCCGCTTAGGGTTAGCCCCCAGGATGCCGCGAGTGATTTCGCCATGGTTAAACACCATAAACATCGGGATGGAGTTAATCCCGTATTTGGCGGCTAGCTGGGGGTTTTCATCGATATTGACTTTGACCACTTTAGCTTTGCCAGCAACCTCGGAGGCTACTTCGTCAACAATCGGACCCATTTGGCGGCAAGGCCCGCACCAGGGGGCCCAGAAATCAACCAAAACCGGAAGTTCAGATTTCAATACTTCCTGGTCAAAATTATTTTCGGTTACTTCTAAAGGTTTAGTCATTTTCTATTTTCCTCTCTAAATGATTAAGAATAAGTCTTTAGTTTGCCAGGGAACGTTCGGCATCGAGGGCAGCTCGGCAGCCTGAGCCCGCAGCCGTAATTGCCTGTCGATAGGTGTGATCTACGAGGTCTCCGCAGGCAAAAACCCCGTTAACATTAGTGGCGGCACCAGGTTCGTTAACCTGCACATATCCCGCCTCATCCAGACCTACTTGTCCTTTAACTAGCTGGGAGCGTGGCTCGTGACCGATCGCCACGAATACACCGGTGGCATCCAAAGTGCTTTCCGTGCCGTCTACCGTGGACTGCAAGGTAATCGATTCCACTTTGTTTTCCCCATTAATTTGGGCAACAGTGCTGTTCCAAGCGAAATCAATCTTCGGGTTGGCCTCAGCACGTTCAGCCATAATCTGGGAGGCACGCAGCTGGTCGCGGCGATGAACCACCGTAACTTTCTTCGCGAACTTGGTTAAGAATAGAGCCTCTTCCATAGCGGAGTCGCCGCCACCCACCACCGCCAGGTGCTGATCTTTAAAGAAGAAACCGTCACAGGTGGCGCAATAGGAAACGCCGCGTCCCGATAGTTCCGCCTCGCCAGGAACGTTTAGTTTGCGGTACTCCGAACCCATCGCCAAAATCACGCGACGTGCGAAGTATTCGCCCTCGGAGGTGACTACCTTTTTCTCTTCTCCCTCTAAGGAAAGGTCTAGGGCGTCCTCATAAAGAATTTCGCACCCGAAACGCTCGGCCTGAGAAAGCATATTTGCCATTAGATCCGGCCCTTGAATCCCTTCAGGAAAACCGGGAAAGTTTTCTACTTCGGTAGTGTTCATCAGGGCGCCACCGGCGGTTACCTCCCCCGCGATTAGCAGGGGATTTAGCCCTGCCCGGGCAGTGTAGATTGCTGCCGTATAGCCGGCCGGTCCGGAACCGATAATGATAATGTCGCGTACCGACATGGAACCTCCTAGATCAGGGCCTGTGCGTCGTTTTTACTAAACCTATTTTCCCAGCTTAAACGACCGGGCCGCAACCAGTTAATGCAGTGAGCGAAACCCAGCAGGCTATAACCGCCTAGGAAACCGCGATCTCAGAAATAGTTGCCCGGTTATTCCCGGTGTTATCAAGAGGAAGTTCGGGGAACCATAAGATCAGGGCATGGGCATTAGCTTTGGGGTTAAGTTTCAGGTCAACCGTATCGGAAAAAGCGCCCGTAGCTAGGACTTTACCGTCACGCGGGAGTCCGGATTCCGGTAGGGAACGCACCTCGATTTTTCCGCCTTGCGCATTAGTTTTTAACTTAATCTCAGAAATATTTGCCTGTTGTTTCAAAGTCACAACCACTCCAAAACCGCTGCGGTCTCCCAGCTTCGGGTTACGGAAGAACCGCGAGCGCCACCAGGTATTTTCGTTACCATCGATCATCCGGTCAGCGAGCTCGGGATGCTCGGTGTCATTTCCTTCCGCATCTATAGAAGCCACCCCGGCGATTTCGGCAGGTTTAGTTACCGGAGCCGGCTGGGGGGCAACTTTTTGGGTTTGGGTTTGCGAGGGGGACGGCTCGGCTACCGGCGGGGTATGGCGCGGCCAAAACACTAACACCGCCACGGACAGGGAGAGGACAATAGCCATCCCCAACAGGCTAGAAACGATCAGTCGCCTAGTAGCGTTAACCGGCTCTAAATCGCGAGGAGACAGGCGTGAAAGTCTGTCTTGTCGGCGCTGTTCGCGCTGGCGTTGCCGCTCGGCTCTACGAGCCGCTTTTTGAGCGTCCCTAGTTACTTTTTCTGCCAGTTTTGCTTGCTGTTTCGCCGCTTTTTTCGGATTTTTCGAAAACTTCTGTTTCTGGGGCGAGGATTTAATAGCGGCTTCCCCGGCGGCGACATTCGGGTCTGCCGTCATAGCCTCTAAATCGGTAGCTAACGTAGGTATTTGTCCTGCCGGTTTTCCTTTTTTACCTGCTCCTAGACGCCCCAAGAAATTTGGGGGCTGCGAAGGGGTCTCTTTCGGGTCTGGCTGAGAGCTGACCGCTTGCGGCACCCAGGCATCATCCCCCGCTTTTTCTTCCTGCGGATTTAGATTCATCTGCTGCATCTCGGCTAGGGGGATCGACTGAGTCTTTGCTGACTCCTCAAAGGGTTGATCACGGTGTCCCGGGATTTTGGCTGCTGGGGGCAATACCGGTTTCATGGCTCGAGGGGAAGAAGCCTCCATAGCTAAAGTATTATCCCGAGGCTTTCCCTCTGCATCCTGTTCTTCCGTATTTTCACTAGCAGTGGTCGGCCTGGGGGTATCGGTACTGGTAGCAACGGGCAGGGACACGTTTTCGCTATCGTTTCCGGTGTTGTTTTCTTCCTCGCCGCTATTTTGCGAAGAGCGCACTTGGGGCGAGGACGAGCCGTTTTGCTCTTCGGGATCGGTGGTCTCTTCCTCTGCCGGCAAGGTTTCTTCATTCATTTTTTTATCCTTCACAGCATCCCCGCTAGCGGTAAGGGTTGGTGTTTCCTCAGGCGTTGAAAGCTCCGTTGGAGCCGGAGTGGGTACCTCCGCTGACTGTCTACCGGTAGGGTCGCCCTGTTCATCCCGGGTAGTTAACCAGTTTGCTACCGGGTCCAGTTCGGCTGATCCCAGTTGCTCGCGGATAGCTTGGCACAGGCGAGGAGACGGCATTGCCGCTCCTGCCAGGGCAACCGCATCTAAATCCACATCGCTGCCGTGATGGAAATTAGAAGGCGGAAGCGGCTTTTCACCAGCTGTTGCTTTCGTAAACTGGTGGCGATCACCGCTAGCCAGGAAATAGAGCAGCTCTAAAACTTGCTGCCCATCGCGGGTTTGGGTCGCGATTAAGTCAGCGGCGGCGTTTTGATCGGCCACATCCAAACGGATAATCACTTTCCCGGATGGCGATATTAAAATATGGGCAGGATCGATGGCCCCATGCGCTAGGTTTGCCTCATGAAGTTGGGATAACCCTGCGCTCACCTGCGAAATCAAAGAATGGATTACCGGTGCCGGCATTCCGGATCCTACTAGGTCACTGAGAGGACGGTCCGGGGTGGCCTGCAATAAGACTGCGTCTACCGGATCGGTGCTGATCCAAATAAATTCCTGGAAACCCGGGGCGCTTACTTGTTGCAGGCGGGCATAATACTCGCGAGTTTTTTCCCGGTTTCCTTGCAATACCAGCAGTTCGGCAGGTTTTTTGCTTTCATCACTAACCGCCCAGGCATCCTTTTCCGGTAAAAATTCACCCGCTAGGCGTTGGTTGAGAGTCAGCAAAGAAAAATGTTCCTGACCGGGGAAATGCAAATTCATACCGGATTGCAGATTAACGTACCCATCGGCGTTATAGCTGATAGCTGTCACCTCGGGTTCACGACGGTCACTGGTCACGTGGTCCTCATCTTCCTTGCTTAGTTCATTTTGAGGCTGCAAATAGGATTTATTTTCGGTTTCGCGAGGATGCGTTAGCGCTTTAGCCTGGGCTTGCGCGTCTTCGTCCTCCCCTATGGTTGCGAGATTGCTTTCATCTTGCCTCGAGTTTATCGCCTCTTGCTCGCTAATGCCCTCCGGCGAATCTAGGCTAGGAGTCGGAACTGGTTCTACCGGGGCATAAGCGAGTATCCGAGGTAACGGCCTCCCTTTGCTGAGCTTTGCCCAGATGGGAGCCGCCAGTAGGGAAAGCGCGGGGCAGCGCCAAACTAATAGTAGTCCCAGGTAAACCAGGGTCATGACTGCGGTTACTACCATTACCCGCGCCAAAGCTCCCGTCATATGTACCAGTGCGGGGTCGCTTTGGGAACCAGCTAGTGGCCCCCAATAATGCAAAATCAACCAACCAGCGCAACCGCTCCCTAAGGTCGCTAGGGTAATGGACACCAGCGAACGCCCTAGTTGAGCAGTAAACCTTAAAGGCAGATGTTTGGTGTGCAGATGCCAAATTGTAAGCGCCGATCCCACCAGGTAAGACAGCTGCATACCGGCGGAGGCTCCCATCACCCAATATTTGACCGGTAGTAGCAGCACCGTTAGCCCGCAAACAATTAGGGTGGAAATAGTCATGGGGATTTGTACCAGGAAAGTGCTGCGGGCATCGGCAAAAGCCAAAATTAATCGCTGCGCAAGGTTAAAGAATCCCAGGAAAGGAATTCCCAACGCCATTACCGCCAACACCTCCGCAAAGGCCTGCACCGAGGCGAGAGGGGTGGTGGGCATAATGAACTGCATAACTGGCAGGGCTAAAACCACTATTAGTACCGCACACAGACAGGTGATTAAAGAAACTCCCTGCTGGGTGTTAAGGAATTGGGTGCGCAGGCGAGATAGCTGTCCCACGGCCACCATGGCGCTCATAGAGGTAAACATGGCGGTAACTACCGAGGTCACAATCATTGATTGCGGAATCATATATACCGTAAAGGCAGTGTTATAAGCAGTGGTGGTGGCGATAGTTACCTGATGTTTTGAGGCATAGCCGTTAGCGGCTGCCGCAATATTTGAAATTGCTAAAAACCCCAGTTGGGATACACACAAAGCCGAGAATGCCCAAATAGCGGTGCGAGATACTTCCCCCAGGCCATAGCCGCGAATACCCCAAACTAGACGCATTTTAAAACCGGTGCGCCGCAGCGGAATCAGCAAAATTAGTGCCTGGACCACGATTCCTAAGGTGGAAATACCAGCCAATAAAATCACGGGTTCGCCGGTCCAAACGCTGGGGTCTTTAGCCCAATCTGTTTCGCTGCCCAGTACTCGCCAGAAAACAAAGATTCCGGCAATCCCCACCACGTTATTAACTACTGGTGCCCACATATAGGGGCCGAAGGAGCCTTTAGCGTTTAGGAATTGCCCCCACAGGGAATAGAGGCCATAAAAGAAAACCTGGGGCAGCGACCAATAAGAAAAAGTAATCGCCAGTTGTTTCCATCCTGGATCCAGTTTCGCGGCAAATAAAGTGACGAATACCGGGGCGAGGGCCACGCATACCAGAGTTAAAATCAGCAGTCCGGTGGTGAATAAGGTAAGCAGCCGATTAATAAACTCATCAGAGTTTTTGCGTTGCAAAGCCCGCACAATCTGGGGAACCAGTACCGCTGAAAGAATAGAGGAGGCCAGCAGATTGTAAATAATATTGGGAAGGCTATTAGCGGCCTGGAACGCATCATTAGCTCCGATTGAACCGATGAGCGCGATTAGTAGTGCCGCCCGCACAAAACCGAGCAGCCGGGACACCATGGTTCCAGCTAGCATTATTCCCGAGGCACGAGCCACATTAATTTTCTTGATGCCTTTGATTTCTGGGTCGGTTTTTTCGTTCTCGCTGCTCACTGCCTCCTCCTTTGCTTTAGTTTTGTTCCATCCGGGTGCCTCGGCGGAAATTAATAGTCAAACCAACTATAAAAATCGCTGCCGCGGTAAAAATAAAACCAAGAAAAATTTTATCTTCCCAACCGGTGCGAATACGCAGGTCAATTTGTTGTTGATGATCAAGAACTAGATTACCGGTCTGCGGAAGGATCGCCACCTTGGCGCGGACGTTACCATTGCGCACCGCAGTAATCGGAATCTTTACGGTTTTAGATCCTTTGGGAGCTAAGCTAACCGCTACTGCGTCATTGGCTCGCAGGCGGGCATCTGTTGGTTGCAGCTTTAAGCGCACCTTGACCTCGACTGGGAGTCGATTTAGCACTTTAATCGGGATTTGAGAATTACTGGAAAGCAAATTTATTTGGGAGGAAGTCTGAATTTCTACCGCCCGCGCCAACAGGTCGAGCTGTGCGCCCGCGTTAGTGAGCGCTTGGTTGCGTTCCGCACTGGTCATTCCGCGCGAAGTGGAAAGCAAAAGCTGCTGATACACCGGGACAGTTATGCGCTGGTGATCTGGAGTTATCTGCTCCAAGGAGGGTAGTACTCGTTTACGGGCAGTATTTAGAGATTTAGTGGCGCTGTGCAAAGAGGTGCCGGCGACCCCTAAAGATCCGGGAGCAGCCGGCGCTAGGCTTTGGATTTTGGGATCGTTACCCAAAGTTACTCGGGTAGGATCGGCGCCCAGCGCTTGCGGTAAAGCGGTTCCCTCTACCCAAGAATCGCTAAGAATCTTGCTTAAACGTTTTTGAGTAACCGCAGAATTTAGGGCTCCATTAGGCAAAACCGCGTTAATCAGTCTGGGTTGCTGGGGTCGTTCGCTGGCAATGGCTGCCAGCATAGCCCTGGCCACCTGGGTGTTAGTAAACGCTTCCTCACTAGAGGTGGAGGCCAAAATTGCTGATAAAGCCCCATGATCTGCCAGGAAACTGCGGGCTTTATCCCCATCTTTAGCTTCCCCCAACAGATCCGGTTGATAGTTGTAGCTTTGAGTTAGGGGCAACCGGTCCCCGCCGGTAACTATCGCGCAGCCCCCGCTCAATCGGGTAGCGGAGTGCTCACAGATGCCGTCTGTACGTCCGACCCAGTAGGGATTGGCCAAAAAAATAGTACTGGGAGCCAGGGATACTTGGTTTTCCAGCAAGGCTCCCACTTGGCGGTTTCCTTCCGCTGCTTTCGCCAGTGCATCTTGATCCAATTGCACTAGGTCAGGTGCTCCCCATAGGTCTAGCGACAGGCTAGCGCCTTTAGCTTGCGCAGCTTTTAGGGCGTTAAGCATCACCGGGTCAAGACTAAGGGGGATAGGTTTTTCCGGTAAAGGAGCAAAACTACCGGTCAAGAGGGGAGAGTTAGAGTGCAAAAGCGCGGGATCCACCACCCAAGTGATCCCCGCTGTTGACAGGTCACTTAAAATTTTTGCGTTCTCGCCTACGCTTTTCAAAGGCGTGGCCACCTGGCTGGTTGCTTGGTTACCGGCAGTAGCTTGACTGCCTGCCCCGCCCCTGGCTAACCATTTGACCATTTCGGGCGAAGAGGCTGATAGGGGAGCGATTATCGCCAGGGAACTTCGTGCCTGCGGTTTTTCTGCCGGTGCATACAAAAGCAGGGAGCGAGCAGGCACCATATTTTTTCTTTTTACGTTTTCGGCGGAAACGCTCACCTGCACCCCCAGACTTCCCAAACTATTTTTATTGAGGGCAGGCAGGGCATTTGTGGGAATCTCGACTTTATAACTAACCGTTTTCTTCGCTGCCACCTGCGCGAGGGTTTCACTGCCTTGTCCGCGTAAAACGCCCATCCCTTTATCGGATTCGCCGCTAACCCAGGCGCGAATAGTCTCCGCGTCTCCTCCCAATCGGGAAGTAGTAGCTACCTGCACTGTTACCTTATCTAAAGCAGTGTCGGTATGGTTGCTGACGGTTCCCGCTACCGTAATTTTTTTTACTCGCGCCTGCGCATCCTCTTGATAGGACAGGGTGTCGGGGCTAATAGCGGTAATGGCAGCACTTAGATTCGGTGCTGGCGATTGCGGGTCAGCGTTAGCTGCCAGGATGCTACCGGGTATCAGGGTGTAGGTAAGGGTGAGTAAAGCGGTGAGAAATACCCAAAAAACCCTGCCCCCCAGCCGCGAGATAGCCACCTTAGTCCTCTATTTCTAATAGTTCCAAGGCGGTAGCCACCACTTTGCGTTCATTAGGGTAAACCAGGACTTTGGAGACCATATCCAGAGGAACCCAAGCGGCGGCCTCGGCTTCATGATCAGGATCATTATCGACGGTAATAGTGCCGCCCGTGGCCTCTAACAGGTAGTGATGTACCACTTTATGAATCCGGCGGCCTGCCCCGGCGAACCAGTAGTCGATAGAGATCAAAGGAGCAATCACTTTTCCTTTGATCCCGGTTTCTTCAAAAATTTCTCGGCGAGCGGCTTCTTGGGCGGTTTCCCCCGGTTCTAAATGCCCTTTAGGCAGGCACCATTCGATATTGCCATTGCGGTTGCGGCGCGCGATCAAAGCCACGAAAGCCTGGCGGTTTTCAACTTTAACTATCAAACCGCCGGCAGAGGTCTCGTCAACAATTGGTAGCGAGGCGGCGCGGCGCGACCCTGCGCGGCGACGGCGACGATACGAATTGCGAACGGACATATCTTTAATGCTACCTTGCACCCTTAACAGGGGGCGAACAACTTGCCACTTGGAAGACGGGTAGGCTTTCTGGCAATCTGGAAACAATGAATAAGAATTTGAAGTTAGCTACTGATCCCGCTGGCCCGGCTGCTAGCCAGGTGCAGCTGCCGGAAGACGCGGCCAGCGCTCTGGGGAACATGTTGCAGGCCTTGTCGAAGCTGCCGGCGGTTATTTTAGAACTAGCGGAGCTGTTTACTGCGAAAGGCGAAGAACTTTCGCTGGTGGGCGGGCCGGTACGCGATGCCATGTGTGGCAGAAAACCCCACGACTGGGATCTAGCTACTTCGGCGCGTCCAGATGAAACCGAACAGATTTTGAAAAACTGGGCGGGCAACGTGTGGACAATGGGCAAAGAGTTCGGCACTATTGGGGCTCATAAAGCGGGTTTAACCGTAGAAGTAACTACCTATCGCAGCGATAAATACCAAAAGGATTCCCGGAAACCGGCAGTTCAGTTTGGGGATACTTTGGAGGGCGACCTGACGCGCCGGGATTTTACAGTCAACGCGATGGCGCTGCGCCTGCCGGACTTAACTTTGGTTGACCCCCATCAAGGGATAGCTGATCTAGTTGCCGGGCAGTTGCGTACCCCGGTGTCCCCCGAACAGTCTTTTGATGATGACCCGCTGCGGATGATGCGTGCCGCCCGGTTTGCTTCCCAACTGGATTTTGATGTGAGCATGCCGGTGATGGCGGCGATGGAAAATATGGCGAGCCGCATCGAGATTGTTTCCCCTGAACGGGTGCGCGCCGAACTGGAAGCCTTAATGGTAGGGAAAAATCCGCGTAAGGGCCTAGAACTGATGGTTTATACCGGTCTGGCGGCGATGGTGCTACCGGAAGTGGCGAATCTGCGCGCTACCGTTGACGAACATGGTCGCCACAAGGATGTTTATGAACATACCTTGACCGTAGTTGACCAGGCGATTGCTTTAGAGACCGGTCCAGACGGGGAGGTACCGCGTCCCGATTTTATTTTGCGGTTCGCTGCCCTCATGCATGACGTGGGCAAACCCGCTACCCGCCGCTTTGAAAGCAATGGCACAGTTTCTTTTCATCATCACGAAATCGTGGGGGCCAAACTTACCCGTAAACGGATGCGCGCCCTCCACTTCGATAAACAAACCATTAAAGACGTAACCCTGCTAGTTTCCCTGCACCTGCGCTTCCACGGCTACGGAGAGCAGGCTTGGAGCGATTCGGCGGTGCGCCGCTACGTGTCTGATGCCGGAAATATGCTCACCCGTCTGCACCGCCTCACCCGCGCCGATTGCACTACTCGGAATCGTCGCCGCGCCGCCCGCCTAGAGCACGCCTATGACGACCTGGAAAAACGAATCGCCCAACTGGCAGAAAAAGAGGAGCTTTCCCGGATTCGCCCCGAACTAGATGGGGAAGAAATTATGCAGCTTCTGCAGATAAAACCGGGTCCGCAGGTCGGTAAAGCTTATAAATATATGTTGAATTTGCGCCTAGAAGAAGGCGAAATCGGTAAAGAGGCCGCGCGCGAGCGGTTGCTTACCTGGTGGGAAAATCAGTCCTAGTAGTAACCCGTGTCTAAACGGCTTTTAGAACCAGTTTTGCTAAAAGGGTAGCGCGCCGTACCAGCCAAGTTCGGTAAGCTAAGGACATGAACGCCGCCGCGCCCTACCCGGGCTTCTTTATCTCCTTCGAGGGAGGGGACTATACCGGGAAATCTACCCAGGTGAAACTGCTGATGCAGGCTCTGGCGGCGCGTGGGGCGGCAGCGATTGCCACTTTTGAACCCGGCGGTACCGGCTTGGGGCAGCGATTGCGCCGGGAAGTCATGCATGGCGAGAACCTCGACCCCTATACGGAGGCACTGCTTTATGCCGCAGATCGGGCTTGGCACGTACACGAAGTGATCCGGCCGCATCTGGATGCTGGGGAGATAGTAGTATCTGACCGTTACCTGGATTCTTCGCTGGCCTATCAGGGAATAGGACGGGATCTGGGCTTAGAAAAGATTGCAGAAATTTCTCTGTGGGCAACCGAAAATATGCTCCCTGACCTGACTATTTTGTTAGACGGGGATCCGGAAGTGTTAGTGGCGCGGCGCACCGGAAACCCTGACCGGATGGAGTCGGCAGGCATCGCTTTTCACCAGTCAGTGCGCAAAGCGTTCTTGCAAATCGCGGAGCGCGATAGGCAGCGGATAAAGGTGTTAGATGCAACCTGCGGGGTAGCAGAAATCCATCAGCAGGTGTTATCGCTGGTTAGCGCGGCTTTTGCGGCGAGGGCGAAAGTGCAGGCTGGTCAATACCGGGACGGGAGCGGGCCGCAACTGGCAGATTTAGGTACTACCGGAACGGATATCCCGGACGGCGATAGCGAGCAGGCTGGGTTGCAGCAGTTATGAGCGTTTGGGATCAGATCGTGGGGCAAAAAGCGGCGGTAGCGGTTTTCGAGGCCGCTGCCCGGGCCGCGCGGAGCTTGCGGGAAGCGGGCAGTGATGATGCTGCTTTAGCTCGACAAATGGCGCATGCCTGGCTGCTTACCGGTCCTCCTGGGGCGGGGCGTTCGGTAGCAGCCCTGGCTTTTGCAGCGGCTTTACAATGTGAAGATCCGCAAACTCTCGGGTGTGGACAGTGCCCCGAGTGCAAGCGCGTCCTCAAAGGTACCCATCCGGACGTGAAAGTAGTGACTACCGAGCGCCTCATCATCAAGATCGAGGAGATAGCCTCCCTGGTTACCCTGGCGCAGCAGGCACCCGCCGGGGGTAAATGGCGGGTGATTTTGATGGAGGACGCCGATCGGATGGTGGAACGCAGCTCGAATCTGCTGCTGAAAGCGATTGAAGAACCACCCCCGCGCACCGTGTGGCTACTTTGTACCACCCAACCCGGCGATGTGTTACCCACTATCCGTTCCCGGTGTCGCCATGTCAGTTTAGTTACCCCGACCGGGGAAGAAGTGGCGCAGTTACTGATAGAACGGGAAGGAATAGCTCCCGAAACTGCCCGCGGGGCAGCGGCGATGTCTCAATCCCATATCGGGGTAGCGAAATCTTTAGCCCGTGATCCGGCCGAACTGGATCGGCGCCGTAAAATCCTGCTGGCGGCGGCCACTACCTCCAGCGTGGGCGAAGCCGCGCTGCTAGCGCAAAAACTGGTGGAGGCGGCGAAAGCTGATGCCAGTGAGCGGGCGGCGCAAAAAGATCAAGAAGAGCTAACGCGCCTGCGACGAGCCCTGGGATATGACCAGGAGGGGGCGCGGCTGCCACCGGCTTTAAAAGCCCAGGAAACTGCGCTGAAAGCGGATCAAAAACGACGCTCTACCCGCTACCTACGCGATAGTCTCGATCGAGTATTGCTGAATCTTCTAGGTTTTTATCGCGATGTATATTTGGCGCAAAGCGGGACCCAGGTGCCGTTAATTAACGTTGACTTGACGGACACCATTATGGGGTTGGCGCAGGGCTCCTCCCGGGAGCGCACCGTGCAGCGCCTAGACGCGATCCGCACCGCTAGGCGCCGGCTAGCGGCAAATGTGACACCGCTGCTAACTATGGAAGCGATGATGATGGATTTGAGGCAGTAGTTTATGGTTAAACAAAAACTGTCAATGCTGGTAGAAATGGTTTTTATGCTTTGCTTGGCGCTATCTGCCTGCAGCATCGGAGGTAAAGCTGAACCTCAGGTAGCTCCCGCTGCCTCCTCAAAAACTAATTCTTTAGACGGCGAGGAGGCTGCTATTCCCGCGGGGCTGGAAAGTTATTATCAGCAGAAAATTTCCTGGGCACCTTGCGCGGAAAATGACCTCAAAGATTATCAATGCGGGCAGGTAAAAGTACCTTTAGATTACACCGACACTAAGAAGGAAGATATTGAGTTGGCGCTGGCACGCAGCCGAGCTACCGGGAAAAAATTGGGGAGCTTGCTGATTAACCCCGGCGGACCTGGTGGATCGGGGGTTGACCTGCTAGGAAACTCTGCTGATATGTTTTCAGACGAGGTGTTTTCTTCCTTCGATGTGGTGGGGTTTGATCCCCGGGGGGTTTCCCGCTCGCACCCTATAGAGTGCACCACGGACGCGCAAAAGGATGAGTCGCTAGCTGAAAGCCTGGATCTTGCTACTGCTGCGGGCCGGGAACGTTCAGTTGCCGATATGAAAGAGTTTGCTCAGGATTGTAAGGAAAAGAACGGGGATTTGGCGCGATATTTAGATACCGTGTCTGTGGCACGTGATTTAGATATTTTAAGGGCCGTGCTCGGGGATAAAAAACTCTCTTACCTGGGGTATTCCTATGGTTCCTTCCTGGGGGTCACCTATGCGCAGCTATTTCCTAAGAATGTGGGGCGTCTAGTGTTAGACGGGATTTTGGACGGATCATATTCCTATGGGGAGGTCTCGCTCGCGCAGGCGAAAGGTTTCGAGGCGGCGTTCGCCAACTTTGCTTCCTGGTGCGCGCGGGAAGGTAAAGATTGCCCTTGGGATACTAAAGAAGCAGGTCTAAAACGTTTAAAGCAATTTTTTAACGGCGCCGATGCCTCTCCGATTCCCACTAAAGATTCTTCCCGCCCTCTTAATGGGGCGATAGCTTTTGGGGCAGCGGTCGGGATGCTCTATTACGAAACTCTGTACCCTTCCCTGCTAGAGGGGCTGAAAGCGGCATTGAAAGGCGATGGGGCGCCCCTATTGAAAATCTCGGATTTGTTTAACCAACGGGGGGCTGACGGTAGGTTTAAAAACAATGCTCTAGATGCTTTTATCGCGATTAATGGCGCCGATTATCCGGTGCAAGGTAGCCAAAAAGAGTGGGATCGGCGCGGGCAAAAATTGGTGCGGGATTTCCCGTTGATGGGGTCTTCGATGGCTTATGGCGAGTATGCGCTCGCGGCCTGGCCTTGGGTATCTACCGCGAAACGGGAAAAGGTGAAGATTGCAGGGACACAACCCATTTTGTTGGTGGGAAATACCAACGACCCGGCCACTCCCTATGAAATGGCGCAATCGGTACGCCGGCAAATCCCTAACTCGCGGCTGCTGACTTGGGAATCCTATTCCCACACCGCCTATGGTTTAGGGTCGGATTGCGTGCAAGAAACCGTAGATAAATATCTGGTGGGGGGAGTTTTACCGGATAGTGATGTTACCTGTGACGATTAAGGCCGGGGGGTTTATCCGATGAATAAACGCAATGATCCAGCTCAGCATCCTGCCCGGCGTATCGGGGCCGATGCCGCTGCTATTTTTGCCGGCGGCATGGCGGGAACTTTGGCGCGCTGGGGCTTAGACACCTGGACTGTCCCGATTTCAAAAAATTATTTCACCTGGTCAGCGCTTACTTTTGGGGTGATTTTAGCGAATCTGGGAGGCGCGTTTTTACTGGGATATTTTAAAACTCGGGCCAATCGGAAAGGTACCCGCCTGCACACCTGGGGAACTCCAGTAAAGTTGGGGATTACTACCGGGTTCTTGGGAGCTTTCACCACTTTTTCAGCTTTTGGAATCGCGGCGGTTAGCGGCGGGGCATCGGCGCTAGCTAGCGACTTTTGGACGTTAAGCGGAAAACTTTATCCCACCGCAGCTTTGGCATTAATCCTGCTGGTAGTCGGGGTGGTGTTTGCCGGTCTCGGGTACCGCCTGGCTACCAAAGACACTCCCGGAGGGCACGCCAAGAGCGGGCGCGGACAGGAACGCTGATGAGCGGGCTGGATTTTGTGCTGGCGTTAGGGGCTAGCGGCGGAGTAGGGGCGCTTTGCCGTTGGGGAATCGACGTTACCTGGTTAAAGCTAGAAAAACGGCACCCAGCTGGAGGGATCGCCCTGGTGAACGTGTTGGCATGCTTGCTAGGAGGGATGCTGATTGCCGCGGTGAACAGCGGTAATCTGCAAGCTGATAGTCGGGTCTATACCCTTTTAGCGACCGGGTTTTTGGGCGGGTTTTCTACTTTCTCTACCTTTGTGCTCGATATTTTTTCGGTTACAGAGCGGGGAAATTGGCGCCGTGCCTGGGGAGCGCTGCTCCTGGTGTGGGGGCTATCGCTGCTGGCGGCAATCGCCGGGCTAGCTCTTGGTAGCTGCCTATTCTGATTTTTTGACTTCGAAATGGGATTTTCGGGTTTGGGGTCTGATTTTGTGTGACATCCGCCGAAATCGAGGGGGGTAATTTTTAGATTTAGTCAGCGTCTGCCTACAATATTGGAGTTACGCGGGGTGTGGCGCAGCTTGGTAGCGCGCTTCGTTCGGGACGAAGAGGTCGCAGGTTCAAATCCTGTCACCCCGACGAACGAGACCGAAAGGGAGAGAAACGAAAGTTTTTCTCCCTTTTGTGTTGAGCGAGGAAGGGGTCGTAGGCGAGTAGCCGAATACCGCGACGATTGTGATGTCCCGCGACATATGTCTGTATATGTCGCGGGATTTTTTGGGTTTTTGGGGTGGGGGTTTCGGGTCATTTGTCCGTTTTTGGTTGGTAGGTTTTGTCGGGACTAGTGCCCATTTTCGATGCCTATTTGACGCGTTATAAGCCCTGTTCAGGCAGAAAAGACAGCGTTTTTATCTACGCAATTCAGGTATGAATTTTTTCGGTCTTAACCCAATAGCCCTCAGGCACTACTGCCTCTCTCCCTCATCACCAATGGGGCAGGGGTAAAGACCCAAAAGCATCCAGCATTATGGTTGTCCCCGAAAAATGTTATCTAGCTCACGTTTTTATGAAAAGCTTGACTTGTTGAATGTGAACGTTCACCATTAGATAATAAGAACGGGTAGTTCCGCTCCCACGGATCGGAACTTTCGACGTCTCACAGTTCAAAGGAGAACATTTATGAAGAGAAAGCTATTCCTTGTGGCTGCTGCTCTTGCGATTTTAGGCAGTACTGCAGCTTGCACAGTGGAGTCCGCAGGCAGCGGACAAGCTGACACCTAGGTTGCGGGCAAGGCAGATGCCGCCCTCAAAGAAGTAGAGGGCAAGGTCTTCAGCAAGGGCCCTAACGGAGAATCCCCCGTCACGGCTAAAGCAGTTGAGCTTAGCGAAGAGGAAATTGCGCAGGTTAAAGCGAAAAAGGCCACCGCTGCCATTGTGATGCACTACGCGGGTAACGACTGGGCTAATGCCCAGATCGCTGGGCTCAAGGCTGAATTTGCCCGTTTGGGTGTAGAGGTTATTGCTGTCACCGACGCGAACTTTAACCCGGGTCAGCAGGTGTCTAACATTGAGACCGTCCTCGCGAAGAACCCCGATATTGTGGTGTCCATTCCTACCGACCCAGTGGCTACTGCTGGTGCATACCGCAAGGTCACTGAAAGCGGCGCCAAGCTCGTTTTTATGGACAACGTTCCCAAGGGATTTAAGGGCGGCGTGGATTACGAATCGGTTGTAAGCGCAGATAACTTTGGAAATGGGGTAGTTTCCGCCCACCTGCTAGCCAAGGCCCTAAATGGCAAGGGAGACATCGGAGTCATTTACCACTCCGCAGACTTCTTTGTTACCCGCCAGCGCTATGAAGGCTTCCGCAAAGTCATCGAAGAGGATTACCCGGATATTAAGATTGTCAAGGCCCAAGGGATCGCCGGACCTGACTTCGCCGGTGACGCCCAAAAAGTGGCCGACGCGATGATCAGCCAGAACCCCAAACTAGCGGGTATCTGGGCAGTCTGGGACGTCCCGGCCGAGGGTGTAATGGCTGCCGCCCGTTCTGCAAGCCGTAATGACCTCAAGATCGCCACCGAGGATCTCGGAACTAACGTTGCCATCGCCTTGGCGCAAGACCAGCTCGTCGTCGGCCTCGGTGCTCAGCAGCCGTACCAGCAAGGTGTTGCCGAGGCACGCATCGGTGCCGGCGCTGTAATTGGCAAGAAGGCTCCCCCCTACGTAGCGCTAAATGCTCTGCCGGTTTCGCACCAGAACGTGCTTGAGGCATGGAAGCAGGTCTATAACACCGAGCCCCCAGCCGATCTAAAGAAAGCGATGAAGAAGTGACCGCCGCGGCTAAGACCAAACGGGATATGACCAACGCGGACCCCTTGGTGAGTATGAGAGGGATTCAGAAGTCCTTCTCTGGCGTGAAGGTTCTGGACGACGTGGATTTTGAAATCGTCGCCGGTGAGGTTCACGCCTTGGCAGGTGGTAATGGCGCAGGTAAATCGACGTTGATGAAGATTCTCCAGGGTGTCTACTCCCTGGACAAAGGGACGATCGAGATTGCTGGCAAGCAGTGCCACTTCGGGAATATCCATGATGCGAAGCGAGCTGGGCTAGGTATGGTCTTCCAGGAGTTCAGCCTGGTGCCTACCCTAACCGTGGCGCAAAACATCTTCCTGAATGTCGAGCCTCGCAGCGGGGGCGTGATTGACGATAAGCAAATGATTCGTCGTTCCCGAGAGATATTCGAGCGTATGCAGGTCCAGGTGGACCCCACAGCGAAAATGTCCTCGTTGTCTACTGCCTACTGGCAGTTGACCGAGATCGCGAAGGCTCTGGCTGAGGATGCCCGGGTGCTGATCATGGACGAACCCACTGCCGCTCTCGCTCAGCAAGAAGCAAAAGCACTGTTTGAGCTGATCGAACGGCTTACTGCGGAAGGCATCTCCATCGTCTACATCTCGCACCGGATGGAGGAGGTTTACCAGATCGCAGACCGCATCACCATTCTGCGCAATGGCAAGCATTTGCTGACCTCGCCGCTGTCGGAGATCACACCAGAAAAGATCGTGGAGGGCATCGTAGGTCGGACCGTCGCCATGGCGGCGGCGCCGCACCACGACTGTGCCGAACTTCCCGTCGTGCTTTCGGTTGAGGGCCTGGCCGCAAAAAACGGGCTGCATGACGTGGCTTTCGAGGTTCATGAGGGCGAGGTCCTAGGACTGGCTGGCCTGATGGGCTCGGGCCGCACTGAACTGGCCCGGGCGCTGTTCGGTATCGACGAAATCACCGCGGGAACCGTGAGCATCGATGGTAACAAGGTGAAGATTGGAAAACCTGGGGATGCGCTGGCACATGGCTTGGTACTGGTACCCGAGGACCGCCGCCGTCAGGGCCTGGTACTGGGGCACTCGGTCAACTCTAACCTGCAATTGCCCCACCTGGCCGATAACTCCCGTGCTGGATGGATAGATGACCGCAGCCTCCGCAACCTGGCGGGCAAGCTGATCGACGAGTTCCGCATCAAGGTGGCACGTCCCGAGGCACGCGCTTCGCTACTGTCCGGGGGTAACCAGCAGAAGATCGTGCTCGCTAAGTGGATTAGTCGCAACCCCCGGGTCCTGGTGATGGACGAACCCACCGCCGGAGTCGACATCGGCACTAAGGCCGAGATCATCGAGACCATTCGCGACTTTGCAGCTGAAGGCCACGCGGTGGTCGTCATTTCCTCCGAATATCCCGAACTACTCGCCATGAGCGACCGCCTGCTCCTGATGCGCGAGTCCACCGTCGAGCGTGAACTCGACGCGTCCGAAACAACCGACGAGCAGGCACTCGAACTGGCAGTTCAAGGAGTAAACCATGAGTAATTCAAAAGCCCTAGACACGGTGCCCCGCAAGGGTTTTAACTTTGACTGGCGTCGGGACATCATCTATGTCGGCTTCGTGGCCGTCCTGCTCATCTTCTCGGTGCTGCTGCGCGACGAGGGCTTCTTGTCCACAGCCAGCTTCTGGAATATCCTGCGCCAAGCGGCCATCGTCTCGGTGATTGCTGTCGGGATGACCCTGGTAATCGCCGCCGCGGAAATCGACCTTTCCGTCGGTTCCGTAGCAGGCCTGGCTTCGGTGGTGACAGCGCTGGCGCTATCGCACTTCGGACTGGTGCCTGGTATTCTGGCCGGGCTGGCCCTGGGCGCGATCGTCGGTAGTATCAACGGCGCCCTCGTGGCCTTTGTCCGAATACCGTCCTTCCTGGTCACGTTGGCTATGATGGGCATAACTTTCGGCATTGCCCAGTGGGTGACGGATTCTGCACCGATACCCATTCTAGACATGAACTACATCGCCAACTTTGGGGGCGGCAAAATCGGTCCCATCCCGGGTTTGATCATCTGGATGGTGCTCTTCGTTGTAGGTGGCACCCTGCTGCTCAAGAAGATGCGCTTTGGACGTCAGATCCTAGCTACCGGCGCCAACCCGGTCGCCGCCGAGTACTCCGGTATTAGCACCTCCTGGGTGCGTTTCCGGGTCATGCTGATCTGCTCAATGGGAGCAGCCGTAGCAGGCATGCTCTACGCTGGGCGTCTCATGTCTGGCCGCTTCCAGTGGGGCGCCGGTGACGAGATGAACGCCATCGCCGCAGTGATTCTCGGTGGGACCGCACTTGCTGGCGGACGCGGCTCCGTGGTCGGCACGTTCTTCGGTGCCCTGCTGATGGCAACGATCAACTACGGTCTCATCCTGGCCGGACTAGACACCTCTCAGCAGCAGATCATTCGGGGCATCATCATTATTCTGGCAGTCGCCCTGGCCCGTAAAGACTAGCCACTCAAAAAACAGGAACTTAAATCTCTCCGCAGTAAAAAAGAAAGGAAGAACTATGGAGAAGCAAATAGACAACCGGCCGGTGTCGGTTGGCAAGAGCGCCTTCAAGGTTGATGGCGAGACAGTCTCGCTGTACGGCGGTGCCGTACACTATTGGAGGCTCGACCGAGATAAGTGGGATCAGATCCTTGAATCTGTCAAGGGTATGGGTTTCAACATGATCTCGATCTATATCCCGTGGGAGATCCACGAGGTAGAAAAGGGAGTCTTCGACTTCTCGGGAAACAAGGATATCGATGCTTTCCTCACCCTATGTGAGGAAAAGGATTTCCGGGTCATCGTGCGTCCGGGACCGCAGATTAACTCGGAGTTGACCTGGTTCGGGTACCCCAAACGTATTCTCGAGAACGAACGGTTGCAGATGCGCAACGCCAAGGGTGGACGCACCGTTCTGACCCAGGTTCCCAAGCCGATCCCCGCCGTCAACTACGCATCCGATGAGTTCTTCGAAGAGACCGCGCTCTGGTATGACGCGATCTGTGAGATCCTGGCTCGTCACTGTTACCCCAAGGGCGGCATTGTTGCAGCTCAAGTTGATAACGAAATGGCGTACTTCTTCTGCATTAACGCCTACGCGGCCGACTACTCCGAAGAGTCGTTGGCACAGTACCGCAGCTTCTTGCTTGACAAGTACGGTGACCTGGCGGCCATCAACAAGGCCTACGGGACCTCCTACGGCAGCAAAGACGAAATCGAACCGCCGCGGCGCTTCGAAGGCAAGGACAAGCATGACATCCCGGCCTTGGCCGACTGGATTGAGTACCGCGAGCAGTACCTGATCATTTCGATGGATCGCCTCGCCGACATGATGCGTGAGCGCGGGCTGGACAAGATTGCCCTGTTCCATAACTACCCGCACCCGCTAGGTCCTGGTGGCGCAGCTTCCGGCTTCACCACACCTTTCAATATCACCAAGCTGGAAGAAAAACTCGACTTCGTCGGCTTTGATATTTACTCCCGCAAGGAACTCTACAGCCACGTGAAAACCGTAGGCTCGTATGTGGTGGGTACCAGCCGTTTCCCCTACATCCCGGAGTTCATCGCTGGCGTGTGGCCCTGGTACCTGAACCCGGGCGAAATCTACGACGAGGAATTCGTCACCAAAGCCGCGCTGATGCAGGGCATCAAGGGTTTCAGCCGTTACATGCTGGTCGAGCGCGACCGCTGGTTGGACTCTCCCATCCGCCGCGATGGTCGGGTACGCGAAGATCACGAAAAGATGTTCAGCAATGCCAACCGGATGCAGTCCGAAAACGGGTTTACCTCCCTGCGTCGTGACGCGAAGGTACTGCTCCTGGCGAACCGCGAGTACGACCGGTTAGAGGCGGCCTCAGTGCTGGTCTCCTTCCCCGGTGACTTCTTGGAGACTCCGTCGGGCTTTAGCGAATATGCCAACCCGCTGACCATTAGCGAGGACAACCTGGGCTTTGACGCCCCGGTCCAGTTGGAGAAGAGCAAGGCCTTCGGCTCCTACTTCGAAGCGCTGTCTGCCGGTGGTCACGACTTCGTGATCTCCGATACTGACTTGGATCCCGCACGCTGGGGTGAACGCCGCATTATCGTGCTGCCGACCCTCGACTACCTGGATGCAAAGGTCCAGCAGGCCCTGGTGGACTTCGTAGCCGGCGGTGGCTGCGCCGTTGTTGGTCCGAAGCTACCCGAGCTCGACTCCCTAATGAACCCCTGCACCATCCTCAAGGACGCCGTCGAGTCTGGCAAGGGCAAGTGGTTCGTTGTCAAGGACGGCGAAGATGCCTCCAGCGTGCTCGATAAGGCGTGCGCTGCAGCCGAAGTATCCGCCGTACGCAAGAGCGACACCCGCCTCGACGTAGTGGTTCACGCCGACCAAGGCGACCAGAAGCGTCGCGTGGTGTTTGTCGCCAACCCGACAGCTGAGGCCATTGAGGCCCGTGTCGAACTGCCCTTCGAGGTCGAAAAGGCGACCGAACTGTGGTCTGGCCAGCCGGGCACCGTCCAGGGCTGCCAGTTGTCGACTTCTATGCCCGCTTACTCAATCAATGTCTACGACTGCTCGCTATAGAGCTGAAAGGAACTACAATGCTTCACGGTGATGTTTTAATGGCCGATCTGGACGTGGACCAGTGGCGCAATGCGCAGCACCTGCTGCTGCGTTCCGCCAAGGGCGCCCGCAGGATCGTGTGTCTGTTGGAAAAGGGAAAGGTGGTTAAATGCCGCCACACCCAAGGCGCGGAGGTAGCTCAGGCACCGACGCAGGTCGATGATCTGCAGGCTGCTGCGGACGCGCTATATGCTGCCAACCGGGATCAGGTTGATTTCGTAATGGTGGCCGAGCGCGATGCGATGGACGAGTACTTTGCCGAGTACCAGAACGCCTGGAATGCGGACGAGGACCTCGATGTCTACGTTTGCCGCTCTTGGAGCCTGCTGCGCGACCGCTACCAGTCAACGATCGTGACTGCTCCCGAACCTGCTGATCAGACCCTGGGTCTGCAGTGGAAGTTGGGTGCTTCTCATGATCAGGTGGTGGCCGCTACGGAGGCGTTCGTTAGCCCGAACAGCACTTTGGTGCTGGCTGTGCATGACGACAACTCCTTGTGGACCAGCCTCATCTTGCGTTTTGATCAGGACCGGAAGGTCATCTCGATTGGTACCGCCGACCCGAGCTTGGTTGATATCAAAGGTGACCGGGCTGCGGTGACGCAGCGTCTGGTCTCCTTCGCCAATGGTCGCGAGGGCGATGTCAAGCTGGTGGTGAGCTGCACCCGTAAGGCCGCTGAACGGTTCTTGGCCTCTGAGGACAAGGCCGCGGTCGTAAGTGAGCTGGGTGACGACTTCCAGGTGGAACGCGTCGGCTAATCTCATAGGATAGGAATTTGGCCGGGACCTCTTTGAGGTCCCGGCCACTTCATATTGCGGCAACAAGTTCCAGCTTGGCAGGATCCTCATCCCATTTCGGGGTCGCCCTCACCGTCGCGGTTACTGACGCCTAACGGCCTCATGCCTGATCATCTTCATGATGCCTTGAGGCTGGAAGGTGGAGCAGTGCTTGCCCTAACGATGAGGTTGGGTGAGATGGTGCGCCGGGGATCAGATTCCGGATCCTGGAGGCTGCGCACACATAGCCGCCCCAGAGCCACGAAGTCCTGTCGCACGGTGGTGAGCGGAGGGTCGAATTGGGGCGCGAACTCATGATCGTCGAAACCAACGATGCTGATGTCTTCGGGGATGCGCAGGCCGTGCTCTTTAAGTGCCCGTATCATACCCAGGGCCATCAGGTCGGACGCTACGAATACGGCTGTGGGGCGGGGTGTTAGGGCTGCGATGCGGCATCCAGCCTGATATCCACTTTCTCCCGACCAGTCACCAATAATGGCTTCGGGTACGGGTAGATCGTGGGCCACCAGGGTGTCTCGCCAGCCTTTGAGGCGAACCTGACTTTCCAGCCATTCCTGAGCGCCAGCCACATGGGCAATGTTCTGGTGACCGAGACTAATTAGATGTTCCACGGCTCGCACCGAGCCCTCATATTGATCCTCGGAGACCACGATGGCATGTGGAAGAGGGGCGAGGTCAGCAGCGAGGACAACGATGGGCAGTACGCTAGCCCACCCGGTGTTCCCTATGGAGGCCAAGGCGAGTTCGGCTTCTCGCGCCAGCGGAGCGATGACAATAAGACCGTCAACGTAGGCATCACGGAAAGTGTCGAGAGTTGACTCGAGTGAACCGAAGGACTCTTTGTCGTTGACGGACAGGATGACATGTTTCCCCACTTCGCTTGCGGCGTTTTCGATGCCTAGCAGGGCTCCCATCGGTCCATAGCGCCAGGATGAGTCGGTAACCACCCCGATGCTGCCGGGCCGGTCGGTCTTCAGAGCTGCAGCTGCGCCATTACGTCGATAACCTACCTGAGCGATAGCGGCGAGAACCCGTTTGCGAGTATCCGGGTGTACCGCACCCTTGTCGTTCACGACGCGAGATACGGTCTGATAGGAGCAACCCGCCAGTCGGGCCACGTCGTGTAGCGTGGGGCGACGGCCGTTAGATGGGGAAGACATAACAGTAACTCTACTATCTAGCGGCTCTACCGCAATTAACGGGAAACTCGATTTTTAAGACTTCCGCTTTTCCATGTTGATACCGGCAAGTCACGGGGCGCGTGAACCTGGTATTTTAACCTAGAGATATAACTAGGCATTATTTTAGGAGATGCCGAGCAGATACAATACGGGATGGATGGTTTCCTATGAGCCAATCTTTAGGCGAAACCCCAATAGAACAGGTCGCGCCCACACCGGAAGCTATCCGGCAAGACGCGAAAGTAAACTTCCCGGTTTTCCTGGGTTCTTCCGCAGGAATCTTGGCTATCGCCCTGTGGGCACTTGTTTCCCCCACCAGCGCCGCCGAGGTGCTAGGGGTAGCGGTGGGGTCCATCTCGAAATGGTTCGGCTGGTTCTACATCGTGCTAGCCGCCATCATCCTAGTTTTCGTGTTTTTCCTGGGCTTTTCCCGTTATGGGGAAACCCGGCTGGGACCGCCTAATTCCCGTCCCGAGTTTTCTACTTTTTCTTGGGCATCGATGCTTTTTGCTGCCGGTATCGGCACCGATATCCTATTTTTCTCCGTAGCTGGCCCGGTCAGCCAATATATGCAGCCTCCCGTGGGGAAGGGGGAAACTATCGAGGCCGCCCGAGAGGCCACAGTTTGGACTCTTTTCCACTACGGCATCACCGGTTGGGGAATGTATGCCCTGATGGGGATGGCTTTAGGGTATTTCGCCTATCGCCGTAAGCAACCGCTCTCAGTACGCTCCGCCCTCCACCCGATTTTCGGTGACAAACTTGACGGCCCCCTGGGGCATATCGTTGATGGAGCCGCCATCTTAGGCACTATTTTCGGGGTGGCCACCACCCTGGGAATCGGGGTGGTGCAACTTAATGTGGGACTGCAAATTCTTTTCGGAATCGACCAAGGAATCCCCGCCCAAGTAGGGCTGGTGATTCTAGCGGTAGCCATGGCTACTGTCTCGGCCACTACCGGAATCCATAAAGGAATCCGCTTCCTTAGCCAAATTAACGTAGTACTAGCATTGTTCCTGGCAGGCTGGGTTTTCATCACCGGTAGAACAGATTTTCTACTCAACGCCATTGTGATGAATATCGGGGACTTCGTCTGGTCGTTCCCGCGCCGCGCCCTCGAAACTTTTGCTTATTCTGACGTAAGCGCCTGGATGTCCGCCTGGACGCTGTTCTTTTGGGCGTGGTGGGTGGCCTGGGCATCCTTTGTGGGAATGTTCCTGGCGCGGATTTCCAGAGGACGCACTCTGCGGGAGTTTGTAGTGGGCACCATGCTGATTCCCTTTTCTTATGTCCTAATGTGGGTAGCTATTTTTGGTAACGCCGCCATCGATCTAATCCGCAGTGGAGATAAATCCTTCGCGCAGGCAACCCTAAAAGCTCCGGAAATGGGCTTTTACTTGCTGTTGCAGCAGTGTCCGGCAGCGGTATTTATCATGGGTTTAGCCACCTTCGTAGGCCTGCTATTCTACGTAACCTCCGCGGACTCGGGCGCGCTCATTATGGCGAACCTGTCCTCATTTTTACCGACAGTGCGCTCCGACGCTCCCGGATGGCTACGAATTTTTTGGGCGGCGGTAACCGGGCTGCTAACTATCGGAATGCTGATAGTAGGGGGTATCCCGGCGTTACAAAACGCCACCATTATCATGGGACTTCCCTTCTCACTAGTGATGATTTTGGTGATGATTGGCTTGGCTAGAGCCCTAAAACAGGATCGCCGTGCCCGACAGCTGCGGGCTCATTCTGCTCGCAACATCCTGGCGGGAACCGGTTCTATCGCCGGTAGGTTGGAGGCCAATTGGCGTGATCGAATTTCACGAACTTTCGGGCAGGTAACCCCCCTAGAAGCCCAGGCTTACTTGGATAAAGTGGCAGAACCGGCACTGCGTGACTTTGCCGCAGAACTTAACAAACAGGGGATTCCCGCCGAGGTTGTTCGCTCAGATAATGATCCTCTGGAGCAGGTCGACCCCCAGATCCGTATCTATGACCGCCTAAAGTTAACGGCTTTCAAAGGCCCTGACCAGTTTGTATACCGGATTTTGGCGGTAGATACCGCGAATACTATTTTTGCCGGCTCTGCCCCCAGTACTCCCCGATCTACGCGCCTGGAAGTGCATTTACCCGATAATGATCAAGATTATGACGTGATGGGGTATTCACGCAGCGCCATCATTCATGATGCTTTTGACCATTTCGATCGTTACCAGGACTATTGGCGTATCAACGACGTCTAAAACGGGGACAAGCAGTGCCGAGGCTTCGGCATTTGCTATCGTCTAACGGGGTTTTCCGGTAAACTGCAAGTACAGACAGGATTTTGAGACGCTATTGTTACCTTCGTATACAATAGCGCTCGCGGATCGGGCGATCCGTTAACTAGGCTCAAAGTTGACGCCATCGCCAAAGCTTAGAGAGGAAAATAGATGACTATCCCGGTGCCCCTGTATAGATTACCGGAAGCTATGGCCTGTTTTAACTCGGCTTCTTTGATTACTTTGCCCTATGGCGACCACGTAAAAGTCCATACTGTGGATCCGATATTAGAGGACGGGCGACTGGTAATCAGGAATGCCCGGGATTCGGCCTTGCGTAACGGAGCCGCTAACCCGAATGTTACTTTGATTTGGCAAAGCCCCTATCCCCACGGTTGGAGTCTGGTAGTTGACGGCCAGGCCTGGGCAAATGGCCCCAATTTGATGATCGAGTACGAATCGGGGATTTTACATCGCCCTCGCTATCACAATGACGGTCCCCAGTGGGTGTGGCAAGACGGGGAACGCCCGCCCCAGTAGGATCTTTGCTAGGTATTTATTGCCCGGTGGGGGGCAACTAACCCGCCTCTACCGGTTGAAACGAGCGTAGCCGCAGACTATTTCCGACTACGAATGCCGAGGAACACGCCATAGCCGCTCCGGCGAGCATCGGGTTAAGTAACCCGAGTGCGGCCAGTGGTATGGCGGCGACATTGTAGGCGAATGCCCAAAACAGGTTACCTTTGATTATTTTTAGGGTGCGCCGGGAAAGCCGAATCGCATCCACCGCTGCCAGTAAATCTGGGCGCATCAAAGTAATATCGGCAGCTTGGATCGCCACATCGGTTCCACTACCCATGGCGATCCCTAAATCTGCTTGTGTGAGGGCGGCAGCATCGTTCACGCCATCGCCGATCATCGCCACGGTAGCGCCCCGTCCTTGTTTGCGGAAAACTGCCACCACTTTATCTTCCGGCTTAACCTCGGCGATCACCTCGGTAATGCCCACTTGCTTGGCAACTTGGTGAGCCACTTTTTCCCCGTCCCCCGTCAGGAGCACCGGGGTGAGCCCTAACTCCTTAAACAGCGAGATCGCCTGGGGGCTAGTTTCTTTTATGCGGTCAGCTACCCCCAACACTCCCTTTACTTCGCCCGCAATCGCTACCAGCACAGTGGTTTCCCCGCGGCTTCTGCTTCGGTTAAGTGCTGTCAGCATCTCTTCGGGGATCTTCGCGCCGGCAGCGCTAATGAACTGCTGGTTTCCCGCCAGAACTTGCTGCCCCTCAACGGTGCCGCTTACCCCTCCACCCGCGGAGTTGGTAAAATCTGCCGGCACCGCGCCGCTAGGGGAGGAAAGTCCTTGCTCCCGAGCCGCGCGGGTAATCGCCTGGGCGATGGGATGTTCGCTGCCGCCCTCTAGAGTGGCGGCCGTTTGTAAAATCTGGAAGTCATCGCGAGGATAAATGCTGACTAGCTCCATATTTCCACTGGTTACCGTCCCGGTTTTATCGAGGATGACGGTATCGATTTGCCGGGTGGATTCCAAAATTTCGGCGCCTTTAATCAGGATCCCCAGGTTTGCTCCTCGGCCGGTTCCCACCAGCAGGGCAGTGGGGGTAGCAAGCCCCAACGCGCAGGGGCAAGCAATGATTAACACCGCGACCGCGCAGGTAAAAGCGGTAACCGGGGTTCCAATAAGTAACCGAATAGCTAAAGTGAGCAGCGAAATTGCGATCACTATCGGTACGAAAACTGCGGAAATTCGGTCAGCCAGACGCTGAATTGGAGCCTTACCGGCCTGAGCCTGTTCCACTAGTCGAGTAATCTGGGCGAGCTGGGTTTGTGCTCCCACCCGAGTGGCGCGAACAATTAGGCGACCATAGGTGTTGATAGTCGCTCCGGTAACCGAGTCTCCGGGCGCTACCTCGACCGGCACTGATTCTCCAGTAAGTAGCGAGTTATCAACCGCGCTATTGCCGGAAACTACCTCTCCGTCAGTAGCTATTTTTTCGCCCGGCAGGGCAATAAATTCTTCGCCCGCAGTGAGCTGCTCAATCGGGACTTTAAGCTCTTGGCCCCCTCGCAGCACGGTTACCTCTTTCGCGCCCAATTCGGCGAGGGAGCGCAGAGCGTCCCCCGCTCGGACCTTGGCACGTTTCTCAAAATAGCGCCCGCCCAGAATAAAAAGCGTTACCCCGGAACAAACTTCCAGGTAGATGTGACTGGCGGCATCCCCCGGTTGGGCAAGTAGCTGGAAATCGTGGGTCATACCCACTCGGCCAGCCTCCCCTAAGAACAGGGCATATAGCGACCAAATAAAGGCAGCTAAGGTACCCAGCGAAATTAGGGTGTCCATAGTGGTAGTGGCGCGGCGGGCATTTAGGAAGGCCGCGCGGTGGAAGGGGTACGCCCCCCACAGCACCACCGGAATCGTCAGCACCAGGGAGACCCACTGCCAGTAGGGGAACTGCAGGGGCGGAACCATTGCCAGCACAATTACGGGAGCAGCTAAAATCGCGCAAATAGCTAGGCGCCGCCTAAGGCCTGCTAGCTCGGCTGCCCCTACTGCCGCGTTTTCCTGCCCGTCCTCGTTTCCTAAATCTTCTCCCGTAAACGCACTATAACCAGCGTTTTCCACGGTTTTTATAAAATCTTTAGCGCCAAAATCACCGGTTTGAGAAATAGTGGCTTTCTCGGTCGCATAGTTAACGGTCGCGTTCACCCCCGGCATCTTATTGAGGTCTTTTTCAATATGTGCCGCACATGCCGCACAACTCATGCCCCCGATTTTTAGTTCCAGATTCTGGGGATTATCGATACTGCTAGCCAAGTGATACCTCCTGCACCCTAGCCTACCTGCATCCTCATCACCCAGAAAGCAATTTTTTCCAGGGCGAAAAGTAAGCTGGCAGCAGCATTAGCGCGGGTGCGCGCCGAATAAATAGGTAAGAGGGCGCGGAAATAGGGAAGCAGAAAAGGAAACTATCAGAGCCGCTAATCGGACTTGAACCGATGACCTACGCTTTACGAGAGCGTTGCTCTACCAACTGAGCTATAGCGGCCAAATGCCATAGGCACCGTGTCAGTCTATCTATCCTGCCGCTGGCTTTCCAAACTTTTCGACCAGGTAGAACGGTTATTTTCGCCACGCTCGCGACCGCAGCCGTTGAAACGGTAAAGTTTAGCGCGCCCTCCCTTAGCCACCTGCGTGAAGTAACCATCCACAGGCACGTGGTAGAAGCCCGGCCAAGAGTAAGAGCGGGGAACTCCCATGTATCTGCTGTTAGGGCGGGCATAGAAATGGGTGACTTTCAGTTTCTCTAGGGACAGGCAAACCTGCCGGTCCCGCCCGAGATTATTCAGGTGATAATAAAGGCGGGTGCGGTCGGGATCTTTTTCGCTTTTACCCAGGGAAGGGAAAACTACTTTCCGATTAGCGATGGCCTCAAAATAGATGGTGCCAATAGAAGGATCCCCGACAATCACAGCGTCTGCAGGCAAGAAATGGGCGGCGCGTTTAATCAACCTTAACTCCCCACTATTGGCTAGTCCCCCGCTTCCGGTTCGCTCCGGATTGAAAACCGTTTCTAAGGCCCACACTCGGCTATCGGAGCCGGCAATCCCGACGGTAAGACAGGCGGCAGCCAGAGTTGCGAGTGCGCCTTTGCAAATACGCCCCGGGGCGCCGACAGCGGCAAGAAAACTAGCAGTTAGCACTAGCAGAAAATCTAAGCCCACTCCCATCAGCAGATTTAAGGGGAGTTGCAGGATTGCCATTAGACGCCGCGGATCCGAATACCACGGACCGGTTATCACTTTGAGGGGCGAAGCCGGCAGGAAAGAAATCATCACTAGCCCCGCGCACAGGGCCCAGGAGGCCAGCAGCCATTTTGGTGCCCGGCCATAAAAGACCGCGATTATTCCCATAATCAGTAAGGCAGCCATTAACGTCATGAAAAAGATGAAAGCTGAGGACGGGAAAAAGAAAGGGGTAGGCAGCAGCGGACGCAAGAAAGCTAAATATTCATCTCCCTCGCGCTCAAAAAGCGCGGTCGCCAAGCTGGAGGGATTGAGAAAACCGATTTCCAGGACTAGTAGCACCCCGAGACTAGCCCCCAGCCAGCCGGCGATACTGGAAAGTTTTCTTTTCCGGATCCCTCGATATAGGTGAGTGGCGATCAACGCTGCTAACAGCGGGAATAGTAGCGCTAACAGGTTAAAAAAGATGGCGGGGTGAACCCATACGGATCCAATCCCTAAGAATAAAGAAGTGAATAAAGTGGCCAACACGGCTGGTAAAGTCAGTGGCAAATCACTGGAATCGGGTTTGGCAGGCTGGAGGCCAGCAGTACAAGATCCCGATATTTTGCGCGCGTATGCCAGCACCTGCCTGCCCAAAACCAGCATTAATGCGGCGGCGCCCGGCAATAATGCGATCCCGGTGCCGTTGGGCCACTGCGCGTAGCGCGCTAAAGAATCAGCAGGGAAAGATAGGGTAAATCCAGAAAGCACGATGGTTATTAGTTGGGCCCGCCGAGATATTCCCAGTAAAGCGACCAGGGCGCTCACTCCCAAAATCCACCAGCAAACCAACAGTAGAAACGTCAGGTTAGCGGCAGGTATTACCGACTTAGAACCGGTGAATAATACGGTGAAAATGTGCCAACCACTCGGGTAATATACCCGAGCGCTTTGCGAATACTGCCCAGAAAGGGCGTAAAGAGGGTGCGCATCCTGGGTGCGACGCAGTAGAACCAGGCCGTTGTAGTGAAAGCTAGGATCCCAACGCTGGGCGGGATTAGTGAAATCAATAGTGCGAACCATGGGGGCGATGCCGGCAGTGATGCCTGCTAGCACCGCCGCCAGTAACGGAAAATCCCTGGAACTGCGGTTAGTTAGCTGGCGGCACCGAATTACGGCGCCGCCAGCAAAGATAATCGTTAGTAGCCCCACCAGCGGGAATACTAGTACCGGTTTCCACCGCCAAAAACTTCCGCTAAAACCTAGTTTGCCCAGCCAGAGGGCACTAGTGGGAGATAGTAGACTTGCCAGCACTAAGAGGACGAAAAAGGTCAGTGCCGGAGCTACCGCTAACGTCACCCGCGGAGGAAGAGCCGGGATCAGGCAGCGCACCAAGGCGTATCCGGGAAGCAAGGAAAAGAGGACCATCGCGCAAAAAATGGCGATAAGCTCCATGGTTCCCCCTTCCCGAAATGCGTTATTCCTGAGAATGACTTTACCGTCTGTTCGGGGAGTAAAGCATGCGGGGCGAAAAGATAATACTGGCAGTCCTGCTAAGAAGGATCTGTAGCTACGCTTAGGGGCAAGATTAGTTATTTCACCTTTGCGCCCTGCCTCGCAGGATTGGAGGCCACGTCAAGAGGAGCTGCTAGAAGTTTCCGGTAGCTAGAAACCTCGCCCTATAACTGGCGGATAGTTTGTTTTATCATCGCGATCATCCCGGCGCGCACCGAAAGTGAATCCACTCCCGCCTGCACCAGCTTGCCCGCCCAAGCCGGATCAGAAGCCATATCTCCACATACGCAAACTTCAATAGGATCTGCGGCGTCGTGGGCAACCTGGGCCACCGTGCCCACCATTTGCACCACCGTTTCTCGCACCTCATCAGCCAGGTCCGCTACCTGCGAGTTTCCCCGATCGGCGGCGGCAACATATTGGCAAAGATCATTCGTACCCACCGACACAAAATCTACGGCGCCACAAAACTCTTCCATCCGCAAAGCAGCGGAAGGAGTTTCCACCATTATCCCCAGTGGTAACGATATTTGCACCGGCTCAGCATCTT
This sequence comes from Varibaculum sp. C0165D1, assembly GCF_056590355.1. Lineage (NCBI taxonomy): Bacteria > Bacillati > Actinomycetota > Actinomycetes > Actinomycetales > Actinomycetaceae > Varibaculum > Varibaculum sp. C0165D1. The sequence goes on along the minus strand of NZ_JBWPVY010000002.1, from coordinate 350,698 downwards.
CATCAATCCCGAAAGCATCGGCAGTGATCTCCTCTAGTAGGGAACGTACCCAATCCACTTGTCGCACGTGATTGACCATGGGAATCATCACCCGCAAGAGCGTACCTAGTCCTTCGGATTCTAAAGTTTGGTTAGCGTCGAGAACCGCCCCCAACTGGTCGCGTAACAGGTGGGGGAACTTCCGCAGTAAGCGGACTCCCCGCACTCCCAGGAAGGGGTTGTTTTCCGGAGGTTGCTTGGCAAACGGCAACGGTTTGTCTGCTCCAATATCCCACAGGCGAATCGTAGTTGGCCCCAGGTCGCGGGCAAGTTCGGCGTACACTTGTGCCTGCTGCTCTCGGGAAGGAGCCGCTTGGTAACCCGCAAATAGAGTTTCAGTCCGCACCAAGCCGCACCCCTCGGCACCTTTTACCGGTCCGGTCGCAGTAGAAACATTCACCTGGATGGGGATCTGCATACCAGAATCGGTAATTGCAGGGGCTTCGAGTTGTTCTAGAGCTTTGGTAGCAGTAGCGACGCGCTCGCGGGCCCGCTCAATCCAATGGGCAAAAACCCTGGCTTTGGGGTTAACTTCCAGATGCTTGGTGCGGGGATCAAAAACAATGGTGTCCCCATCATGGACCCCCCACTTTAGGCCGGCATACACGGGGATTCCCCTAGAAGCTGCCACAATCGCGCCGTGTCCGGTGGTGCCGCCACTGCGAGTTACGACCCCCTCGATTTCTGGAGGCAAACTGGCAGCTAGCGGGGCATCAAGTTCTTCAACTACCAGCACCGCCGGGGTGGAATGCTTCTTAATAAGTTCTTCTAAGTTGTTGAGTTCGTGACCAATCAGCGCTTTCTTTAACAGGCGAGAAACCGCATGTAGATCGGTAGCCCGTTCCGCCAGGTAAGGGTCATCCAATTTCTCCATCTTGGTAGCAGCAGCATTATAGGCATTGTCTACTGCGGTAAAAGCGTTAATCCCGCCAGCAATTTCATCGGCGATTTCAGCCCGCAGCTCCGGGTCGTCCACCAGTCCGATCTGCATTTTGATAATTGGATCTGATCCCAAGGAAGATAGGTAGGCTCTTACTGCTTTGCGGGCTTTGTCTATCGCCTCCCCTTCATTGGGACTTACCCGATAAAACTCGGCCTCCTCGTGTTCGTCCAACACCATTGCGTATCCGATAACAATCTGGTCGCCGTTGCGAGCCGGGTCGGTAGGAGTGGGTACTTCTTTAGCTAGTTGCCCGGCGACAGTGTTAACGGAACTTTCTTCTTTCGCCGGGGAGTCGCCTGCTATGGTAGGAGGGTCGGTTTCGGACAATGCCCCCCGGATGGCGGCAAAAATTTGCTCGGATTCAGGATCCGTAGTGCAAAGTTCCAGGGTGTCTCCTTTACCAATCCCTAAGGCACTCACCTGGGTGAGGGAAGCGGCATTTACTGCTCGGAAAGTCCCGGCTTTGCGGGCGAAAACTGGTATTTTTCTTGCCCCGATAGCGCCGGCCAGGGCAGCCGCGGGACGGGCATGCATTCCATGAGGATCGATAATCTCCAGCTCCATAACCGCAGCATCGGGGGCGGAAAATGATTCTTCCCCCGATGGCGCAGCCGCAGAACTATCCGAAAGGTCTGCTTCGCCCTCTGGGTGAGGCTCCTGTGAGTCGCTGAGCTGGTCGATCTTGCCCGCCAAGGCTGCTTGGGCCTGGCTGGCTACCTCTTTCAGGCTCGCGCCCCCGGCGGCACTCACTACCGCAGCTACCAGTCCTTCCACCAGGGGGCCAGCAGAAATTAGGCAGCGATCAGCCAGCTCCGGATCGACGAATTCCAATGCCATTTGGGAACTGAGCAGTGCAGAACCCAAATCCACTAAAATCAGCACTCCATCGGGGCTATCAGCCGCCTCAATCGCTTCGCTAATTTGCTGAGCGTCGGTGCCTAGTTCTACCTGCTCACCATCGCTAATTCCCGCTGCCACCAATACTTTGGGGGCGCTGTCGGCGACGGTCATCTGCATCGCTAGCTCTTTAGCGGCGGTAGCTAAAGGCAGCGAATGAGACACCACTACCAGGGAGATCATGCCAACTCCTTTTAACCGGTGTTTATGCCAAAGCTGCGGCGGCAGCTTTGAACAGTAAAGCGGAGGAAGTCGCTCCTGGATCTGGAGTCCCTTTTGAGCGTTCCCCTAGGTATGAGGCGCGTCCTTTCTTCGCGATCAGCGGTTCGGTCTCGCTGGCAGCTTTATCAGCGCGTTCGCTGGCTGCCGCCAATGCGGCCTGAAGCCCTTCGGGGGCTGCCTCGTCGAAAGCATCCAGAGCCGGATAGAGGCAGTCAAGCATGGTTTTATCACCTAGTTCAGCTTTGCCTCGCATCTTTACCCCATCGGCTCCGGCTCGCAGCGCCTTCCCGATTGCGGCAGTATCCGCATCGGGGGAGAGCGCTGCCCCCATTCGCATAAAGAAGGTGCCATACAGCGGACCGGAAGCGCCCCCCACTTTAGAAACTAAGGTCATGCCGGCTTTCTTCAACAGGGCGCCGGCATCAGCGAAACTGGTCGGATCCAGCTGGGCGACCGCGGTCATACCGCGAGCCATATTGGCGCCGTGATCGGCGTCCCCGATGCGTCTGTCGAGGTCAGTCAGGTAGTCGGCATTTTCGACTATTAACTCTTTGTAGGCGGTGAGCCAGGCGAAAAAATCTTTAGTTTCCGCCACAACTAACACCCCCAACGTAAACCGGTGGTGTTCACCGGAGCGTCCCAAAGTTTGATTAGTTCTTCGCTGGCCTGGGTCAGAGTCAGGGAACAGCCTGCCATCTCCAGGGAGGTAATGTAGTCACCTACCAGGCAGCGAGCTACTTTAATCCCTTTAGCTTCTAGGATCGCGGCTACTTCGCCGTAGGCTAGGTAGAGTTCGATCAAGGGGGTGGAGCCCATGCCGTTGAGCATCGCAAACACCGGTTCGCCACTAAAATCTAGGTCTGCCAAAATTGGCTCTACTAGTTCGGCAGCTAGTTCATCGGCGGTAACTAGGGGGCGGCGTTCCCGTCCCGGCTCCCCGTGGATACCAATGCCTACCTCGATTTCGTTCTCTCCGAGGTCGAAAGTGGGTTTCCCAGCAGAGGGAACCGTGCAGGAAGTGAGGGCAATCCCGTAGGAGCGGGAACGGTCATTTACTTCCTTAGCGATGCGTTCCACTTCGTCCAAGCTGGCTTTAGCTTCGGCTGCCGCTCCCGCCAGTTTTTCTACGAACACGGTGGCGCCAACGCCGCGGCGGCCTGCAGTGTAGAGCGAGTCTTGCACCGCTACGTCATCGTTTACCACTACCGAGCGCACTTCCACTCCGGTTTCGGCATTAGCCATTTCCGCGGCCATCTCGAAGTTCATCACATCGCCGGTATAGTTTTTCACGATATGGAGAACCCCTGCACCTCCATCTACTTCACTGGTGGCGGCCATTATCTGGTCCGGCACCGGGGAAGTGAAGACCTCTCCGCAGCAGGCGGCATCCAGCATACCGGGGCCTACGAAACCGGAATGGAGGGGCTCATGCCCGCTGCCTCCCCCGGAAACCAAACCCACCTTGCCTTTAACAGCCCCGCGGCGGGTGTAAACTACTTTGTTTTCGTGATCGATACGTAGGGTATCCCCGTGAGCGAGTTCTAAACCTTTTAATGAATCTGCGACAACATTGTCGGGAGAATTAATTATTTTTTTCATGTCTCCCATTGTGTCATGGAGCACTTCTGGGCGCTACCGTTTGTTGGGTACGCGCGGAAGTAGGTTTGCTACTTAACTTTTTGCTTAGCTTTAAGGGCGGTTAAATCTGCCGACATTTGGTCTATATTTTGACGAACCAATTCACCTAGCTTGACCGATCCCTTCATACTGGGATGGGTTTGGTCTACTTCCAGCCATTCGGGATGTTGGGAGACTACTTTATTCCAGTCCACCAGTTTCACATTGGCGTACTGACTCGCTATCTCGGCTAAAATCTGGTTTGATTTCGGGACGAAAGTCGAAGGTGAATACAGGTTTACCAGTAAAATCATCCGGTCAGGTCCTAGTTGAGCGATCACTTGATGTACTAAGGCAGGATCGTAGACTCCCGCATTAGTTCCGTAACTGATAACCACAGTTCGCCGGATTTGTCCGCTTGCTAGTCCCTCGGAAACTATTTGAGGGGCAATTCCCCATTGTCGGTTGGGGCGGGCTAAGAGGTTAATACCGGGTATAGCAGAGACTAAGCCGCCGCGGGAAGCAGAAAACATGGAATCTCCGATGAAGGTTATTTCTTCCCCGGTAGGATTAGTAGTATTTAGATTTTCCGATAGGATTAGGCGCTTATCCACCGGGGTGGGCTTAGGTTTGGGGGTGGTAGTCACGGGTTTAGGAGCACCGGTCTTCGGCGCTGCTTGTTGATCTAGCTTTTCTGCTGCTTCAATGGCCAGTTGAGTCTGTGACTTCGCGGGTGCTTTCGCAATCGCCACCCCAGTAAAGCTGGTCAGTGCCAAGACAACTAATACCGAGATCACTTGGGTGAAGCGGTAGGAGATGGGTGCCTGGGCACGCGAAAACGCTTTGCGGAAACCGCGTTTGCGCACCGGGGTTTCTAGGAAGCGGTAGGAAAGCTCGCATATCAGCAAGGTGACTAACACGCACAGGGCAGATCTTACCCAATACTGGAGGGAGTACACTGCGGCGGGGTAAAGGGCGGTGGCAACTATAAAAATCGGCCAATGCCACAGGTAAAGACCATAAGAGCGGGTACCTATGTATTTCAGAGGGCGGAGTTCGCCCGCTTTAGCCAGCAGGCTTCCCGGCTTGAGCAGGCACCAAATCAAGATTGCCACTACTAGGCTGCAGGCGGCAATGCCTTCCCTAAAGGTGTAGGGTGAGGCATCTGTTAATAAGAACATGGCGGCGATTAGGGCTGCTAGGCAGATAAATCCGATCACTTGTGCCAGGGCTTTCCTAAATTTACCGCTGGATTTTGCGGGGGAATTAGGAGTTTGTACCGAGTCTGATGTGCTCCACAAAAACGCTACGCAAATCCCTAGTGCCAGGCCGAATAGGTGGGTGTCAGTCCCGAAATAGACGCGGGTAGTGTTATCAGGATCGAATAGGTATCCCATGAGGAAAGCGCTGATTCCCGCTAAGGTTAGCGGGATTATCATCCGCATCCACCTTCGTTTGATGGCGGTGATGCAAAGCAAGAAGATTAGCGGCCAAACCAGGTAGAACTGCTCTTCAATCGCTAGGGACCAAAAGTTCTTGAACAGAACCGGGGTGGTGGCAGCGAAATAGGAACTGCCGTGAGCGATCTCCAACCAGTTAGTGGAAAAAGTTAACGCTCCCAGTACCTGGCGCCCTATACCCACTAACAGCTCGCGGTTAACTAAAAAGGCCGTGGGTACCACGGTGATTATTAGTACCGATAGGGCGGGCAGGAGGCGGCGGGCACGGCGCAGCCAGAAATGCCCCAGGGAAACTTTTCCGGTTTTGGATAGTTCCCGCAGTAGCAAAGTGGTAATCAGGAAGCCGGAAAGCACGAAGAAAACATCGACCCCTAGGAAACCGCCGGGAAAGCCAATGGGGTAGAGGTGATAGGTGATCACTGAGATTACCGCGAGGGCGCGCAAGCCATCTAATCCCGGGATGTAGTGAGACCCCGGTTTAGTAGTGGAAAGCTTAGCCGGAGGCTTGCCGGCAGGTAATGGGGGTTGGGGGGAGGGGGAAATATAAGCAGCTGGAGGTTTGCCGGCAGGTAAAGGAGGCTGGTTAGCAGCGGGAACATGGGCAGTCCGGGGCTTGCCAGCAGGCAATGGGGGTTGGGGGGAAGGGGAAATATGGGCAGCCCGGGGTTCGCCGGCAGGCAATGGAGGCTGGTCAGCAGAGGGAATATGGGACGCCCGGGGCTCGCCGGCAGGAAATTTGGCAACCGGAATGGCAGTACTCCGGCGCTTCTGGTTAAACACGGATTTCGTTTCTGGCGATTTCACAGGGCGTTCTCTATTTTTCGTTAGATGGGGTTGATTAGTTGTTTCATTACGACGGTTACGTCCAAATAGCAATATTGCTGTCACTGACGATAAAAGCAGTGATATCGCCACAGCGGTCTTAGTAATTCTATTTTTGCGGTTGTTCCTGTGTTTAATCAAGATGGGGTATTACCTAGATTCTTACTGACCTATCATATTCGCTGTAGCTAATCTATCACTATCCAGTTTCGCTACTATCCCGGGTGCTAATAACTGATTTATCAGACAGGTGCGGGACTCTGGTTTTCTGCTGGCAATCTAAACTTTTTCGGCATTGCCAGTGTGTTTCTTTTCCGGGCACCTCCTCGGTGAAAAATTATTTTGTAGTTCATCGTATTGCCGCAGTTAAAGTCGATTTAGGCCAGTTTTACTTTTGAGGACGCTCCGGGGCTTTTAAGGGAGCGAGCAGCGCGAACCCTGCCCCCAGCAGCAAGGTGATTCCCAGGACTCCAAAATGTTGGGAACTGGTGCCGGTGGGCACAAAAAGTTTTCCAATCCACACGAACAGGGCGAACAAGGTGGGGGACATGAAGGAGACTGCGCGTCCGGTGGTGGCGTAAAGTCCGAATAGTTCGCCCTCGCGCCCCTTAGGAATAATCCGGGCGAGGAAAGAACGGGAGGCCGACTGTACGGGGCCGACGAAGATACAAAGCAGTAACCCGAAGGACCAGAAGATTTTGGCACCGCCATTGTGGGCAAAAAAGAGGATTAATCCCAGGGTGGTCATACAGCCCAGGGAAAAAATCATGACTTTTTTGGGGCCGAAGAAGTCGTCGGCGGCCCCACAGGCGATGGTGGCGATTCCCGCCACTACGTTAGCGACGATTGCAAAAATCATTACCTGGCCGCCGTTTAGGCCGAAAACGGTGGAGGCCAGGATGGCTCCGTAGGTAAATACTCCCGCGAGGCCATCTCGGAAAATCGCGGAGGCAATTAGGAAGCGTAAAATTTCGGGGGCGGTTTTCGCTAGCCGTTTAATGGTTTCCCACAGCTCAATATAGGCGGCTTTAACTCCCGCCAATCCTCCGACTGGTTCTTTATCTTGGGAATCAACCCCCGCCATAGTCACTGGATGGAGCTTCCCGTCTACGCCGCGCCGGCGTCCCGGTAAAGCAACGATTACTGGAATCGAAAAAACTGCGAACCAGATGGTGGCAAATACCATGGCGATCCGGATATTTAGGAAGTTTTCCCCGGTAACCCCAAACCAGCCCACCTCGGGGGAGATGAAACCGATATAGAGCACCCCGAGCAAAATAATGCCGCCCAAATACCCCATGCCCCAGCCGATCCCGGAGACTTTACCCATATTTTCTTTAGTGGAAACCCGCGCCAACATGGCGTTATAGTTCACCGAGGCGAACTCGAAGAAAATATTTCCAAATGATAGCAGCGCTACCCCCAGCCAGAGCGCCCCGGTCTTTCCTAGGGGAGAAGTGGGATAGACCGCGAACATTAATGCCATACAAATGGTGACGAGAGCAGAAAATAGTGCCAGCATCCGGGTGCCGCGACCTTTATGGTCGGCACGCTGCCCGGAAACTGGTGCCACCAACGCGATCACCAGCCCCGCAAAAGCTAAGCCAATCGATAAATCAGTAGTGGCCTGGTTGCCAGGGGCAAATAAATCTTTGGTGGTTAGGTAGACAGTGAAAACAAAGGTGGTGGCCACCGCATTGAAGGCAGCGGAACCCCAATCCCACAGTGACCAGGCTAAAATTTTACCCTTGGTGCGGTCGTGGTTTTCCGCTGGTAAATATTTTTGATGGTCACCGGTGTCAGCCATGTCTTTCCTGCCCTTACGCTTGCTCGGGATTTTCCGCCAGCCAAGTGGCTAGTTTGAGATCCAAGGGGTACGTGATTTTCAAGGCTCGCCGAGATCCTGCCACAAAGTATTGCTGGTATCCGAGCCTAGCTGCCAGCAGAGCATCGTCTAGGGCTCCACCCTCTGAATTTGTTTCCTCCCGAGCCTGTTCATGAGCCGCAAAAATAACGTCTCCCGCAAAACCTTGCGGAGTTTGCACGCAGCGCAAATGAGAGCGGTCAGGGGTAGCGCCCGAGGGAGTAATCTCTACCCCTTTGCGGCAAAAAGAGTCGCCGGCGATTTCCCGTACGGTGTCGACTAAAGCAGTGGCGGGTACTACTGCGGGGCAACCGGATGCAACCGCCGTACACACCCGCTCAAACTGGTCTTTGGGGGTAAGGGCCCGGGCCGCATCGTGAATTAAAACGATAGCTTCCGGGTCATCGGCGGCTACCTGTCCTACGCCGGGATTGAAAGCTAAAAGTGCCTGTAGACCCTGGTAGACAGAGATTTGCCGAGTGGTGCCTCCGGCGACAACTTTCCAGGGGTAGGACAGGGCAGCGCAGCGGGCAACCTTCGTGAAAGCGCTTATGCAGTCCGGGGGGGCGGTAATCACTACCCCGACCAAATTATCCACCGGCTCCAGGGAGCGCAGGGCGTGATGCAGCAAAGTATTACCTGCAAATTCTACCAACGCTTTTGGCCCGGAAGTGCCGAGTCGAGATCCGGAACCAGCGGCGGTCACGACGCAGTAGACGCTGCGTCCCATAACCCGTCCTTTAACCTTTACTTATTATTGACCCGGTTGTATTCTACCTGGGCTTCTTCCATGATTTTATCCAGACGATCCGAGGCCGCCTCTTCATCCTCATCCTTAGCCAAGGCAAGTTCAGACACTAGAATCGCTCGCGCCTTCCCCAGCATTCGCTTTTCACCCGCCGACAGCCCGCGTTCATTGTCGCGGAAGGTCAAATCCCGCACCACTTCCGAGACTTTCAAAATGTCCCCAGTGGCGATTTTTTCGCCATTAGCCTTGTAACGGCGGGACCAGTTGGTGGGTTCTTCGATATGCGGTTCCTGCAATACGGCAAGTACTTCTTTGAGGCCTTCCTCGTCCACCACGTCTCGGACCCCCACCATATCCACATTTGCTGCCGGCACCTGGATGGTCATATCGCCATTGGTGACTCGCAGCATCAAATAGGTGGTGTCTTCACCTTTGAGTTTGCGGGTAGTGATATTTTCGATCACCGCGGCACCGTGATGGGGATAAACAACGGTCTGGCCGATTTCAAATGTCATAACTTACAGGCTCCCAAATACAAATTTTCCGGATCCCATTCTACCGCAAATCAGCTTTACCTGCTAAAGAGGGTGTCTAGGTCACAGATTATGGGAATTAAATCTCTTTGTCCTGTGATTTTGTCAGGTGCGGGTATTGAAAGCAGAGGTCCCGACCTAGTTTTCTTGGCGTCAGCTGGTCAGGGTTGGTTACTGGTCTTAGTGGGGGCCAGTAATCGTAATAATCGCCGCTTCGGGCGGGCATGCCAGGCGCACCGGTGTGTACTTGGAGGTACCCAGTCCGCGCGAAATATGCACGGTGGTGCGTTCTCCCGGCGCCCAGGGGGCGATTCCGGCTGCACCGGCAAGTGCCTCCAGATTTGGCAGGGGATAGGTTTTACCTTTGTGCACCCGCGGTGCCGGATTAGGTATAGTTCCCGCCTTCCAGGAATGCATTCCCCCCGAGTAGGACAGCGGCAAATCCGTGTTGTTTACTAGGGCCCCAAATCCTGGCAGGCAAACCTGACCCCCGTGGGTATGCCCGGCCAGCACCAGATCGGCCCCGCAGGCAGCATATTGGTCGAGGATACGCGCATAGGGGGCATGGGTGAGGGCGAGACGTAAATCTGCTGCTCCCCAGGTATCCGGTACCCGCACCGCCTCGTCGCGCCCGATATGGGGGTCGTCGGTTCCCGAGAACGCCACCGTTAACTTTTTGGCGCGGCGTCCCTGCCTCGCCGGGGAAATAACCGTGCGGGTAGCCACCTGATTATTAAGGTCACTCCAGCCTGAAGCAGTTAAAAAGTCTCGGAATTTCTCGGTGGGCAAGTCGGGAACGTTTCGTAATTTAGGTTTCTTATTCGGGAAAAAATAGTGCAATGGCAGCTTGAGGATGCCCGAATAGTAATCGTTGGAGCCAAACACAAAAGCTCCCGGTAACTTTATTAAAGGTTCGAGGGCGCGCTGCAGCATCTCTAACCCGGAAGCATCTGCAAAATTATCTCCGGTGAGGACCACAAAATCTATATCCGGAAATTCGGCAAGCGAAGCTACCCAATCGGCAAGCCAACCACTTCCCGACCAAAGATGCAGGTCAGACAGGTGTAGTATTCGCAATTGCCAGGTTGGATCTTCCGTAGAACCAGTGCCAATTCCGGGAGTTTGCCGATAGTCTGCCACTGTTTTATGGCCGCAAGCTTTACCACCCTGCTTTCGAGAACCCAGATCCCCCAGGATGCTTAACGCTCCTTGCTCGGGAAGCTTGACTAGCTGATAGCGGCGCAAACGCGGGCGGCGAGCCTCGAAAAAAGGATAGGCTAGCGTCCCCGCGGCTAAAGCTAATAGGGTGCGGCGCGGCCTCAAAATCTAGTTGTCCCCGTAATAAAACGTTTGCGCAATCTCGGTAGCGCTCGGGCTAGGGGAGGCGGGTCCTTCGCTAGGTTGCTGTGTGGACTTAGGTCGCGCTCTGCCTTGGGAAACAGTTTTACCCTCCCCAATGTTGGCGTCGGGGAAAGTTGCTGCCGGCAGGTTTTGTACCGCCGCGGCCATGTATTCTCTAAATGCCATGGCGGGAACGGTATTACCGTAAAGAATGCCATAGTAAGCACCGTTAATTCTCATTCCCACCAGGTTGCGTGAACTTCCCTGGGAGTAGCCAACCCAAACCGCTGTCGCCAGATTCGGGGTTGCCCCCACGGTCCAGGCCGCCTTCGGGCCGTTAGTAGTCCCGGTTTTCGCCATTACCTGCCGGCCGATATTAACCCGGCCCCCATAGCTATTCGCGGTAGAGACTAATACTTGCGCAGTTTTGTTAGCCACGCTGGCCTCCACGGTGCGTTTACAGTTTCCAGCGGAAACTTTGAAAGTCTTTCCGTCGGCATCCACCACTTTTTCCAGGGCGACCGGGGAGCAAAGGGTGCCCCCCGAAGCAATAGTGCCAAAGGCATTAGCCATATTCAAAGGCGGAATAGAGGCGGCACCAATAATGAAGGAGGGTCCTAAATCCTGTTTCTGAGAAGGATCGCCAGTTACCGCCCCGAGCTTCTCGCTCATCTTGTAGATATCGCAAAGGTCGAGGTTAGCAGCCATCCCGGCGTAGGTAGTGTTTAAAGATTTCTGGGTGCCTTCCAAAACCGAAGTGGCAAAGTTATTGCCCCCGGTAGCGTTCTTTAGCTCCCACGGACCGGCATGTACCGGACAGTTACCAGAAACCTTCCATTCCTTAGTGGAATAATGGGTGCGTCCGCCCACCACCGAATAAGCCGAGTAACCGTTATCAAACCAGGTAGCTAAGGTTACAGGCTTATAGGAAGATCCTGGCTGGAAACCGGCGCCACCCCCATGGGCCTTATCTACCCCGAATGAGTTCTGGGTAGCACGGGGATGTTCCTTATCGGGATTTCCGTAAGGTGTGTTTTGAGCCAAGGCCCGAATTTTTCCGGTTCCCGGTTCGATCGAGCTAATCGCGATCGAAAGTCCGGAACTATCCCCTTCTGGAATCCGATTAAACGCGGTATCGGTAGCCAAGTTTTGCAAATTGGAGTCCATAGTGGTGTAGATTTTCAGACCCCCGCGCAGCAACAGGCGTCGCCGGTCATTGATGGACTTACCGAAAACGGGATTGTTGTAAATTTCATTAACCGCATAGGCGCAGAAGAAGGAGGCTTTCCCGGCGGTTGCACACCCCTGTTGACCAGGTGAAATTTTCAATAAGGCGGGTACCGGGATAGCTTTGGCTTCGTTGTATTGATCATAAGTGATCATTTGCTCGCGCAACATCGCCTTTAATACCTGGTCACGCCGATTTTGACTGTCCTGAGGATGCAGGGTGGGATCATATTTAGCGGGGGATTGGGTGATACCAGAAAGTAGTGCACCCTCGCTGATAGTAAGGTCTTTCGCGCTCTTAGAAAAATAGAAACGACTGGCAGACTCTACCCCGTATACCGAGACACCGTAGGGCGCAATGTTTAAATATCCCTCTAAAATCTGGTCTTTAGAGAGTTTCTTTTCAATCGCGAGGGCGTCTTTGGCTTCCCGCAATTTTCGGGAAATACTCTGCTCGCGGGCCTTGCGAACCTCGTTCATATCTCCGGCGCGCAGGCCCTTGTCAATCAAAGTGTTCTTCACCAATTGCTGGGTCAGGGTAGAAGCACCCTGGGTGTCTCTACCGGCCAAGTTATTGGCGATGGCGCGGGCGATACCCTCGAGATCAACCCCGCGATGCTGGTAAAAACGGTGATCCTCGATTGCCATTGTCCCTTTCTGCACCCAGGGGGACATATCTTTGAGCTTGACTACGATGCGATTCTCAGCGTAAAAATGGGCGATTGGCTTGCCGTCACGCGAGTAAATCACCGATTGCTGCGAAGGTTGGGTGGGCTTGAATTCGCTGGGAATTTCGGTCATGGCGCTCATCCCGGCACGGGCCGCTAGCCCTGCCGCTCCCACGACCGGTAAAGATAGTCCAGCGAGCAGCACTGCTGCCAGTGCGATTAAAGCCGCCAGCGCCGCGAGGGTGCGGCGAAGTTGCTGACGCGGCAGATAACGAGCGGTGCCTTTTTGCATATTTCTACCCTACTTGGCTGAGCGTCTTTTAGGCACCTTCGGAGGCAGTTAGCAAGCAGATTGTGGGCAATAACTATCTAATCGCTTGGATAAAATATTTCTTGGGTTTATTTTTGTGTTTTCAACAAAATGTAGGTACGGTCACATATATGGGCAATGTCGCCGCGAGAGTTCAAGGAGTGAACAATGAGCTTTAGCCAGGATGAGACGTGGGCTGCGCGCGCTCTGTGTGCTGGTCAAGAACCGGATGCTCTATTTGTGCAGGGAGCGGCGCAAAGACAGGTCCGTACCCGGTGTTTTGCCTGTCCGGTACGTCTTGAATGCTTGGCTGATGCCCTACAATCGGAAGCCAACTACGGGGTGTGGGGTGGCCTCACCGAACGGGAGCGCCGCGCGATGCTACGCCACTACGAGAGCGTAACCGACTGGTGGGAATGGCTAAATGAGTCTACTGATGAACTTGCTGCCGAGCTTCGCCAGCCAACTACCCCCAATGTTTTAGCGCGGGTGCGTTAGGCGTCGCGCTGCCGCTAGACTGAAGCCATGACTAAATGGGAATATGCGACGATTCCATTACTGTCGCACAATACGAAAGCAATTCTTGATAACTGGGGCGAGGACGGCTGGGAACTTGTCAGCGTAATTGCCGGTCCCAACGGTTGGGAAAACCCAGTCGCCTATCTAAAACGTCCGCGCGGTGAATAATATGTCTGCGGTGTCTAAGCGCCTGGAGCAGGCAGGTATGTTGCTGCCAGCGGTCGCGGCCCCGGTTGCGGCCTACACCCCCGCCATCGCTTTGGAGGGCGCAGGCGGATTAGTGGTGCGCACCTCCGGGCAGATTCCGGTAGTGGACGGGGAACTGGTGGCAACCGGCCTGGTGGGGGCGGAAGTTAGTCCCCAGGATGCCTACCGCGCTGCCCAGGTATGCGCCCTCAATGCCCTGGCCGCCGCAGCCGAGGTAGCGGGCGGGGTGGATCGCCTGGAGCGGGTACTAAAAGTCACCGTATTCGTGGCCTCTGCCCCCACTTTTACCGGTCAGGCAGCGGTAGCAAACGGCGCCTCAGATACCTATGGGAAGCTCTTTGACCAGCCCCATATTCGCTCCGCAGTGGGGGTTGCCTCTTTGCCGCTAGGGGCTCCTTGCGAGGTAGAGGTAGAGTTCTTGGCTCGGTCTTAGAACCTAGGTTTAGCTAGATTTCTTAGCGTGCACGGTGGCCACCCGGCGCGCCGACCAGTAAACGATGCCGGTAAAAATCGCGGTACCTAATGCGCAAATAAGCTGCACCGACACCGCATGTTCGGCGGTGAGGGCCGCGATGGCAAAGCCGTTAATCACGCAAAGCACCGCGGTAGCCCCTAACAGAGGTGCGGCTGCGCGGTGAGCCTGGAACCAGGCGTTATCGCTGGCAGTGGTGGCGGCATTGACGATCCCCCAGCGGGAGCCGCGAGGCAGGCGGCGGCGATGAAATAAAATCAGTACCGCCCCCAGATAGGCCGCCAGCAATAGGTAGCAGATACCAATTACCAAAGCCATCATTTATTCATTCTCTTTCTCTGGCGGATTCACTTCCAACTTTAACGGATTCTCCCGGCGTTTCAACGCGTCAGCCAGCGCAAATAGGAAAGCGATGATGATGAAAGTTACTACCGCGGCCATTCCGTAGCTAAATGCCCCGGTATAAGCTTGCCTTGCTGGCCCGCTCCCGGGAGGAGCGTCGACGGCCCCTAGCCGCAGGTAAAAAGCTAAAGTGGCTCCCGCCAGCCCAATTGCTCCTCCTACCCGTTGGGCAGTTTGGGAAATCCCCCCGGCCGCACCGGCCCTTCCCGGTGGTATCGAAAGCAGCGAGAGTGCCTGGGCGGGAGAAAAGAAAATTCCGGATCCTAAACCCGAAGTAAACATAGAGACTATTAGCAGGTAGGGGATGCTTCCGGGGGAGGCAGTCCGGGTGATCAACACGGTAACCGTCAACGAAACGATAACTACAGCGCAGGCGATCACTAAAATCCAGCGACCCCACTTTAGGGTGAGGCGGGAAGATTGGGCGGAAGCTATCGCGGAGCCTAGTGCCAAGGGGATCTGTAAAAGCCCAGCTACCAGGGGGCTGATTCCTAATCCTTGTTGCAGATAGAGAGTGTAAATAATAAATAGCGCCGTCCAGCCCGCGCAGTAGGCAGTCAGCACCACGGTGCCCACCATATAGGAGGGATCTAGACGCAGAGAACGAGGCATTACTACCGGAATCTTGCGGTTTTCTCGGAAGTTTTCCAGCGCCCAAAATCCTAAGAAACCGGCGGCTCCGCCCGGCAGCAATAGCCAGCGCCAGTTTCCGAGTCCTCCACTAGGCATAGTGGCATCGATGAAGGGATACATCACTGCCAAAAAGGCTGCCGCCAGCAGGAAGATTCCTGGTAGATCGAGGCGAGTGTCGCTAGCGGTGCGGGCAGGGTCAGGGGCAATAGTGCGGTAGGTGAAGAAAATAATTACCGCGCAGATGGGAATGTTGATTAAGAATGCGGCTCGCCAACCGAGATTAGTACCCAGCAGCGCGATTAGCACCCCGCCCATAGTGGGACCGATGGCGGTGGCAATCCCGATAATCATTCCGAAGGACCCGTAGGCGCGGGTGCGTTCTTCCCCGTGAAAAAGTATCTGGATCAGCCCTAATACTTGGGGGCTAATGATGGCGGCTCCGATGCCGGCCAGCAGGCGCATCAGGATTAAGGTTAGGGGATTCATGGCGAGCCCGGCACCTAATGAGGAAACCGCGAACACCACTACCCCGATCACAAACAGGCGGCGATGCCCCCAGGTATCTCCCATTCGTCCTGCTGGAATCAATGCAATCCCAAAAATCAGGGTGTAGCCCGCCATAATCCATTGCACATCGTTGCTGGTTAGTCCCAATGCCTTGGTCATCGAAGGGATGGAAACGTTAAGCATCGACACTGCCAGTAAGGTCAGGGCTGCCGCTGCCAACAAAGTGTAGAGGGCGCGGTAACGTTGAGGCTGGTCTAGTGATTGCTTTTGCATCGGTTATAGCCTAAGGGGTGACGGGGTGAAAGCGTTAGCGGATCCCGGGCGTAGTCAGCGTTACCCCGGTTAGGAACTTTGGGAGGCCGGTTTGGGAAGAATAATTTCTGCGGAGGACGGGCAGGCAGCTTTAGCGGCTTGGAGTAGGGGAAATGCGAGTCGGGCAGACAAAGGCACCGCAGTGCGTTACAGCCTGCAGATTTTAGCCGAGCGTCATCCCGGACAGGCAGTTGAAGTGCGGGTGCCGCCTTTTGGGGCAGTCCAGATCGGCACCGGAACCGTGCACCGCCGGGGAACTCCGCCGGCGGTGGTGGAAATGAAAACTGATACCTGGTTATTTTTGGCTACTGGCTTTTTGAAATGGGAAGATGCGGTGCGCACCCAGCAGATTAGTGCAACTGGGGTGGGTTCGGATTTAACTGCCTATTTGCCGGTATTTTCCCCGCCCCCACCTCTTTCCTAGATCGTATGGGATGGTTTCTAAAGGTCCCGCCCGGATTGATTCGCTAAGGGGGGAAACCAGGTTCAAGTATAGAAACTGCCCGTAGCTTAGAATATGGTTACTATCAAGAACAGCTCTCAGCAAGGAATAGGAGCGAATTGAAAATGTCAGATCCGCAGCGACCCGTGCCTCCAACGCCGGGTTATCATCCCGTACCGGGAACTCCGCCAGCCCACCGGCCAGCCCCGGGAGTACCGGCAACGCCCGGTTACCATCCGAATCAAAGTTCCGCCGGTCCCTCCAGTCCTAGGGAATCTGGGAGTCAAGGCGGTACTGGTACCGCTAACTCGAGTGCAGCTAAAGCAGCGGCCGGGGCCACCAACCCGGTTCCCTCCTATACGCCCCCTACCCCTAATGCCTCCTCAGCTCAGGGTGAACCGGGCGCGGAGAGCAATAACGCGGCTCCGGAACCGACGAAAAATGCCGCTAGTCGCCCTAACTTGGGGAATCTAGTATCAAAGCTCTCTGACCAGGTACAGGCGCTGGTAAAGGGTGAGATTGAACTAGCGAAAGTTAAAGCCACCAATATGGCTAAGCGTTCCGGGGTGGGAATCGCCCTCCTGGTGGTAGCGGGGGTGCTCGCCCTCTATATGCTGGGATTCCTTTTTGGGGCGGCCGCTGAAGCCCTCGTCCTAGCAGTGCCGATGTGGGCAGCAAAACTGATCGTGGCAGGCATTCTATTGGTGCTGGTGGCGATTTTAGCGCTGGTAGGTAAGGCTTCTTTGCAAAAAGGAATTGCTGATAAACCAGATCCCCAAGAGGGCATAAAAGAAGGTATCGCGGCAGTAAAGAAAGGCTTGGAATAAAATGACGCAACGTAGCGAAAGTCAGATTAAGGCGGATCTCGAGGCTGCCCGAGCAGACCTGAGTAGCACGGTAGAGGAACTTTCTGATTATTTTTCTCCGAAAGCTAATGTAGAGCGGGCGAAAGCCGATGCCCAACAAAAGGCGCGGGCCTTGGCAGATAAAGCTCAGGAGACGGTGGGGCAAGCTAGTGCCGGCCAGCCGGAGGCGATCAAGAAAGTGGCGGCTATTGCCGGGGGTGCGCTGGTACTGGGTGCTCTGCTAGTACGCCGGATGCTAAAGTAACCTTAAAGTTTCGCTATTGCGGCGGCAGTCTATTCCCGGTGACACCTGGTGTCATTAACCTTATTTGCGGGATCAAATGGTCTTGACGCCCGCAATGGGGTATCTTTTTATACAGAACATTTTAGAAGTTTTAGGGTGCGCCCGGCGTATCCGTGATTATAGTGGAGGGGGTCACGCCATGGGGCGCGGCCGTCAAAAGGCTAAACAGACAAAAGTAGCGCGCAAGCTTAAGTACTACAGTCCCGAGACGGACTATGAAGCACTGCAGCGGGAGCTGCAGGCTAAACAACGCGATCAAGCCGAAGATGATAGCGGCGATGATTATGAAGATTGGCGTAAGCATATTCCGTCCGCAACCGACGACGATTGGTTTAACTAACCCGGAGCCATTCCCGGGTAGCGGTATATCTAGAGGCATTAAGCGGCGTTAGGTAGCAGCTCCCGGCGGATTACCATGTTTAATCCCCGGAGGAGACCGCCTGAAGAATCGGCATCTTGCGGGCGCGGCGCGCCGGCAGGAGCGCTGCCAAAGTTCCTACCAGCACCGCTAATAGACAAATCCAACCTAGCGAAACCCAGGGAACTTCGATGGTGCTGATTCCCTGGTCGGCAAGGTAACGACACACAAACACTGCCAGCGAAACTCCGCCTGCCATCCCCAAAATGGTACCCGCCAGAGTGATCAGCACCGACTCGGTAGTTATCATCACGCTCAAGCCGAAAGAAGAAAGCCCCACGGTGCGGATCAGCCCCAGTTCTCTAAAGCGTTGCTGCACCGAAAGCGAAAGGGTGTTCATAATTCCTAAAGCTGCGATTATCAGGGATAACGCTAGCAGAGCGTAGAGGACGGCCAGGACTTGATCTACGGTAGCAGCCACTTTATCTGCCGCTTGTTTTTGGGTTTGCACCACCATAAAGGGGTTATCGGCAATCGCCTTTTTCACTTCACGCTGCACTTTATCTAGGTCAGCCCCAGTTTCAAGCTTAATGCCGGCACTGGCGGTAATATCGGCTGCTTCCGGGCCTAGCTGGGTGGCGAGGGCGCGCGGTATCACCACATCCAAGAATAGGAATCCGGTGTCGATAGTGGCGGCGATGGTGACTGTCTCTTGTCCCCGCAGCCCGGTCATCTGAAAAGTATCTCCGGGAGCGAGTCCTTGAGATTTCGCCCAAGAGCGAGAAACCAGTGCGCGGGGAGCCCGGGGTGACTGCGAGAAATAGTCCTTAGCCGACCCGGTAACCGCACTCACCTTTCCATAGCGATTGAACTGGGGATAGGTTACTTGGGTCATGGTTTCTTCCGGATTTTTTCCGGCAACCGTAACCCTAAAAAGCCCCATTCCGGCCAGGGGATCAACCCGGCTCACCCCGGAAACCTTGGCGACTTTATCTAAAAGACTGGGGGGAATGGAAACTACTTTCGGATCCGGGGAGATCATTAAATCCACGTTTATCTGCTGAGCAACTGCCGATTGGGTAGAGGCTTTGGTAGAGGCCGCCAAGGTCGCTCCCACTGCTACCAGGGCAACTCCAATCATCAGGGCAGCAGCAGTGTTAGCGGTTTGTCGCACATTGGCAGTCAGGGTGCGCATCGCCAGGCGGGCATGCGGGCGCAGCCACCAAACAAGTCCCGCTAAAGCTCTCACCACTACCGCCGCTAAGGGGGTTACTAAAATCAGCATGGCCAGCAAGAATAGTGCGGCGCCAATCCCTAGCCCCAGGCCGCTTTGCCCGCCCTCGGAGGACGCCCAAGCCAGTAGTCCCACCGCGACTGCGAGTACGACCGCTCCGATAATCGCACGCGCCCATACCGGCTTTTGGGTTTGCGTATTTTGCCGCATTGCCTCGACCGGGGGAGTAAGTGCCGCCGCGCGGGCAGGCCAAAGGGAACCGATGACCGTCACCAAAATGCCCACGGTTAAAGCCAGGAGGGTAATGGACCATGACCAGCCGATTCTTAGCGCGTCGAAGCCGGATTTTGCCAAACCCCAAGAAACCGCGCGGGTGAGCAGATATCCGGCTCCTACCCCGATTACGGAACCTATGATGCCTACTAGCAGGCCTTGCAGAGCCACTATCGAAAATACTTGTCCCCCACTAGCCCCAATAGCCCGTAGCATCGCGAACTGGGGTTGCTGGGCCCGCACCATCATCTGGAAAGTGTTGGTAATAATAAATGCCCCTACAAACAGGGCTATGGCCGCGAATACCAGTAAAAACACGTTCACAAAATCTAGAGAACTGGCAGCTGCGGTATTGATTTCATCGTTATATTCTGCCTGGGTCATCACCTCTCCGGTGCCCGAAAACTCCTTATCGAGTTCGGTACGCAGCGCCTGGGAAGACACTCCTTTTTCAGCGGTGATAGCAATCGCGGTAGTGGCTACCGGCTTTTGAGCCAGAACTGCAAAAGCATCCTCGGACACGAAAACATAGTTAGTAAAAGCCACCGGGGAGGGAAAACGGTAAATTCCAGTAACCCTTACCGATTTCCCCTCGCTGGAAACATAGACTTTCAGGCGCTGATCAGTGGTTACCCCTAGGCGCTTGGCCGCAGATTCCTCTAAAGCAACCTCGCCGGTACTTAGAGGAGCCTCGCCTTTTACTAGGCGCGGTTGGGCGGAATGCCCCGGATAAATCGCTTGTAAAATCGAAACTTGTTTGCCGGTCCCCAGACGCTTATTGTCCTGGTCAGCGAGCATACAAACATCTACCAGATAGGGATCGGCATATTTGACCCCAGAAACTTTCTCGGCCTGGTGCGCGGCCTGTACGGGCACGCTGGATCGCACCGGTGCCTGCCCGTCTACTTTTTCGCCTTGCACCTTCCCTACCAGGTAATAGTCGTAGGTGTTGGTGGAGGAAATCAGGGAATTGTAGGAGTCGGCGAGGGTGGCGCGGAGGGCGAAAATCCCCGATAAGAAAGCCACTCCCAGCACTACCGCCAGCAGCGCCATTTGGAAACGCACCAGGTGGGCGCGTAGATTCCGCCAAGCTATCCTCATCATGCTTTATCCTGGGGAGCCTCAAAAGATGCAATCGCGTCCTGAGAGGAATCAAGCAGTGCCTCCGCCTTCTTAATCATGTCCAGTAGGCGCTGTTTTTCCTGACTTAAGGTTTCTTCCGGGGTGCGCGGTACCGATGCACTCGGACTATCCTCCGTCCGTTGTCGGCCTTGTCCCGCAGATTCTTTACTGTTTGCTGCGCTAGTGCCTTCCTTCGAAAGGGAAGTGCTAGCGGGATGCTTTCTGTGGATATTTTTAGCTTCCGTTAAAGCATCTTTCGACTGGGCATCGTTTTTACCTGCGGGTTTAGTTTCCCCGGCGCGGGAAGTTCCCGCAGGTGCCGGCGCGGTCGCAGTGTCCTCCCAAAATCCCGTAGTTTCGGCTACCGGATTGGAAAACACGGAATAAAGCCCCGCCCAGCGTTCGTTATCATCTTTTTTGCCCGGAATGTTTCTGGGCGACCCCGCAGGAGGAGGCGTAGCTTCTGGGTTACGAGATTGCGCAGTGTTTTTCTTTTCTGGGACCGAGCTTTTTTCCGCGTTTTTCCCGGTCTGATTACTGCTACCGCTGTCGCTACCCGTAGATTTATATTTGGCCGGTGCGCCCGGGTACTTCAAACGGTAAGACTCCGGCAAACTAGCGGTTTTTGTAGATAGTCGCGGCCGGGGGTTATTTGCCTTTTCAGTTTGCTGCCCGGGTTTTGGTGTCCACCCTTGCCAAGTGGTGCCCCGTTCATCCCGGGTTTCTAGCACGCTTCCCTTCAACCGGGTACTAGGTTCTTTCGAGGTGCCCGGATCACTGGGCTTAGGCTCGTTGCTCGGTGCTGCCGGTTCTACCTGCGGGGTAGCTTTATCCTGGCTAGCTACAGATTTTTGGGTTTGCGCTAGGGCCCGCCGCGCGCCCTCTTTAGTACGAAGTTCCGCCGGGACCACCGGCTTTCCCACTCCCATCAAAGCGTTCAATGCTCCGGCATCTATGTTCCCTGCTTGAGCGCTACCTGTCGGCCGGCTCGGGACTTCAATTTGTGCTCCTCGAGCCAGCTGCAAGTTCGCTAACCGAGCCTGCATCTTTTCGCGATCAGGCCAAGCTCCCGGCTTACTTCCTGTCGGCAAGAAATCTTTACTCGCCTCAGAACTGTTTTCTGGGTGCCTCAAAGATTCTTTTTCCCCAGGTAGCGGAGAGGTCGCTACGAAGTGGGGTAGCTCAGTTTGTGCCGCCAAAACTTTCTCGCGTTCCGGATGATCTAGTTCGGCCACGATTTTGCCGTCCAAGAGGAAAAGTACCCGGTCAGCATAGGCCGCAGCTGCTGCCTCGTGAGTAACCATAACTACTGACTGCCCAAAATCATTTACCGCTTTACGCAGGTAACGCAGTACTTGCTTGGAGGATTCAGAATCTAAATTTCCAGTGGGTTCGTCGGCAAATAGCACCACCGCATCTTGCATTAAGGCTCGAGCACAAGCTACTCGCTGTTGCTGTCCCCCCGAGAGTTCACTAGGGCGATGTTTTAGCCGATCTTCCAATCCCAATGCCGCAACCACCTGTTCAAAGCGATCTTGGGGAACTTTGCGGCGAGCAATCTCGAAAGGCAAAAGAATATTTTCTTTCGCACTAAGCGTGGGGATCAGGTTAAACGCCTGGAAAATAAAACCGATATGGTCCCGGCGCAAACGGGTGAGGCGGCGCTGATTCATCCCTACGATTTCGGTATCGTCAATCTTGATGGAACCAGAGGTAGCGGATTCAAACCCGGCTAGGCAGTGCATAAATGTAGATTTTCCTGACCCAGAGGGTCCCATGATGGCAGTGAATCTTCCCCGGGCGATCCCTATCGAAATATGATCTAGGGCGCGTACGGTTCCCGCGCCGGAAACGTAATCTTTGGTCAAGTTATTGACCACAATCACCGGGTCAGGCACGTCTGAAGGCAGCTTTAGTCCGGCTTTCAGGCGGGTATCTGCGGAGTTCACCATATGGTTTATGTTATCGCATACCGGGAGGGGTTCCGGTAGTATCACTCGCCTCTTTAATGCACATAGACAGATGAATCTTAGTTTTCCTGACTTGTTTATCGGGCAGTAGCCTCGCGAATCCTTGCCCAACTAAGGTAGCAAAAGCTTCGGAAGGGGGACACTATGTCAAGTCAGGTGGCAGTGGCCGTGATGATAAGTGCGCAGATGCGGCGGGCAGCGACGGTAGCAAGTTGCGGTGCTGGAGAAATGGCAGCGATAGATCTGCGCGAGCAGTGGGCATCAAATGCCGCCGATGCAGCCCAAATAACCTTGCAGCATTACCAGCAAGAAATGAATGCGCTGGCGGATAGCGCTGTGCAAGCCGGCAGGTTGGCAAAGGAATCGATACCCGCACTGCTGGCGTTGCAGCAGGTAGGTACCCGATGAATGGGACTAATGGTCTCCAGAAGCACTATTACCGGAAAAATGCAGGCAGGTATGAAGATTTTCCCCTCCGCCGGGGATTTTAAGGGGTGAATATGTCAAGTGATGATCATGCTCTTCCGATTAGCGTAGTCGGCGGTCATCAGCTGGGTATCAATACTGCCGTTATTCGCAGCAAAGCTCAAAGTTTAAGCGGTGCGATAGAAAGCGCCGGGACGGTCAGGCGGCTTGCCGAACAGGCGTTAAGTGCAGCTGCGAGCTTGCCACGTATCCCGGAAACGGCAAAACTGCTTGCAGCTTTGCAGATGCTGGTGGAATCAGCGATAAATTTTTCTCTCCACATCTACTTACTGCAAAGCAATTTGCTGCAGGTGGCAGCGAAGTATGAAAACAGCGAAGCGCGGTCCCGGCAAATAGTATCTTCGTTGGATATGCTTCCGGGTTTTCTGCTCTGCGGTAATCTTCCCGGATTCTTTCTCTGGAAAAAATATAATGACACTCTGGGAGATTCCCCCTGGTGGGTGGAACAAAATTCTCAGAGCAGTGCCTACTTTTTATTGCAAGCCTGGCGAAATCACGGCACACATGTCTCCGGGTTACTAGTGCAGTTCTTGTCCTCCCAGGTCACACAGGAGATCGCGGCTGCCCAAGGACCAATTTTGCTGTCGGTGGCACCAAAATTTGGAAGTAGCTCCCAAAAAGTTTCCGCTCCCTTAAATATTTCTGGGTTGGTAGGTGAGTTTAATCGGGCGAAAGCCTATCCTGACCACGGCGAATTGCGGGTAGTTAAGTACCGTACCGGCAACCAGGTTGCCTGGCGAGTTGATATCCGCGGCACTCAGGTGTGGAGCGTAACCGGGACGAACCCTCAAGATATGCGGACTAACTTGCAAACAAACGCTTCGGGTTTGGCGGGAAATTCGGATATGACGATAGCGGTTACCCGCGCCTTAGATCAGGCAGGCTATCGCCGAGGGCAGCCGGTAGAACTGATTGGCCATTCTCAAGGGGGAGCGGTCGCTGCCCAGCTTGGTTCAAATCCTGAATTGGCTAAAAAATACAATGTGAAAAGCGTGGTAACTATGGGGTCTAATATTGGGAGGTTTCGCCCGGCACCGGGAGTCCATATGGTATCTCTAGAAAACACTGCTGATATTGTGCCCCGGCTGGATGGGCAACGAAATCTCAATGTTCCCAACCTAACCACAGTCCAGACCTACAAGAATTTCCACGGTGCGGGAGCCAATCATGCTAAAGAACTATATGGTCAGCTGGCGAAAACTTGGGAGCAGTCGGGGGATGGAGATTATGCTCGTTTTATCGAGACTCGCAACCACAACTTGGGAATAAATAAGGCTACGAAAGCCACAGCGCAGTCTTTTGTGGTGCACCGTTTCGAAGCTCCGCGTCCTAGAAATCCCCGACCTATAAAAAGGCTATGGGCGTCCTTTTAACGCCATCAGACCAGCAAAGTTATTATCACCAGCATCGCCACCGCAATCTCGCAGAATCCTACTCGCGAAACCGTAACTAGCTGCGGAGAGCGCTGCTGGAGTAGGGGTACTGCCAATGAGCGCGCAAATAGCAGCACCCAAACTAGCAGGTGCCACCAGGTTACCCAGCCCAAAATAAAGAACCCCACGACGACTGCGGTTAAGACGGCGTGGCAGGCGACCGAAAACGCCAAGAATGACTGGGAACCACGCTTACGTATTAGGGAACGTACATAGGGAACAGTTGACCAATAATAGGAGGTGACTATCCAGGCCACTACCAGCATCCAGCCCCAACCCTGCAAATTCCCGGTGGGAGACACTACCCAGTTAACGTTACTGGTAGCGGTATGTTCCAACCAGGGTATAGCAGCGAAAGAGCGAGAGAACTGCGTGCCGATGTCGTAGGAAACTAGGCTCATTACTCCGGTCGCCAAAATGGTACTGGTACGGGCCAATAAGGAACGCTCTCGATGCAGCACTGATTCGACAACCGCGATTGCTATCAGCGGGAAAAATACTAGCGTCCACTCCAGTAGCGGGGGAGCCACCAGCAGGCTAATAACCCCTAGAACTAGCGTGATAGCGCCGTAAACTTGTACCGGCTTAAAGTAACGGTCTTTACGGCGGGAGCGCAGCCAGATTCCCCCCACATTAAATGCGAAATATCCGCAAATCCACAGCGCAAAAACCAACCAGTGAACTGGGCGCAGCGAAGACTCAATCACCCCAATCCAGTAGGGCAGCAGTGCCATCGCGTAGGCGCCTTCTTGAGTCGGAACCCAACCTTTGCGCGCCCACTTGCTCCAGCGGTTATTTCGCTTTGCTTCCTGCGGGACTCTATCGGAGTGGGTCCGGTTGCGCCGAGGACTCTTTGTCTGCGAAAAATCGGCTTTCCTGATCCTCCGGAAGCGAGAAGTGTGCGCTTTTACCCCCGGTAGATGCAGATTTTCTAAGGAAGTAGCGAGTGGGCCCGGCGAGGAATCTTCGGCAGGTGCGGGGAGGTCTTCCTTAGGGATACGCGGGGTGTTTTCGCTGGTTTCTCCCAGCAAAGGGGCGTGTATCTTTTGAATATTGCCGGTGTTGGGAACGGCAGTTACCCCGCCGGTAGCAGTCGTGGAAACTCTGTCCTCGGCACTAAAACCTTGCGGTTTTCGCACTAGGAGGGAACGCCGGGTAGGGATCCCATTCTGGTCACCAGGTGCACTTTCGGTCTGGTTATTTTTATCTGGCGGTGACGCAGAGTCCTTGCCGCGAGAAAGTTGTGAAGACACCGCTGCTTCAGCGGATACCTGGGGAATAGTGCTGCGTACAGGCTGGCCTGGGGAGGGCATCCCCTGGTGTTGGTCTTTGCCTGCCCCCGCTAAATTTTCGGGTTTATTGGCTCCATACGCTCTTTGCACATGGGCCACCGTACTATGAACTAATGAGATTCGGCTTAACGCTGGCTCACGAAGCGGCAACGATTCGGTATCAATTAGATATATAAGCGCCGGCTACCGTACTTAATAACACTTTGGTCACAATTTCAACGCGGGTCCAGAGTGTGTTTTTCTTATTTAAGATACATTTGCGTCAGGGAATCTTTTAGCTGCGGCAATAGCTGCAATTCTTAAAAGTGCTGGTAATCCCGCTGCAAAAGTCCAATGCCTGCTAGCTGGGATGGCAGTCATAGAGTGAAAGCATGACTGAAGTTCGTATTCATGGCAGAGGCGGGCAAGGGGTCGTTACTGCAGCTGACCTGATTGCCTATGCGGCATTTACCGATGGGCATCATGCACAGGCTTTCCCTTCGTTTGGCTCGGAGCGCACCGGTGCCCCGGTGGTTTCTTATTGCCGCATTGAAGATAAAGAGATCCGTACCCGTGAACCCGTACAGGAACCTGACCTGGTAGTGGTGCAGGACGCTACTTTACTGGCGATCATGGACGTATTTTCGGGACTGAAACCAGACGGTTTCGCCCTGGTGAACTCGGCAAAATCAGCCGCTGAACTAGGGATAGAGGAAGTAGTTGCCGCCCACCCGCAAGGGCATGTGGTGATGATTCCGGCTACCGAGATTGCGAAGAAACACCTGGGGCGTCCCCTGCCGAACGCGGTGATGCTGGGGGGAGCGGCCGCCCTCACCGGGCTGGTGCGGCTATCCAGTGTTACCCAGGCGATTCAAAATCGTTTCCACGGCAAAGTGGGAGAAGGTAACGTCGCCGCCGCCGTCGCCGCCTACGAAATGGTCAGCTCGATGAAAGAAGAGGCCAAGTAACGTGCTAAAACAAATCGAAGGTTCGCAAGCTATAGCGCAATCGGTTGCCGCCTGCAGCCCGGAAGTTATCAGCGCCTACCCGATTAGCCCCCAAACCCACATCGTTGAGGCGCTATCTGCGCTGGTAAAAGCGGGCAAAATGGGTAGCGCCGAATATATCAACGTAGAGTCCGAGTTCGCGGCTATGTCGGCCTGCATCGGAGCTTCGGCAGTGGGGGCGCGCACCTATACTGCCACCGCCTCCCAGGGGCTGCTCTATATGGTTGAAGCTATCTATAATGCCGCTGGCCTGGGGTTACCGATTGTGATGACGGTGGCTAACCGGGCGATTGGCGGGCCGATTAACATCTGGAACGACCATTCCGACACCATGAGTCAACGCGAATCCGGATGGCTGCAGCTATTCGCCGAAAACAACCAGGAAGCCTCGGATCTGCACGTGCAGGCCTTTCGGATCGCCGAAGAACTTTCGGTTCCGGTGATGGTGTGTATGGATGGCTTTATTTTGACCCACGCGGTGGAACAGGTAGATGTTCCAGAAAAAGAGCAGGTAGAGAAGTTCCTGCCCCCTTATAGTCCCCGCGTCGTCCTCGACCCGGCTGATCCCATCACGATTGGCGCGATGGTCGGTCCGGAGGCCTTCACCGAAGTTAAATACCTCCAACACGTCAAGCAACTGCAAGCCTTAGAGCTCATCCCCAAAGTTCAGGCCGAGTTTAAGAACGTTTTCGGACGCGATTCGGGCGGTCTGGTTCGCCCTTACCGGATCGAGGACGCGGAAACCGTAATCGTGGCGATGGGATCAGTGCTCGGCACCATTAAAGACGTAGTCGATGAGCGGCGGGACAAAGGGGAAAAGATTGGGGTGCT
Organism: Varibaculum sp. C0165D1; assembly: GCF_056590355.1. Lineage (NCBI taxonomy): Bacteria > Bacillati > Actinomycetota > Actinomycetes > Actinomycetales > Actinomycetaceae > Varibaculum > Varibaculum sp. C0165D1. Next base: position 323,379 of record NZ_JBWPVY010000002.1, on the reverse strand, counting down.
AGGGATTTGCTCCTTCCGCCCCTTCCCCTTCGAAGAGGTAGCGAAATATCTCGGGAATGCCAAACGCTTTGTGTGCCTCGAGAAAGCCTTCAGTCTAGGTATCGGCGGAATCGTGGCTTCTCATTGCCGCTCTGCCCTTTCGCGAGCGGGTAAATCCGTTCGCGACTATGAAGTAATCGCTGGTCTGGGCGGGCGCAACATCACGGAGCATTCCCTTGACCAGATGCTAGATCAGGCAACCGCGGACAAGCTTGAGCATTTGACCTTCCTGGATTTGGATCAGGAACTGGTCGAGGCGGAGCTGGAGCGGGAGAAAGCTACCCGGCGTTCGGGTCCGATCAGTGAAAACATTCAACGTCACGCCACTCAGCGTGCCAATGCGGCACGCGGAATTTAGGAGGCAGGCAATGTCATCAACTATGAGTGTTCCGCTCCCGGCACCGCAGTTTCGCGAAAGCGTTGAAACCGCGATTCCGGCACGCGAAAATGTAAAGTTTTACCAGGTAGGCTCCTATGCGGTCGGTAATCGGCTGGCGGAACTGGATTACCGTTCTGTGCAGTCAGATCCCAACCGGATCAACTCCCTAACTTCCGGTCACCGTGCCTGTCAGGGCTGCGGGGAGGCTTTGGGGGCACGCTACGCTCTCGACACTGCGATGGATGCCGCAGATCGAGATCTGGTGGCGGTTAACGCCACTGGCTGCCTAGAGGTTTTTTCTACTCCTTACCCCGAAACTGCCTGGACGATTCCCTGGGTGCACTCCCTCTTTGGGAATGCGCCTGCAGTCGCCTCCGGGGCGGCGGCAGCTTTGCGCGCCAAAGGCAAGAACACCCGGGTAGTTGCCCAGGGTGGAGATGGCGGCACCGTAGATATCGGCATGGGCTGCCTGTCAGGCATGTTCGAACGTAACGATGACGTCCTCTACATTTGCTACGACAATGGCGCCTATATGAATACCGGGGTACAGCGTAGCGGTGCTACTCCGCCCGCGGCACGTACCGCTACCACCCAGCCGGTAGGCGAAAATCCCGGAAATGTGTTTGGCCAGGGTAAAGATGTGCCGCGAATCGCGATGGCGCACGAAGTTCCCTACGTGGCGACCGCGACGGTAGCGGATTTGCGCGACCTGGAATACAAGGTGCGCAAAGCGATGCAGTTCCACGGTTCTCGCTATATTCACGTACTGGTGCCCTGTCCCCTGGGTTGGGGTTCGGCCTCTAATCTGACTATTCGCTTAGCGCGCCTGGCTACCCAATGCGGCCTGTTCCCGGTGTATGAGGCCGAGAACGGGGAAATCACTTCAGTTACCAAATTGCGCCGCCCGGTACCGGTCACCGAATATATGCGTCCGCAGCGCCGCTTCGCCCATGTTTTTAAGAAAGGGCAAGAGGAAGTGCTAGAGCGGATGCAGCAAATCGCGGATCGTAATATCCGCCGCTACGGCTTGATTGATCCGGATCAACTTGACGAGGACGTGCTAGAACGCATTCTGGCGGCAGGTGAAGATCCCGAGGGGCGCTTCACTAAACGCATCATCGAAGAGGCCTCGAAGGCCAAACGCACTCAAAGCGATGCTTTTTCAACAGATGACCACCCGGTTTCCGGGGCAACCTCTGCTTCTGCGATGCGCCATTTCGCCGGAAACACGGCTGCAAAGGGGGAAAACTAAATGAGTGAAACTGCTCTGCCCACACCGGAGGTACGCAGCGAAGATACCGCTCCTTGGGCGGTGACTTTGAACGTGGGTTCTTCGCTGGCAAACGAAACGGGGTCTTGGCGCACCGAACGCCCGGTTTATGTATCCATGCTGCCCCCTTGTAATAAGGCTTGCCCGGCGGGTGAGAACGTCCAGGCTTGGCTTTATCACGCCGAAGAGGGCGACTACGAGGCTGCTTGGCGTGAAATCATGGTAAATAATCCGCTACCTGCCACGATGGGGCGGGTTTGCTACCATCCTTGCCAAACCGCCTGTAACCGCGGGCAAATGGATGAAGCCGTAGGGATTAACGCGATCGAGCGCTTCTTGGGCGACAAAGCCATCGAAGAGGGCTGGAATGTAAGCGTAGATGCGGCTCCTAGCGGTAAACACGTGTTGGTAGTGGGGGCGGGTCCTTCCGGGCTGTCCGCTGCCTATCACCTGCGCCGCCTCGGCCATGAAGTCACCGTAAAAGAGGCCGGTCCGATGGCCGGCGGGATGATGCGCTTTGGAATTCCGAAATACCGCCTGCCGCGCGAGGTACTCGATGCCGAAATTAAACGGATTGAGGATCTGGGGGTACGTTTCGAATTCAATGCCAAAGTCGAAAATGTTGACGATGTAGCAGATGACTTTGATGCCGTGTTTTTGGCGGTGGGTGCCCATATTGGTCGTCACGCCGATATTCCTGCTGGTGGCTCTGCGAAAGTTATGGACGCGGTTCAGCTACTTGCCGATATGGAGGGCGAGGACAAGCCGATGCTGGGGCGGCGGGTTGTTATCTATGGCGGGGGTAATACCGCGATTGACGCTGCTCGGACTGCCAAACGCCTGGGCGCAGAAGAAGCGGTGATTGTTTATCGCCGTAACCGTGACCGGATGCCCGCCCACGATTCTGAGGTTACAGAGGCCGAGGAAGAGGGGATCATGATGCGCTGGCTGTCCACCATTAAACATATTGATGGCGGCAAGCTCACGGTCGAAAAGATGGAACTGGATGAGAACGGTTTCCCCCAGCCGACCGGCGAATATGAAGAACTCGGCGCCGATTCGGTGGTGATGGCTCTCGGCCAAGAATCCGATTTGGGGCTGGTCGAGCGCGCCCGCGATATCGAAATCGAAAAGGGTGTAGTCCAGGTTAACTCGCAAATGATGACGGGGCGTCACGGCGTGTTTGCCGGTGGTGACATGGTGCCTTCCGAACGCACCGTTACGGTAGCGATTGGTCACGGTAAGAAAGCTGCCCGTTATATCGATGCCTTCTTGCACGGCACCGAATACCACAAGCCCCCGGTCACTGGGGACGCCACCTATGACCGCCTTACTAACTGGTATTACGCGGATGCTCCCCACCGGGTACGCGCCAAGATCGAATCTGCCCGCCGGGCTTCTACCTTTGACGAGGTGGTGCAGGGCTTAGACCAAGATTCCGCCCTCTTTGAGGCGCGGCGCTGTATGTCTTGTGGCAACTGTTTCGGCTGCGATAACTGTTTCGGAGTCTGCCCCGATAACGCCATCACCAAGATCAAACCTGGCGAGTACGAGTTCAAGTATGACTACTGTAAGGGTTGTGGGATCTGTGCCGAAGAATGCCCCTGTGGATCCATCATGATGATTCCGGAGGAAAGCTAGGAAGAGTAGGCAGGGCAGAAAGCGCTCTACCGGGCGTTTTCTCCCTGCTACCCGCTGTGCCCGGGTCTGCGCCCTCATATTTGTGCCCCGATGCGTACAGGTTTAAATGTGGGCGTTTTCTTTTCCTGCTCCCAGCCCTTCTTGGGGGGAAAGCAGGAAAGCGTTGCCCTTACCCGGTAATTAGGCGTGCCAGCGAGTAAATCGGGACCGAAATAAACAGAGTGGGCAGCAGGGCTAAGGCTAGTTGCCGCCAGCGATAATTCTTACCTGCCGGCACCATAAACAATACGTTTATGCAGGCGACTAAAAGCCCCGAAAGGAATCCTAGCCCCAGGGTCATAACCCAAATCGCCAAGGCAGGGTTGCGGTAGGCGAAGGGAATCGCCAACGCCAGATCCGAATATTGGTAGAGCACAAAGTAGGTTAGGAGTCCCGCCGCCACAATTCCGGCCACAGAGCAGTACAGCCAACGGATACTGGCGTATTTAGTGGGCAGTGCCAAGGTTAGGCAAGCTAATCCCGTGGCTGGCAGCGCCGCCATCGCCAGCAGATTCATAGTGGGGTAGGCGATGGCCAGTCCCCAGGCAGAACCTGCCGCTATCAGTGCACATCCAGCGATAGTGCTCGCTAGCGACCAGGTAGTTAGCGGGCGATGTTTTCCCCGGGTCATTTCGGCGATAAAAGCCGCCAGCACGCACCAGGAAAGCACCAGGGGAACCCAGGTGAGATTATCGGTTAAAAATGCTGCCAACAGACAGCCGATTCCGGTCAGTGCCACCACCAATCCGGTGCGCGCGGGACTGGGAGCCTGGGAGAGGCTGCCCCAAGTAATGGAGACGGCAATGGTTACGGCGGCGGCGGTAAGTACCGCCAAATAGGAATTCCAATTCAGGAAAAACAGCATCGCTAGGGGAGGAAGTGCGGCTAGCAAGGCCACCCACCAGCTGCGCGCGGCTATGGGGGAAACTGATTTTTTCGCGGCTGAATCCGAAGCACTTGTCAGAGAGCCGGTGGTGTCGCCCGCTGCCGCTTCCGGTTTACCGGAGGGTGCGGGTTGCCTTACCCTGCGGGATGCCCTATGAGATTTAGCTGCCGAATCTTCCATGTTCTCGATATTCTCACGGTTTTGCTCTTCGCCCAATTACGCCAGTTTTCTGGCTTGCTGCTTCCTTACTCTACTAGGCTTATGTCCATGATGGATTTACCTTTGGGCTTGGCGAAAGAATTAATTCCCCTAGCTTGGCTATTAGGCTCCTGGCGGGGTTGGGGAACCGCGTATCTGCCTAAAGATTCGGAAAATGAAAACGGCGAGCGCGAAGAATGCTTTATCTGGCAAGAAACCACTTTCCGCGCTACCGGTACTAACCTGCAGCAAGCAACCCTAACTTGGTTGGCTGAACCAACAGATAAGGCCCCCGATATGCAGGCGGATGCGGCTACCGGGCTTTCGCAGCTGCGGCGGGGCGCTTTGCTGTGGCGGGAGGACACGTCCTGGCGGGTGACTGCTTCGGCGGTAGCTGACAGTGAGCAAGAGGCGAGGTCGCGTTGCCGTTTGACTTCTTCCGGCGGCCCCTACACCGAAGAGGTTTCTTGGGAGGCAGTCTCGATGGGGCCGCGAGTTATGATTTCTTCGCGGCGCGCCCCCGCCCCCTTCGAGCAACTTTCACGAATGATGGGGCTGGTTTCCTCGGAATTATTTTGGGCGCAAGACTCAGTGTTGCCGGGTAAAGACTCCCAGTCGGATTTTTCGGCGCGCCTGCTGCGCCTGCCCGTAGGCGAGGAGACCTTAACTGCTCCCGGGGTAACTTCTTTGCCATCCGGAGAGGATCCTCGCGGGGATCTAGATAAAGAGGAAGCCGCTGCGGCGAAAGCGGAAAAAGATAACGGTCAGGCAGCCGGAGGGGAGCGCGAGGAAACTCCTGACAATAATGGGGAAGCAGGAGCCTAAAACGTGACTTTTGTAGACAATCAGGTGGCGTTGCGCTGCGGATTCGCTATCGCTGAGACCGGCCTGGAAGTGGTAACGGTTGGAGGCCCGGACGCTCCCTCCTGGCTAACTACCCTATCCTCGCAGGTAGTAGCGGATATGGGCGCGGGGGAGAGCCGGGAAATGCTGTTCTTGGATGCTAACGGGCGCATCTCGCACGCCGCCGGAATCGTGTGGGCTGACGAGGTTGCCTGGCTGTTTACCACGAATGCGCAGGCCCTGGCACAGTTTTTAGAATCCATGAAGTTCCTGTCCCGGGTGGAAGTTACCATTCGCGCCGACCTTAGGGTCTGGGGATTTTTCGCCCCCAGCGCTGCCGAGGAAGTGCTCGCTAGTTTCGGCCCCATCTGGGCTGACCCTTGGCCAGGGATAACTTCGGGTGGCACTGCCTATTCCCCGCGCTCTGCGGTGCATCCGGGGGAGGATTACCCGGCGCGCCTGGGGGTTATTCCCGGTGCGAAGACTGCGAAGGTGCACGCCGCACTGCTTAAACGCTGGAAAGAAGTTTCTTGGCCGCTGGAAACGGAGGATGGTTACAGCCTGGCCGGTCCGGCGATTGCTACGGAGTCGGATTGGCGAGCGCTGCGGATTGCAGCTTGGCGCCCCTACGCTAGCGATATTGACCCGCGCACCCTGCCTCATGAACTGGATTGGCTGCGCACCGCCGTGCATCTCAATAAGGGATGTTATTGCGGACAAGAAACGGTGGCCCGGATAGTTAACCTGGGGCATCCCCCGCGCCGGGCAGTCTTCTTGCACCTAGACGGTACCTCCTCTCTGCTCCCTCCTGCGGATGCGGAGCTTTATGCCGGCAGTCGCAAAGTGGGTACGGTGCGGGCAAGCGCCAATCACTTCGAAGACGGGCCGATTGCTTTGGGTCTAATTAAACGGACGGCACCCCCGGGGGAACTTACTGTCCGTTGGCAAGAGGGCGAAGAAGAATATTCGGTGGCAGCTGCGGTTACCGCGATCGTAGATCCTTCTGGGGTCTCCTGGCAGGGACAGTCGCGCATTGATCGGAAAGCCTTTTCGGGCGCCCCGCCGCGCTCGGGTTCGGGATCGTTAAATATTGCAGGCTAGGAGGATCCGATGCGTACCTTAATTCAGAGGGCACTTTCCGCTGAAGTCACGGTGGAGGGTAAAACCGTCGGCAAACTGTCCCGCCCGGGTTTGGTGGCCTTCGTGGGGATCACGCCGGGTGACGGGCAGGAGCAGATTGATTGGACGGTGCGGCGCCTGCTGAACCAACAAATTTTCGAGGACGGGTCTTCGGCTCTGGAATCGGGTGCGCCTTTGCTGGTAGTTTCGCAGTTCACCCTATATGGCTCGGTGCGCAAGGGACGTCGCCCGTCCTGGACCTATGCAGCTAAGGGTGAGGTAGCGCGACCGATATTTGAAAAACTGGTGGCGGATTTGCGTGCGGCGGGCGCGGAAGTTGAGACCGGAGTATTTGGCGCCATGATGCAGGTTTCTTTGGTTAATGACGGACCGTTTACTTTGTGGCTGGCGAAAGAACCGGAGGGTTTTGCTGGTTAAAGGGCTTACTTTGGGTGTGCTTAGTGACCCGAAATATTATTTGTGCTGGTAGCAACAATAGTTCTAATGTTTAGTGATAGCGGTATTGGATGTTTCCTCGCGACACTCATGAAACTATAATATTTTTCGACTTACTTCCCTAGGCCTTTTGTCCTGTGAATCTATACACTTTTTTTGCTGCAATAACGCCGGTTGGGGGAACTAACTTGGCTGATAACGGGGGATACGTAGGCCCGATTGCCTAAAAAAGTTTGAGAAAATCTTAAGAATCTGTTGTGCAGTACTATGAAAATCTTGTAAGATGGTAACTGCATTAAAATATATTAACTGCACAAAGACAAGTTAATAGTGTTCCTGTCGGCATTGACAACAGGCCAGGTCCCTCCAGGCGGGGCGTTTGGGCGTGACATAACCCAGACGAACGCCTCGTCAGGATCTGTTGGTGGAAATGCCGATCCCTCCTTCTAGTAGACACAGGATGAATAATGATTAACAGTCAAACTGCGAAGTTATTGCGGCGTTGGATCGTCGCTGGATTAGCTGCCGCATTAGCACTAGCCTGGACTATCACTACTTTGGTAGCCCCTTCCCAGGCCTCCACCGATGAGAACCTCACCGTAGGTACGGTAACAGGTGAGCCCACCTCCCTGAAGCTGAACTATTCAGAGGTTGATAACGCGGGGCGTTTCCCACATGCACCTCTAGATAATTCAGGGATGGCCCTGTGGGACCAGTGGAGAAACAATGATAGGCAGGTGTATAACGAATTCTTGCAGCGCTTGTACGCGAGGAACGGCGGAACTTACGATCAAGTCCCGGTTAGTCAGCGCTATTACACTGCTGAAGAGCCATTCTGGCAGAATGGACGGTGGTACATGAAGTGGGCTGAACCTCAAGCCTATTTCATGCCGTATGCGGGTCCCAATAAAGATCAGAAGATAACCGAGAGCGCCTGTATTGATCCTCACGTGGGGCAGGATGCGGAATACCTTACTTATAAGAAGAACCTGAGGGATAGGGATACCCAGGCGAAGATTGCTATTGACCCCGCACAGGCAGTTGATGGTAGCACTCAAACTGGTAAAAACTACTCACGTACTAAACAGGGCATGTTTAAGGCGCTTGCCTATGTCAATAATGGCGGTGACCCGCGCCTGAATGACTTCGTTAATTATGATGAAGCTACTTTGAAGCAGAAGATTGCGGAATATCCTGCCATCGGAGACTTCTATAACGCCAACGTTGAGCTGATCAACGCGCAGCGTGATGCCGTAAGTAAAATTAAGTCTCTGAAGCCTAACCAGAAATATCAAGTATTGCAGGGAATAGCCTGGGCAATTAATCGTGGAGACACCAAGTGGTTGCAGATTGGTGGACCTGGTTGTACTCCTTACGATTCCGGGGGCACAATCGAGTGTAAGAATCCAAATAAAGAACTTACTCAGTTGGCGAAAGACGTCTACGCTGACCTCGAAGTCATGGCTAATGCTGACCTGAAGATGTACGAGGCATATGCCAAGTACAAGGATCAGTTTAAGAATAAGAAAGACGAGTACGAGAAAGCTCTTAAGAAGTGGCAAGAGGAAACTAAGCGTCAGGTAGAGGCCAATGAGAAGCTTTACCAGACCAACAAGGAACTGTTGTCCTCTATCAAGATCTACGTTGATAAAAGCGATGACGGCAAAAAGCTAGCTATCAAGCTGCACGGTTCCTCCGAAGCTTTGGCGTTACTACAACAAAGTAAAACTACCATTAAGGTTAACCTCACCGTGAACGGTGAGACCGTTCCGGTAAATAACGTATCGGTAGCAGCTGCTGCCTCGCCAGACGGTATTCCGGTTCCGATTGAGTCCACTGGCTTGGGTTGCGACCAAACCTTGTCCGGCACCGTGGAGGCCTCCTTCAGCGGGGAAATCGAAATTTCCGGTACCTACATCTTTGGGGACAAAGGAACCCTGCAGCGCCAGGTAGTGCTGCAGAAGTACAAGGTAGCGGTAAACGGAAACACTAGTCACGATTTCAAGTTCAAAGGCGACTGCCCGGTGGTCCCGGAGGAACCTAAGCCCAGCATCAAAACCACTCTGACGGGCGAAAATGGAGCCAAGAAGATCGATACTGCTGGTAAGGAAGGAACCGACTCCGTTACCTTGGTTGACAAGGTGGCGTTCAAGAACCTTAAGGGCGGACAAAACTACGTCATTAAAGGTGAATTGGTAGACGGTAATGGCAACTCCGTTAACGTGACCGGTACTAGCAAAGCCTTCGATCCGAAAGCCTCGGGTGCTACCGACAACGGCAGCGGCTACTATTCCGGAACCATAGATATGACCTTCCAGGTGCCGGTGCAGACGATTCGTGACAACGATAAACTCGTAGCATTTGAAACCCTCTTCCAGGGCGACAAGCCGGAAACTGGAACCAAAATCACCGAGCACAAAAACAAAGATGACGCCAGCCAGACGGTAACTGAGAAACCGCGGATCGGCACCACCGCTAAGGTGGATGGTGACTCCGAGAACGACGGCAAGGTAGCCCGTCCCGCCGAAGGTGCCGCTGTTAAGATCGTCGACACCGTAGTGTGGAACAAGCTGGAGCCCGGAACCTACACCCTCAGCGGAAAGCTGATGAAGAAGAGCGGCGACCAGGTAACTGAGGTTCCTGGAACCGCGACTCAAAAGACCTTCAGCGTTTCTGGTGGTAAGACCGGCACGGTGACGATGGATCTAACCTTGCCTGCAAACCAGGTAGAGGCCGGTGCCTCCTACGTGGTCTACGAGAAGGTATTCCAGGGTGCAAACAACACCTCCGGTACCCCGGTGGCCATCCACGAGAACCCGAATGATAAGGGACAGACCGTAACCGTCAACCCCAAGCAGCATAAGCTGCCCACTATTAAGACGGTGGCCTGGGTGCGCGATGACGGCAGCAACCTGATTAGCACGGTGGAAGCCAATGGCAAGCCCTTCAATGTCAAAGACAAGATTATTTACAATGATCTGAAGCCGGGCACCTACACTGCCTTTGCCTCCCTGGTAGATGCCAGCAACCCGAAGAACGTGATTGCCAGCGGTAGCCAGGTATTTACCAATGGCACCGAAAATGGTGATACCAGGGTAGAGCTGGCGGTTGATGGTTCGAAGGTAAAAGCTGACGGGAAATACGTAGTTTACGAACGTATCTACCAAGGCAAGCAGACCACTGAGCCGAGCGGCGAGCCCTACGCGAAACACGAAAACATTAACGATGGATCGCAGACAATTACGGTAACGCCCAAGAACCCGGTGCCTGCTGAGTTCAAGATCGTGAAGAAGACCGTAGGCGATAACGCCAACACGGATCGGGTATTCCGTTTCAATGTTGCCTGCGATGGTTACAAGACCACAGCCAAAGTGGTAGTGGGTAAAGGTGAAACTCAGGGTGAAACCACGATCTCTAACCCCGCACTAACCAGCGGTCAGAGCTGCCAGGTAAGCGAGCAAGAGGTAAGCGACAACCTTAATACGGTGAAAGTTAAGTTCTCCGGTACCGAGACGAACAGCGACGGCACGGTTGCACAGTTCAAACTCACTGAGGACAACGCCAAGACCGTAGAGGTGATTGCGACTAACACCTTCACCCCGAAAGAAGCTAAGTTCACTGTTCGTAAGAACGTAGAAGCACGGGGAGTGACCCACGCCAGCGTGCCGAACTCCTTCGACTTCTCCTATAAGTGTGACGGTGATAGCACCTGGCAGGCTCTTCCCACCCTCGCGGCGGGGCAGACCTCTCAGGCCATTTCGGTGAAGCCCGGCATTCAGTGCCAGGTGAAAGAAAATAGCGCCACCCCGCAGAACCTCAATCGCACCCTGGAATGGACTGGTGCGCAGAGCCAAGCGGGCGGGATTGCTACCTTCCGCACCGATGCCAATAACACCGTGGCACTGGTAGCCACCAACACCTACACCGAGAAGACCGGGAAACTGGAAATCTCCAAGCAGGTAGTGGATCAGACCGCGGGCGCAGGCACCGTACCGGGTACCTTCCAAATGAAGTACCTGTGTGCTACCGGACAAAGCGCCGATAGTGTTACCGTGCCGCTGACCTCGGTAAGCGTAAACAAGAACTCTACGGTCACCGTTACCGGTATTCCCGTGGGTTCCTGGTGTGCAGTATTCGAAGATCCCACTGGGATCAACGTAGCGAACACTAAGCTCACGACCAGCTTCAATGGTAAAGCCCCGCAGATGGTAACCATTGGGGGACAGACCCTGCATAACGCAGCACTCTCCGACCCGATCCAGGCTGGAAATGACCAAAAGGCGACCATCAAGGTCGAAAACAAGTACGTCAATGAAAAAGTCGGCGGATTTGAAGTTGAAAAACTAGTCTCCGGAGTAGTTTCTCCCGAAACCGTATTCAAAGACGTAGCCTTCGACTTTGGTTACTCCTGCACCATTCCGGGCAACACTACCCCGGTAAAGGGCAACTTCAAGCTGGAACACGGCCAGAAGTTCTCCAGCGCTGATCGCAGCAACCCGCAGCTTAATAACCTGCCGGTAGGTACGGTATGTAAGATTTGGGAGGACACCCCCAAGTCGACTGCGAACGCCGATTATTACCGCTCTAGCCTGCAGGTAAGTGGTACCAATGGCGCCGAAGCGACCGGAACTGACGGCAAGCTGGAAGTAACCCTTAAGCTGACCGCTCCGGCAGCGAAAGCCCAGATTCTGGCAACTAACGAGTACACCCAGAAGCTAGGTGGCTTCACCTTGAAGAAGGAAGTCCAAGGCAGCGCCGACCAAGCGCTAGATGTAAAGGACTACAAGTTCAAGCTCACCTATAAGGATGGCACCACCACCCACGAGAAAGAGAAAACCATTTCTGCTGGTGGATCTTACTCCTTCTGGGGATTGCCGGTTGGTAGCCAAGTTCAGGTTGAAGAACTCGGCGCTATTGATAGCAAGGGTAACTTCATTCCTGTCAACGAACTGTCCACCGCCAAGGTGAAGCACTCCATTAGCTGGAACGGCAGCCAGGATGATTCCTCTACCGCGTCCGCTAACACCTTCACCATCACCAAGCCGATGACTGAGGCACAGTGGAAGGACAACGGCAAACAGGCGAACGTGGTAGTTAAAGCCACCAACACCTACAAGCCGATCGAACAAAAGGGTACCTTCTCCGTACAGAAGACCTCGGTGAAAGTAGCAGGCGAGAGCGCCTATAAAGTCAAGGAGCTTCCCACCAGCTACAACTTCACCTACAACTGCACCGATGGCACCCACGGCAACATTAATGATGTAAAGCCGGGCGGAGAGCCGGTAGTGGCGCCCGCACAGTTCCGTGCCGGCACTGTCTGCACCGTAACTGAGCAGCAAATACTACCTAAAGGCACCAACGGGCAGACCGTCAGCTGGACGGTTGACGGTAAGGGCGCAGGAGTCGGCCCTGCTTCCGGGCAAAGCGCGATTATCACCATCGGTGATGACGCTAAGACTCCGGTAGCGGTGCAAGCCGCCAACGAATACCAGACCCCCGATAAGCCGGGGATTGCCACCGAGCTGAAAGGCGAAGGGCGCAACGGTAACATCGACCTGGTCGAGGATGCGGATCACACCTACACCCTGACCGACAAGATCAGCTACTGGAACCTGCAGGTCGGTAAGACCTACAAGTTCTCCGGCGAACTGGTAGTACCGAACGCAGACAAGTCCGCTGCCACCGGCACCGGGATCAAAGCTGAAAAGGAAGTAACCATTACTTCCCCAAGCGGTGTGGTAGAACTACCGTTCAAGCTGACCCAGGCTGACGTTGCCAAGTACTCGACGCTAGTAGCGTTCGAACAGCTGGATCTGAAGGTAAACGGCGGATTCGAACCGGTCACCGACCACAAGAATCCGAAGGACGACAACCAGACCAAGCATGTCAATCCCTGGATCGCCACCGTGCTGACCGATGGGGCCGGAAACAAGAACATCGACACTACCGGCAAAGCCGATACCGATGTCGTCAACCTGGTTGACACCGTGAAATACCGGAACCTGGAAGCGGGTAAGACCTATCACCTAACCGGGAAACTGGTAGATGGTAGTGCTAACCCGATCGGGGCAAACGCCACCTCGGATGCCTTCACCGTTCCCGGTGAAGCTGGAACCTTGCAGTCTGGCGAAGTCAAGATGACCTTCAAAGTCACCGTGGCACAAATCCGCCAAAACGCGAAACTGGTGGCGTTCGAATACCTCCACCCCGGAGAGCCGAACAACCCCGGTGACGAAACTGTGGTCACCAAGCACGAAAACCCGAACGATGAAAATCAGACGGTAAACGAAGGGCCGCGCGCGGCAACTACCGCTACCAACTCTGCTGGTACCAAGGTATTTGACGCCAAGACCCCGGCTAAGGTGCTCGACCGCGTACAGTGGGCGAAACTGCCCGCCGGCAACTATGTGCTGGTTGGCACCCTGATGGATAAGGCAACCAAGCAGCCGGTACCGAACGTTAAGGCGCAGGTCGTCAAGTTCTCGGTCGCCAGCGGAGAGCTCAAGGGCACTCAAGAAATGACCTTCGAGGTGCCCGCGGATCAGGTGAAAGCCAAGTCGCAGTTCGTAGCGTTCGAGAAGATTTATCGCCAGGGCGATGTCGATCAAAATGGCAACGTTATTGGCGGCAAGACTCCGGTCGTTGAACACTCGGATATTAATGACAAAGCACAAACCGTAACTATTGGTGAAGAACCGCAAAGCCCGGTAACTCCCAAACTCACCTTGGAAAAGGTAGTTAAGAGCGAAGGACTAGAGGTCCCCTCCACCAAGCAGTTCGCCTTCACCTTGAAGTGCTCCAGCCCGATTGATGGCAAGTCGCAAGAGAAGACCTACCAGGTAACTGCCGGGTCGCCGATTGACCTGCCCTATGTCAAGGGCGCTAACTGCACCTTGACCGAGGATCGCGCAGCAGCCAAGGTAGCGGGGATTGCCCCCTCCAAGGTGGAATTCAGCGCGAACTCCAACAAGATCGGTCTGATCACTTCTGATAACTCGGCCTCCTTCAAGATGCCGGCGGAAGAGCTCACCGAAGTACACGTAGCCTTTACCGCGACCAATACCTACCCGGCGCCGAAGAAGCCGACTGTGGCGACCTCGGCAAAGGATGCCGACGGCACCAAGGGTATGTACGGTCAAACCAAGCAGGCAAACCAGGTTTACGCTGGTACCTCCGCCAAGATTGTGGACGAGGTATCTTGGGCGAACCTGCTGCCCGGTGACTATGTACTAATCGGCAAGCTGATGGACAAGAAGACCGGCGAAGCGGTCACTTCCTACACCTCCGCCCCCGCACCGTTCACGGTGAAAGAGGGCGAAAAGAACGGGAAGTTGGATAACACCTTCACCGTCAGCGGTGACTCGCTGAAGGCTGGTAGCCGCTACGTGGTTTACGAATACATTTACCGCGCAGGTGATGTAAACGGCGTAACCCCGAACAATGGCGCCAAGCCGGTTGTGGAACACGCAGTAATCACGGACGCAGACCAGACGGTAGAGGCGATCACGCCTCCGACCCCGCCGGCTGCGAAGGTCAAGATTAAGAAGCAGGTTGTGGCTACCGGCATGGATGTGCCTGCCAACCGCGCCTACTACTTCACCGTGAGCTGCCTGGATAAGGACGGCAACGCCGCAACTACCAGTACCTTAGCGGTACGTTCCGGCGAGGAAACCGAAGTTACCGGTTTGCGGACTGGCTACCTATGCTCGATTAACGAGGATTTGCGTAACGCCATCGAAAATGAGGTAACCCCGGCAATCGCGCTGACCAGTGGAACCAACGGTTTCACTGTGCAGCAAGACTCCACTGCGGGTGCTGCTCACTTCACCGTGCCTGCGGCCACCGAACAGGTGCCCGAAGTGCTGGTGAACGTAACCAACACCTACAACAAGATGGGTAAGCCGGAACTGCAGACCAACGCGGTAACCGATAACGGTACCTCCAGCGTGCAGGCAGGAACTGCCACCAAGGTAACCGACAAGGTCACCTGGAAGAACCTGCCGGTAGGCAAGTACCTGCTAACCGGTACCCTCATGCACATTACGGATAACAACGCTGTTCCGGCAGCGGGAGTTACCAACGAACCCGTGGTACTGGAAATCACTAAGGATAACTCCTTAGCGGGCAGCACCACCATGAAGTTCAATGTGCCTGCCGGGGCAATCGCTCAGGCCGGAAAGTACGTAGTGTACGAATACCTCTACAACTACGAAGACACTGACGGCACCAAGCCCAAGCCGAACACCTCGACTGTGGTTTCCCACAATGACCCCAGCGATGATGCGCAGACCGTGACCGTTACTGAGGCGCCCTCGGTAAGCACCACTGCCACCACCGATGGAGAAAATGAAAAGGAAATCCAGAAGGGTAAGGCTGCGGTAGTAACCGATACCGTCAACTGGAAGAACCTGCCCGCCGGTAACTACCAGGCGCTCAGTGAGCTGGTTGACGGCAAGGGTAACCCGGTTGCCGGGGCCACCACTAAGGCGGTTCCTTTCACCGTGAATAACGGCGAAGAAGCAGGCAGCGTTAAAACTAAGATCCAACTACCGGCTACGGCGACTGCGACTGCGGGAGCGAAGTTCGTAGTATTCGAGCGGATCTACCAGGCTGCAGATGTCGATGCCCAGAGTGGGCGCCCGGCTCAAAATGCGAAACCGGTAGTTTCCGAACTGGATCTGAACGCCATTAACCAGACCGTGCGGGTAGTTGAAACTCCGAAAGGACCGCCGACCATTACCTTCCGCAAGGTAACCGAGAAGGCGCTAGACGGACAGCTTCCGGATAAGGATCGTAAGTTCAAGTTCACCATTAGCTGTGACAAGAACTTCGGAGGAGCATTTGAGTTTGAAATGCCCGCCGGAGTGTCCGCTGGGCTACCTGCTGAAAAGCAGCTACAGGCGGGAACGGTATGTACCTTGACTGAGATGCTCACCGATGAGGCGAATCCGGATGGAATCATGCCTGATGCGATTAGCTTCAGCTCTTCGAATCCGACAGAGATGGCAGTATCGAAGATTAACAACCAAACCGCTCAGTTCACGGTGCCCGATGTAGATACTCAGGTGGCTCCGGAAATCGAAGTCACCATCAGGAACATCTACAGCAAGGACTTCCCAGAATTAGGCACAGTCGCTCGCGACAACGCTGACCAAGACAAGGTAGTAAACGTTAAGAAGGGCGAACCCGCCCAAGTTCAAGACGTTGCCACCTGGAAGAACCTCGCTCCTGGCAAGTACACCATGATTGGAACTTTGATGGACAAACTGACTGGCAAGCCAGTGGTAGGGGCCAATACCCCGGCCGTTGACTTCGAAGTCAAGAAGGGTGAGAAGTCTGGAGACATCCATGCACTATTCACTGTGCCGGCAGAGAATATCTCTACCAACTCCAGTTGGGTAGTCTTTGAAAAGGTCTATAAGGCTTCCGATGTCAAGGATGGCAAGGTTGTGGGTAAAGCTACTCCGGTAGTGGATCACGCCAACTTCGAGGACGCCGACCAGACGGTTCAGGTGGTAACCCCGCCAGCTTCACCGGAACAAAAGACTCCGGAGATTGCTACGGTTGCTAAGAATGGCACTACCTACAACGATGGAACTCAGGATTCTAACCTTGGTAAATCGGTATTGACTCCTGGTCAAGACGCGGTGATCGTGGATACGGTTAAGTGGAAGAACCTCGAGCCCGGTGAATACACCATTACCGGAAGCCTGATGGATAAATCCACCAATGCTCCGCTAACCTACCTGGACAAGAATGGAAACCAGAAAGATGGAGCGAAAGCGGAGCGTGGCTCCTTCCACGTCGAGAAAGGGCAAACCAGCGGAGAGGCGAAAGTCTACTTCACGGTTAAAGGCGAAGCCATCCAGGCCAACCGTCAGTACGTAGTATTCGAGGATCTCTACAAGACCGCGGATATCGTAGACGGACAGCCTAGCCCGGGCGCTGAAAAGGTTGCGCAGCACCATGACATTATGGATGCCGCCCAGACCCTGAGCGTCGATAAGCCGAAGCCGGGAACTCCTCCGGAAACTCCGAAGACCCCGAACACTCCGGGAACTACGCCTCCTACTCCGGTAACCCCCTCCGGGTTCCGGGGCGTGGTGAGCACGGTCCTTGCTAAGACTGGCTCCACCACAGGAATCATGGCGATGACCGGTGTGCTAGCTATGGTCGCGGGAATCGGATTAGTACTAATCCGCCGCTACCAGCGCGAAGAACTAGAGGACTAGGAAAGAAACATAACTAAATAACTAGAAGGATCTCGGGGTCGGAAGCAAAGCTTCCGGCCCCGAGGCTATGTAGCCGTGCTCCCTATCGGGTGCTTAAATCGCCGCGGTGCTTGAATAAAAATGCTGGCGAAAAATGGGTCTGGCTCGGTAAATGTGGCGTTCGCGTGGGCAAAAGTTTTTCCTCCCGCCCAAGAATTCGAAAAACGTAGCGACGTTTTCCGAATTCTTATGCCCACCGCGCCTGCTCGGATAAAACTTTTGCCCACGCGCTGTCAGTGTGTCCTTGTTTACCGGCCTTGACCCTTATGAATCGCCAGAACAACGTCCTTATGTCGACGTTTCCGCGCTCTTATCTGTCCCGAAAGGGAGCGCGGTGGAGGGTCTTATCTTTTTCGGGTTGCTTCGAATCCGCATATGTACTGGGATAAGCGTGGCAGATGGGTCGCGGCCGGTAAAAGATACGAGAGGGGCTTGACCGGCGAAGCCGGTCAGGGGGTCCCCGGAGTGCTTTTACCGCGCCAGACCCAGTGAGGGTATTTCACGTGGTTATATCGAAAAATTCGCAGAACAATGCCCTCCCTGCTTTTTGCAGGGAGGGCATTGTCTGTAAACTTCAGGAACTATTTATCTAGTTTGTCTTTGACTGCGTCTACGGCCTCGTCGGCCTTTTCGGCTACATTCTGTGCAACCTCTTTGGCCTTGTCCTCAGCTTTTTCTGCAGCTTCTTGGGGATCGAATTCGCTCACTTCTACATCCTCCCAATACTCTTCTGCCCAGGGATCATCGACCGGCTGGGAACGACGGTAAAGCAGGTAGCCGGCGCAGGCAGCGGCCGCTGCTAGTACCAGGAATAGTAGTCCCTTACGACCCCGCTTGGGTTGCGGTTTACCGAATGCTTCTGCTGATTGTTTCTTCACTTGCTTAGCGGCCTCCTTAAAAGACTTCTCGGAATGCTTTTTAACCTCGTGGAACTGATCGCGCATATTGTCCACCGCGTGTTCCACACCGGGCACTAGTTCACTGCTAACTTTTTCTTGCAGATCCTGAGCGCCCTCAACAACCATGTCCTTGCCTTGATCTGCCAGGCTCCGTGCCTGTTTGAACAGCTTATACGGGCAGCATGTCTTCATGTTAGCTCCTTTGAGTTGACTGAGCCGAGGCGCCCCCCGCTTCGGCAGCGATAACTTGTACCCTTCTAGTCTAAACGCTTAAGGCAAAGATAGGGAAGAAATAAGCTCCGAGATTTAGCTCGATTTATCAAGCTCAAGTATCGGA
Source organism: Varibaculum sp. C0165D1 (assembly GCF_056590355.1). Lineage (NCBI taxonomy): Bacteria > Bacillati > Actinomycetota > Actinomycetes > Actinomycetales > Actinomycetaceae > Varibaculum > Varibaculum sp. C0165D1. The sequence continues at coordinate 305,002 of NZ_JBWPVY010000002.1, read as the reverse complement.
ATTTGGGCTTTCATGAAAGGATAAAGATTATGGAAGCAACAATTCACACTTCAAAAGGCGACATTAAAGTCGAACTGTTCCCGGATAAGACTCCGATTACCGTAAACAACTTCAAGGGTTTAGCCACTGGCGAACGCGAATGGCAAAACCCGGCTACGGGACTGAAATCCAATGAACCCCTCTATGACGGGGTGATCTTCCACCGTGTTATTCAGGGTTTCATGATCCAAACCGGAGACCCCCTAGGTACCGGTACCGGCGGTCCCGGTTACCGTTTCGACGATGAAATCGTACCGGAACTAACTTTCAATGAGCCCTACGTACTGGGGATGGCAAATGCGGGTCCGGGAACTAACGGCTCCCAGTTCTTCATCACCCAGGTACCGACCGAATGGCTAAATGGCAAACACACCGTCTTCGGTAAAGTAACCGACCAGGCTTCCCGCGATGTAGTCGACGCGATCGCTGCAGTCGACACCGATGGGCGCGACCGTCCGCTAGATGACATCGTCATCGAATCCATCGAAATCAGCGAGTAAGCTACGGTTTCCGCCAATTTAGCGGCGGCCGAAATCGAGCTAAGGGACAAATGGCGAACTCTAATCAGCGCGTCAATGTAATTAACGCCCTCATTATTGCCTGCGGGATTGTCTATGTGGCATCGTGGCTGGCTCCCAGTCTGGTAGAGCAATTTCTGTTTTACCCCTCCCTGGGATTCACCGAGCCGTGGCGCTTCTTGACCGCCGCATTCTTACATGGGGGGATCGTACATCTCGCCTCCAATATGGCGTTCCTGTACATCCTAGGCGAGCTCGCCCGCCGCGTGCTGAGCAGCTACCAGATTCTACTGATCTACTTGCTTTCTGCCTGGGGAGGATCGCTTGGCACCCTGGTGTGGGCACTACTTACCGGGCAGGAGCAAGCGGTCGTAGGTGCCTCCGGGGCAGTGTTGGGGCTGTGTGCAGGCGTATTCGTATACACCCGTAACCTGCACGCCTCCTCCAGTGCCCTGGGCGGCTTGCTGATAATCAACCTGCTCATCGGGTTTGTGATTCCTAATGTGTCTTGGCAAGGACACCTAGGGGGCGCCCTGGTGGGAGCGATTATCGGTTGGGCGCTGCACCTAGTGGCAGTAATCTCCGGCAGGCGAGGACGAAAAAAGCTGGGACAAGCTATCCCGGACGTGGTGGATCGCCAGCGCGCCACCGCTACTGTCAAACGCACCCAAATCATAGGAAACCTGCTGGTAACTGTGCTGTCGATAGCGTTACTGCTAGTCGTCACTTTGGTCTGCTATATCTAGCAGAAACCGGGGGCTTATGCGCACGAGCCGGAACCTTAGGCTAGCAAAAGCATTTTGCCACGTCACTAGGCAAACCCCGTTCCCGCCAACCGCGCCTCCTCGCCCTCGGAAAAATAAACCTTAGCCGGTAGTGAAACCAGGCGAGCCGGAGAGGCAAAAACCTCATAATGTATTTAGTGGAGAAAATTCTTTAAACCGCAAGATTCTCCCCTAAAGGTCAAGGAGCAAAATGTTCGAACGCTTTACAGATAGGGCGCGCCGGGTAGTAGTGCTGGCGCAAGACGAGGCGCGCAGCCTGGAGCATAACTATATCGGCACTGAACATATCCTATTGGGGCTGATTCGCGAAGGCGAAGGCGTAGCAGCTAAAGCGCTGGAAATGGCCAATATTTCCCTTGAGGGGGTGCGCGAGCAGGTCATCGAAATCATCGGCAAAGGCGAGAATGATTCAAAAGATCATATTCCCTTCACCCCCCGCGCTAAGAAGGTGCTGGAACTGTCGATGCGGGAAGCCCTGCAGTTGGGGCACAACTATATCGGCACTGAACATATCCTATTGGGGCTGATTCGCGAAGGCGAAGGCGTAGCCAATCAGGTGCTTACCAATATGGGGGCAGACCTGGGCAACGTTCGCCAAAACGTGATTCACCTGCTTTCCGGCTATCCCGGGGTGGGGCAGGACGGTCCCGGGGGAGAAACCGTGGGGGTCGGCACCGGCACCCAAAAGCCCCAAAAGTCCGGGTCGGCGATTCTCGACCAGTTTGGACGTAACCTGTCTGAGGCCGCGCGGGAAAACAAACTGGATCCGGTGATCGGACGCATCAACGAGATGGAACGGGTAATGCAGATCCTTTCCCGGCGCACCAAAAACAACCCGGTCTTGATTGGGGAACCTGGGGTCGGTAAAACTGCCGTAGTAGAGGGGCTCGCGCAAGCGATTGTGCGCGGAGACGTCCCCGAAACCCTGAAAGACAAGCATATTTATTCCCTAGATATGGGTTCGCTGATTGCGGGTTCGCGTTATCGCGGCGACTTTGAGGAACGCTTAAAGAAAGTTTTGAAAGAAATCCGCACCCGCGGGGACATTATCTTGTTCATCGACGAGATTCACACCCTGGTAGGGGCAGGCGCTGCCGAGGGCGCGATTGATGCGGCCTCGATCCTAAAGCCCATGCTGGCACGGGGAGAGCTGCAAACCATTGGCGCTACCACTACCGAGGAATACCGCAAATATATTGAAAAAGATGCGGCTTTGGAACGGCGTTTCCAGCCGGTGCAGGTAGAACAGCCCACCGTAGAAGATACCGTGAAAATTTTGACCGGGTTGCGGGACCGCTACGAGGCGCACCACCGGGTAATAATTACCGATGACGCGATTCGCGCGGCGGCCTCCCTGTCTGACCGTTATATTTCGGATCGCTACCTGCCCGATAAGGCTATCGATTTGATTGACGAGGCCGGAGCACGCCTGCGGATTCACCGCATGACCGCTCCTCCCGAGATTCGGGAAATGGATGAAAAAATCAATGAGGCGCGTCGCGATAAAGAAGCCGCGATTGATGCCCAAGATTTCGAGAAAGCCGCCAAACTGCGTGATGAAGAAAAACAGTTGGGCGAAAAACGTGCCCAGCTGGAGGCCGACTGGAAGTCTGGGGAAGGTGACCGGATCGGCACTGTCGACGAAGATTCCATTGCGGAGATCTTGGCGATGTCCACCGGTATCCCGGTGTTTAAGTTGACTGAGAAGGAAAGCGCGAAGCTGCTCCATATGGAAGATGAACTGCATAAACGGGTCATTGGCCAGAACGAAGCAGTCAACGCCCTCTCCAAATCCATCCGGAGGACGCGCGCGGGACTCAAAGACCCGAATCGTCCCGGCGGATCCTTTATTTTTGCCGGCCCTACCGGGGTGGGTAAAACCGAGCTGGCGAAAGCCCTGGCAGAGTTCCTGTTCGGCGACGAATCGGCGCTAATCCAACTGGATATGTCCGAGTTCGGGGAAAAGCACACTTCCTCCCGCCTGTTCGGAGCGCCTCCCGGATATGTTGGCTATGACGAGGGCGGACAGCTGACCGAAAAGGTACGCCGCAAGCCCTTCTCGGTGGTGCTTTTTGACGAGATCGAAAAAGCCCATGCCGATATTTTCAACACTCTTCTGCAGGTGTTAGAAGACGGACGCCTCACCGACTCCCAAGGGCGGATGGTGGACTTTAAGAACACCGTGATCATTATGACCACCAACCTGGGTACGCGGGAAATCAATAAAGGGGTGCAGACCGGGTTCCAGGTCGATAATGACCAGGTCGGTTCCTATCAGCGGATGAAGAACCGGGTCCAGGAAGAACTCAAACAGCAGTTCCGCCCGGAGTTCCTAAACCGCGTAGACGAAGTGATCGTGTTCCCGCAGCTGGGGATGGAGGAAATTCGCCAGATTGTGGATTTGATGATTGCCAAATTGCAAGAGCGCACCCAAGAGCAAGATATGACTTTGAAGCTCACCGATGCGGCTCGCGAGGAACTGGCCACTCGCGGTTTTGATCCGGTCCTGGGAGCGCGTCCTTTGCGGCGCACTATCCAACGCGATATTGAGGATGCCCTTAGCGAAAAGATTCTTTTCGGCGATATCGAACCCGGTCACGAAATCTTGGTGGATGTGCGTGAGGGCGAGGACGGGGAAAAGGAATTCACCTTCAACGGCAAGTAGGCCCCGCGTAATATTTTCCTGCGTCCAGTCTTACTCGGCGTAGCTGGTGTCCTCTGCGCATTACTTCCCGATGCGCCTCCGCGGCTTATCATCTCGTTATAATGTGGAGTTAAGGATTTTAAGGAGGGCGCATGAGTGCGGTTGCAGAGGCAAAGGCCGGGAAGCAGGTCGCTGCGATCACTACTGGCCATGACCTGTCCTCTCCGCAATTGAACGGGGCGTTGCCAGCAGAAGAAAGGAACCGCGAAGACGGAAAAATCTCCTCCGAGCAACCGATCCTGTTCCTGGATGTAGATGGTCCCCTAAACCTATGGGGCAGGGCGGGGCGGCGCATCCTCAATCCGCTGCTGCGTGCCCATCTGCTGCATCTGCAGCCCGACGACTCCTTCAATGTTAGTGTGGTGCTTTCCCGCCTCTTGGGTCCGCGTCTGCGTGAACTGGGTAAATATTTCGAAGTGCGGTGGGCGACCTCGTGGAATCAGTGGGCCAATCAGCATCTTTCCCCGCTGCTGGGCATTTCGAAGAATCTTCCTTGGGTACCTTGCCCTAACGGTGATCCCCGTGCAAAGTTTCCCGAAGTTATGGCTGCTGCCGGAAAGAATAGTTTTGCCTGGGTAGACGATTATTTAACCGCGGAAGTAGCCCAACAAACTCGCAAGAAATTACACTCTTCCCAATGCGCCCTTTTGGTTTCGCCTCATATTATGTGCGGGATAGATCGCGAAGTAACCCACCTGCTAAAATGGTTTTCGCAGACACTGCAAACGGAGCGGGAACCGGGCAGACGCGAGGCTCGTAAAGCGGCTCGTCTTGTAAATTCCGGGCGAGTTTCCGCTTGGCTGGTTAGCCCCGCAATGGTGATGTCTTTGAGCTTGCGAAAGGGGGCAAAGCGCCATGGCTAAACTAACGGTAACGAAAGTGGCGAAGCATTGCCTGAAAATAGCGGAACACCTAAATCCGCAGTTAGAAGATCCCCGTTTGCAGGACTTACGGGTCTCTATCAAACAAGCTCGCCGCGCCCTGGAGTCTGGACAGCTACCGCGTTGGCAGGTGAAGCGACTGGTAGACACAGTGGCTTTAGCGGCAATGCTTACTGGCAGAGCCAATTATGCGGAGCAAGTCTTTGGGTTATGGATGAAAGCCGGGCAATCTATTTCGCAAAATCCCGCCTCCCTGGTCTTAGAAGCACTCCCGGATTTAGGAAAAAATTCCGAGAATAAATCCCAGGCAGAAACTCAGGCTGCCCCGCCGCCCGCAGTTTCCCCGTCGCCAGCAGCTGTTTCGCAAGTAGCCCCCGCCTCTTCCCATCCGCAGGTGCCGGTTGTTCCCGCGCCCGCCGGGCATCCCCCGGTTTCGCGGCAGGATGCGTCGCCAGCCAGCAACCCCCAAAACAATGTTAATGTCCCACAGGATGCGTTACCGCAGGTTAACCAGGTGCAGCCGGCTCCGGAAGTATCTGCGGAATCAGGCGTGGAAAATTCTGATAATAATCAAGAGCTGGGCATGGGGCTTGCCGCCATGATTTCGGCGGCATACGCGGCCGAAAATGCTACTCCGGAAAACCATACGGAAACCCCTGAGGTAGTGGAAGCACAAAACATAAACTTAGCGCCGCAGCCCGGGGAAGCGGAGAGGCTGTCTGGCCAGAGCGTTACCGGGGAAGCCACTGCGGCGTCAGATCCTGCTGTTTCTGATAGTGCTGACTGGAGCGCGCCGGCCGGACAAATGCCTTGGCTTCCCGTACAGCGCTCAGCTCCCGCACCGGTTGCAAGCGGCGAATCCGCGCCAGCTCCCGCCGCGAATATAGCTACTGCGGCCTCATCTCAGGTAACAGCGGAAACCAGACCGGATAATATTTTGGTTTCTAACAGTGAGCTTCCCCCTCGCCGCTCCCTGAAACGTAGGGATGCTTCCCCGCAGCTTCCATCCCCGGACTACCGGCAGATGCGACCGGCTCCTGCTCCCCCCTCTGGGCAGCCCACGCCAAGTGCAGCGCCCCCAGAGCCCGCGGCACTACCACAGCCGACAGCTGTTATGCCTGGGAATTCCCCAATCTCCCCAGTGCCGAATCCAACTATTCCCCTGGAAACTTCGGCAGCGTTACCGATGTCTTCGCCAGCTCCGCTGGCAGGGGAACTGACCTCGCAACCAGAAACTCATTATCCGCCGGCTAACGCAACGATGGCACCGCTTACGGCTGCCCAGCCCCCAGCTACTCCTCCTGCTGCAGCCCCGCCGGCAAGCCCCATGCCAGCAACGGCAGTGGCAGCAGAAGTTATGCCGGCAGCAACGCCGAAAGCTCCCGCAACCGGGTCCTATACAGCGGAGGGATCTCCCCTTGATGATGCTGCTATCTGGGATTACTTCCAAAAAATGGGTTTTGATTCCCAACTAAATATGAGTTTCGCCGAGTTCGTGGCGCGCAAAAATCACGTTGAAGACAGTAGCGGCAGTACCGGGGCCGTCTCCTCTCCAACGCCGGCCTCGCAACCGCGGGCATCACGTCCGGCTTTTGCCGAAGTAGCGGATGAAATGCCTGCTAGTGCACTAGTTTCATCGGCGATAGCACCAGAGGTATCACTTTCGCCGGCCGACTCAGCCCTGCGGAGAGCGGCGCAAAGTCCGCTGGCGCCCTCACGAGTACCGCCAGCAGCTCCGCATAAGCCCCGAGATATTCTGGCCGATGCTGACCGGCAACCTTCTACCCGGCTAATCACTATCCGAGTGCGCGGATTTTTTGATTACCAACCCCGCTTTACCCATCCTAAACAGCGCCTTGACGAGCCGGCAGTAGCCGGCTCTACCTCCTCTTTCGCGAAAAGTATTATTGGCGCCGAAGGCCCCATGCCTCTGGAATTTTTGGCGCGGAGATTGTGTCAAAAGTACCGGATTGAATATCACGATCAGCGTCCCGAGGAAGCCAGCAATTGCCTCAGTCCCAACTTGCGTCTGGTGCCCGAGCCCGGAATGCGAACGGTGTGGCCTGCCCAAGTTGATCCCCTTAGCTGGAATACCGCCTTACAATCCCCGATCGGATTACCCCGTAAATTGGGGTCGCTGACCTTAACTGAGGTAGCTAACGCTTTGCGCTGGCAGATTTCTCTTACCAACAGTATGGAACGAACAGAGATTATCGCTGAGGCATTTAAGCTGCTTTACGGAATCTCTCCGCTAACCCCGCAGGCGGAGGCGCTCGCTGATCGGGCCATTTCCTATGGGATAGCCAATAACTTGTTAGCAGCCGGTAACGGTACTTTGTGGTTACCTTGATTGCTGTCTAAAAACTAATACCGGTAAGTACTTTTAGGATCTAGTTCGCTATTGCATAAACGCTGGTTTGTGCTCCGAGTTAAACTTAGAGCTGTTGGATTTATCGTTAGATCTATAAATCTCCCCATTTTAAGGAATTAGAAATATGGCTTTTTGTTCGCACTGTGGCAATAACAATTCTGACGCGGCAGATTTTTGCAGTAAATGCGGGGCCGCGCTCGAATCGGGAAGCAATGGACAGGCAGCTAGCACCGGTTCAAACGCGCAAACTCAGCCGAATCCTTATGGCACTTACCCGGGTTACAGTGGCTATCCCGGTCAATATCCTCCCGCTACCTCGCCCTATCCGGGGCAGTCGAGCCCCTTTAACCCGGCTGCGGGCGCGTCTTCCTCGAGTCAACCCTATCCGGGGGGCTACCCCTACCAGGTGCCACCTGCAGGTGGCTACGCGGCACCGATGGCAAATACTGCCGCCGCCCCGAAAAACAGAAATCGGGGTCTAATCATTGGCTTGGCCAGCGTCTTGGCAATAGTGCTAGTACTAACCGTAGGGGGCTGGTTGTATTACGCGAACTATGTGTCCCCGCTTTCTGGCACCACTGCCGATTATGATTCGCTGCGCGCGGAGCTAACTGAAAACCAAGCCAACTATGATTTAGAAATAGTAAGTACCGATGTATCTCAGTACCCGACGGTGCGCCTTTACTTGTCTTTAACAGACAGCGACCACCAAGAACTTACGCTTAAATCCCCTACCGCGGCAATAAAAGAAAAAATCGCTGGTGGGGGCGAAATAAAACGCGAGATAAAGAAAATAGAGAGGATCAAAGATAACCAGGGCGTAGGTTTTGAGGTGCTCTTAGACAAATCGGCTTCCATGTCGGAAGATTTGGGAGAGATGCAAAACGCCATGCGTAACTTCGTTAATAGCCTCGACTATAAAGTCGGCGATAAAGCAGAGCTAATGGCGTTCGATACCTATCTCATGTATATGTCTACGCTGACCGGAGAAAAAAATAGGTTATTAACGGGGATCTCGAATATCACCGCTGATGGTGATACCGCGCTCTATGATGCTTTGTACGAGGGGGTTTCAAATGCGGGCAACCGCACGGGATCGAACTGTGTGATCGCCTTTACCGACGGGATCGAAAACTCTAGTTCCCACACCTTAGATGAAGTAATCAGCTTGGCCACAGAAAAGGCAGTGCCCATCTACTTGATAGGTAGCTCCGAATCTGATTTGGACACCTTGCAGCAAATTGCAGATCAAACCAAAGGATATCTGTGGGATATTAATTCGATTTCCGATATGGGGGAAGTCCTGGAAAAGATTAACTCTCGGCAAAAGAATCTTTACACCATTGAATATACTTCTGATGCCAAAGCCGACCCCTATGCAGAACGGACTATTTCGGCGCTGATCGGGGACGCCGATGACTTCAAACTAGGTGCTATTAAGGACGGTGTTTCTTTTACTCCGGTTAAACGTACTGGCGTGGAGAAGCACAAGAGCCGCTATGAGGCGTTTAGAGAAGACAAGACCTGGACCGAGGCCAATAATATCTGCATGAGTAAGGGCGGGCATTTGGTGACGATCACCAGCCAACAGGAAGAACAGCAGGTGATTTCCTTAGTTGAATCTAAGGGAATCGAGTTCGCCTGGATGGGTGGATACACTTCCGAAAGAGATAATGGGGTTTTTGCCCACTGGGTGACTGGTGAAGAATGGTCATATCAGAACTGGTTCCCGGGCGAACCCTCCCATACTGATTTAGATGGCGCCCCGGAGTTCTATCTGATTTTGTGGAAGATTAGAGGTCAGTGGTCGTGGAACGATGAACGTAACAATATGCTTGAAGCTCCCGATTCCGCAGCCAGAATTAGCGGGAAAGCCGGTTATGTTTGTGAGTACGAACAGTAGGAAGCAAGGGTAACGATGACTAATAGAAAATCACTTTTCGGCAATAGTTTCGCAAGAAAGTCGCGTCTGATAGTAACCACTATTGCGGTGACGATAGCTTTGGGAATGGTAAGCGCCTGTAGTAGCGCTACTAGCGGCTCCCCGTCTAAGCCGAAAAAAGCTACTCCCGCGCCCACCGCTAGTACCTTGGCTAAAAACGCTAAACCGGATTCGGCTGCATCCTTAGTAGCAAAAATGTCTTTAGAAGATAAAGTTGCCCAGCTGTTTATGGTAACTCCGGAAGCGCTCTCCAAGTTCAAGGGGAGCGTGGTGGCGTCTGGAGACCAAACGAAACAGGCGTTTGCGAAGCGGCCGGTGGGGGGCGTTATTTATAACTCTGCGAATCTGCAATCGCCGGAGCAAGTTAAAACTATGCTCGCCAACCTGCAGAAATATAGTAAAGAGCGGACCGGGATCCCCGTCTTTATCGCGGTTGATGAGGAGGGCGGCACGGTTGCTCGGGTTAGTGGTAGCAAGGGTATGGGGATTAAACCTTATCCGAATATGAGTGAAGTCGGTGCCGGGAAGGATAGCAATCGCGCCCTCCAAATTGGTACTGAAATGGGGAAATACTTAGCTGATTTAGGGTTCAATATCGATTTTGCCCCCGATGCGGATGTGCTGACGAATCCGAAAAATGATTTGCTTAAATATCGGGCGTTTAGCAGTGATCCCCAGACGGTTAGCAATATGACAGCTGCTTTTACTAAAGGCTTGCAGACCAGCGGGGTACTCGCCACCTATAAACATTTTCCCGGACACGGCTCTACCAGCGCAGACTCCCATAAGGGGATAACTGTTTCGCAGCAGGATGCCACCCAGTTGGAAAATGTGGATTTAGTGCCTTTCAAAGATGCGGTCGCTAAAGACGTAAAACTGATTATGGTTAGCCACGTTTGTTTTCCGAAGGCTTTTGGAGACAACACTCCCGCTAGCCTGTCAAAAAAGGTGGTAACTGGCTGGGCGCGAGAAAAGCTGCAGTACCAAGGAATTTTGATTACCGATGCTATGAGCATGGGGGCAATTAGCGACAACTACCAGCCGGCAGAGGCGGCGGTGCAGGCGATTCAGGCGGGGATTGATATTGTGCTTGATCCTAAAGATTTTGACGCTGCCTACCAGGGGGTCCTGTCAGCGGTGAAAGCGGGGAAAATTAGCCAGGAGCAGGTAGACAAGTCAGTAACTAGGATCGTGGCCACCAAGCTGCAGTTAAAGGTGACAAAGTAATCGCAAGGCGCGGTTAGCAGAGTGGGAAATAGTACCTCACCAATAGGCTTAGACACTGTCAGGCCAGCTGGTCAGCTAGTTATTGGGTAGTTGTAACTGCTGGTAGGCTTCGTTAGGGCGCTAGGGGCACAGCGGAATTTTCGGCCGATTGTCTGCTCGCGGTATTTACCTTATTCGCGGGAGAAAACTTTTGCGGGGGTTGGGAAATATTTCCCAACCCCCGCAAGGCATTTATTTAGTTATTGAACTAAAGCAGCGCCTAGATTTTCACCTGCTCCGAAAGCGGAGTGTGATTACCGAAGCGGTGGTTCGTAAAGGCTACTGCCTGTTCACGTACAAATGGAATCATTTCTACGCGTCCACAAGCGGTAACCGGGTGCGACCATACTGCTACGTTCACATTGCCATTGACAGCTTCGTTTACTGCTTTGACATCCCCACCAATCAGGCGGATACGAGCATCCAGACCGGCACCGGCCGCCCAGGCGGGCAGACGGTCACGGAAGGATTGATCGGATTCAACCTCGTAATCAATGTGCTGTACTCGCAGGTACTGCAACAGCGCAGAGTCAGGTTCTTGCGGCATCGACACCGACACTTTAGAGCCCGCGGCGCGACCGGTAGCGGCCAGCATCAGTACCTGGGAGGCGTCCTCGCCCTCGGATAGCCGGATGAGTACCGGCAACGGACGGTAACGCAACACGTTACGTTCTACCCGCAGATCAGAGGGGTCATGCCCAATGCCAAACTCGGAGTCCAGCGCCTGCTGGGAGGAGCGTAGCGATGCCATCACGAACTCTTTATTAGAGTCCAGAGAGCGTGCCACCTTCGCGGCCTCCACCAGAGCCCGGTTACGCAGTTCCACGCCCTCATTCGCAGGAACCCCGTCAACATCCCATTCGCCCATGCCGAATAGGTAAGAGGGGCCGCCCGCCTTGGTGCCCGCACCAATCGCGGAGTTCTTCCAACCACCGAAGGGTTGACGGCGCACGATAGCGCCGGTGATACCGCGGTTGACGTAGACGTTACCGGCCTGTACTCGATCTAGCCAGAGGTTGATTTCATCGGCATCCAAAGAGTGTAAACCGGCGGTCAAACCGTAATCGGTCGCGTTTTGAATCTCGATGGCCTCTTCCAAGGTGTCGCAGCGGATAATACCCAGAATCGGACCGAAATATTCGGTCAGGTGGTATTCGCTGCCCGGCTGTACACCAGCGCGAATACCCGGAGTCCAGAGCTTTCCGGAATCATCTAGCTGCTTGGGCTTGAGCGCCCAATGCTCGCCCGGTCCCAAAGTGGTTAGGCCGCGCAGCAGTTTGCCTTTGGCCGGGGTGCATAGCGAACCGGTTTGGCTGGAGGGGTTGGAGGGGTAGTCCACGATTAGAGAGCGCACGCCGTCAAGTAGCTGACGATGCACCCTTTCGGAGTAACCTACCGAACCGACCAGAATTGCCAGCGAGGAGGCGGAGCACTTCTGACCACAGTGGCCAAATGCCGAGTTGATAATATCTTTGACTGCCAGATCCAGATCCGCCGAGGGGGTGACAATAATACCGTTCTTGCCGGAGGTTTCCGCCAGCAGACCCATATTGTTGTCCCAGGAACGGAACATCTTGGCAGTGTCGATAGATCCGGTCAAAATTACCCGATCTACTCGTTCATCCGCCATCAGGTTCTTACCCAGATCCCGGTTGCCCAGCTGGACAAATTGCAAAACCTCACGTGGAACTCCTGCATCCCACATAATCTTGGCTAGTAGCGCACCTGTACGAGCAGCTTCTTTAGCCGGTTTGAAGATTACGGCTGAACCGGCAGCTAGCGCCGACACGGTAGAACCGGTAGGAATAGCGATCGGGAAGTTCCAGGGCGGGGTCGAAACCGTTACCCGGGCGGGCTTGAACTTGGCGCCCTCTTGCTGTTCCAGCTCTAGGCACTGCTGACCGTAGTAGTGGCAGAAGTCGACAGCCTCAGATACCTCGATATCGCCGCCATCTAGGGCTTTACCGCATTCGGCAGCCGCAACTTCCATCAGCTGGGCGCGGTGCTGGCTGAGCCCGACGCCTACGCGGTGAATAATCTCGGAGCGTTCCTTAGCGGGACGCGCCGCCCAAACTTCGGCCGCCGCAACCGCCCCGGCTAGCATTTGATCTAGCACGTTGGCATCGGAAACGGTGGCTTCTTCAACTTCTTTAATCCCAATCTGACAATCGGGAATATTCTTAACGATCTCGCGCGACCATTCGATATTTTCCGGCAAGGAAGGATCCGAATCCGGGGTATTCGCGAAAGTCCACTCGCCGTCTTTTTGTACAAAAGATTTAATATCGTCGGCGGTCTCGGTGAGACGATTTTGCTGACGTACCGGACCAACTTCGACCTCGTAAACCCGATCCAGGGCGCGACGGAAACGCTGTTCTTCCTTATGCAGAACATCCGCGTCATCCAGATCGAAAATATCGGACATAAAGTTCTGATCCAGCGAGTTTTCTTCCAACCGTCGTACCAGGTAGGCGATAGCCACGTCGTATTCTTCGGGGTTAACTACCGGCACGTAGAACAACAGGTGACCCGTGTCCTCAGCTACTGCCTTGGACTGGGGAGAGGCCATCCCGGTAAGCATCTCGAACTCGACTCCGCCGCTTTCCAGCACTCCGCGCTCATGCGCTAGCTCGAACGCAAAGGCCACGGTAAACAGGTTCATGCCTGCTACCCCGATCTTAATGTTGCGGGTGTGCTCTTTAGTTAAGGCGTAGTCGAGCACTTTCATGTAGTTAGAGTCAGTATCCTGCTTGCACTTTTGGGTGGTGAGTTTCCAGCCGCGTTCGCGAGAATCCACGGTTTCCATCGAAAGGTTTGCGCCCTTAACAACGCGAACTTTGATGCGTCCGCCCCCATTGGCTACGCGCTCAGCCGCCCATTCTTGCAGGTGCTTCATAGCGGGGAGGGCGTCGGGCAGGTAGGCCTGCAGTACGATGCCCGCTTCCAGCTTTTCTAGTCCGGGGGTTTCCAGAATCTTCTTGAACACATCAATGGTCATATGAAGGTCTTTGTATTCCTCCATATCCAGGTTGATGAACTTCTTTTGTTCATAGGAGTTCGCGCGGCGATATAGCGGCAGGAGGGCGTTTACTGCCCGATCTACCACGTGATCATATGCCCAGGGGTTGTGCGGACCGGTGACCGCCGAAACCTTCAAAGATACGTACTCTACGTCCGGACGCTCTAGCAGCGCCATAGTGTCGGTCAGCCGCTTGTTAGCTTCCTCGTCGCCGAGGATCGCTTCGCCCAGCAGGTTCATGTTGAGCCGCATCCCGCCCTGTTTTAGCCGCTCAATAGCCGGCCCCAGTTTGGCATCGGAGACGTCCAGAACTAGATCCCCAACTAGCTTGGCGAATACGCTACGGGTGATCGGGACAACCACCTTGGGTAATACCGGTGCCAAGGCGCCTCCCAGTTTGAAGGGCAAACGCAGGTACCAGGGGAGGAAGCCGACAGAGGAGGAGGCAAGGCGGTTCATCTCATCCGCTGCTACCTGCATATCCTCGGGACGAATAACCCCGTCTACAAAGGCAACCGTAAAGTCGAGACCAGCCTGATCTTCGAGCACCTGGGAAAGGAGCTTCGCTGCTCGATCTTCTGGATATTTCTCGGACTCCCGTACCCATTTCTGGGCACGAGCGACCGCCAGATCCGCAAGGTGACGGCAGTCGCCGGTTTCCCCGCCAACTTTGGGGGGAGCCACGCTTTCTGACATTTTGTTTCAGTCCTTTCTTAGGAAACTGTTAATAGGTATCGATCGCACCTAAGGGCGCAGAGAGCCGGGCTTGGAATTGCCCGACCCTCTACGCACTTATATGTTCAAGGTAACACTAGATGCGAGGAAGTGTACCCCGATTGTAGGGACTTTTTTCCTAGTCCCCATTTTTTATTCAGTTTTCTGTGATTCAGGTACCTGTCCTTCGGTCTCTACCTCCGCAATCGGCACCACGGTTACCGGGGTAACTTTGCGTCCTTCTAAAGTAGAGTTAATTTCCTCTTGCGAGGCATGAGCCAGTTTGACGGCAAGATCGAACTCTTCGTCGATTTCCTTGTTCGGCTTGTAGGTGGCGCGAGACACCAGCCAGGAGACCAGCAGGTTCAGTAAGAACCCGGGCAGGATCTCGTACACCTGGAAGAACATCGGCACCGTGTCTGGTAGATTTCCCCAGATGCCAACGGTAATAGCACCCACGGCCATACCAGCAGCAGCACCCTGCCAGGTGTACTTGCGCCAGTAGAGGCTGAGTACAACCACTGGACCGAAGGCGGCCCCGAAGCCTGCCCAGGCGAAAGAAACCAGACCCAGAATCGAGTCGGTACGGAACCAGGCAAAGAAAGCGGCGATCACCGAAATCGCTAACACCACCATCCGGCCGGCGTTAATACCTTTGGTGCCCAGCAGACGGCGCTTCTTGATACCGCGGTAAATATCCTCAACCACTGCGGAGGAAGTCACCAATAGCTGCGAAGACACGGTGGACATGATGGCGGCCAAAATCGCAGCCAACATGAACCCGGCTAGCACGGCGGGGAAGAGCTTTTCCCCCATCACCAGGTAAATACTTTCTTCTGGGTTTTGTGACACCTTGCTTAAGGCTTCTTTGATTCCACCGAGACCATTTTCGACTAGGGCACGCCCGATGAGAGCGGTCATAGTAGCGCCTAGCACACACAGGAACATCCAGCCGATGCCTAGGCGGCGCGCCGAGACCGCTTCTTTGGGGGAGCGCAGGGCCATATAACGCACGATTACGTGGGGCATACCTACATATCCCAGCCCCCAGGCCAGACCGTTGAGCATCGACAACTTACCAGCAGCGCCATCACCTACGATGGAGAACATATGACCTTCCAGGCCACTGAGGGTGCCAGTCATCACTCCGAATCCGCCCAGGGCGACTACGCCGAAGATCGGTACCAGCAGCAGGGCGATTAACATCATGATGCCTTGCACCATGTCGGTCCAGGACACCGCCAAGAACCCGCCTACCAGGGTGTAAAGAATAACCACCCCGGCCACGATTACCATGCCCACGTGGTAGTTAACATGGAAGATCGATTCGAAGAACACGCCGCCGGACACCATGCCGCTGGCCACATAGATGGTGAAGAAGAAAAGAATAATTATCCCGGCTACCATCTGCAGGACGTATTTGTCGTCCTTAAGGCGTGCCGACATGAACGAAGGAACGGTAATCGAGTCTCCGGCTACCTGCGAATAGGAACGCAGACGGGGAGCCACCCATTTCCAGGCGCACCAGGAACCAATCAGCAGCCCGATGGCAATCCAGGATTCCACCAGACCGGTTAGATAGAGGGCGCCCGGCAGTCCCATCATTAACCACCCGGACATATCCGCAGCACCAGCGGAAAGCGCGGCTACCAGGGGAGGTAGGGAACGTCCCCCCACCATGTAGTCATCCATGGTTTGGGTGCGGGTGTAACCGTAGATACCGATCAAGATCATGGCTACGAAGTAAATCACCATGGCGATGGCGATACCGCTAGTGCTCCCGCTACTTATAAAATCTGCCGCACCTACTGTGGGCATTACTAATGTTGAGAATGTACTTATCATTTGCTCTCCATTGGGGTTTGCGCCGAGACTTTCGACTGCGAAACATATTATCTCGCTGTCGAGCAAATCACAATATAGTACGGGACTTTAGGTACTTGAGAGCTGTAAGTCTTTTTGACTTAAAAAGGGTAAACCGGCAGAAAAACAGAGGTTTAGAGCACCTATTTTCCAGCTAGAATTTTCCTAAAACATCTAGGTCTAAAGACCTGGATTTTTGTGATCTAGGTCGCTGTATTTAGGAGTCTGGCGACTGTAAGTAGGCTAAATGAGGCTAAGGGTTTGTGCCTAGCTTTTAATAAGGAGAGTTTTTCTTTACTTAGACACAGTGAAGATATTACTGCCGATAAGGGATCCCGGCGAAGCTCAGTTCAGCATCGAGGGTAAACCAGGGCGGTAGCTATCGCCGCCGCGCCCTCCCCGCGTCCGGTAAACCCCAGTTTGTCCGAGGTAGTTGCGGAAATAGAAACCGGTGCCCCCACTGCCTCCTCCAGGGCTTCCCGCGCCTGCTGATAGCGTGCCCCCATCCGCGGATGATTAGCGATCACCTGAACGGCGGCATTTCCCAGTTCCCACCCTGCCTGGTGAATAATCTCCATGGTGGCTGCTAATAGCTGCTTACCAGAGGCTCCCTGCCACTGGGGACGATCAGTACCAAAATGGGTACCCAAGTCCCCTTGGCCGGCCGCCGATAAAATGGCGTCACAGAGGGCGTGGGCGGCCACATCCGCATCGGAATGCCCCTTAAGGGGGGTTTCCCCCGGCCAGGAAAGTCCGGCTACCATGCACGGACGGGACTCAGACTCCGGGTCGGCGGGGTCAGCAAAAGCATGAACGTCGCTGCCAATACCTACCCGAGGTAGTAGGTAAGGAACGGAAGGCTCGGTTCTGGTTGTGGATGCACTGGTCGAGATTTCCGGGTTGGGGTCGCAATGGGAATCAATCATGCCACCAGTTTAGCTGTCCGGATGCTGGTTTGAGTCGCGGTATACCTAGCAAGGAAACTCTCTCAGCGCGACTAACCCTGCCAGCAGAGCAGTGAAAATATTCCCCTGGGGGGACCCTACGGATCTAGACGGAATAGTTCCAGATCAACTATTCGGGTCTCGGGATAGTCAGCCAGATGCGCGATCAGCATTCCCGCAGTTTTTAAATAGGGGTCGCGCTGGGGAAGTATTCTCCCTAAATTATTGGGCGTCAGCGGAGCTAACTCGCCAATAATCCCCGGAATCGTGGGGCGATGTACGCAAATCGCCAAGGAATCGGGAGGCTGATCGGCAGGAGCATCTAAAAGTAGCCTGCGAACCGCTTTCCGCATAGCCGCAGGATTTTCCCGATAGGCGTCCTCGGTAAAAGCGGGCTCCATTTTTAGGGGAGTACCCGAGAGCGTGGCATAGGGGGCAACGGTGGCCACGCAGCGACGCCAAGGGGAAGTGATTATCTGGTTAATCCCCAGAGCCGAAAGCGCCGGGATTAACCGCAACACTTGCGAGGAGCCGCGGCGTGAAAGCGGCCGAGTCATCTCCCCGTGTTCCCAACGAGAACGTTTGGTGGCTTTAGCGTGCCGTAACACCGCCACCGTCCGGGTTACTAAAGTGTGCTCTGCCAAGCGGGTGAGCAGTTCTTCTAGCAGACGGCGATCGCCGCGGCGAGTTAGCATCCGCATAGCTTTGCGCGCCCCCACCCACTGTGATTTATCAATTTCTTTGCTAGGTGCCGGGGGAGCGAGGGGGCGTGCTCGCAAAGTTTCCTTGGAAACATCCGGAAAACCTACCCAGTAATAAACCTCTTTGGTTACTCCCGATCCCAGTCGATAACGCTGCACCGTCAGCGGTGCTCCTAGTCGAATGGGAACTCCGGTTTCCTCTTCCACCTCGCGCACCGCCGTTGCCGGGATAGCTTCCCCAGGTTCGCGTTTGCCTTTCGGCCAAGACCAGTCGTCATAGCGGGGTCGATGCACTATCAGTACCTCGATATCTTGGCGCTTGGCGGGGAGGGAGGTACCAGAAATTGGGTTAGCTTCTGGCCGCAGACGCCAAACTAATGCGCCTGCGGATCGTACTATCCGCATATGCGGTGGCTTAGGTCGAGCCGTCATTATCGCCACTTGCCTTTCTCGTAATCTGTTTCCATTGTCTAACAAATTACGTGTAAGGTCATTCTCCCAGGTGACAGGGGTAAAACTGTATTAACGTGAAGAGTTAGCCGGAAAATTCGCCGCTTAGCGTCCCTTCATCCGCGAGTTAGCCTTATTAATTAGGTACTCTTGAATGTCCATAAGGGGCGAGCCATCCTTAGCTTCAATATGGCGCCGCCAAGTTCCATCCCGACGCAAATGCCAGGAAGACACCTCTGGCGAGGCTTCGAGTTTCACCAAATCCATGAGTTCGGCGGTCATGTCGGCATCTTTTATCCGAATCAGCGCCTCTACTCGGCGATCTAGGTTGCGGTGCATCAGGTCGGCAGAACCAATCCACACCTCCGGCTGTCCGGCATTCTCAAAGGCATAAATCCGCGAGTGTTCTAGGAAACGACCCAAAATTGAGCGCACCCGGATATTTTCCGATAGGCCGCGCACCCCGGAACGAATCGTGCAAATTCCGCGAACCACAATATCGATCGGTACGCCTGCCTGGCTGGCGCGGTAGAGAGCATCAGTTACCGCCTCATCTACCAGGGAGTTAACTTTAATCCCGACATACGCCGGCAAGCCTTTACGGTGATTTTCTACCTCGCGCTCAATACATTCAATAATCCCGGGACGGATAGAGCGCGGAGCCACTAGCAGGCGATGGAAGGAAGTACGCGGCGCATAACCAGACAGCTGATTGAACAGACGAGTAAGGTCTTGGGCCACCTCCCGGTCACAGGTCAGCAGGCCCAGATCCTCATATCCGCGTGCCGTCTTGGGGTGATAGTTGCCGGTGCCTACGTGGCAATAGCGGCGCATACCATCGGCCTCTTCGCGAACCACCATCGATAGTTTGCAGTGAGTTTTCAGCCCCACCATGCCATAGACTACGTGTACCCCAGCGCGCTCTAGTTTGCGGGCCCAAGAGATATTGGCATCCTCATCGAAACGAGCTTTGATCTCGACGATCGCCAATACCTGTTTCCCGTTTTGTGCCGCCTCTATCAAGGCGGACACAATCGGCGAATCCGAGGAGGTACGATACAGCGTCTGCTTTAGCGAACGCACCTTCGGATCCTTAGCGGCATAGGTTACAAAGTGCTGCACCGAAGTAGAGAAAGAATCATAGGGGTGATGCAACAACACATCGTGGCTGCGGATCATGGCGAAAATATCGGTGGGGGTAGCCGACTCTACTTCGGCAAGACCGGCAGCAGTGGCGGGTACGAACTTCTGATATTTGAGTTCTGGCAGATCCAGTTCATGCAGTTCGTCCAGACAACGCAGGTCGATAGGTTCGGGGAGGGCGAATACGTCCTCCATGCCGATCTCTAGTTTGGCCACCAAGAAGTCGAGTACCGCCCGCGAGATCCCCTTGGCGACCTCTAGGCGCACTGCCGGGCCAAAACGGCGCCGCAACAATTCTTGTTCCATGGCGGTCAGCAGATTTTCGGCATCGTCCTCTTCGACTTCCAGATCCTCATTGCGGGTCAGGCGGAATACATGGTGTTCTAAGATTTCCATTCCCGGGAAGAGGTGATCGAGGTGGGGACCGATAACGTCCTCGAGGGTAACGAAGGTGGCTTCCCCGTTAGTATCAATTGCGTCTTCCGGGCTGATCTGGTCGATTGCCTGTTCCACGCAGATCAGGCGCGGCAGACTTTCCGGAATCTTCACCCGGGCGAAATGCTGTTTGCCGGTTAGCGGATTGCGCACCACCACCGCCAAGTTGACCGACAATCCCGAAATATAGGGGAAGGGGTGCGAGGGGTCGACCGCGAGCGGGGTCAGGATCGGGAAAATCTGGCGGCGGAAGTATCCGTGCAGAAATTCTTGCTGGTCCGGGGCAAGATCGTTCCAGCGGCGCAGCTTGATCCCCACGTTTTCCAGTTCGCCTAGCAAAGTGTTTTGCACGAAACCGGCTTGCCGAGCACACAGGACTTGGGCACGTTCAGTTACTAGGTCGAGTACTTGGCGCGGGGTGAGGCCCGAGGCAGCAGTGCGGGCAATTCCGGCGGCAATCCGGCGTTTTAGTCCCGCCACGCGCACCATATAGAACTCATCAAGGTTAGAGGAGAAAATAGTGGTGAACCAGGCGCGCTCTAAGATCGGGAGCCGCTCGTCCTCAGCCTGTTCTAGTACCCGTTGGTTGAACTGCATCCAGGAAAGTTCCCGATCCCCGAAGCGTCCCTTGGGCAGGGGTTTATCTTGACCGAGGGGACCGGCCTGCGCCAGTTTGTCCATCCCGGGTGCCTCCCGCAACGTGGAGGGGCTGATTTGGGAAAGATCCTCAGGGCCATCGGTTTGGGCGTGACCGGCGCTGGTGGTCTCTTTTTCAGCGGTCGGCTTGGCCTTTGCCGAAGACTCTTTAGTGGTGGCCGTATTGGTTTTCTTTCCGGTTTTGGCGGGCGTAGCAGCGCTAGTTTTTCCTTTGGCGTCACCGGTCGGTTTCGAACTTTCTTTACCGGCCTCTTTACCGCTATCTTTACTGGTAGCTTTAGCGTCTTTACCAGTCACTTTACCTGCAGTACTCTTTTCCGCAGCAGGGGTGGCGGTTTTTTTCGGTCGGGGCAAAAGCTCATCGTCAGCAGCTATTTTACGGCCATCTATAAACGGAGAGGAGCCGGTAGGCAGGTCATAGTCGGCATCCTCGTAGTCGGTACCGGGGAACTGCTCGGGAGAAGTTTTCGAAGAAATCAGTTCATCGGCGGTGGCGGTCTCAAAGTTGGATTCTGCTGCCACCCGATCTACCTGCACTACTGGTTCAGTTTGCGGGTTTTCTTTGTAAACCCGGGCAATATCGGCGGGGGTAGGCACCACCTGGGGGTCGCCTTGCGCATCCTCTTTGATCTTGGCTTTACGTACTTTCGGTTCTGGCCTGTTGTCAGCTTCCTGTTTGCTGTCCATGCCGATCCCTTCTAATAAATTTGGTGACGGTAACTGAACTCGTCCGGGTAGGTTTGTTTCTAGTTTAAGCGATTTGCCTGGGCTGCACGTGCGGAAAGCTTTAGGTCACTCGCGGTTTGTAATAGCGCTTCAGGACGTAGGGTTACGGGATCGGCCAGTTCATCCCGGGCATCTTTAATCCATTCGGCGCTGACCCCACTGGCCAGCACCTGTAAGAAATCACTGACGCGATCTAATAGCGGAGCTAACTGGGCTATTGAAACTTGTGCTTTCCACAGCGCCGCCAGTTTCTCCATGAGGGCGGCCACCGATTTTTCGCAGTGCTGAGAAGAAAAAACCTCCCTAATTTTCAGGGCGGCAAGGCCCTGCTGGAAACGTTCATTTACCAGGTTGGGGTCACGTAAATACCATTGATACACCAAGTAGAGCCGCCAGAGTGTTCCTGGCAAAGTGCCCGCGGGCGAGCTAGACCAGAGCTCACTAACCGTATCTATCCCGCCGGATTCCAGCAGCTGGCGCAAGCGCTGAACGTTCTCGTCGCTCTCTTTTTCTATCCCCAACAGAGTTTGGGCTACCAGGTGGGCGACCTCCGAGGAGATGGCCCCATCTTCGGCACCGGGAATGTTCTCTGCTTGCTCGGCATCCAACATCGCTGGTCTGCGCGGAGTTTGCCGTCTACTCATTTGATTCCTCCTTAACTTTTTCTATTCTCTCTCAGTCAGCCTCTCTCGCGGGCGGCTTTGCCTTTATTGCGGCAGATAAGCTCGCGCTCGCATCCTGCTGCTGTTTTGGCCTAAGAATTGCCCAGGTGTTTTAGGCAAGTTCCGCGCCACTGTCTTGCCCGCGCTCCATAGTGTGAAACCGCTCAACAAAATGCAAGATAAACCCCTTTCCTGGCTACAATAGGGGAGGTTTGAGGTGCTACAAGTAGGCATCGCCAGGTTGATAATGCAAAAGGAAGGGTTTTAGTGTCTGACCGTCCGCTCAGTGTCGCCGTAATTGGAGCCGGCCCCGCCGGTATCTATGCTTCCGATATTTTGTCCAAGTCTGGCCTGAATGTAGAGATTGACTTATTTGAACGCCTGCCTGCCCCCTATGGCTTGGTTCGCTACGGGGTGGCGCCGGATCACCCTCGCATTCGGGCGATTATTACTGCTCTCTACAAGGTTTTGCAGCGCGGAGATATTCGTTTGCTGGCAAACGTTAATGTCGGTGGCGAGGACGGCGATATTACCGTTGATGACCTGCATGAACACTATGACGCGATTATTTTTGCCACCGGATCTGATCGGGATAAACCGATTGATTTGCCCGGTCAAGACCTGCCGGAGTGTTACGGTGCTTCCGATTTTGTGTCCTGGTATGACGGGAACCCGGACTATCCGCGTTTTTGGCCGCTTGAGGCCAAAGAAGTGGCGGTTATCGGAGTTGGTAACGTCGCGCTGGATATTGCGCGGGTAATGGCCAAGCACCCGGCGGATATGTTGAAAACTGAAATCCCCGAAAATGTGGCCAGAGAACTTTACAAATCCCCGATTACGGATGTGCATATTTTTGGGCGGCGCGGACCCGCCCAGGTGAAGTTCACCCCCTTGGAACTGCGCGAACTCGGGCAACAGCCGGGAGTAAAAGTTATTGTTTCCGAGGAAGATTTCGAGTTCGATGAGGGCTCGGAGCAGGCGATTGCGGCCTCTAAGCAAACCAAAATGGTGGTCGATACCTTAATTAACTACGCGATGGATGAGGACGATAAGGACGCTGACCGCCGTATCCACCTGCACCTATTCTCTGCTCCGAAAGAAATTTTGGCGGACGAGAACGGGCATGTGCGCGCCGTGGTTACCGAACGCACTCAGCTGAACGGGGACGGAACCGTTTCTGGTACCGGCGAGCTGCGCGAAACCCCGGTACAGGCGGTTTATCGCGCGGTCGGTTATTTCTCTTCCCCGATTGCGGGGCTGCCTTTTGATGAGGCGCGCGGGGTGATTCCCAATAAGGAAGGGCGGGTTACCGACCTGGAGGGAACGCCTTTGAACGGTATTTACGCCACCGGTTGGGTAAAGCGGGGCCCGGTGGGGCTGATTGGCTCCACCAAGTCTGATGCCCAGCAAACTATCGCTCACCTGGTAGAAGATGCGGAAGCAGGCAAGCTAGTGGCAACCGGGAAAGCGGTAGGTCACGATGCCATGATTGAACTGCTGAAGCAGCGCGGAGTTCCCTTCTCCACCTGGCACGGCTGGGAGCTACTGGACGAATACGAAAAGCAATTGGGTGCAGATTTCGGGGAAGTTGAGGGTGGCCGCGGCTCGCGCGAGCGCGTCAAAGTGGTGTCCCGTAAAGCGATGAGCGCGATTTCCCGTGGTGAGGAAGTGCCCGAAGATTTAATCGGCCAGGACGGCGAATAGCCGCTTTCCCAGGTAGCTCTAAACGGGGTAGTCGCTAGCGACTGCCTACCCCAAAACCTGGCGCAGGTTTCTTGTCACCGCTAAGACTGCCGGTCGCGAGGCGGGTAGCCTCAGATTGTCAAGGCTGGCCCTAGTACCCTGCCATTTCTTCTAGCCGCTGGATCCGCTGATCCATCGGCGGGTGGGTAGAAAATAGTTGCTGGAATCCGCCTGCCTTGAAGGGGTTGGCGATCATCATGAAGCCGACTTTCTCGGTCTGCGGATTTTTTACCAGGGGACGGGCAGTAGTTCCCGCCTCCAGCTTCTTTAGCGCACTGGCCAGCGCTAAGGGGTCGCGGGAAAGCTCTGCCCCGGACTGATCAGCATCAAATTCGCGGGTACGAGAAATCGCTAGTTGAGTTAAGGTCGCAGCCAGCGGTGCCAGCAATAGCATTAATAGCGCCCCGATAGCGCCCAGGGGACCGGAGCTTTCCCCATCCCGGCGTCCTCCTCCGAAAAAGAACATCATTTGCGCAGCGGAAGTAATCAAACCGCCAATCGCGGAGGCTATGGAGGAGGTCAAAATATCGCGGTTATATACGTGCATCAGTTCGTGGGAGAGCACTCCGCGCAGTTCTCGCTCATTAAGAATCTGTAAAATCCCTTCGGTACAACAAACCGCCGCGTGGGAGGGGTTCCTGCCGGTGGCAAAGGCATTCGGGGTAGCGGTGGGGGCAATATAGAGGCGGGGCATCGGTTGCCCCGCGGTTTGTGACAGCTCGGTTACGATCTTGACTATCTGCGGGTATTGCCCCGGATCTAGCGGGTAGGCACCCATCGCCCTGATTGCCAGTTTGTCCGAGTTCCAATAGCTATAAAAGGTGGAGGCCAACCCGATAGCCGCGAAGATCCACAAGAACGCCGAGTTATTGGTGCCATAGGCAATCAGGTATCCGATCCCCAGCAGAATTGCCCACATGATTCCCAGTAGCAGCGCGGTTTTTACGCCATTTCCAAAACGTTTTCCAGCCATATTTCCTCCTCGTGACTTAAATCTAGCAGCATAAACTGAGGGCTCCCTGGCAAGAGGCTTGGCTTTTCTCTAATAGCATTCTGCTTTGGTCTTAGTAAGCAAGCTTGAGGACGCAGACGCTAGGTGCAAGTAAACTGTCCCTTCCGCGCGCCCTAGGCATGTACCTAGACCGGATAGGCGCCGGGAGTCACTTTTGGGTGCAAGCACTCCCGACGCGGTAACGCTTCACAAATGCTACTGGTCAGCCGCGTTTAAGGCTTCAATGGGGCTGGCCTTCGCGGCGCGCCTGCCGGGTAGAACCGATGCCAGGAAGCAGAATAGTTCGGTTACCAGCACCACTAGTCCCACCCAGACCCAAGGGATCTGAAGTTCAATATTCTTTTGGGAGATTAGACCGGCAAACGGCATACAGTGCATCACGAACCACGAGAACAGCGCCGACAACGCCACGCCCACCACTAGGGCTCCTAGTCCGATCAGGGTGCCCTCAATAATCAGCATCCGCCTTATTTGGGTGCGAGTCGCGCCTACTGCCCGCAGTAGCGCATTTTCTTGGGCGCGATCAACCACCGACAAGCTGAGAGTATTGGCCACTCCCACCAAGGCGACGATGGCAGAAATCCCCAGCAGGCACAGCAGAATCAGCATCATGACTCGCAAAATCATGGTGACAATGGAAGATATCATCGCGGAGCTTTCGAGGCTTGCCGATCCAATTTTCCAGAACTGGTTAGTAAAGTCTTGAATCGTCTGGATCGTGTCGCTGGCGCCCCGCGACAAATCGAACTTTGCGATTACCCCATAGGTTTGAGCTTTTACTCCGGAAGCGGTTAGCTCTTTAAAGTCTGCCTGGGAGAGTACTCCGTAGATGACGCTGTAATCAGCGGGGAAACCGCTGGCAGTCTTAGGCATGGCTTTCGCCTTGACGGTCAGTTTCTTGCCCGTTTTGAAATTAAGATTAACTGGGTCTGATACCGGAGCTTCTACCTCTCCTACCAGCCACATTTCTCCGGGTTGTGGTTGCTGGATACTTTTCCGGGTCAAGGAATTAACGTTTTCTGGCAGGGTGACCAACACGAGCGAGAAGGGACGCAGACTTTCCTTCTCTGTGTTTTCCTGGTTCTCTGTATCTGCGGATTCTGCGTTTTCATCAGGATTCTCTGTTGAGGCAGCGCTCTCCGCATCCGCAGATCCGGCGCTTTCACCAGTATCTTCCGTCCAGGCACCGTCCCCTGCATCCTCGGGAGAGGTGCCTGTCAGCTGCTCCTCGGTGAGCGCGCTGCCCTGTGCGTTCGTAATGGTGTCCGCAACTATGCCCGGCATTTTTCCAACGCCGCTAACTCCCTCAACCTGGGAAGCTTTCTTTATTTCGTTCTGGGTCAAAGGGATGCTCGGGTTGGGATATACCAGGGAATAGTCAACCGAGAAACGCCGGTTGATCTCATCATTTACGGTTTTTTGTACCGAGGCGGTACCAATCAAAATGGTAGACATTAAAGTAACCCCTAGCACCAGGGCAGTGGCGGTCGCTCCGGTGCGATGCGGATCCCTTTTCACGTTTTCACCAGCTAGTTTAGCGGTCGCATACTTGCGGGCAAACGGGCGGGTAAATAGGGCGGTAAATGCCGGCAATAGGAAGCGGCAAATCATTAAGGCCGCACACATCAGGATGAGGGCGCCAGCGATGGCGGCTCCCAAAGCTATCGCCTGTTCCGTCCCGTCCTCGCTACCGCGATTGTTCCAGGCCAAGACCCACAGTCCGCTTCCGGCCACTGCCAGGAATGCGGTCAGAATCCAGTGGAAAATATGCCGCTTGGGTTTGCCTTTCTTATTAAGCTCCTGGGTATTGAGCGCCGCAATCGGGCGGATCTTCCCGAGCCCCAAAGTAGGACGCAAAGCACCAATAAGCGGTACTAGAATCCCGGTAGCCAAAGACAAGGCCACCGGGAAAATCCCGGTTACTTCCAGGGTTTGCGACAAAGAGCCAATCATGCCGGTGCCGTAGACCAGGCCGATTGAACCCAACCACCCAATCAGAGTCCCGATCACCGCTGAAATTATCCCTACCAGCAGACATTCTAAGAGCGCCGCTCGGCGTACCTGCGCGACGGTGGCGCCTACGCAGCGCAGCAGCGCGGTTTCTCGCCTTCTCCTTGCCAGTACCACCTGAAAAGTAACCGAAACAATCCCGATACAGACCAGCACCGCCAGGAGCGGGAAAAATAAGACGACCGCCTGTAAGGCGATTTGTTCGGCATTCCCGGCAGTGGTTTCGCTTTGTTTTTGGGTTACGGTAACTACCGCTAAATCCTGGCTGAGCAGCTGTTTATCATTTAGATATTGCCCCAGCTTTCGGGCGAGCTTCGCCGGATCCTGCTGAGTGTGCACCAATATCTGGTTAACTCCCATTTCAGTGGCTTGCGCTAGATGTTTTGCCAGGTCTGGGGAGAGGTACACGTCAGGAACCTGACCGATATACATGGAGGCATCCCGCCGTACGATCCCGCTGACCGTAACTTTTTGGGTTGTGGGTTTCGCGTCCTTGTCATCGTAGGCGGGTGGAACCTGGATTTCGATAGTGTCGCCCACGCCCACCCCAGTTTTCTCTAAATAGCTATCCGCCAGGGCAATCTGATTTTTCCCAGTAGGTTCTTTACCTTCGCTAAGGGGAGGGCGGTAGAACTGGGGCGAAAATAGCCCCACGCCTTGAATCTGCACGGATTTTTTCCCGATGGTAGCTCCGACCCAGGTCTGATAAACCGGCTGCAATTCTAGGTCGGTCCCATTCGCCTGGCGAATCCCGGCGCGGTCGGCCAGGATTGCTGGTAGCGGGTCCTTTTTAATCTTTTCCGCATCCACGGTGCCATTTACGGCGGCTCGTGAATCTTCGTCAAAATTACCGTAAGTGACTACCACCTGGGTGTTCTTCATCATTTGGGTTTCGCCGGCACCGATGACCCAACCCATCACGGATCCAAAAGAGCTGGCGAGACAAATAAAAATACAGCAGATGATAATAGCGCAGGCAGTGGCAATATATTGGCGGGAATGCGCCTTCAGATTGGCTTTAGTTAGGAAACGCATTTAGATCACCTGGGAAAGTTGCCCGCGAGTGGGGTGAGAAAGTTCTTGGGTAATTTTGCCGTCTTTGACGATCAACACCCGGTCAGCGATAGCGGCGGCACCGGGGTCGTGAGTAACCATCACTACTGATTGCCCCAGCTCACTGGCAGCATTACGTAATAGTTTCAGCACTTCCTTAGAGGAGGACGAATCCAGATTTCCAGTGGGCTCGTCTGCTACCAACAGGGCAGGTTTAGCGATTAGGGCGCGGGCGACCGCCACGCGTTGCTGCTGCCCACCAGAAAGTTCTGAAGGCTTATGGGCGAGCCGGTCTTTGAGATCTAAGATTTCAATAATCTGGTTTTCCCAAGCAGAAGAGATTTTTTTACCGGCTAGAAGCTGCGGCAGCCGGATATTTTCCAGGGCAGTCAGCGTAGGCATCAGGTTGAATGATTGAAACACAAACCCGATATGGTCGCGGCGGAACTGGGTGAGGGTTTTATCGTTCATTGCGGCCAGGTCTTTACCTGCCACTGTCACCGTTCCTTTGGTGACGCTGTCTAGACCCGCCAGACAATGCAGGAGGGTAGATTTACCAGATCCGGAGGGACCCACAATCGCGGTGAACTGCCCGAAATAGATTTGCAGATCGATGCCGTCGAGGGCGCGCACTTCCGTTTCGCCCTGCCGATAAATTTTATAAACATTATTGAGGCTTACAACTGGGGATCCTTGCGCGGCGCTGGAGCTACTAGGAGCAGCGCTAGTGTGCGGCTGTGGCACCGCGGTGCTGGGTTTTTCAGGCAAAGCCGAGGTGTCTGCACGGCGGTGCTGCAGCTGCGCGGGAGCCGTTTGGGGCTGAGCGATCTGGGTTGCTGGTAGTTGCGTAGCGGCTTGGGATCCTGATGGCACCGGCTGAGGGTGCTCGGGAGTGGTAATAGGCTGCGGGGAGGCCAGTGGTGGTTGTTGCGGGCTAGCTATCGCCGGTATTGACTGCGCGCTCGGTTTAGGCTGCGGGAAAGCCGGGGGTGCCAACGGTGACGATTGAGCGAAAGTCGGGTTTAGCGGCTGCGGCGTTTGGGGCACAGCCGGATACGCTGCCGGGTAGCTCGTGACCTGTGAGGGTAGCGGGCTTGCCGCTTGGGGAACACCGGCCTGCCCGGGAAGGAGGTTGCCGGACTGGCGGGCTGGGAAAGCGTTCTGTGCCGGCTGATCTTGAGGTTTAACCGCTGGCGTTCCCGCAGGGGGAGCTGCGGGAACAGGCGGCTTGGCGTGGCGCGGCTTTTGGTAGCGGTGGAACTCCTCGGGAGTTGCTGGCTGATCGGGCTGATTATTATTCACCGGTTTACCTTTCGTTTTCCTGCGAAATTTTTGGGGTCTGACCTAAGTACTCTCCAGAATGTTCTTGCCTATCTGGGGGTAAAAAGATTGATTGGCACGATTGAACCTGCTGCCTAGATTTTAGGTCATGGCGGGCAAAATGCGGGATTATCTCGGTGTTTCGCACCCGCGTGAGCGTCATAAATACCAGGGCTTGCAGAGCTAACACCCCGATGATCATCCAGGTGAGAGGGGCTATTGCCGAGGTCACGATTCCCCAAGTACTTATCGGAGGAGAAACGGTACCCGAGATGGCAGCGATAAGCATCAGGAATGCGCATCCGGCTAGCAGTAAGAATCCAAAAGTATAAACGATGATGACTTCCCACATGCGCGCCCTCCAAATTACTGCAGGTGGGCACCCTAGTTTTAGCAGCAGATTGGTTTGCGCTTGTTCGCGACGATTAGAGGCCATTACCGTGGTGGCCAGGGAACAAGCGGTAGTCACTGCGACTGCGGCGGCAGTCAAGAGCAACCCGGTTTTCACGTCTTGCTGCACCAGCTGCAAGAGTAAGTAATGCAGATGTGCAGTCGCCTGAGACTCACTATCTATGCTGTTAGAGCGAGTTTCAAGGCTTAAAGAGTCGCTATAGCTGTCTGCTGCCGCCAGAAAAGCTAGGGAGAGCAGATAGGTGGCGGCCAGAGAAAGCACCGGTGCCAACGCTGTCCAAATTCGGGAGGCATGCGCACGGATCGCGCGGGCAGCCAAAAGCACTGCGGGGTAGCGACTAAAAGTTAAAGGCCAACAAATCAAGGTCAGCACTTTGGCGGGCAGCGAAAACACCAGCACCCAAAGGAAAGCCAGCATCATGATGGGCGCTAAGGCTAGTGCCGATAATCCGGCGATCACCATTCCAGCTAGCAGAATCGGTATTGCCAGCACGATTAACCAGAAAATAGCGGTGTTACGGGTGGAACCTTTAAACCAGGAGGAAATAAAAGCGAAGTTGAAGCGGCGGCGGGTTTCCGCGGGAATTCCCCGCTGTTGGCGCAATAGTAGAGTGATTTTCCAGATCGGGATCAGCAAGAGTACAACCAGGGACAGGAGCAGAATCCACCAAGGGGGTAGCAGGTCTTTGGCGGTGGGATTAATACCGAGAATCTGGATATTTTCAAGGAGTGTCAAAGAGAGCGCGTAAACTGCGGCACCCAGCACAAATCCGGTAAAAATATAGCTATAAATCGAGTAGCAGCTAAAGAAAAAACGAGTTCTGGCGCTCGCTCCCAAGCGATACAAACTGACCAGAGCATCCCCTAAACGCTGCTCATCTAGCTCCAGACGGTTCCACCACAGCGCAATCAGCGGAAAGGTGATCAGCAGAGTGGCGAAAACAAACAATGAAATATAGATGACAGACACGGCCTCGTGCTCATAGCTACGGGTATGGCTGGGCAAGACGGCGAGGGCGCGCCCCAAACTATCTGCCCCCTGAGGTAATATCCATAAACGCCTGACCAGAAAAGCGTTAATCCCGCCTAGTACGGCTAGCAGGCAGTAACAGGTGAGGGCGGCCGATAGTATCGAGGCCGCCTGGGCGCGGCGATCCTTTAACCCCCGCCCTCGCCATAGGAGAATGATCCGTCCCAGAGCCATTTATACGTCCTCGATCTGGAATACGGTTTCTGAGGTAGATTCGCGCCGACTGTCTTGGGCAATTAATCCGTCTCGCAGGGTGATAGTTCGCTGGCACCACGCCGCTACCTGCGGATTTACGGTGGAAAGCAAAAGGGTGGCGTGGGTGCGCGCTGCTGCCAGCGATAACGCCTGCATCGCTTCTTGGCCAGAGACGGGATCTAGCAGCGCCGTCGGCTGATCAGCAAAAATCACCCGGGGGCGGATCGCTAAAGCGCGGGCAATTGCTACCCGCGCCGCGAGTGCCGGGCTGAGCCCGACAGTTGATTGCCGGCTAATATCTTCCAGTCCCAGACGTTGTAGCTCTTTTAAGGCGCGCTGTTTTGCTTCTGCGCGTCCGAATCCTTGTAACAGCAGTGGTAAAGCCACATTTTCTAGTACTTGCAGTTCGGGAAGCAGCTGTTCGGATTGGAAAATAAAACCGAAACGTTCCCGGCGCAGCGCCTGCAACTGACGCCGCGACATTTCTGATAAATCTCGGCCATCTAAGAACACTTCCCCCGAGGACGGACGGACGATCCCACTGAGCAAATAAAGCAAAGTAGTTTTTCCGGCTTGGGTCGGGCCGGTAATTGCCACCTGCTCACCCGCGCCAATAGTTAAATCAATATCAGCCAGCACCGTGTGGGAGCCGTAAATCTTGGTGAGCCCCCGGGTTTGAATCAACATACTCCTATCTTGACGCCTTTTTCGCTGTGCTAACAGCGGGTACAAACTACTTTTTTGGTAGAGCTAGCACTACCTAAAAAGTAGCCGGGACGCGGTGTTCTTTACCGGGAGTATCCTCATAAAATAGAGCTATGCAGCGAACCGATCCCTATTTTCGTGGAGTAAGCTACCGCCGAGCCACGCTTGCGCGATCTAGCCTCCTAATGGGGATTCCTTTCTTGGCAATCGAGCTGTTTTCCCTGGTGGTACACGTGGGAGCGCTGCTGGTGATGTTCCGGCGCTCGCGGGCAGTACTGTTCCACTACACTGCGGCGGTGCGCTACCGCGCGAGTGCTATGCTCGGACGAAAAGATAGCTCTATCTGGCATTTTTGGAAAGTTCCCGGTGAGGAAGGGCTGCTGGATAACAATAATCAAAGCACCCCGGAGTACATAAATTCCCGTTCTATCCCGATTTTCCTGTTTTGCTTGCTGGCAAATCTGGTTGCCTCTTTGCCGTTGCTGACGCTATTGCTGCTGGCGCTGAACTACTTTTTTCATGCCGTACCCTTTGTTTTCCTGCGAGACTATTTGACACTGATATTCCTGTGGCTATTATCGGCACTGGCTAGCGGAATTTATGCGCGACTTATTTTTACTATTGCGACTACCGGCCCCCTAAGCGCCGAAGAAATCATGCAGCTACATCGCTCTCGCCGGGAAATAGTCGATGCTTTCGAGATTGAGCGTCGCCGTATTGAAAG
Organism: Varibaculum sp. C0165D1; assembly: GCF_056590355.1. Lineage (NCBI taxonomy): Bacteria > Bacillati > Actinomycetota > Actinomycetes > Actinomycetales > Actinomycetaceae > Varibaculum > Varibaculum sp. C0165D1. The sequence continues at coordinate 272,979 of NZ_JBWPVY010000002.1, read as the reverse complement.
GGATCTGCATGATGGTGCCCAGCAATACCTGGTGGCGGCCTCCATGAAGGTCGGCGAGGCGGAGCTAAATCTGGAAATGCTGGCCTCCCGGGAATCTTCCGAGGAGGTTGGTGACCGTACGGATGGGGAAGGCGCGGATAGGAACTGCGTCGATAGGGAAAGCGCGGAGGATTCCGGTACTCACGCGCAGATACAACAGATTTTAGGCCTCTTGCGGGAGGCGCAAGATGCCAATGACCAGGCTTTAGCGGCGCTGCGGCGTACGGTCGCCGGGGTGCATCCGAAAGTGCTTTCCGATAAGGGCCTGGCCGAGGCGGTGCGCGATGTTTGCGCCGAATCTCCCTTGGATGTGGACGTCAGGATGCCCTTCGAGTTGCCGGAGCTGCCGCCGGGAGCCGCCGCTGCCGCCTACTACCTGGTGTGCGAATCCCTTACTAATGTGGCGAAATATGCCCCTGACGCCCAAGTTTCGGTTTTGGTAGTAGCCGGTTCTTCCCTGGTGCTTTCAATTACCGATAATGGGTCAGGCGGAGCCAGTATTAACCCCGGGCACGGCTTAGCGGGTCTGCAGGCGCGCTTAGAAGCCTTCGGGGGAACGCTGCGGGTGATTTCTCCGGCGGGCGGGCCGACTACGGTGCGGGGCGAAATTCCGATTCTAGTATCCGCGAAGGAGACAGCATGAAAATCATTTTGGCTGATGATGCCACTTTGATCCGCGAAGGGTTAGCGGGATTATTGGAACGCTTAGGGCATCAAGTAATCGCGCAGGCCGAGGACGCGCCGGGGCTAATTGTCGCGGTGAAACAAGCGGGCGAGGCCGGCCAGCTCCCGGACGTGCTGGTAACCGATGTGCGGATGCCGCCAGGGATGAGCGATGATGGCTTGCGCGCGGCAGTCAAGATTCGCGAAGAGTACCCCGACCTGGGGATTATGGTACTTAGTCAATACGTGGCACCCGCTTATGCAGCGCAGCTTTTTAGCGCTGACCAGCTACCCCCACCCGGACAGCACGCCGCTGGTACCGGTTACCTGCTTAAAGAACGGGTCTCGCGAGTGGCCGACTTTTTGAATGCTTTGAAAACCGTGGCCAGCGGTGGGGTAGTAGTGGATCCGGAAGTGGCGGTGAAACTGGTGCGCGAGCGCGGCTCCGCCTTAGCTAACCTCACGGCTCGGGAAAGCGAAGTCTTAGGGTTGATGGCGCAAGGGTTATCCAATGAGGAAATCGCGAAGAAACTATTTCTCTCTGGCGCCTCGGTGGCGAAACATATCGCCAATGTGTTTATGAAACTGGGGCTGACTCCCGATGAACCCAACCGCCGGGTACGCGCCGTCCTCGCCTACCTCACTGCCACTGGTTTGCAGTCCTAACATTCTCCTGTGGGCTATCCCGGTTAACGCGGAGTTAAACCATTTCTACTTAAGTAGAGTCAGTAATAGCTCGCCTAGTTTAACCAGAAAGTGATATCAAAATGGATATAGAAAAACGCATCTTTGCGCATCGCGGCTTAAATACCTTAGCCCCCGAAAATACCATGGCGGCGTTCCGGAAAGTGGTTGAGCACGGCCTTAACTGGATTGAAACCGATGTGGATATTTTGGGGGATGGAACCGTCATTATCTGCCATGACACCACTTTGGACCGTACCACCAATAGGTCAGGTGGCTACTATGGGTTAACTGCCGCAGACCTGGCTGCCATTGATGCAGGTAGTTGGTTTAGTCCCGAATTCGCAGGCGAAAAGCTTCCCACCCTGCAGCAACTGGTGGACTTCATGAACGAGACCGGGCTAAACGCCAATATCGAAATCAAATCCAATGAAGCGGGCGCGGATATGACCCGCCAGCTGATCCGCGCGGTTATCAAAGAACTGGGCCGGTTGAACGGCCCGGAAGTGATTGTTTCTTGCTTTAACCACGTATTACTGTCGGAATTTCATGCTCTGGCACCGGAAATCTCGTTAGGCTGCCTCTATGAAACCTGCGCCCTGCATGATGATTGGCGCTCCGTATTAGAGCTGGTGGGAGCCAGCTACATTCACCCCGAAGATACCGGTTTGACGCGCGAAAAGATGCGGGCCTTCCGGGATGCCGGATTTGGAGTCAACGTGTGGACGGTTAACTCGCCCGCCCGCGCTAATGAACTATTCAATTGGGGCGCAACCGGTATTTTTACCGACGTGGCGCATTTGATTTCCCGCCGCTAGTTAGCTTCGGCCTCTACCCACACCGGTTCGGGTTCTAGATTTACGTTGAACTTGGCTTTTACTTTTTCTTGGACTGCACGCGCTAGCTCCACAATGTCCTTTGAAGTGGCATGATTGCGGTTGGTAAGCGCCAGGACGTGCTTGGAAGAAAGCGCAGCGCGCGGCGCGCCCTCCGCTTGATTTGCAGTGGGGAGGGTGAATCCTTTTTCCAATCCCGCGTGCGAAATCAGCCAGGCGGCAGAGGTTTTTACTTGTCCCTCCACCTGGGGAGCCTCGCCAGTCACCGCGTTGCGCAACTGCAGATTAAACACCGGGAAACGCGGCGCCTGAGGCGGAAGCTGCTCCGCGTCCGCGGAAGAAATAATCGGGTTAGTAAAGAAAGATCCGCAGGAACGAGTATCCGGGTCAGCGGGATCCAGCACCATCCCTTTAGAGCGCCGCAGCTCTAAAACGGCCTCGCGCACCTCGCGCATATCGGCTCGTTCCCCCAACTTAACCCCTAATTTATCGGCCAGCTGTTGGTATTCGATGGGCGCAGACAGGGAAGCATGAGCCAACTGGAAATCCGCAGCTAGGACTACGTAACGTCCGGTATAACCCCAGGTGCGTCCCCCTCCGGCCTCCTCGTCACGCAAAGACCGTTTAATAATCGAGGTGCGATAGCCGAGCTGCAAATCCCCGACTGGTAAAATTCGGATACCATCACGAAGTCGATCGAAAACCCGCACCGTAGAGAGGGTTTCGGCAACTTCATGTCCATAGGCTCCGATATTTTGCACCGGAGCTGCCCCCACCGTGCCGGGGATACCTGAAAGTGCCTCTAAGCCCATCTGGTCTTCATCAATGCAGGCACATACGAACTCATCCCAGGCTTGCCCGGCAGGTGCGCTCACTAGGGCGCCCCCGCAAGCGGTATCTTCAGTCACGGTTATCCCACTGCGCAGGTCCTGTACCACCACCAGGTCAGATAGATCTTCCCCGCACAATACATTAGAGCCTCCGCCCAGCACTAGCAGTTTGTCCCCGGCGCGGTCCGTTTCCCGTATCGCCTCCACCAGTTCTTCCTCGCTGGCAGCCCGGTAAAACGCTTTTGGACTTCCGCCAGTGCCGATAGTGGTCATATCCCTTAAAGCTGGAGTGGTATCGCCCCGGGTTGGCTCACCGGTATCTGCGGCTTTGCGGTACCAGGCAGGAACCGGGTTAGTAGGTTTGTGATCAGTCCGGGGAGCAACCCACTCGCAAGAGTCGGTGAAATCGGTTTTTACCATGCTTCTATTCTAGGGCTTCGCTAGCGCCCACACTCTTTCGGCGATCTCCTTATCGCAAACCAAATCGGTGGCTACCCCGGCGTTAAGGGCTCCCAGCAGAGATTGGGCTTTGGCTTTACCAGCAACGACGCAAAAACGGCGGGGAATGCGACGCAGTTGATCGGGACTGGGGCCGGTGGCACGTTTATTTATGGCAATGTCATTCCAAGAGCCATCGGGCCTGATAAGTACCGTGCAAACGTCCCCTACTACTTTATCCAGCGCCAATTTATTTAGTTCACTGCGTGAAAGATATCCGGCTGCATACACATGGGAGGGGATTTCGGCTCGCAGCGCCCCCACGCTAAATACCGCCAGGGTACATTTTTCTTGCCAGTTAAGAACGCGGCGTACCGCGCCCTCGCGCCATAGGGCCTCTTTGGTTTTGGGGTCATCAAAAAAGGCGGGTACCGGGAACTGTACGATATTCGCTTTCCACTGGTAGGCCATGCGCGCCAAGATGCCCCCTACGTGTGCGATCCCGGAGGTCTCGGTAGAGGCTGCGCCGTTTAGCTGCACCAAAGTCACGTTATCCACGTCTTTTTGGGTAATGTGGCCAGCCATCTCGGTGGTGGTATTGCCCCAGGCAATACCCACCACCTCGCCGTCATGCACCAGCTGCCCCAAAATTTGGGAAGCGGTTTTTGCAACATTTTCCAGGATCCGGTTTTGGGTAGTGTCGGGAGGCATTTCTACGATATGCACATTGATTCCAAAGCGGTCTTGTAGCTGGCGTTCTAGCCGAGTGTGCGGCATATTGGAGGTTTGCACGGAGATGGTAACAATTCCGCGTTTGCGGGCATGTGACAGTAGGCGCGATACCGTGGAACGGGATACTCCCATCCGGCGCCGGATAGCTTCCATAGTTTGCCCCTGTACGTAGTAGGCCAGGGCGGCGCTGCGAGCCAGCTCGTCCCTACTGGAATTTCCATCTGAGAATTGTTCCTCCGACAAATTGGATTCAGTTGACAAAAATCTCACCTCCACGCCCCGAGGGCGCACGTTTGTTCTCTAAAGTTGAACATTAGTGTCAAAAAGCAAAAAATGGAAAATAAGCATAGGCTGAGGATGGTGAGTAACCAAGACGGTTATTCATCCTTGAGCATGAGCTAGACAACTAAATAAAACTAAAAACTCAAATAATTAGCGCAAAGGAGCGCGTATGTTAGCGACATTGAATGATCTCCTAGTACCTATGGCAGCAGCCACCCCGGGTAGTGGCGAGATCTTCGCATCAGAATTCTTCGGCACCGCCATTCTTTTGATGTTCGGTGTTGGCACCTGCTGCACCAATAACCTTTTGAAATCGAAAGGCAACGGCGGCGGCTGGTTGATGATCAACTTTGGGTGGGGTTTGGCAGTGTACATGGGTGTGTACGCTGCCTATAAGACCGGTGGTCACCTCAACCCCGCAGTAACCATCATGAAAGCTGTTTGGCACGGCCTTGACAGCAACGTAACTCTTAATGGACCGAGCGTTGCCGAGGGCGGAATTCCGGTCACCGGCATGAACGTTTGTATCTACATTGTGGCGCAGCTTCTGGGTGCGATGGTGGGAGCGCTAATCGCCTACCTGGCTTACAAGAAGCAGTTCGATCAGCAGATGGATGACCCCCGCCTCAAGTTGTGGTGCTTCTCTACTGCTCCCGAGGTGCGTTCCTACGGATGGAACACCCTCACCGAGATCATCGGCACCTTCGGCCTGTTGGCCTTCGTTATGGTATCTGGCGGTACCCCCACCCAGGTTGGTCCGCTGGCAGTCGCACTGTGCATCGTAGTTATCGGTATTGGTTTGGGTGGGCCCACCGGATACGCTATCAACCAAGTTCGTGACTTGGGACCGCGTATCATGTTCAGCTTGCTCCCGATGAAGGGCGGAAAGCCGGACGCTGACTGGGCTTACTCTTGGGTTCCGATTGTTGGACCCACCATTGGTGCCATTATCACCCCGCTGATCGTAGTCGGCGTGGGCATGGCTGCCTAGGAAAACTGTTTTAAAGAGAAATAGAAAGAACCCTAAAGGAAGAAAGAGATATGACCGAGAAAAAATATGTAATGGCCATTGACCAGGGGACTACCTCCTCGCGGGCGATTTTGTTCAACCATGCTGGACAGATCGTTTCGTTGGGACAAAAAGAGCACGAACAGATTTTCCCGAAGGCCGGTTGGGTTGAGCATAATCCCATCGAGATCTGGGATAACATTCGTGAATGCGTGGCGGACGCCCTGCAGAAGGCACAGGTAAACCGGCACGAGGTTGCCGCAGTGGGAATTACCAACCAGCGCGAAACCGTGGTGGTGTGGGACAAGAACACTGGTGAGCCGGTATATAACGCGATTGTGTGGCAGGATGCCCGTACTTCGCAGATCATTCGCGAACTCGCGGGTGATGAAGGAATGTCGAAGTATCGCGACATTTGTGGCCTAGATCTGTCCACCTACTATTCTGGTCCGGAAATCAAATGGATTTTGGACAATGTCGAGGGCGCACGCGAGAAGGCAGAAGCCGGAGACCTGCTGTTCGGTAACACCGACTGCTGGGTACTTTGGAATATGACTGGCGGCGTAAACGGTGGGGTGCACAAGACCGATGTCACCAACGCTTCGCGTACCATGCTGATGGATATTCGTACCCTGCAGTGGCGCGAAGACATCTGCAAAGACTTCGGGATTCCGATGTCAATGCTGCCCGAGATCTGCTCCTCTTCCGAGGTTTACGGCTATGGCCGTAAGAATGGTTTGCTGATCGACACCCCGATTTCGGGTATCTTGGGCGACCAGCAGGCAGCCACCTTCGGACAGGCCTGCTTCGAAAAGGGCATGGCGAAGAACACCTACGGTACCGGCTGCTTCGTGCTGATGAATACTGGTGAAGAGCCGGTATTCTCTGAGAATGGTCTGCTGACTACCCTTGCCTACAAGATCGGTGACAACAAGCCGGTTTACGCCCTGGAGGGTTCGATCGCGGTTGCCGGTTCGCTGGTACAGTGGCTGCGCGACAACCTGGGATTGATCAAGACCTCGGACGAGATCGAAAAACTGGCTAGCACCGTTGATGACAATGGCGGCGTTTACTTTGTGCCGGCATTCTCTGGTCTATTCGCTCCCTATTGGAAGGACGATGCCCGGGGTGCGATTGTGGGTCTGACCCGCTACAACAACAAGGGACACCTTGCGCGTGCGGTGCAGGAAGCTACCCCCTATCAAACCCGCGAGGTTTTCGATGCGATGATGGCAGACTCGGGCGTAGAGCTCAAAGAGCTGCGCGTAGATGGCGGCATGACCAAGGACGAAATGGTTATGCAGTTCCAGGCTGACCAGTTGGGCGTGCCGCTGGTACGGCCCGAGGTACTAGAAACCACCGCGCTGGGTGCGGCCTACGCCGCCGGCATCGCCGTGGGATTCTGGAATGGTGAACAAGACGTGATCGATAACTGGGCAGAAGGCAAGCGCTGGACTCCGGGTGAAGATCGCGAAGAGTACGACCGCAACTACCGTTTGTGGAAGAAAGCGGTCACCCGCACCTTCGAGTGGGTAGACGCCGACGTAGAGAACGCCTAAATCACGTTCGTGAAAATAACTGAATAGCAATAAAAATCCCGGGAGGCTGGATATTAAATCCAGCCTCCCGGGATTTTTATCTATATAGACGATGCAGGAAGATGTGGTTAAAGAACCAAAGGAACTGCTACATCGCTACCAGGCGGTATCCCATACCGCGTACGGTTACGATGCGTTCCGAGCCGATTTTACGGCGCAGGTAACGAACGTAGACGTCCACCACATTCGATCCGGGATCAAAATCGTATCCCCACACCATATCTAGCAACTGGGAACGAGAAAGAACCTGGTCCGGGTGTTCCATAAAAGCTTGCAGCATGGTGAATTCACGGGCTGATAGCTCTACCGGTTCCCCGTCAATGGAGGCATAGCGGGTACGCAGATCCAAGTGCATGCCCCCTACGTTCATTTGCACCATATTGGAGGGATCATCGGAGCTAGCATTCTTCAAACGTAGCCGAATTCGCGCTAGGAGTTCCTCGAAGCGGAAAGGCTTCGACATATAGTCGTCAGCGCCCTGTTCCAGTCCGCTGACTGTATCCTCTACCGAAGAGCGGGCGGTGAGCACGATAATGGGCAGGGTGGCTCCTTGCCCGCGGATCTGTTCTAGTACTTCAAAACCATCCATATCGGGCAAGCCAATATCCAGAACGATCAGCGAATAGTCACCACCAAGAGCTCCCGAGACCGCATCGGCTCCCTTGTCTACTACGGTCACTTGATAGCCGGCAGAGGTTAGTCCTTTGGCAACGAAAGAGGAGATGCCGGGCTCGTCCTCTACCACCAAGATGCTAGTCATGTTTTATTCTCCTTGTATTTCATCTTTGCAATCATCATTTGAGATAGGCAGGCTAATATTAAAAACCGATCCCACAGAAAGCGCAGATCGTACCTGTAGAATCCCGCCATGGGCCTGCGTAATGGCGTTAACAATTGATAGTCCTAGGCCAGAACCCGCATAGGAGTGGTTGACCCGCATGAAGCGACCAAAGATCCGCTCTTGATCTTTCGGGTCGATACCGATTCCCTGATCACGAACCCACAAATTGAGCCGATGAGTGCCTTCCACCGGGGGAACTTGCGAAAGCATCTGCAGACTGGGTGCGGTAATAGTGCGGGCCGGTACCGGATTACCTTGTTGATCCAACAGAGGTTGTTCATAATCAATGCCCGCCCCCAGGGCAATCAAAGTGCCCGGAGCAGCAAACTTGGAAGCATTTTGAGCGAGGGCGAGCAGCGCTTGCTGTAGGCGCTGGGGATCGGCGGTGGTGGGGACAATGGTTAGGTTATCGATTCGCCAGTTAAAATCGCCCAGTTGGGTGGCATTTTCAAAGGCGTCCATTAACAGGTCGCCAATATCGACCCGTTCGGGGCGAATAAAGTCAGGGCGATCGCTCTTGGCCACGGTAATCAAATCTTCTGTAAGTCGATGCATCCGTGACAGTTCCTCTAAGGCCAGTTCCCGAGTACGGGCAGTATCTTGTGGATCATTGGGATTCAGCAGCTCTAAGTGTCCGCGAACCACCGTTATCGGGGTGCGGAGCTCATGACCCACATCATTTAGCAGGTCGCGCTGCTCGTCGAAACTGGATTGCAGACGCGTAATCATCGAGTTCATCTGGCGGCTAACATCCGCTAAGTCATCATCACCTTCAACCGGTAGACGCTTACTAAGATCCTGTTCACTGTTAATAGAAGCCATCAGATCTCGCAACCTGCCAATAGGGGCTAGTAGAGATTGCGAAGAGCGAACATTTACTAGTCCAACCATCGCCAATACTAAGAATGAAATTCCGCCGAATAGCAATAGCTGGGTCTGAGCTGGAGTACTATCCACCGAATAGTTAGAGATAATCGCCAATAGGGCGTCATCGGTTTCGGCGGCCCTAATCGGGACCATCCCTACCGCATAGGTGGCCTGATCGGTGTGAACCATAAACATTTTGGCGGAGTCTAGATTCGAAGAACTGACCAGTTTTTCCAGCAGTTGCGAATCTTGATGGATAGCGGAATCTCGCGCCTCTTTTTGAGCAATCAATTTCCCGGCGGAAAACCCCAGCAAAGTACCGTTATGGGGAGCATCTTCGGCGTCAATGAACCTGTTTAAGGCCTCTTTGGCCGAGGCTATTCCCCCGCTATCCTGCTTGTTTTCAGCTTTTACAAAGTTGCGCAGGTCATTGACGATTAACTCCGTCTGGGAGCGCTCAGCATGGGATACTTGGATCATTCCGCTGACTAATAAAATTAGCCCCACTAGCGTCAAAGCAAATCCAGATATTAACACCGAGTGCACCAACATCCGGTTACGCAGGTTGGTAATCCGCAGCTTATGTTCCTTGCTACGAGGTTCAATAGTTTTTTCTATCACCCTGCGGGGTCGACTTTGATAAGCGGCTCGTTCCGAGGCGTCCGGAGGGGCACTTACTATTGGCTCCAGAGGTTGCGGCAAGGGAACAGCTGGGCGTCCCTCGGTCGGATCAAGAATCTGTGGCAAGGTCATTTCGCCGGGTAGCTGCACCGTTGAAGGAAGCTCCTTGGCGGGAATCGAAGAGGAAGCCGGCAGCGGGGATGCTGCCTGTGGGTTTGCGGATCCCGCAATTACCCCACCATCTGCGGAATCTGTTACCTGAGGCTGAGAAGCTGGGGTAGGAGGCGCCGCTGGCGAGATATTAGGTTCTCCCGGAAAGCTATTGCCGGGGTAGCTAAGTTTTTCGCTCATGGCTGTACCCCCTCGCTGGTTGCGGGGACGCTGGGGGTAGATTGCGGAGCTTGCTCGGTAATCACCGGTGTTTGGGGCGCAAAATTAATTGCTGGCCCTAAATCATAAACTCCGTTTTGTAGTAAAGCGCGCACGCCAATTATGACTGCAAGCGACAGTGCGATACAGACAATTGCCACTGCTGCGAATCTGCGCACTCTGCTACCCTCCCTCGGTGATTCTAAAATCTTGCGGGACGCTCACGCGTCCTCTTTCTAATGATTATAGATTATAGAAAGGGTACAAAGGACAACCTATTTTATTTGATTAAGAAAATCGACTATCCGGCCGACACCTTCCTCTAGGTCCTCGTCACTTAACGCATAGGAAAGCCGGAAGAACCCGGAGGGGCCGAAGGCTTCGCCCGGAACTACCGCTACTTCGACTTTCCGAAGCATCAAATCAGCCAACTCGGCCGAAGTTTGCGGAGTTTCGCCCGCTATTTCACGTCCTAAAATTCGCTCTACGCTGGGGTAGCAGTAAAACGCACCATGGGGCAGGGGAACTTCCAGTTCTGGAACCTGGCGCAGGAGCTCTACCATGCGTTTGCGGCGACGGTCGAAGACCTCGCGCATTTGCGCAACTTTATCCAGCGGACCGCTGACGGCAGCAAGTGCTGCCCGCTGCGCAATATTTGAAACATTTCCGGTGGTGTGGGATTGGAAAGCGGCGCAAGCTTTGATTACGTCCGCCGGAGCGATCATCCAGCCCACGCGCCAACCCGTCATCGCATAGGTTTTAGCTACCCCGTTCAGTACCAATGTCTGCTTTGCCAGTTCTGGAACCAACTTCACAATATGCTCGGCATGTACCCCGTCATAGATCAAGTGTTCATAGATCTCGTCAGTAATTACCCAGATATCGTTTTCCAGCGCCCACTGACCGATAGCTTTTAGTTCCTTAGCGTCGTAAACCGCGCCGGTAGGGTTAGAGGGGCTGACCACTAGCAAAGCTTTAGTCTTTTCAGTTTTAGCGGCCTCCAACTGGTCCACTGTGACCTTATAGTGCTGATCAGCACCAGCCATTACCGGAACCGGGACGCCTCCGGCGATCTTGATAACTTCCGGGTAAGTCGTCCAATAGGGGGTGGGCATAATGACTTCGTCGCCCACTTCCACTATCGCCGAGAACGCCTCGAAAACAGCTTGTTTACCGCCATTGGTAACAATGATTTCGGTGTTGGGATCAACCTCGTAACCAGAATCGCGCAAAGTCTTTTTAGCGATTGCTTCCCGCAACTGGGGCAGGCCCTTCCCGGGGCTGTAATGATGCATTGCCGGGTCCGCGCAGGCAGCTTGCGCGGCTTCAACAATATAGTCAGGGGTAGAGAAGTTGGGTTCCCCGGCGCCAAAACCAATTACCGGACGCCCTTGAGCTTTGAGTGCTTTGGCGGCCGCATCCACCGCCAAAGTTGCAGACGGGGATATTTGCGCTAGACGATTCGAAATTCTTTGTGCTTGCGGTTTATTCATACCCTCATTTTGCCACGTCTGGCTATCCATTATCTGTTTCGACCAGAATTTTCGGAAAATTACAGGCATATTGCCAATAAAGATGTTCTCCTAGCATCCCTGAAGCGATTAAAGATGCGTTTTTCCCCACTATGTGCCCGTAGGTTGGACGTGACCAGTAAAACCTCATAAACTTGTTTAGCACCGTATTAGGTCAGCCATTTGGCTGGAAGGGCAGTGGCGCAATTGGTAGCGCAACGGTCTCCAAAACCGTAGGTTGTGGGTTCGAGTCCCGCCTGCCCTGCAAATCTGAAACCTGTACCGGGCCCGGTACAGGACGACATCGGGGCTTCGACGGGAGTCCCAAGATAGCAAGCGAGGAAACGATCTTGGCACCTAACGAGGGCGCAGCCTCCGTAGAGGCAGATGCCAAAAAAACGAAAAATAGTTTTTGGGGTCGCATCGTGCAGTTCGTGCGGCAGGTTATCGCGGAGTTAAAAAAGGTTGTTTGGCCGACCCGCGATGAGCTCACCACATTCTTTGTGGTCGTGATCGTGTTTGTGCTGGCGATGATGGCCTTTTCGGGGGTTGTCGACGTGATTACCGCCTGGATAGTAACCAAGGTATTTGGCGGTTAAGCGGTTAATTAAGGAGCAAGATTTGCAAACAGGCAATAAGGAGCAGGAAGAAACTACTGTGAGTAACGATCCCGTATTCTCCTCCGAGGCAGGTACTTCTGCCGACGCGAGTGCGCAGGCTGAAAGCAGCGACCAGGTTACGGCAGCTGAGGAAACCCAAGCTCCCGTAGAGGAAGTTTCCGCGGAAACGGCAGCCCCTGCTGAAGAAGCTTCTCCCGCGTCCGAATCCTCTCCGGCGGAGCTGGAAATTACTGACACCCCGCAAGATCAAGAGCTTGCCCCCTCAGCCACCGCTGAGGAGCTTTCTAAGGCCGAGCAAGACAAGTTGCGCGAGGAACTAGAGTTCCTGCCGGGGTATTGGTACGTCCTTCACACCTATTCCGGATATGAGCGCCGGGTGAAAGCCAATCTGGAACAACGGATTGTAACTTTCAATATGGAAGATCAGATCTACCAGATCGAAGTGCCGATGGAAAAAGTCGTCCAGGTTAAATCCACGGAACGTAAAGTGGTGGATCGGGTACGGATTCCTGGTTATGCCCTGGTGCGGATGGAGCTAGTCGAAGACGCTCCCGATGCCTGGCGGGTAGTGAAGGAAACTCCGGCAGTCACCGGATTCGTGGGAGATTCGCAACACCCGATGCCTCTAACCGAAGACGAAGTGGTGTCTATGTTGGCGCCCACTCCGGCCTCGATTAAGGCCGCAGAGCTGCAAGATGAACGCTCCAGCAAGGCTAAGGCCGCGGAACAGCCGGTGGTAGAGGTTGATTTCGAGGTTGGCGAAAATGTCACCGTCACCGATGGACCGTTTGCGACTATGCCGGCTACTATCTCCGAGATTATGCCTGACCAGCAGAAACTTAAAGTGCTGGTGGTCATTTTCGACCGGGAGACTCCGGTAGAGCTCGGATTTAACCAGGTAGCAAAGATTTAATTGCTCACAGTGAGCAGTTCAAATTGGTTGTAAGGGTGACTACGCCCTTAGAATGGACCATTGTGCTGGGAGTTTTTCTACGGAAAAATTGCTAGGCACCAATAAGTTTCCGGCAACCGCCGGGATAAGAAAATCAAGAAGTTATTTTTGAGAAGGACCCTATATGCCTGCAAAGAAGAAAAAGGTAATCGGCCTGATCAAGTTACAGATCGAGGCCGGTGCTGCTAATCCGGCGCCCCCGGTGGGGCCGGCGCTTTCGCAGCACCAGGTAAATATCATGGAGTTCTGCAAGGCCTACAATGCGGCTACGCAGGACCAGCGCGGGAACGTGATTCCGGTAGAGATCTCCGTTTACGAAGATCACTCCTTTGACTTTGTTCTCAAGTCCCCGCCGGCAGCTCAGCTGATTAAGAAAGCTGCTGGAATTCCCAAAGGCTCGGGAACTCCTAACACCAACAAGGTTGCGAAGCTGACCCTGGATCAGGTGAAAGAGATTGCCGAACAAAAGAAGGATGACTTGAACGCGAACGATATCGATGCGGCAGCAAAGATTATCGCGGGAACGGCTCGTTCGATGGGAGTAGTAGTCGAGGGTTAACCCGACGCTACCTAGATAAATAAGACTATTAACCGTGGAGGGGAACGTGCGCCCTCACCACAACCTGCAAGGAGAAAGCAGATGAAAAAGCACTCGAAAGCCTTTAAACAGGCTGCGGAGAAAGTTCATAAGGATCGGCTCTATCAACCGTTAGAGGCTTTCCGCTTGGCGAAAGAGATTGCCTCGACCAAATTTGATTCCACCGTGGATGCGGTTTTCCGCCTCACGGTAGATCCGCGTAAATCGGACCAGATGATTCGCGGCACCGTTTCTTTGCCCAATGGCACTGGCAAGACCGTTAGGGTCCTGGTTTTTGCCAATAGCCCCAAAGACAAGGAAGCCTTAGACGCGGGAGCGGACGAGGCCGGCGGCGACGAGCTGATCGAAAAAGTTCAGGGCGGATACTTGGACTTTGACGTAGCAGTAGCTACTCCCGACATGATGGGTAAAGTAGGACGCCTCGGTCGGGTCCTGGGGCCGCGTGGCCTCATGCCTAACCCGCGTACCGGTACCGTCACTATGGACGTAGCCAAGGCGGTTAAAGAGATCAAAGGCGGACGCATTGACTTCCGGGTTGATAAGCACGCTAATCTGCACGTAGTGCTCGGTAAGAGCTCTTTCGATGCCGAGAAGCTAGCGGAGAATTACCAGGCAGTCCTGGATGAAATTCTGCGTTTGCGCCCGGCAGCTCTCAAGGGTCTGTACATCAAGAAGATCGCTATCTCTACTTCCATGGGTCCGTCCATTCCTTTGGACAGCTCCCTGACTAAAGATCTAGCGACTGACGATCCTCGCTAAGGATTGCCGCACCCGCCTACGGGGGCAGTGCAAATAGCTGAAAATCTAAAGGGGATCCCGCCGGTGGAAAAATCCACCGGCGGGATCCCCTTTTAGCTTTTCGGGTAAATCCAAATATTTGCTTATATAAGGGGCGCGGCCGGTAAAAGATACGACAGGGGCTTGACCTGCGAAGCAGGTCATGGGGTCCCCGGAGTGCTTTTGCCGAGCCAGCCCCTGGACGCAGGGGAAGAATAATCGCTAAAAGGCACTCCGCCGGCGCCCTAGATCATAATGGCGGCGGCAATCTGATTATCGATGCTGTACCGGCTATCTTTGATCACTACGATGCACATCTTGCGTTTACGGGAAATAATCGTAATTTCCTGACCGCTGTAGCACCCCAGACGAAACAGGAAACTGTCCATCTCCGGGTCGTCAGTGTCTATATCTTGCACGATATAGGTTTGACCCTCGACGGCTTCCAGAAGATTCATTCTTTCCTTTGTGTCGTAAGTTGGCTTTGTCTCGCAAGCTAGTGACAGTGACATTTCGGCTCACCTGCCTGGTTAGTAATCCCCACTATTTGTAGGTTATGGCGGTTCCCCGAACTGGAGGCAACCTGGGTATTTATAGTGCAGGAGGAGGCGACCGGGCAGCCGATGCACTTAGTGCCTTTGCGTTTCTCCTTGATGATATAGGTGATGGCTCCACCGACAATCGCTACCAGAGCCAGACTGGCAATAACGGTACTCAACTTTCGTCCTCTTTCTTAAGCGGCCTTCTGCACCTGCTGGTGCAGGTTGTACTTGGCGGCAAAGTTGGCGTGAATTCGGTGAGAAATCAGCGCAATCGCTCCCGCCATTACGACTACTGCAATCAGTCCCGGAACGAAACCGGCTGCCAGGTGACCCTCAATAATCAGGGTTCCTACTTGGTTAACCAAGAAAGCAACGGTATAGCCGGTGCAGAACTGCAGCCCGATGGCACTCCACAGCCAGTGGCGATCGCGCATTTCGGAGTTCATGGCTCCGATAGCGGCAAAACACGGCGGGGTGTAGAGGTTAAAGAACAGGTAGGCGAGGGCGCTGACTGAAGTTAGCCCCATGGTGGCGGCAACAGTGTTGGCACCACCAGTCATTGCTAACTCGTCGGTATCAATAAAGCGGGTAAGACCGTAAACCACGGCTAAGGTGCCGACCACGTTTTCTTTGGCGATAAATCCGGTCACGGCAGCGGCTGCCAGCTGCCAGGTGCCAGGTGCCAAAGCCCAGCGGGATTAGCAATATCGAGAAGGGGGTAGCGATCGAGGCCAAGATAGAGGTGTTTTTCGCGCCCTCTGCTACTTCTTGGAAACTCCAATTGAAAGTCTGCATTAGCTGCACTACCAGGCTGCAAACCAGAATAATAGTGGCGGCTTTAATAATGTAGGCCTTGGCGCACTCTAGCATCGACAAGGTGGCGTGCCACAGGGAAGGCATCCGGTAGCGGGGTAGCTCCATGATGAAAAAAGTTTTCCGAAACTTGTGTCCGGTTACCATTTTTACCAGCAATGCCCCTAAGAAAATCAGGCACAGCCCCAGGAAGTAGCTAACCCAACTCACCCAGGCAGAGCCCGCAAAAAAGGCTCCACAGAAGAGGGCAATCACCGGAATTTTTGCCCCGCAGGGAATGAAAGAAGCCAGCATGGCGGTGGCGCGGCGTTCGCGTTCATCCCTGATAGTCCGGCAACTCATAATGCCGGGGATGGCGCAACCGGTGCTGATCACGATGGGGATTACAGACTTACCCGACAGACCCACGCGCTTGAAAATGGGGTCAAGCACGGCGCTAACCCGCGCCATATACCCGGATTCTTCCAATAGAGCCAACAGGAAGTACATCACCATTACCAGGGGGAGGAAGCCGATAACTGCCCCTACCCCTCCGATAAGCCCATCGGCGATAATAGTGCGCAAGAGGGCGGAGCCGTCCTCCATTTGTTCGCTGGTCCAGTCCTGGAAGGTCTCAATCCAGCCCACTAACCAGTCCGCGATCAACGGACCGAGGTAGGTTTGAGAAATCGCAAACACTGCCCACATAATCGCCGCGAAAATTGCTATGCCCGCGAATTTATTGGTTAGCACTGCGTCTAAGGTGTCTTGGCGAGTGTGGGCAGCAACCTTCACTGCCCGTTTTTCTACCGAGTCTACTATCGAGTCCACAAACTCGTAGCGACGCCGGTCTTCCTTATCAACTGCCTGTTTGTCGGTAAGATCGATATCCTTCTGCAGGTAAGGAGCTTTTTGCCCTTGTCCTTCCTGGGTAAAAATTTCCTTTAAGACCTGGCCTAAACCGTTGTTCTCTTTCGCAGTGGAAACCGTAGGTACCACCGGACATCCCAATTCGCCCTGAAGTTTTTGGACATCAATCCGGGTGTCTTCCTTTTCGTTGATATCGCTCTTATTGAGGGCAACCACCACCGGAACCCCCAACTCTAATAGCTGGGTAGTAAAGAAGAGGGAGCGGCGCAGATTGGTGGCATCAACGATATTAACGATGGCGTCCGGGTTAGCGTCATGGACGTATTTACTGGTGATGCTTTCCTCGGGAGTGAAAGGAGACATGGAGTAAGCCCCGGGTAAGTCCACGGCAATGGTTTCCCTCTCACCGCTAAAATCATTTTTTAGCCTAGCCTCAGCTTGTCCAACGGTGACTCCACCCCAGTTGCCTACCTTGGCTTTTTTCCGGTAAGCGCATTAAACATAGTGGTCTTACCGCTATTGGGGTTACCGGCAAAAGCGATTCTCATGGCATAATCCTGTCGAAGTTTCGCTGCATTAATAGAAAAACTTACGTTTACCTAAGTAATGACACTACTCATTGTAAGGAAAACCTTACTAGGAGGTAAATCCTGGATCTCTCCCCGACCATGACAAAAATATTTACTGCTACTGTCAAAGACGGGAAGGGTGTTAAGAAACTACTTTCCCGAATCCTGTAATGAACCCTTTTGTGCCGGCAGGCTGAGTGCCACGCAGGTTAACTTCCGTTCTCTCTGATCTTTCCAACTGGTTTCGGTAGGGGACAGCGGATATATATCCCACTTGGAATCGCGATAGCTGGCTCCCGCGAAGCGTTCAAATTCTCGGGCACATTCTTTAGAGGCTAAGTCATAAAGCTGCTTTTCGCCCGGGTAGGCGGTGCCTGTCAGCTTCTTTATTCCCACTACTTGGGAGTTGTGGGAGCGCTGGCAACTTATCCGCTCTACCTGCCCGGCGGGTTGGGTACCGGTGAGCACTTCCTCGGGCATGTTGAAACAGTCGCCAACTTCCAATTCGGAGGTTGCAATCGGTTGCGAGGAGCATCCACTTAAAGCCCCCAGACCAAGGGTGGCGAGGACGCAGCAGAGCGCGAGGTGCGTCCTCAGACGAGGGAACGAGGAAATAGACATCACTTATAGATTAGCCGTTAATAGGGGAAGATAGCATGAATCAGGAAATAACTGATCGCTCCAATCAGACCCGCACCCGGCAAAGTTAGTACCCAGGCTATCGCGATATTTCCGGCTACTCCCCAGCGCACTGCGGAAAGGCGCTTGGTAGCACCTACTCCCATAATCGCGGCGGAAACCGACTGGGTAGTAGAAATTGGGGCGTGCCAAAGGAACGCGGTGATATAGAGAATTGAGGCGGAAGTCGCTTCTGCGACAAACCCGTGAGCTGGAGTAACGTCAATAACTTTCGACCCCAGGGTGCGCATGATCCGTCCGCCGCCAAAATAGGTGCCTACGGAAATCGCACCGGCGGCAGCCAGTTTGACCCAGAAAGGAATCTCCATCGAACCATCGGGAGCAGTAGCGTGATACCCGGCAGCTAGCAGTGCCATGGTAATGATCCCCATGGTTTTTTGAGCGTCCTGGAGGCCGTGACCGAGCGCCATTGCCGCCGCCGAAAAACGCTGCATAAAGCGGAAGTTATTCATAGTGCGGTGATATGAGGCTCTTTGCAGCGCAGACAGCAAGAACCGCATCACGAAATAGGCAGTGAAAAAGCCCAGCAAGGGAGAAACCACCATGGGGATCAGCACATGGTTGACGATTCCCATCCATTTCACGGTGATCATAGCAGCCAATCCAACTCCCGCCATACCGCCAATTAGGGCGTGAGAGGAAGAAGAGGGCAAACCAAAATACCAGGTGATGATGTTCCAGATAATCGCCCCCACCAGGGCAGCCAATATGATCACCAGACCATGCTGGCGATCAGCCATAGAAGTTGAGTCGGTGAAATGGGAAATATCAATAATCCCGTTTCCGATGGTTTGGGCTACCCCGGTACCCAACATCGCGCCAATAACATTCATGATAGCTGCCATTAAAAGAGCAGACTTCGGGCGCATAGAGCGGGTAGAAACACAGGTGGCGATGGCGTTGGCGGCATCATGAAAGCCATTGGTGAAATCGAAGATCAAAGCAATGGCGACTACGGCGATCACCAAGGCCAAGGTGGTGTCCACGGCTTACGACTCCTTGATGTAGATAGCCTCAACCGCGTTAGCTAAGGTTTCGAAAGAATCGCAGGCAGTCTCTAAAGACTCGATTACGTCCTTAATCTTGATTACGTAGATCGGGTCAGATTCGGACGTGAATACCTCGGCCAACATTTTTCGGTACTGTTTATCGCCCTTGTTCTCCAGGCTGTTGATATGCACCGTGAAGTCTTTGAGGTCGCGCCCTCCCCGCAGTTTTGGTATCGCCTTCGCGGTTTCCTGGGCGCACTCCCGCAAGATGTTTGCATGTTTTTCCAGCCGCCGCGGAATATCCTGAATTTCGTAGAGGACGATCAAATCCCCGGCCTCGTCGATCCCGTCCATGCAATCATCTAACGCTCCGGTTAGTAGGGAGATATCCTCCCGATCCATGGGGGTGACAAAAGTTGCATTAAGCATACTCATGGTGCGGTGGGTGATTACGTCCGAGTCATGCTCTAGATCATGTAGCTGCGCACGTAGCTCTTTGCGCTCCTCGAGAGAGTCAACTTGGGTGATTTTCAACAACAGTTCGGAGGCGGCATCCAGGTTTTGTGCCGCTTTGGTGAACAGGTCGAAGAAATCTTCTGTTTTCCGCTTCTTCTTGAACAGCATCGGTGCCTCCTTGGCGAAGAACTATCCCCCCTTAGAGTATCCAACTTTTGTTCGTAAACTAAAATTCTTATTCTCTTAACTTTTTAGGAAAATAAATCGGAGTCTAGCTGCGAAAATATGAGGATGTATCGATGGGGCGGATGGGACTTTGGTACTGAATTTTCCTAAGAAATATAGGGCTCTTTAGAACCCAATAACCGGCGAAGTTGTCGGTAAATCTAGCAATGTAGGTATAAAGACGGACCAACGGCCCAAAAAAAGAGGTGGATGTCTAGATTTTAGTTAACGCGGGGTCAGGGAAGAGAATGCCAGGTGCGCGTAGTTGGGTACGAAGTGGGCGCTGCGATTGAAATAAACCTGGTGGAAACTAGCTGCCGGGAAACGAATTGCCGAGGGGTGGGCAAGGGCAGTTCACAAAAGTAAAAAACGCCGGACCGAGAAGCGCCAGTCGGCGCTGAGGCCGCTCGTAGCGGCAATTTTTGGAGCCCGGGGCTAAACGATCCGACGCCCTTATAGTCTAGCGAAAGCCGCCAACCCGTGCATCTGGCACGGTAGAGGACGTCGAGCGGAAACTTTGCGGGCGAACCGTTTAGCTCTCTTTGCTCTGGGAACGCCAATATAGGGATAATGGGGAGGTGATTAACACTGCCCGAAAATATCGTTTACGCCGACTAGCGGCCCTGTTGATATTGGTGATATTGCTGGCAGTAATCGCCCTGGTGGCGAACCTGATTTATGGGTTTGTTAAGCAACAAAAATCTGCGGTATTTACTCCCGAACCCACTATGCCCCCAGTCAGCGCAGAGGGTTTCGATGCCGCCGATCTAATCAGCGAGGCGGAGTTCACTCGTTGGGATTCGCTGTCTGCCTCCCAAATTCAGGCATTTATCACGGATTGGGGTTACGGATGCCGCAGTGGCAAAGCTAAGGCAATGCCGGAAAGCACCGGGGTTTCTAGTGCGAGCGCCGCCCGCGAGAACCAGGAGGTGGCGGTACCTTGCTTGAAAGATTTTCGCGCGAGCTTGCGCCCCCATAATGCTGATCGCTTTTGCCCGCAGCCAGTTCAGGGCGGCGACAATCTCAGTGCCGGCGAGGTTATCGCCCAGGTTTCGCGCAGTTGCAAGATTAATCCGAAGGCAATTTTGGTGACCCTGCAAAAGGAACAGGGCTTGATTACTGTTTCTTCTTCCCGCCTCACCCCGCGGCGTTATGAAATAGCGATGGGGTATGGCTGTCCCGATCATACCCATTGTGACTCCCAGTTTTACGGGTTCGGCACCCAGGTGTACTACGCGGCGCGTCAGTGGCGACGCTATCAGGCAGACCCCAGTCAATACGATGTGCAAGCGGGCAAACCGGTCACTTTAGGTTTTGGTCCAGATTCGCGCTGCGGGAGTAAAGAAATTATTCCCCAAAACTGGCCCACCGCCGCCCTCTACAACTACACCCCCTATTTAGCGTCTGCCGATGCGTTAGCAGGACTTAGCGACGAGTGTGCCCAGCCAGGGAACCTAAATTTCTATCAGTTCTATAAAGCCTGGTTTGGAGATCCGCGAAATGGTGGGGGTGGGGTCCTTACCCGCAAGGCGTTGGCACAAAGACAGGCGCAGCAAAAAGCAAAAGCTACCAATTAGGCGTGGAATTTTAATAAAACTCATAGGTATTTCTGCTGGTTAATGCTATAATGACGGTGAGCGTTTGCAAGTTGACGCTCTGGCGGAGGATGTTATGGGAGGTATCCTGCGCCTAGGGGAGGATGCCAGGTATTTTCCCCTTACTCGGATCCCTAACGAGTTGTATTAGGGACTTGGGGGCTCAGGCAGGAAGCCTGGGCCCCCAAGTAATTCCCCTCCTCCCCTTGAATGCCTTTTTCAGCGCATTCTAACTAGCTCTTTCCCTGTAGAGATGGCGCAGTAACGTATCGCACGGGGGCTGGGCTTTTCCTCCCGCCCAAGAATTCGGAAAACGTAGCGACGTTTTCCGAATTCTTATGCCCACCGCACCTGCTCGGATAAAACCCAGCCCCCGCGCTAACCTTGGTCCCCACGCACAAGGGTCGCGGCCGGTAAAAGATACGAAAAGATATGAGAGGGACACGCACTGATTCATTACTTTAAGAATAAAAAACATTGCCTTCTAGCGTGCCACGATAAAGCCCTATCCACGCCTAGCGAAGAAATGAGGCTGCGGAGTGCGATTTCTGGACGTACCCCCGAGCGCGAGAGAGAAGTTTTATCCGAGTCGGCTAGGCGGGCGCAAAACTCGAAAAATGCCTTGGTCTTTTTTCGAGTTTTTGGGCAGGAGGAAAAAATTCTCTTTCGCGCGTAATACGGGTACAGGGAGGAAAAACTTTTCCCCGCATATAACCGCATATACCGTGTGCAGCAGAAACAATCGGAACCTCGGGGATCCTCACTTAGGTGCAGTTAGTCGGTGGGGTCGGGATTTTTTAGGGCTGTTAGGGGGGAGTCTAAAACTAGCGCCTGCAGGAAAAGAATAAACCCGGTACCGAAAAGAGGCATCAAGATTATGCCACTCCAGACAAGACTGGGACGCAGGTAGAGGGCAGCTAGCGGCAGGGTTGCAAACAGTAGCGCGCTGAGGGTGCGCGGCAAACATCCAATGGCCAGCAGTGCGGCGTTGCGCAAGGTTTGAGTAAACGAGGCTGAGAACTGGGAGGCATAGGCAAAGAACCAGATTGCCATAGCAGCTATTACCGCCATACCAACTAGTACTCCGGCGCGCATCACCAGATGCCAGGTGGGGGAGGCCGGTAAATATTTTATTAACGCCAGCTGGTAGGCGCCTACTAGTAGCAGGAAAACCAATAGTATTCCGCCCGGTAGGCTAGAGCGGAAGTCCGCGCGAAATTGACGCCAAAAGGTGAATCCGGGCTTAGCGCCTTCTTCGCGTACGATTTTCAGCAACACGTAGAAACCGGCGCTTAAAGCTGGACCGATAGTTATCACCGGGATCGAAGCGATGGTAATAAAGGCGCTGAGCATCGCCACGTCCGCGATTAGAGTCAGCACGGCTGCAAATGATCCGTACTGAGAGAAGAATCGATTCATGGTACTTCTAAACTATCGTTAACGGTTGGCGTTGGCTAAATGCGAGGGGCCTGGCCGGTGGAATCGGCAACCAGCAGTTTACCTTGCAATAATACCTGTGGATTTTCTAGAGGTTGTTTTTTTATTTTGGCGAATAACAGACGACAGGAGTTTTCAGCTATTTCGTGGATGGGCTGTTCAATGGTGGTTAGTGCGGGGTTGGTGTAGCGGGCAAACTGGATCCCATCAAAGCCGGTTACTGAAACCTGGCGTGGAATTTCTAGTCCCGCATCTATCAGCGCCTTTTGGGCGCCTAAAGCAATCACGTCGCTGATAGCGACCACGGCGGTAAAAGGTATCTGGCGTGCCAGCAGTCTGCGTGCCAGCTCGTATCCGTAACTGAATGAGTAGGGATCATCGCCTTCGCCACCCCGCACAATCAAACGCTCGTCAGAGCTAATTCCGTGTGCTTTTAGGGCGGAGATAAACGCTTTTTTTCGGATTGCTCCCACAGATCGTTCTGCCTGGTCGGGGCCGAGGAACGCGATCTGGCGGTGTCCCAGCTCGGTGAGGTGCGAAACGATTTGAGAAATTCCGTGGGTGTCATCGACGCTTACGGCAGCAATAGAACTATCCCAGGCGGGTGCGGGAGGGACTGTGCTCAGCACAAAGGGGAGGGGAAAGTCGTCAAAAATTGCAGTGGATTCGCGTGCTTCTCCTCCCAGGAAAAGTACCCCGGTGGCTCCCGAGTCTTGATAGGCGCTGCGTCCGATGCTAACTTCGTCGGCTTCGTGGGATACCCGCAACAGTGACATTTGGTAACTGTGTGCGCGAATGGCCTCCTCGAGTGGATCGATAAGGGACAGGAAGAAAGGGTTCGAGGGCCCCTTCATCACCACTGCAATGTTGTTTAGGTGTTGAGCCCGCAAGCTTTGGGCGTGACGGTTGGGCTGATATTGCATTTCCTCGGCAATTTTTAGAATCCGTGCCCGGGTTATTGGAGAAATGCCACTACTATCATTCAGCGCGCGCGAAACCGTGGTGATGCCGACCTGAGCGGCGGCAGCTACATCCCGGATAGTCACGGCGGGCGACGAATGAGACATGGAAATAAATCCTTGATTCAAAAGAGTGTTTTAATGGTGATAACGATAGGCAGAATTGGGGTGGAAACGTTTTTGTTTCCACCCCAATTCGTGAAGGCGGAGTTTTAGCCTTTAACGGCGCCGGCGGCCACACCCTCGATAATGTACTTCTGCATGAAGATGTAGAAGATAATAATCGGGATGATTGCCAGTACCAGCATGGCCATCAATGCGCCCATGTCTTTGTTGCCATTTGATCCCAGCAGCGACTGCACCACGATTGGAATGGTGCGGTATTCGCTGCCTGGTCCCAAAACTAAGTTGGGGAGCAGGAAGTCGTTCCAGATCCACATGGTGTTGAGGATGGCAACGGTAATCGCGGTGGGTTTCAGTATCGGCAGCACTACCCGGAAATAGGTCTGCACCGGGTTACAACCGTCGATAGTGGCTGCCTCTTCAATGTCAATCGGAATCGATTTTATGAAACCGGAAAACATAAAAACGCTTAGCCCCGCCCCGAAGCCTAGGTAGAGAATCACCAAACCTTGAGGGTTATCCAGCCTTAGGATGCTGGAAAACTGCACCGTAGGGAACATAACCATCTGGAAGGGAATCACCATCGAGAATACAAAAATGTAATACAAGACGCTGGTCCACCAAGTCTTTACCCGGGTGATGTAGTAGGCGGTCATCGCACAAAGCATCACGATTACGAAAACCGATCCAATAGTTATTACAAAAGACCATAGAATTGCGCTGAGGAGGTGCGAGGTTTCTAATCCGTTGAGGTAATTATTAATACCATAAAAGTCGTCGCCTAGGGGCATAGAGAAAGGGTCGTTAGAAATCGCGAACCTAGACTTGAAAGAGTTTAGGAATACGAACAGAATCGGCCCGATGAATATGCAGGTCAAAAAGACCAAGATGGTATAGAGAATCACCTTGCCAACTGGATTGACGCCCGGGTTCTTAGTAGCTTCAGCAACCTTCTGTTTGGCATCAGGCTGCGTGGCGACAGTAGTAGCGTTGCTCATGCTTCAATCTCCTTTGAACGAGTTGCTCGTAGCTGGAACATGGCGATCGCCACCACCACTACTACGAAAATAACTGCCTTGGCTTGACCAATACCCTCTTTATGCTGGCGAAACATGGTATTAACTATGTTGAGGGCCACCATTTCGGTTTGGCGAGAGGGAGCGCCGTTGGTTAACGCCAGGTTTTGGTCGTACATCTTGAAAGTGTTCGACAAGGTTAGGAAGAGGCAAATAGTGATGGAAGGCATCACCATCGGTATGGTGACATTGCGCAATACCTCCCAGGGGCTGGCTCCATCAATTTTTGCGGCCTCGGTGAGTTCTGGAGGAACGTTTTGCAGGCCGGCAATATAGATAATCATCATATAGCCGACTAACTGCCAGTTAATCAGAATAATCAACCCTAAATAACCATATTTCCAGTCGGTAGCCAAGGTAGTGCCATATTTCAGCAAAACCGAGTTGATGATGATCTGCCAGGTATAACCCAAGACGATGCCGCCAATAAGGTTGGGCATGAAGAAAACTGTACGGAAAAAGTTAGTGCCGTTTAGTTTGCGGGTCAGAGCCCAGGCGATCGCGAATGCAAAAAGGTTTACGGTAATAATCGAAACTATTACTACTAATACCGTGAAGATGAACGCGGAAGTGAAACCTAATCGTGTGGCAAAAATGTCTCTATAATTCTGAAATCCGACAAAAGATACTTTCTTAAGGGTCGTGAATTTACAGAAGGATAGGAAGAAACCAACGATGAACGGTATCAGGAAGGCGATCAGAAAGGCTGCCAAGGTTGGCAGCACAAAAAGTGGAAAATAATGTTTTAAATTCGACTTCATTGTCTATCCATTTCCTATGGTCGGCGGATAAAAGATTGAGCAATCACTCGCGCAACTAAAGCTAGGTTAACTGACAACAGGTTGCCTTTCGTCTATTTGTGCCTTTGGAAGCGGGGCGATCGCCCTCTTTTATCTAACCGAGGTGATTTCTTTGTTACTGCTTTTCGGCTATCCAGCCGTCTTGGAATTTTTTTACTACGGTTTTCCAACTCATATTTCCGGTGGCGTATTGCGCCAGATCTTGACCGAAGTCGTCCTTAAACTGTGAGGACGGGTAAGTGGTAAAGATCCACGGCACCGTAGTCAGCTTGTCGTTGGTCATGGAAGCCGCAATTTCCTTGGCCAGTGGGTCGTCCGGGATCTCGGTGGCAGAGAAAGACTTAAAAGGAGCGATAAAGCCCAGGTCTTCTACTACAAACTTCTTACCCTTTTCCGTGGTGAATAGCCAGTTGATAAAGTCAATGGTGGCTTTCTGATCAGCTTTGGGAACTTCTGAATTGATGGCCATGAAGGCTTCGGTTCCAACTGACAGCCCCTGCTTTTCTTCACCCTTGTGTCCGGTGTAGACCGGCAGCATCTTGATCTTATCTTCCTTAACGACGTTGCCATCAACATCCTTTATCTGGCTCCAAGCCCAGTTACCGTTTTGCACCATCGCCGCTTGCCCCTGCGCAAACTCAGCCATAGAGTCAGCCACGGACTTGGACGTATTAACTTTCTTGCTAACGGTGGAGTCAGTCAGGTAGAGATCAAACAGGTTCTTAAACTCTTTGTTGTACTTGAACTGGGCTTTTTCTTTATCAGTTACATTAGAGTCCTTGTACTCGTAGTACATAGAGATGTTTGACAGGTGGGTCTGCCAACGCCAATCTTCACCGGTCTGGAGGGAACTGGAGGCGAATGTACCTTTAATTCCCAGCTCCTTTTTACGTGCCTGCATATCATCGGCAACTTTTTTTAGGCTAGCAAAGTTGTTGATATCTTCTATCTTGGTGGCTTTGGCGCCCGGCATGGCGAAGTACTTGTCCATGATTTCCTGGTTATAGATAATGCCGTAGCCTTCTACTGCCGCCGGCACGCCGCGAACCCTGCCATTGCCATCCTTGAGTGCCAAATTAGGATCCTTTAAATCCTTGGCAAACTTGGTGTCGGTGAGATCAGCGGCGTAATCTCCCCAGATTTTGAGTGCTGTCGGGCCATTTATGTTAAACAGGGTCGGAGCGTCAGATTTAATAAGTTCTGACATCAAGGTCTGTTCGTAGGTACCAGAGGCGGCAGTAACCACCTTAATTTTCGCACCAGTATCTTTGGCATAGATCTTAGCGATTTTGTTAAAGGCGTCCTCCTGCTCTGGTTTCCAATTAAGCATATAAACTTTGCCCTTGCCGTCGTCAGCGCGGGAGCCTGAAGAGCAGGCTGCCAAGCCGGTCAATGCAAAGGCACTGGCAACAAAGGTTGCCAGAATGCGAGTTTTCCTCGACATTAACGTCCCCCTTTGGACCGTCGATGAGCAAGTGCGGGTAGGGTTCCCGCACTTCATCGGAAACGTTTCCGATGAACATTTATACCGTATCAAAAAGCCTTGGATATCGGAAGTACCTATTGCAGAATTGTTATCGCATTGTTAATTTCGGGGCCCGCTCTGGTGTTCCGTCAGCAAAAGCGGCGGCGGCGCGGGGGTAATCCTTCCGCGCCGCCGCCAGGCATTGCAATTTTCAGTTATTTGCCGGGTCGTGCCGGGCTTGTCTAGAGGACGCGCACGTACACGGGGTTCCCATATACTTTGGCAATCTTGACCCGATCTCCGGGCTTCGGAGCGTGGATCATATAGCCATTGCCGAGGTAGATGGCGACGTGACTAGAGTAGTTCACCATATCTCCGGGTTGCGCCTGAGAGCGGGAAATAATTCTTCCAGCTCCTCGCTGTTGTATTGCCCGCCGCGGCAGATTAATCCCGGCGGAGTGGCGATACACATAGGAAGTCAGGCCCGAGCAGTCAAACCCCTTGGGAGAAGACCCTCCCCATACGTAGGGCACTCCGATGAACTGCTTCGCATAAGAAATAATTTGCGAGCGGGAAGCCCCGGTGCGAGCTGTTGCCCTCTGACTAGTTTGTTTATTGGAAGCCTTGGTCTTGGCTTTTTTAGCCTTCGGCTCGCTCTGCTCAGTGCGATTACTGCTCTTGGTGCTCGCAGAAGAGTGCCTAGGCTCAGGTGAACTGGTATTCGCTTGCCTTTGCGCCTCGGCCCGCCGCTTAGCGGCTTCCTCGCGCGCTTTCTGCTGCTCTGCCTCTTTTCGGGCCTTTTCTTCCGCAGCCTTTAGAGCTGCCTGGGCCGCGGCTTCCTCGCGCGCTTTCTGCTCGGCTTCAATTTGCGCTTGGCGTTCTTTCTCTGCCTGTTCGGTTACGCCGCGGGCGGTAGCCAGCTGTTTGATTAGCGCCTCGCGCTGAGTCCCCAGATCGGAAAGTTGCTTCTCAGAGGCAGCTTTAAGTTGGTCAGCTGCATCCTTTTGAGTTTTAAGTTCGTTAGCTGCCTGCTCTCGATCTTGTTTTGCCTGATCAGCACGGTCTTGCAAAACGCTGGCAACCTTGGAGATGGAGTCAAAAGTCCGCATCTGGGCATCCGCCTTCGAACCGAATAGTTCGACGGATACCTTCCTCATTTCCACAGTCTGCAGACCGTCGGCGTCCAGGTAGGGAGTCAGGGAAGAAAGTGATCCCTGCGTAGTGTAGACAGTGCGTGCCAGACCAGCTAGGGCTTTCCGGGCCTGCTCAACCTTGCCTTGCGCCTCTTGAGAATCCTGGGCAGTTTTTTCTGCTGCCTGCTTGGCAATTACTAGGTTGGAGATGGCGTCGTTATAACTGGCTTCCGCTTCCTCGGCCAGATCCCGAGCATCTTGCGTCTGTGCGTTGACCTGGGCTAGTTGTGCCTCAATGGCGGCTACCGAGTTGGCGGCATTATTTTCTGCTTCCTTAGCCAGTTTTACCTTGTCATCCGCAGGCGAAGCGAAGGCTGCGGGTGCAAAAATCGAAGCGGAAGCCGCTAGGGCGAAACTGGCCGCGATGACCAATGCACTCCTACCAGTTTTTTGTCCCGCAAATTTGTGGGGCTTCATAGCTTTCCTCCTAGAGCGACTTTGGGAGTTATAAGTCGGACTAACTGCCACAATACCGCGCTTCGGTCCCTCTAACAACAAAATTCACTTTAATAACACATGTAACATGGGGAGAGCGAAGGGGGTGTCGGCTTAAAAACCCGTGGTTTCAAGCAGATTTACTAGTTCTACAAAACGAAACGCGCGGAAAACGCCAATTAGTGAGATATATCACCGATTAGTGTTATTGGCGTTTTCCGCGTGTTCTAAAAGGGAAAATTATTCGGTGATCTGCCCATCGAAAAAGTCGGCGACCAGACCGAAATATTTCTTACCGTTTTCTGCTTCCCACTCTTGCATCCGCTCACGGGAACGGCGAATTTCCTCTTCCGCCTCCTTGCGTCCTACCCAGTGGGCGCCCTCCACTGATTTTCCAGGCTCCAAATCTTTATAAACTTCGAAGAAGTGCTGAATTTCTAGGCGATGGAACTCGGAAATATCTTCAATCTCGGTACGCCATGAGGCGCGCTGATCACCGGCGGGAACGCATAAAACCTTGTCGTCACCACCATGTTCATCGCGCATCCGGAACATTCCTAGCGGGCGGCAGCGGATCACGCAGCCCGGGAAGGTGGTTTCTTCCAAGATAACGAGAGCATCTAGGGGATCGCCGTCCTCTCCCAAAGTGCCATCAATAAACCCGTAGTCATCGGGGTAGCGGGTTGAGGTAAACAGCATTCGATCCAGCCGGATGCGCCCTGTTTCATGGTCAACCTCGTACTTGTTGCGGTTACCTTTAGGAATCTCAATCGTCACGTCAAATTCCATGTTTTTTCCCCTTCCCGCCCTATTAGGCTAAGTGTGCGACAATCGGGGCAAAGGTATTACCGCCGAAGTCGTGGCATCTGCTTTATATTTAAGAATACGTGGAAAATCCGTCAGCGAGGGGAAGAATGCGAAAATCCGTACTTTTACCGCTAATTCTCCTGGTAACGATGATGGTAGGCGGCGTCGGATATGGCGTTTTGGACGCCTACAACCTAGTGCCAGGGATTCTTACGCTTGAAAATGAATCTTTAGACTTGCCACAAACTGTCGAAATTGACCTTGCCGCTCCTAATTTCCAGGAGGCTCAGGGAATTAACAGCCAAGCCGGTGAAATTAACGCGGGGAAGGTGCAACCACTGGTTGATCAGCTGGTTTCCCAAGCTCAGCGGGGTAATTCCCAGCCCCAGGGGGCAAGTAATCCTCCACAAAATACGCCCGTAAATACCGGAGCCAGAGTAGGAGCAGTGGTGATCGATACCGCTAGCGGGAAAGCTATCTCCCAAGTTAACGGAGACCTGTTAATGACCCCGGCTTCCTCTACCAAAGTAGTAGCGGCTGCAACTGCGTTGAAGACCCTGGGACCCCAGTATCGTTTCACTACTTCAGCATCCTTAGCAGGGGACAAACTTTTCTTACGAGGAAATGGGGATCAACTACTGGCAGCTGGTCCCGGAAATCCCGCCGCAGTTTCCGGACATGCGGGCCTGGCAGATTTAGCTGCCCAAACTGCTAATAGGTTAAAAGCTAAGAAAACTACCTCGGTGCAGCTGTTTTTGGACGAAAGCGCCTTTGGGGATCAAAGCCCGCTGCCAAACTGGCAAGCCCAAGGCAATGACAGTTACGAAACCAAGCCCACTCCCATCGCGATCAATAACGGATTGGCCAACCCCCAGCTGTCCTACGGATATTTGCCTGATCCCGCGCTAGCGGCAGCCCAGCAGTTTGCGGCGAGACTAAAAGACCAGGGTATTAATGTGGGCCAGATCCAGCGGGGAGTGACCCCTAAACAGGCGCGGTTAATGGGGGAAGTCAAGAGCGCCGCTCTGCACGAAGTGATACATGAGGCGCTCAAAGAGTCGAATAATATGCTGGCAGAAGTGCTTTGTCGCACCTCGGCAGCAAAAGCCGGAACCGGCGCGAACTTCCCCGGGGAAATAAAAATCGCCCAAAAAGTATTGGGGGATCTAAAGCTAGAGGGCGCCGCTTTCGCTAATCAAGATTGCTCGGGACTCTCAACCGAAAACAAGATCAAACCGCAACTTTTGGCTGCCCTAGTCCAGCAGGCAGCTCGCGGTAATGATTTACAGCTGCGTCCCCTGGTTGCTTCCCTTCCTATCGGAGCCCTGGACGGTACTCTGCATGAACGCTATTTGCAGCAAGCCGGGGCCGGGAACGTGCGGGCAAAAACTGGTTCTTTGCAGAACTCGCGGGCATTGACCGGACTGGTGACCACCAAATCCGGTAGAACCCTCACTTTTTGCGTAATCGTTGACTCCTTTAGGGATGGTACCGGGGGGATTGCGCGGGGCGCCATTGATAACTTCGTAAACGGACTAGCAAATCTGTGACCCGGCAGGTGCGAGGTGCGCGAGGACGGATAGAAAGAGCTGTCCTGGCTCAACTTAAAAAGCTGGAAAAAACCCATCCGCAGGCAACCTTACTGGTGGCGTGTTCGGGCGGTGCCGATTCCCTCGCCCTGGCTACCGCCCTAATCCGCCTGGCGCCT
The DNA here is from genome assembly GCF_056590355.1 of Varibaculum sp. C0165D1. Classification (NCBI taxonomy): domain Bacteria; kingdom Bacillati; phylum Actinomycetota; class Actinomycetes; order Actinomycetales; family Actinomycetaceae; genus Varibaculum; species Varibaculum sp. C0165D1. The sequence goes on along the minus strand of NZ_JBWPVY010000002.1, from coordinate 241,972 downwards.
GCGCGAGACTTTAAATTGGTGGCCGCCACAGTTGATCACGGTTGGCGGCCAGAGTCGGGGGCGCAAGCACGAAAAGTGCAAGCACTTCTGAGTAGCTTAGGGTATAGCCAGGTGGAGATATTAACCCTTACATCTGGGCGAACATCCGGTCAAGGTAAAGAAGGTGACGCCCGTAAAAAACGTTACCTGGCGCTAGAAAAAGCTGCCGACAGATATGGATCTTTGGGGGAGAACGTTTTTATCCTCTTGGGACATACCCGCGATGACCAGGCAGAAACTGTGCTGTTGGGGCTGATTCGCGGTAGCGGACCGCGTTCGATTGCGGGAATGCGCAGCGGGGATGAGGGCGGCGGAGATAAAAGCAGTAGGCGCGCAGGCTATCTCCGCCCGCTGCTACAGTTGCCCCGCCGCGACACCGTAGCAGCTTGTCGTGAAGGAGGTCTGTCTTTTATTGATGACCCCTCCAATTATCCCGATGGTCCGGTTAAAGCTGCAGATGGCACCGCGCTACGCAGATCCGCCTTGCGTTACCAGGCCTTACCCGCACTCGAAAAAGCCTTAGGGATAGACCCGCGTCCCGCCCTCGCCCGCACCGCCGCCCTGTTGCAGGCAGACCTGGATGCTCTCGATACTTTAGCTGTCACTTGGTTTGAGCAGGTCCAAAAGCCAGGATTAGCAGGGATAACGCTGGAAACTAGGCCGCTACTTTCGCAGCCAGCAGCCATTCGCAAACGGGTGTGGCGTCTGGCGGCCCTTGCTGCGGGCGCGCGGGCTTCCGACCTGCGTAAAGTGCAATTAGACGCAGTAGATCATTTGGCTATTGCCCGCCGGGGAACCGGCCCTATCCAGTTACCGGGCAAAATAACTTGCACTCGCAAAGGGGGAACCTACGAACTTCGCTTCCGGCCCGAGCCTAGGGGTTAGACTGGGAAAATGGACGCAAATGATATGGGCGATGCCCTGGAGCGGGTACTAATCAGCGAGCAGCAAATCGCAGACAAACTTGCAGAAATGGCAAAGCAGATCGACCTCGACTATCACGGGCGAGAAATCTTGCTGGTAGGGGTACTCAAAGGTGCCACCATGGTGATGGCGGATCTAGCGCGCCTAATCCACACTCCCTTGGAAATCGATTGGATGGCGGTTTCCTCCTACGGGGCATCCACCAAATCCTCCGGGGTGGTCCGGATCCTAAAAGATCTCGACTCTGACCTGGGGGGACGGGACGTGCTGATTGTCGAGGACGTGATTGATTCGGGTCTCACACTAGATTGGCTCACCCGCAACCTTTCTTCGCGGGGTGCGGCCTCGGTAGAAATCGCGGCGCTGCTACGCAAACCAGAAGCCGCGAAAGTTGAAGTAGACGTTAAATACGTAGGATTCGATATTCCCGACGAGTTCGTGGTGGGATACGGCTTGGATTATGCGGAAAAGTACCGGAATTTACCGTTCGTAGGTACCCTGGCTCCGCATGTTTACCAATAGTGGTCCCCCAGGTAAAAAGATCAACGCCACGTCGCAGTTTAGCCCTACGCCGGAGATAGAATTCGGCTGAGGGTGACCAAAATAAGCAATTAGCGGGCAAAGCGTTTAGGCTTGTCTTTATAAATAACGCCGCCACGCGGCACCGGCTAACAGGGTAAGAAACCGATAAATGGCGAAAAAGAAAAAAGAAAATCAGAAGTTTTGGCTCAAATGGGGAATCCCGGCGATCCTAATCATCGCCGTTTTCTGGGTGATTTCCCTAGTAATGGCCCCCACCATAGTGGATACCTCCGAGGGAATCGCGCTGCTAAAAGGGAAAACCGTACAGCGGGCGATAGTTAATGACGGTACCCAACAGGTAAAACTAGAGCTATCGAAGAAGTACACCCCCAAGAACTTGGGGAAAGATGCTCAGGTGATTCCGCAGAGCGCCACTAAAGAAGTTACTTTTACTTTTGTGCAGCCCCAGGCGGCGCAGGTAAATAAGCTGATCCAGGATGGGAACCTGAAGAAGGGATATAACTCGATTTTCCCCACCGGTTCCTGGTGGTCAGCGCTTTTGCAGATGATGATTCCGCTGCTACTATTCTTCGCTCTTATCTGGTGGGCAATGTCGCGGATGCAGGGCGGCGGAATGCTGGGATTTGGCAAATCCAAATTCAAAAAGTTTGATGCCAGTGCCCCCAAGATTACTTTCGCCGATGTGGCGGGAGCCGATGAGGCAGTAGAGGAACTACGCGAGATCCAAGAGTTCCTAGCCAATCCCGCGAAGTTCCATAACCTGGGTGCTCGGATTCCCAAGGGCGTGCTACTGTGCGGTCCGCCTGGAACCGGTAAAACTTTGCTGGCAAAGGCGGTAGCTGGGGAAGCAAAAGTTCCTTTCTTTACTCTTTCCGGCTCTGAGTTCGTAGAAATGTTCGTGGGCGTGGGAGCTTCTCGCGTGCGCGACCTCTTTGGTCAAGCCAAGGAATCCGCACCCGCTATCGTGTTTGTGGATGAGATTGATGCAGTAGGGCGTCACCGCGGCACCGGCATGGGCGGGGGCAACGATGAACGCGAACAAACCCTAAACCAGCTGCTAGTAGAGATGGACGGGTTTGACGAAAACACTAACGTGATTTTGATTGCGGCCACCAACCGTCCCGATGTGCTCGATCCGGCGCTGCTTCGTCCAGGACGATTTGACCGGCAGATTAACGTGGACGCCCCCGATATTAAAGGCCGGAAAGCGATTTTGCAGGTGCACGCCAAAGGCAAACCGATGACCACCGATGTGAATCTGGAACAGATCGCTAAACGCACTCCCGGATTTACCGGTGCCGACCTAGAAAATGTGCTTAACGAGGCCGCTTTACTGACAGCGCGTTCCAATGCGGATCTGATCGATATGCGCGCGGTTGATGAGGCCATCGACCGGGTAATTGCCGGTCCCCAAAGACGCACTCGGGTAATGAATGACCACGACAAGTTGGTGACTGCCTATCACGAGGGGGGACACGCCCTCTGCGCTGCTGCTTTGCGTTATACCGATCCAGTAACCAAGGTGACGATTTTGCCGCGCGGGCGCGCCTTAGGGTACACCATGGTGATGCCCACTGAGGATCGCTATTCGCGCACCCGCAACCAGCTGCTCGATGAACTGGTTTATTCCATGGGAGGGCGAGTAGCGGAAGAATTAGTCTTCCTAGATCCTTCCACGGGTGCCTCGAACGATATTGAGAAGGCCACCGCTACTGCCCGCCGTCTGGTAACCGATTTCGGGATGTCGGATAAGGTAGGGCCGGTAAAGCTGGGTAAGGATGATAGCGAACCCTTCCTGGGGCGCGATGGCCTGACCAGCAGGAACTATTCGGAGGCAGTAGCAGGTACCATCGACGAAGAAACCCGTAACTTCCTCGATGCCGCCAATCGGGAAGCTTGGGAAATCCTCACCCGCAACCGAGAGATTCTCGATGATTTGGCCGCCCGGCTGATTGAAAAGGAAACCTTGCTGGAGGAGGAATTAAACGAGATTTTCGCGCCGGTGCAAAAACAGGAAGAACGTTCCGTTTGGTCCTATGGCAAAGAGGGGGCAGTGCCGGGGGCGGTTTTCGGTAACCCGATATCGGGCTCCCCAGCTCCAGCCACTGCTCCGATTCCAGAAAATCTAGCAGTAGAGGGTGAGTAACTAGTGGGTTACAACCAGGCTGGGGTAGAAAAGGCCATTCACGATTTGCTCATCGCTATCGGCGAGGACCCGGAGCGGGAGGGGCTGCGGGAAACCCCGGCACGGATGGGCAGAGCCTGGAAAGAAGTGATTTCCGGGATGCACACCGATCCGGCGGAGCCCTTAGAAAAACAGTTCCAAGTGGACGATGACGAGATGGTGATGGTACGGGGGATTCCTTTCTACTCCCTGTGTGAACATCACCTGTTACCGTTTTTCGGAGTGGCGCATGTGGCCTATATTCCTCGGGATGGCCGGATTACGGGCCTTTCAAAACTGGCGCGAGTAGTAGAGGGATACTCTCACCGCCTACAGGTTCAAGAACGCTTAACTGCTCAGGTGGCGGATGCGTTAATGGAAAAGCTGGACCCGCGGGGAGCGGCAGTAGTTATTGAGGGCGAGCATCTTTGTATGTCCATGCGGGGAATTAAGAAGCCGGGGGCGCACACCACCACCTCGGCGCTGCGTGGGGTCATGCGTTCCGATCCCCGATCCCGGGCGGAAGTACTTTCCCTGATCCGCGGAAACTAGCTCCCGCGAGCACTTTTCTTAAGTTAACGCGTAGAGAAATGCTATTTTTCTCTGCCTCAAGAACAAAAGGGTGTTTAATGCCAGGTAGGCTAGAATCATGAAGATTCCGGAGATTCCTGACCTTTTAGCGCCAGGACGCACCAAAGTTATGGGGATAATTAACGTCACTCCAGATTCTTTCTCCGATGGTGGCCAGTGGTTTAACCCTGAAAAAGCGATCGCTCACGCCCTCGAATTAGAAGCGGCAGGTGCCGATATCCTCGATATTGGGGGCGAATCCACCCGGCCCGGAGCCCAGTCGCTGAGCCCCGCCCAAGAGCAAGAACGCGTGGTGCCGGTAATCCGGGGCTATTTGAATAAATCTCGCAATCCTCTCCCTATTTCTTTAGACACTGTCAATGCAAAAACCGCTGAAGCTGGCATAGCGGCTGGAGTCCAGATCATCAACGATATTTCCGGGGGAACCCTAGATTCGCAGATGCTGACGGTGGTGGCAGAAAAGGATGCCTACTATATCTGCCAACATATGCGGGGCAACCCTAAAACTATGGATAGCTTGTGTGACTATGGCGGGGACGTGACCGGCGGGGTTTGTGAAGGGTTAAAAGAACGCGTCCAGGCCTGCGAAAAGGTGGGAGTTAATCTGAGGCGTCTGATTTTAGATCCCGGGTTAGGATTCGCTAAAAGCGCGCAGCAGTCTTGGGAACTGCTCGGTAACCTAGAACAGCTGACCAAGTTGGGGTACCCGCTGCTAATCGGGGCCTCCCGGAAACGTTTTTTGGAGATGGCGGTTCCTGCCTGTTGGGAAGATAATCTTCCCGCGGGAATTCATCAGGGAGCCGCACGGCGCGAGGACGCCACCACCGCGGTGAGTGCCCTCTGCGCGCAGGCAGGAGTTTGGGCAGTTCGGGTACATAATGTTGCGGCCTCGGCTAGTGCGGTCGCAGTTGGGCAACTGTGGAGGGAAGCAGCATGTCGCTAAGTGAAGAAGAAATCAGTAAGCGTTTGCAATATCTCGACCATATTAGTTTGGTGGGGATTGAGGAACGCGGACTGCATGGGATGCTCGACCATGAACGCCAAGACGGTCAACTATTTCTAGTTGACGCCGATATTTACCTAGACTTGCAGACCGCCGGGGAAAGCGATCAGATTGAAGACACCGTGGATTACTCGCGGATATCCGCCCTGATCAGCCGAATTATTACTGGACCGCCCTGCGACCTGTTAGAAAAAGTGGCTACCCAGATCGCCGAAGAAACTTTGGAGCTGCCAAATGTACAGGCGGTACGGATTTGCTTACATAAACCTCAGGCACCCCTGGGACTAGAAAAAGAGGACGTGTCGGTAACTATTTGGCGCGGCCTCGAGAATCTACTTCCAGAGGAAGAAGGACCTTTGGAAGAAACCGCGCCCCTATCGCTGGCAGAGATATCCGCGGATGCCCCGGAACCAGAAGCGTTTGAACCTGATGAAACTTCGCAGGAAAAAACAGAAAGTCCTTTGGAACAGGCACCGGATTCCCCCAGGCAAGTGGTATTAGCGATGGGCGGAAACCTCGGTGAGGTCTCCGATACTTTCCGGGAAGTAATCGCGCAACTATCGCAAACCAGTGGGGTAGGAGTAGTAGACGTATCACCCCTGGTACGCACAGCTCCGGTACTTAGCGAAGGACAGGAAGACCAGCCGGATTACTTAAATGCGGTAGTAATCCTGTCAACTATGCTTTCTCCTTTGGAGCTGCTGCGGGTATTACAAAATCTTGAGGACGAACATGGACGGGTGCGAAGCGAGCATTGGGGGGCGCGCGCCCTTGATCTCGACATTATTGATTATCAAGGCGTTAACAGCGAGGATGAACAGCTAACTTTGCCGCATCCGCGGGCAAGTCAGCGTGCTTTTGTACTTTTGCCCTGGTCACTAGTGGCGCCTAGCGCCGAACTTTCCGGTGCGGGCGAAGTGGTAGTTTTGGCGGACTATGCTCCGGATCGGGATGGAGTAAAGGAGATCTACCCAGATTGGGTAGGTAGCTCTCATTCGGACACAGAAGCAGGCACCGGAGCTGTTCCTTTGCCACGCTGGTCAGCGATTTCTCGCCCTCCGCTTCCTCCGCGAGTCCTCGATGATCCTCACGAGCTGCATCCCACCGGCGAAATCACACAAGTAGATAAGCTTAGCTCGCCGCTTCCCCCAGCTGCCGAAGGGGCTTCCTCTCCGCAGGTTCCCCCGCTGCCGGTTCCTCGACTTAGTAATGACCACCCCCAAGCAGCAGTGGTGTTAGACGAAGAACCAGCAGAAATCTCTGGGAAGCCGCATTCGATACCGTCAGTATCCGGGGCAGGGGATGCCAGTATCGCTCCTCAGGACTCCGATACCTCAGATCTAGCGGAAAAACCCAAGAAAAAGAGCCTTTGGCAGCGGATCAAAGCCTTTTTTGTAGGGGAGAAAGCTGATCCCGAGCAATTTTTGACGGACTTTGAGTGGGAAGCCAACCCCACAGAGCAGGTGGAAAGCTCCGAATATTCCTGGCAAGCGTTGCCTAATGCCTCCCTACCTGCCCCGCCTCCCTCACCAGCGCAGACTGCAAGTTTTGAAAAGGCGACCGGAGATCAAAATGACTCTGCTCAACAGTTGTCGGGCCGCCCGGAGGGGGGAACGGTTAGCGAACCGGCGGAAGCTAGTGGCGCTGAAAAACCGGAAATTAGTGAACCGGAAATTGGCAAACCGGAAAAGCCTTCTGCGGAAGCGGCAGTGGAAGAGGCAACTGAAAGTATTGAATATGGCAGTGGTCGTCACGCCGGCAGGTTAGTTACCGGTCCGATTCCGGTTCCAGAAGAATCTCCGCAGCCGCTTCCCCTGGATATCTCGGCTAGCCCAGTAAATGATCCCAGCGGTTCTGCTACGGAAGAAGAATCTCGGGTTGAGCGCAAGTCAATTCTGCGTCCGACTACCACCGGACCGGTTCCCGTGGTTAAACCGGAAACAGACCGCACTGAGCAACCCACCGAGGCTTTCAATCCACTCCAGGATTCCGAGTAATAATATGCGTCCGCTGCGAAAACTTACCCTGTTAGCTCTGGGGGCGATTGCGCTGTTGGGGGGATATTTTCTCAGTAACCTGGCAGTGAAAATGGGGGGCACGCCTTTGCAATTCAGCCCGGTTCTTACGGTGCTGATCTTTTGTGGGGCGGTGGTACTCGCAATTTTTGGGCAGGCAGTCAAACGTTTACGCGAGGGTAAGCCCTCCTGGATGCAGCTAGCGAAAGCCCCGCTAGTGGCGCTGGTAGCCCAAGCCTCCGCGGTGTGGTCCGCTTTGTTCTTGGGGTATTTACTTTCTCAGTTGATTCTGGTTTACCAGCTGCGTCATGCGGAAATGGCCGGCTCGTTTGCAGGGAAGACTATTGCTTTAGCGCTGGTGAATCTGTTGCTATTGGTGATTGCGCTGCTAGTTGAATCCTGGTGCACTATTAATGACGGTGAGGATGGACCCGCGGGATCAAATCCGGCTCCCGGTGGTGTTAATCCGGCTTCCGCCTAAGACCGTGGGGTAACCTAAGGGCATGAGTCCAGATCAACGCCAGCGCTCTTCCGAGCGGGTACGCCCTTCGCAAACCACTTTTTGGGTGCGCCGGCTAGTAGCATTGCTAATTTTGGCGGTGCTGATCGCCCTAGTGGTGCTGATTGTTAAGTTTGCCTGGTCGTGGTTGCAGGCGGCAGACGATAGTCAGCAACGCGCGCAAGCTGAACAGGCAAAGAAAGAGGTCGTTACCCAACCGACCACCTGCAATCTGGCGAATATTAGCTACAAGTTGGAGCCGGAAAAGTCTGAAAACCAGGTGGGAGCCGGGGTTAAGTTCAAAGTAGTTTTACATAACACCAAGGGAAAACAGCCTTGCACTATGAATGGGGCTATTGACAAGGTGGGCGTAAAAGTTGTTACCGGCCAGGAAACGGTTTGGCAATCCTGGAAATGCCAGGGGAAGGTCAATGAACAGCCTTTACTACTCGGAACCGGCATGGAATACGACACTACCCTCGCCTGGGATGGGAAAATTAGAAACGGCTGCGACAAGGGTGATATGGCGCAGGCCGGTACCTATCAGGCGATTCCCGTCCTGAACGGTAAAGAAATCACCGACGCGAAAGCAGTCTTTACTTTGAAGTAGGTTCCCCTTCGGGGAGGGCAATCATAACTGCTTCTGCCAGGTTAGTGACTGGATGTAGGGTCATTCCTCTGGGGGCAGTAACTTCATCGGCGCCCAGGCGAGGAATCAGGGCGTGGCGAAAACCTAGTCGCGCGGCCTCGGATAAGCGCTGCCCGCACCCTACGGTGGCGCGGATTTCTCCGGTCAGGGACACTTCCCCAATAGCCACCATTTTTTCTAGGGGAGGACGCGACTGGGCAGCACTGGTGATCGCTAACGCCACTGCCAGGTCAACTGCCGGTTCGCTGGTTTTGGCTCCCCCCACGGTCGAAACATAAACGTCACATTGGGAAAGGGCGAGGCGCAGGCGGGCTTGCAGCACCGCTAGGGTCATAGCCACCCGCGAATAATCCAGTCCCGAGGTGGTGCGCCGTGCCGACCCCCCTGATACCAGCGGAGACACTAAGGCTTGAATCTCGGTAGGCATTGGGCGTCGCCCCTCTAGGGTCACGGTTACGCACGTACCGGGCACCCGCGAGGAGGTTTGAGAAAGAAACAGTCCCGAAGGATCCGCTAGCCCGATAATTCCTCGCTCTACCAGTTCAAAACAACCAACTTCATCGGTGGCTCCATAGCGGTTTTTAACCGCCCGCAGCAGCCGCAAACGGGTGTGGCGATCCCCTTCAAACTGAGTGACCACGTCTACTAGGTGTTCTAAGACGCGCGGGCCGGCAATCCCGCCGGATTTAGTTACGTGTCCTACCAGCAAAATTGGGATTCCGCGGCTTTTGGCAACCTCGATTAAAGCCGAGCAGACTGCGCGCACCTGGGTGACATTCCCGGCTTGTCCACTGACCTGCGCGGAAGCAATAGTTTGTACCGAGTCTGCAATCACCAGTGAAGGGGAGCATTGGTCAATATGCCCGAGGACGTTTTCCAATTCGGTTTCCGCAGCTAGCAGTAGATTATCTGCCAGGGCGCCGATCCGCTGACCCCGCAGGCGCACTTGGGCGGCCGATTCCTCACCCGTTACATACAGTACCGACTTGTTTTTCCAGTTAGAAGCAACTTTCCCGGCAACGTCCAGCAGTAGGGTGGATTTTCCCACCCCCGGTTCGCCTGCCAATAAAACCACTGATCCGGCCACCAGGCCACCGCCGAGTACCCGGTCGAGTTCCCCAATTCCGGTGGGGATAAATCTAGCGTCAGCAATATCAACTTCCCTGATGGGCAGGGCCTTTTTTTGAGGAATTTTGCCTGAGATCTTGTTGCGGGAGGAAGAGGTATCCGCCGCCTCTACGGGGACGGTTTCCTCTAAAGTTCCCCAAGCCTTGCAGTTGCGGCATTGCCCCAGCCACTTGCTGGATTGCCAGCCGCACTCGGAACATTGATAGCTTGTCTTTACCTTGGCCATGCCCTAACTCTAGCGCGGCAGGCCTGCGAAACATTTGAGCGGGGTAGGCTGGAAGCAGAACGCGTAATTATCTACATCCGGGGACAAGGGGAGGACACAGATGGCGAAACGGGATGCTGGCGCATCTGGAGTGCTGGTTATCGGTTTAGGGCGTTTCGGTTCCGCCGTGGCTGCCTCTTTAGAGAGTCTAGAACGCGAGGTTTTGGCGGTAGAAAAGTCGCCCCGGATAGTCACCCGATGGCAGTCGCGTCTGCCGGTGGTACAAGCCGATGCCACTAGCGCCGAGGCCTTAGAACAGTTAGGCGCTACCGATTTTCAAGCAGCCGTTGTGGGAGTAGGAACTGCCCTAGAGGCATCGGTGCTGATCACCGCGAACCTGGTGGATTTGGGAATCGGGTCGATTTGGGCCAAAGCTACTTCTCTCGAGCATGGGTCGATCCTAAAACGAATTGGTGCTCACCACGTGGTTTACCCCGAATATGATGCCGGGGTGCGCACCGCCCACCTGGTGGGCGGCAAGATGCTGGATTATATCGAGATGGACCGTAAGGGCTTCTCGGTAGTGAAAATGCGGCCGCCCAAGGCTTGCCACGGCTTCACTTTGGCCGAACTGGATACTCGCTCCCGGTACGGGGTCACGGTAATCGGGGTGCTTTCCCCCGGCGAACCCTTTGAATATGCCGCTCCCCAAACCCGAGTTGACGCGAACGACATTATTATTGTCTCTGGCGACGCTGAACTTTTGGAGCAGTTTGCGCAAATGCCCTAACCTGCATTTTTGGTTCGGCTTAAGGGATTTAAAAATTTTTGAGGACGCGACGCGGCTCATCCCGCCGGGAACCTCTATCCCCGGTAACGTCAGTTTCTAACGCGCAAACTATCCGATAATGGGGCGTTCTTCGGGCATTCTGATTACTCTACGGCGCTCGCGCAGCGCGAGCGCCGCCGCCACTGTCATGGTGCCGGTCCTGCCTGCAAACATCAGCAGTACCAGTGAATATTTCCCGATAATTGGCAAATCTGGGGTGATTCCGGTCGATAAACCGACGGTGGCGAAAGCAGAGATCACTTCGAATCCGAGAACGTCCATCGAATAGTCAGTTACAGACAGCAAGAAGAAGATAGCGGTCACGACCATAATGGCACCCAGGCCAGTGACAGCCACCGATAGGCGCACTACCGAGGGTGGTATCCGGCGGTGGAAGGCTTCGACATCTCGATCCCCGCGCGCCTCCGCCATAATCGCCAAAATCATCACTGCCAGGGTAGACACTTTGATCCCCCCGGCGGTAGAGGCGGATCCGCCACCGATAAACATCAGCACATCCAGCAAGAACCAAGAACCCCTGGTCATTTGGCCTACATCAATAGTGCTAATCCCGGAAGAGCGAGAGTTCACCCCGAAGAGAATCGACGTTTGCAGGGATTCCGAGGTAGTCATGGAGCCGAATGTTCCCCGGTTGTTCCATTCCGAGCAGGCGATTACTATCGCGGTAAATAGCCAAACAGCCAAGTAGGTGGTGATGGTTAATTTCGAATGCAAGGTTAACTTGTGGGGGGAGCGCCAGTTCTCTTTCACGTCTAGCATCACGGGGAATCCTAGGGCGCCCAGGAAAGTTCCTAGGATCACCGGTGTGACCATCCACCAATCTCCCATATGGGCATCTATGCCCTCCGGCAAGTTGATTAGCCCCGCGTTGTTGAAGATAGAGATGGATTGAAACAGGGCGTGCCAGATAGCGGAGCCCACTGACTCGTTCAAAGTTAAGAACCGGGGCAAAAGGGCAATGAAAATAATAGCTTCGCAGGTGAACGAGGTGACGATAACTGTGCGGATCAGGGCGCCAACTTTACCCAGAGAGGCAGTCTTTTCGGTTGCGGCCAGCATTCTTTGGGTCAGTCCGATGTGACGCGATACCGCCAGCGCCAAGATTGATGCCAGGGTCATTACCCCCAGGCCGCCAATATGGATACCCAGCATAATCACGACTTGTCCAAAAAAGGACCAGTAGGAGGCGGTGTTCACCACGGTCAGCCCGGTTACGCAAACTGCCGAGGTAGCGGTAAAAACTGCGTCAACTAGAGGAGCCGGTTTACCGGTGGTGGTAGCGAACGGCAAGCACAGCAGCGCCGTCATGACGAAAATGATGCCAGCGAACACCATTACCACTAGGCGGGCAGGTGAGGTGCGGGCAAGGTGGTCTATTGATTCTCTAAGCTTTGCGCGTTTTGATACCCGCCGCTTCTTTGCCATTGCACCTCCCTGGGACTGCCGGCAGAAATGTTTCCTGCCTAGATATTAACCCGCTGTCTAGATTTTCGGTTAGGGCGAGGGAAAAATTACGCTCCGCGGATGTGAAAAGGGGAGCTCAGAAATTATCTTAAGTAAAGGTAGCGTAAATATTTATAAAATACGCCTAAAATATTGTCGGAAATGAAGTTTTTTTAGTGACTTTCCTGTGACAGTTGAGAAAAGTGGGTCTCTTGGGGTATTTTTATACATGGATGCCTGAAACTCTAGAATTTTTCTAGGTCAACGGCTTAAGCTTATTAATAGTCCCTAACCGGTACGGATTCGAACTCAGGACGGAACATTATGGCACAGCAGCAAGCTCCGCGCTTCGTAACAGTGGCAGAGGTCGCGGATCTAATGCGCGTGTCCAAAATGACGGTCTATCGCATGATTCACGCTGGTGATATTCCTGCAGTTCGGGTTGGCAAGTCATTTAGAGTGCCCGCAGCAGCGATTGATCAGATGATGGGGCAGGGTTTTGGTGACTGGGAACAATCTTCGGACGTAGCCAATAGTTAGCCGCCGCTTAAGTTGTTGTATAGTAGGGCGAGAAAAATACCTCCGGGTAATAGCTGCGCCGCGCGCGCACCAAGAAGCAAAAGGAGAACCTAGTGGGCTCGGTAATTAAAAAGCGCCGCAAGCGCATGTCCAAGAAGAAGCACCGCAAGCTGTTGCGCAAGACTCGCCACCAGCGCCGCAACAAGAAGTAGCGGAAAGTGCGAAATGGATCCAGGAGCTGCCTGGATCCATTTTTATTTTCTATCCTCTGTGCTGGTCCGGTCATACGCAGTGAGGATGGGGAAAACAATACTTCAGGCGGTGCGTCGCTGCGCTACTTGGTGACTTTGTCGAATAAGCTCGCGACGTTCCTCCTGGGTAAGGCCGCCCCATACCCCATAGGGTTCCTGAGCAGCCAGTGCATATTCCCGGCACTCGGCGATTACCGGACACTGGGCACAGATAGCTTTTGCGGCCTCGTCGCGCCGCCGGCGAGTTCCCCCGCGTTCACCCTCAGGATGAAAGAATTGTTCGGAATCAAGGTTGCGGCAAGCGCCCTGGTATTGCCACTCCCATAAATCTGCCACCGGTCCGGGAAGTCGCGAGAAGTCGCTCATCAAGCCTCCTATATAGCCCTGCAGGTTATGGTTCAGTATGAAGTAGATAGCTTACGGTTCCCTGAAAAAATAACTATTCTGCGGTGAAAAGTCGGTTAATAAAAGTTTAATTTGCAGTTCAGTAGGACGAGACCGAGCAATTAGCGCTCAGCGAACAGGGCAGAGAAGAAGAGTCTAACGTTAACCGGTGCTCCCTATCACCTGAAGATCAGGGGCGCGGCAAAAATCGCCATTTCTAGGTAAGACCAGTCACATCCAGCACTAAAAGTGCTGAAATAAGCGTTAATAGGCAAATAAAAGTAGCGGCAAGCTGACGATTCGGGCTAACCTTAAAAAGGTGATTACCGAACACCTGGAAGCCCTGGAAGGGCTAACTTATGATGACGTTCTTTTACTTCCGGAAACCACCGATGTGGTTCCTTCTGCAGTCGATACCTCCAGCAGGTTAACCAAACGGATTACCCTGCATACCCCGGTAGTATCTGCGGCCATGGATACGGTTACCGAAGCCAATATGGCGATCGCGATTGCGCGCCAAGGCGGCATCGGAATCGTGCATCGCAACCTTCCCATAGCGGAACAGGCGGCGCAGGTACGACAGGTTAAACGGTCCGAATCCGGAATGATTACCGATCCGGTCACTATTGGCCCGGACGCAACTCTACTGGAACTAGACAAAGAATGCGGACACTATCGGGTTTCTGGACTGCCGGTAGTGGACGAGGATCGCAAACTGAAAGGGATTATCACCAACCGAGACCTGCGGTTCATCCCTGCCAGCAAGTGGGCCACAGTTAAGGTTCGTGACGCCATGACCCCGATGCCGCTTACTACCGGCCGCAAAGGGATGCCTCGTGAGGAAGCGCGGGCTCTGCTGGCCGAAAAGAAAATTGAAAAACTGCCGCTAGTTGATGATGAAGGTCGCTTGACCGGACTAATTACGGTCAAAGATTTCGTGAAAACCGAACAGTATCCGTACTCCACAAAAGACGAAGAAGGTCGCTTGCGGGTGGGGGCCGCCCTGGGATACTGGGGAGATACTTGGGAACGCGCCGAAGCCCTAGCAGAAGCGGAAGTAGATGTGTTGGTGGTGGATACCGCCAATGGCGGGGCAGAGCTCGCCCTAGAAATGATTAGGAAGCTGAAAGCCTCCCCCACTTTTGCTGGTATTGACATTATCGGCGGGAACGTAGCCACTGCCGAGGGAGCACAAGCGTTGATTGATGCCGGGGTAGATGCGGTGAAAGTCGGGGTAGGGCCCGGTTCTATCTGCACCACCCGGGTTGTTGCCGGAGTGGGGGTGCCGCAGATTACCGCGATTAACTTGGCTGCTCAGGCCTGTTCGAAAGCGAATGTGCCTCTGATTGCTGATGGCGGCCTGCAATATTCGGGAGATATCGCCAAAGCGGTGGTGGCAGGCGCCGATACCGTGATGCTGGGTTCCCTGCTGGCAGGCTGTGAAGAATCCCCAGGTGAACTGGTGTTTGTTAACGGCAAACAGTACAAGCATTACCGCGGAATGGGATCGCTTGGGGCAATGAGTTCGCGCGGACGCAAGTCCTATTCCAAGGATCGTTACTTCCAGGCGGAGGTAACCAGTGATTCTCAAATCGTTCCCGAGGGCATCGAGGGGCAAGTCCCGTTCTCTGGTGCCTTATCGGCGGTGCTCTATCAGCTGATCGGGGGATTGCGGCAATCCATGTTCTATACCGGTTCCTCCGATATTGCCACCTTGAAGGCACGGGGTCGGTTTGTGAAAATTACGGGTGCTGGTTTGCGCGAATCTCATCCCCACGACGTACAGATGACCGCCGAAGCCCCTAACTACCACTCGGCAGTTAAATAACCACGTATTATTTGAAACGAAAGTGCCGTAAAAGCAGACAAGGTAAGGAGTAACCGGTGGGCTGGATTGAGGGTCCGTTTATGGGTTTCGATACCGAAACCACAGGCGTAAAACCTGCCTCCGATCGCATTGTTACCGCAGCCTGCGTGGAGTGGCGGCATGGACAAACCCGGGAACAGACCTGGCTGGCGGATCCAGGGGTTGCTATCCCCGAACAAGCTCAGCAGGTTCACGGGATTTCCACCGAGTATGCCCGTCAGCATGGACGCCCACTAGAGCAAGTGGTGACCGAAGTCGCCCAGGTGCTAGAGGCCTGCGGTAAAGCACAGATCCCGGTGGTCATCTATAACGCCTCCTTTGATTTGCCGTTGCTGGATAATCACCTGAAGCGTTTGGGGCAGCCCACTATGAATGAGCGGGTAGAGTTCTTGCCAATAATCGATCCCCTGGTGCTGGATCGGGCGCTAGATCGCTATCGGCGCGGCAAACGTACCCTGGAGGCACTGGCAGAGTTTTACCAGGTGCGCGGGGAAGATGACTTGCACGATGCGTTGGTTGATGTGCGGCAAACTATCGCGGTTTTGCGGGCGCTTTGCACCTCCTATCCCCAATTAGGGCAGATGGATTTGAGGCAGCTGCAGGATTACCAGCGGGTGCAATACCGAGAATGGGCGCAGCATTTTAACCAGTATTTACAGTCGAAAGGGCGTAGGGCCGATATAAACGAGGAGTGGCTAGCGTGAGTGAGCAGTATGGTTACGGCTATCGCGGAGAGGGCGAGCCACCAGCCAATCCACAGGAAACTCCATCCGGTGGAAGACGCTATTTCCCTCCCCGCTCCGCCAGTCGCCAGCCGCAGTCGCCTGCGGAGCCGCCGCTGCCAGAGGGCGGGATTCCCCAGGTTCCTTTCTCAGAAACTCCGGATTTTAATCGGTACCAGCAACCACCGCAAGGGCAGCCAGAAGCCCCCCGCTCGGCTATGCCTCCACGTCAAAGCGTCCCCCGCGTCCCGGAAAGTCTCCAACCAGCTGCAAACTATCCGCAAGCTAATCCCGTTCCGGATCCGTTGCCGGCCGCTCCTTATCCTGCATCAGAGCCGGTAAGTCCCCGTTCTGACTCGTTTACGGCGGGGGATCGCGACGCGCCCGCCTCGGTTTATGGCACTTTGCCCAGTAACGCTGCGGCGTCGCCAAGTAACTTCACTGCCTCGCAGTCGCGCTCAACTGTAGCTAGCTCTCCGGAGGTAACTAGTTCGACGGCGGCTTCTACCTCGCTGTCGACGCCAGCCAACTCGCCAGAAGCAGACGATAATCCTCAGGAAGTAAAATCTTCTCGACGCTCCCCGCTGTGGCTGCTATATGGGCTGGTAGTAATGGTTTTAATCGCTTTAGTGAGTTGGCAGATAGTGCGGCTTAGTACCGGAAAAGTACCTTCGGCGGTTCCCTTGGGATCGCAAGCAGAGGCCACTGAAACCGTGGCAGCTCCCGAGCCGAAACCAATCGCCACTACCCAAACTGAACAGGTGAAAAAGGTGTTAGCGGCACAACCGGTGACCCCGGCACAGTTGGGAGGGGACAAAAAGCGGGTAACCTTCCGTTCTCAATCCGGAATTGTGGTTTGTACGATTGCGGAAAAACTCGAAGACACCCCGCCTCCGCTGGTGCCGCTAGCAGCAGATGGCTCGGGGGCACTTGCTAGTGGTAGTGGCGTGGTTTGCGCTACCGCCAGCAACTTTGATGCCGCTGGTAACGTGGGAAAGTGTAAGCAGGGTGATTTGCGCCTATCTGTGCTGGGGGTGTGGGACACTTCCTCCGGTATCGGTGGGTGCGTGAACGGTACCACTCCGCTGTATCAAGATGTTAAATCTGGTCAAACCGATAACAGTGGTAAACGCTTTGATCTGCAGTCACTTGGACCAGGCCAATACACGCAGCTAGGTAAATATGCCTGCACTTTCGGAGGCACCGATGCTACCTGTGTAAATGTTTCTACCGGTAAAGGTTTCACCTTCACCGATCTGGAAGGATATAAGTTCTTTTAATCCCTAGGCGGGATCCAGTAAACCGAAACGTTCAAAGGCGGCTGCCACCCCGTCCTCTTCAATCGGGGGAGCAATCCAATCCGCAATCTCGCTCAGTTTTTCTGCCCCGCCCGCGAGGCACACCCCGATGCCCGACTCGCGCACCATCTCATAGTCATTTACCGAGTCACCAATGGCGACTGCTTGGGAAGGGTCGGCTCCAAAGTGCCGGAGCACTTCGCGCACCGCGGTACCTTTATTGACACCTTTTACTCCCAGTTCCACCACTTCACCGATGCGCACAGGAACCGATCCGGGAATCACCATGTACCGGTCCCCGAACAGTCGGTGGGCTTCCTCAAAGCTAGAAGGCGCTTCGGGGGAGAGATAGAACATGCATTTACCGGCAGAAGAGGGGATACCAGTGGCTAGATAAGGCGTGATCTGTTCGAGGTAGGTGGACCAGTTACCGGTGGCGGAGCGGTCAGATTTGCCCGAGAGTCGGAAAAAATCCAAAAAATGTTCGGAGGGGTAAAAGTGCTCTTTACCTTGCCAAATCCAGGTGGCACCGGAGCGGCGGAAATAATCTGTCCACTCGGCGATGCCAGCCTGGTCTATAGAATGATCAGCTAGCACCTGGCCTCCCAATTCTACGTAGGCGCCGTTGGCGGTAATCAGCCCGGAAAAGGGCAGAGAAAATAGGGAGGGATAAAGTTCGGGATAGGAGCGCCCGGTGGCAATAAATACTTTGTGGCCGCCTCCGGTAGCCGCGGCGATAGCTTCCTTTACCTTGGTGCTAATCGTCTGGTTGTGGTCAATTATGGTTCCGTCTAGATCCAAAAAAGCGAACTTGCGCATTGCTGCTCCTTGTAGGGGACACCTGCCAAAGGGGACGTCTGACAGTTTCCGGGCTACTTCCACCCTATGGGGAAAACCCAGGTAATGCGCGCTTATGCGGGTCCGCCTAACAAAAGTGCATTAGCTACTTAGTCACTGACGGCGTGTTTTAGGCGAGTGTCGAGTGCGGGGAAAGGTTTTTCCCGCACGACCTCGGTACCATGCGATTCCTTGCAAGGTAAAGGTCAGCAACTTCCCATTTTCAGCAAGTTTGAGCCGCTGCAACGGTTACAGGTAGGGGAAACGATCAGCAGATAGGGGAACAATTTCGTAAAAAATTTTTGGTGCCCCGAACAGGATTCGAACCTGCGGCCTTTCGCTCCGGAGGCGAACGCTCTATCCACTGAGCTATCGGGGCTGGACTTCAACGATTCTACACATTTACCCCGGCGCTTACTAAATCAATGCCCTCTAATTAGACGCTGATTACATTTAAGGAGGCAGACGCTAGGGAAGGCGGGTGCAATAATATGAACATGACTTTTGCTAGCCCTTATGCGCACGGTTTCGCTCGTGTCGCGGCCATTACCATTCCCAGCCATCCCGGTCAGCCGGATCGAAATGTCCAGGAAATCGCGGCGGCAGCTCGCAAAGCTGCCCGCCAAGGTGCATGTGTAGCGGTATTTCCCGAGATGAGTATTTCGGGTTACACCCTCGATGACCTGGTGTTTTCTGAGCGTCTGCTGGCAAGTGTGGAAAAAGGGATAGAGCTGCTGGCCAAAGCCACTTCGGATTGCGCCGAGCTAATACTGGTGGGAGCCCCCTTGCGGATAGCGGGACAAATCTATGATTGCGCGGTGTTCTTGGCACGCGGAAGAGTAGTTGCCATGACTCCGAAAGTTTTCCCCTCCGGGGCTGCTTATGAAAAACGCTACTTTACTTCCGGTGCGCACCTTTCTGAGGATGCTCGCTGGGAGGCACCCCAGATTCCGGGAGCCAGCGAGGCTCCTATTGGGAACGGGATAATCAATATTGAGGACGTGGCTGGCCTAGCGGTCGGGGCAGAAGTAGGCAGTGACAGCGCTGCGGCGCACTCAGCGGCGCTATCGCTTGCTTTACAGGGTGCAAGCGTGATCGCTAATCCCGCGGCCTATCCTGTCACCCTAGGGAGTGGCGAGCAGCGGGAACTGTTAGCTGGGGCCACTTCCCGGCGCGGGATCTGCGCATACATACACGCGGGAGCCGGAAATGGGGAATCTTCCTCCGATGCTGCCTGGGAAGGACGAACCTTTATTTACCAAGACGGCTCTAAGCTAGCGGAAACTGAGCCTTTCCCCAGCGAAACCCAGATCGCCCTCGCCGATATTGATTTAACTGCTATCACGAGCCGCAGGCGGCGTGAAAGTGGATTTACCGATGCCAAGGCAGTTCGGGGAGGCGGTAATTTCTGGGAGGTAGACATTCGGCTGGGCGTGGGGGCTCCGGGCGCGGCAGTGACCTTTGATCCTTGGGCAAATCTATCTAACGCTGCCACCTTGGAGGAAACGCCGACAGCGCTGTGCCCCGCCCCGGCAAGGTTCCCCTTCCTACCCGCCGATCAAGAGGGCATTGATCGCGCCTGTCAGCAGGCATTCCAGATTCAGGTTTACGGCCTGCAAAAACGTCTACAGGCCGTCGGCAACCCCAAGATGGTGTTGGGAGTATCGGGAGGGCTAGATTCTACTCAGGCACTTTTGGTGTGTACCCAGGTGGCCGCCCGCCTCGGCCTCGATAAATCCCAGATCTTGGCCTATACCCTGCCTGGTTTTGCCACCTCGGCAGGTACCAAATCTCACGCCTTTAAACTGTGTGAATCCCTAGGGATTAAGTGCGAAGAAATAGATATTCGCCCCGCTGCCCGGCAAATGCTCGCCGATATGGGGCATCCTTTCGCCGAAGGCGCCGCCCAATATGACGTGACTTTCGAGAACGTACAGGCCGGGTTGCGCACCGATTACCTGTTCCGGATTGCCAACCACCAGGGCGGATTGGTGATTGGGACCGGGGATTTATCTGAGGGTGCGCTGGGGTGGTGCACCTATGGGGTGGGCGACCATATGTCGCATTATTCGGTTAACCCCGGAATCCCCAAAACCATGCTCCAACACATGATTCGCTGGGTTTGCCGGCAAAATCTGTTCGGCGATGCCTGCACGACAGTGCTGAAAGATATTTTGGCGCAAGAAATCTCCCCGGAACTGATTCCGGGAGGCGGGGAAAAACTGCAATCTACCCAGGACACTATTGGCCCTTACGAACTGCATGAATTCTTCCTCTACCACCTGCTTCTAGGGCGCGAACCCCGCGATATTGCCTATTTGGCACACCAGGCGTGGTCAGATAAGCAAAAGGGGCTATGGCCGGCAGACCTGCCGGAATCAGATCGCCACCAATACGATCTGGAAACTATTTTGCGTTGGCTGCGCGAGTTTCTGCGCCGCTTTTTCACTTCCCAGTTCAAACGGACTTGTGTGCCTGGCGGTCCGGGAATAACTTCCGGGTTTGGTCTCAGCCCACGCGGTGACCTCCGGATGCCCTCCGATATTTCCGGCGAAATTTGGATTAAACAGGTTGACGAGTTGCTTTCGGCTTTAGAGGACGAAAAGTAGGTTATTAGTCGCTAAAGCCAGGCGGTGATTCCGTTTGTCGAGGGAAGCGCCTCGCCCGTCCTCGCCTGGGAGCTAACTCTCCATTAGCAGGAAACGTTGCGTCCTCCCTACAGAGGTTTTCTTTTTCTCAGAAACACCGCGGCTGCCGGAGAGATAAAACGCCCCCAAATTAACTATGCGGGGGCGATGGGATATTTTGGAAGCAAAGAATAAAACGGCGAAACCGGGGTAGTGGCCCCGCGAGATACGCCCTTGAGCATGGCGGGTGTCCGCCCAACTTTAGGAGGAACAGTGAGCGAACGCGAAGTGACGCTAACCCCGGAAATACTATCTGAACTGCGCAAAGGTTTTAATACGGATCCTCGCGGTAGGTTAATGCAAAACGCGGTAACTAACTCCGATATCGACCAGGTGGCGCAAAATCATCAAGTGGTGGCTTACGCGGATCGTTCCATGTCCCACAAGCTAGATGCCTGGCCGGTGGCTAACCAAAAGAAATCGGGGCGCTGCTGGCTGTTCGCCGGTCTTAATCTGCTGCGCTCTTCGATGATCAAACGACTAAATGTCGAGAACTTCGAATTTTCCCAGACCTACCTGTTCTATTGGGACAAACTAGAAAAAGCGAACTACTTCTTTGAATCCCAGATTGAGCTGGCCGATCGGGATATCGATGATCGCACGGTCGCTCACTTGCTGTCCGACCCGATTGGGGATGGGGGACAGTGGAATATGTTCGTGGCGCTAGTCGATAAATATGGGGTGGTCCCTAAGTGGGCAATGCCGGAAACCGAATCCTCCTCTAACTCGAAGAAAATGGATCGGATTTTGGAACGCTACCTGCGGGAAGGGGCGCTGGTACTGCGAAAAGCCGCGCAAAAAAATCCCGAAGCGGTAGCAGAAGTTAAAGCGAGCCTACTGGGCGGGGTACATCGGATTCTCAATATCCACCTGGGAACTCCGCCGGAAAAGTTCGTGTGGCAGTACAACGATAAAGATAATAAGTTTGAGCGGCTAGGGGAAGTGACTCCGCAACAGTTCGCAGATAAATATATCGTCAATGACCTGCGCAACTATGTTTGCCTAGTTAATGATCCGCGCGAAGCTAACCCTTACGGAAAGACTTACACCGTAGATCGCCTGGGTAACGTACTCGGCGGCGCCCCGGTGCGGTACCTAAATGTGCCGATGTCGGTAATGAAGGATTGTGCATCCACCGTGTTGCAGGCAGGAAAACCGGTGTGGTTTGGCTGTGACACCGAGCAGCAGGCGGATCGGGAATTTTCTCTGTGGGACAAGAATCTCTACGACTATGGTGAGGTTTATGGGGTACATTTCGGGATGGATAAGCAAGAACGCCTGCTTTCCCACGAATCCCTAATGACTCACGCCATGTTGTTCGTGGGGGTCGATATTTTGGACGGCAAACCGCGCCGCTGGCGGGTAGAGAACTCTTGGGGCTGCGAAGACCGTGCTGACGAAGGATTCTATACTATGAACGATTCCTGGTTCGACGAGTACGTTTTCGAAATCGCGGTGCATCGTGACCGGCTTCCCGAACAATACCGGGAGGTTATCGATTCTAAGGACGAGCCGATAGTGTTGCCTGCCTGGGATCCGATGGGATCGCTGGCCTAATAGCCTTATCCGGGCTTTTAGCTCAGGGCGCCAGCGTAGAGGACGCGGGTGCGACCTAGGTGAGGGCGTGAGGGTAAAATCCCTGCGCGCTCCCCGCGTTAAATCCCGGTAGGCATAATAATGCCGCCGTAGGGAGCCAAGATTAACAGCGCTACTGAAAGGGCGAACAGGGCGAGGCAATCAAGCCACCAGGAACGCACCGCACACCAGGCATTTGGGGAGCGATCCAGAAGTCGGTAGACCCCGAGCAGCAGTAACATCAGTGAAAACATGCGACAGGCAAACACCGGGTGCCCAATAAATCCCACCAGGGCAATGCCAATAATCGCTACGATTAATGCCGCCGTGCAAGCGCGGCGCCAGAGACGATTATTCGACAAACCCATAGCCTCAGTCTAACTGGGCGGGTGGGGTAGAACGTAGTCAACCGGTTAGGGTTAGAGTTGTGTTCAAGTCCTATCGTGAAATTTTTGCCTACCCCGGTGCGCTGAGTTTTTCTATCGCCGGGGCGATCGCGCGTTTCCCGATGGCCATGGCCGGTCTTTCGACCCTGCTAATGATTTCTACCCTCTACGGGGAATATTCACTGGCCGGGCAGGTCAACGCGGTAGTGGTAATCACTATGGCGGCGGCCTCGCCTATTCAGGCGCAGTTGGTGGATCGACATGGGCAAGCAAAAATCTTGCGTCCTCTGGTAGCTGCCTCCCTGGTTTTGCTGGCTGCTTTAACCGTGGCTACTCTCTACCATGCGCCGCGGTGGACGCTGTATGTAATCGCGGCTTTTTCGGGGGCGACTACCGGGTCTTTCGGGGCGTTTGTGAGGGCGCGGTGGACGCATCTTTTAGCGGGCTCGCGCAAATTGAACACCGCCTATGCTTTCGAGGCTGCCCTTGACGAAGTAATTTTTATTTTCGGCCCCATAATCGCTACTGTCCTGGCCACGTTGGTGCACCCAGCAGCCGGAATAGTTGCCTGCCTGCTAACCTCCGGGATTGGGGGTTTCTGGTTCTTATCGCAACGGGGAACTGAACCCACTCCGCGCGGGAAAGCCGATTTTTCTCCCGAGGAAGCAAAACCCCTACTTAAATCGGAGGCGATGGTAGTGCTGGGGACAATCTTCATGCTCTGCGGCCTGACCTTTGGCGCCTTAGATTTAACCGTGGTGGCTTATTGCCGCGAAATCGGTTTGCCGCAAATCGCTGGAATTCTGCTGGCTCTATTTGGGGTAACTTCTTTTTCAGCCGCCGTGATCTATGGAGCCAAAGAATGGGGAATTTCGGCTCTGCGCCTGTTCGTGGGGGGAATTATCCTGATGGCGCTCGGATTTTCTACCCTGTTTTTTGCCTCCAATGCCTGGATATTGGGGATCTGTCTGGCCTTAACCGGTGCCACCTACGCTCCCACCATGACCAACGCGACCAATATCTTAGCTAGTGTGGTTCCCCCTTCTCGTTTCACCGAAGGTATGGCCTGGCTGAACACTTTCTTCACTCTGGGGATTTCTGCTGGTGCCTGGATCGGGGGCAATGTAGTTGATGCCGGAGGTGCGCGCGCGGGGCTGTGGGTGGTTATCGGCTCCGCCTGGGCAATCCTGGCGGTAGTTATGGCGGGTTCTTTGCCCCTGCGCAACTCGTTGCGCCGTGCCTATAAACACCGCCTGGTGACAGTTGATTTACATCTGGCCGAGGAAGCTGCGTCCTCCAAAGATAGCTAAACGAGTGCGCTCTCAAATGCTGCTTGGGCTCTGCTCAATATTGCGTAGACCAGATTTTCTATCAGAACGCAAAAATGACAGTAGGCGGGGTGAACGGGAATTGTTAACAGCGTTGACGGGTGAGAAACATTCGTAGTAATTCACCAAATATCCGACCGAGGTGTTCTCAACCGTAGCAGCAGCGTTCTCGCTGCTATCTATGTCCTGAACAGCTCGTTCAGATTCCATGCTCCCTACTTCTCTCGGGGGAGGTTGATTTCGGGATGGGGGTGGCGTACTTTTTTAATAAGTAAGTGCTCAACGGTGCGCGAGTTTTTAGGAGATTCTATGCAATGCCCATCATGTGGAAGTAACAATGTAAACGTTCAGTTCGTCGAAAAAGGACAACGCACGAGTCGACGTGGTGCTGGTTTAGGGGGTAACCTCAATAATGCGGCGCGAGGCACCACCGCGCTGATGACATTGGGAATGTCTAACTTGATTTGGAAGAAGAGCAAAGGGACCAATCGCACTAAGACAGTGACTAAGAAGATGGGTATTTGTCAAGATTGTGGCGAATCTTGGGCTGCGTGAAAAAACTTATTTAAGGGAGATCGCAGCGATACGAGCGCTGCGTACATCAACAATTGTCATCCCTTGTGTAAATGCCTGAATGGTAGGACTTGCAGAACGTTGCTGCCGCGAACCCTGGCGCGCGAGCAGCGCCAATAGCCGCTACCGCGACTTATATGTAAAGCAGTTTTACATATCGCGAAAACGTGTAAAAAAATCGCCGAATTTTTTACACGTTTTCTATGTTTGCGGTAAATTCTAGGTATGTCTGTGAACCCCGAGAAGCCCTACCAGGACTTGCCGCCCCTACCTCCTGCCCGGGAGTTACAAACAGGTCAGGTGGTTAATAGGGTGATATCTGCCTCTCGCGCCCTTGCTACTGCGAATGCGTCTGCTAAACGGCTTCCGGACCCGTCAATATTGATTCATGCTATCCCGCTTTTGGAAGCCAAAGCTTCGAGCGAAATTGAAAATATCGTAACTACCAATGATGAACTATTTCGGGCTGCTCATAATGTAGAACCGGCATCGCCTGCGGCTCGAGAAGCTCTGCGATATCGGGAGGCTCTGTATGAGGGGTACAGCTACATAGAGAAGCACCCATTTTCAGTGAACCTGGCAAAAATTGTGTGTTCAAAAATTATTGGGTTTGCAACTGATATTCGCGCTTTACCGGGAACTTTCATAGGTAATCCAGCAACCAGAGAGCATGTGTACACACCGCCGCAAGGTAAAGAAACTATTCTTGAGCATCTTTCCCGTTGGGAAGTCTTTGCCCATGAGCGAGAATCTGGGCTGGATCCCCTGATAAAAATGGCGTTGCTCCACTATCAGTTCGAGGCGATACATCCATTTTCCGATGGGAATGGCAGAACCGGACGGATTTTAAATGTGCTGTATCTGGTGCAAAGCGGCCTCCTAGATCAACCCATTACTTACCTGTCTGGATACATAGTGGAACACAAAGATGAGTACTACCGACTGCTAAATGGGGTAACGCAAAAAAGGGCTTGGGGCGAATGGATAGAGTTCATCCTTAACGCAGTTGACGTAACTTCAAGGTGGACCGATTCTCTAATCACCAGTATTTACAACCTGCTGGATCAGACGATCTTCGAACTGAGTCAGACCAATCTACCGGCAAGAGATTTAGCATTCCTGCTTTTTTCCAAGCCCTATCTACGGTATGCGGATTTGGTTTCTGGGCTGCAGGTAAGCCGTCCCACAGCCGCCAAATGGGCGAGCTCTCTGTCTGAAATGGGAATGCTTGAGCGGATAAAAGTAGGAAAAAGCGTAATCCTTATTAATCACCGCTACTTGGATATTTTGTTTACCACTCCATTGCCAAAGTAAGTCCTAACCAACCCTGTATATCAGCCGCGCCCTAGACGTAAACCGTATTTTTAATGACAGTAGTGAGCTAGATACACGCTCTATATGTAAAGCAGTTTTACATATCAAGAAAACGTGTAAAAAAATCCATGAATTTTTTACACGTTCTCGATTCTATCCAGCCTGCGGGAAAGGTTTTGCAAGCTTATAGCGGTTTGGCGATACTTTAAGGGAAGATACCTAGATACTTGAGAGGTTTGCTGATGCTCACTTGTCCCGAACCTGCCGCTAATCCCGTGCTGTGGCCCGGGGGAGCCAAGCGAGAGGAAGATGGGCAACTGTCTTTTGCCGGACAAAAAGTAACTGAGCTGGCTCAGAGTTTCGGTACCCCCTCCTACCTATTTGACCTGGATGATTTCGCGGCCCGCGCCCAAACTATTGCCTCGGCGATGGCCGAAGAATTTTGGGAAGGTTACGGATTTTCCGGCGCCAGTGTCTACTATGCGGGCAAGGCCTTCCTGTGTACCGCTTTAGGGGAAGCTATCACCAAGGCGGGAATGGGGATTGACACCGCCAGCCTGGGAGAACTTACAGTCGCGCTCGATCCGGCGATGGGAGCTGAACCTAAGAAAATCGGGCTGCACGGGAATAATAAATCTGTCGAATGTCTGCGCTTGGCACTGCGCAGCGGGATTGGGCGAATAATTGTAGATTCCCTTTCTGAAATCGATCTTTTGCAATCCCTGAGCGAGAGCGAAAACGCCACTGCTCCGGTTATGGTGCGGGTAACCACCGGAGTGCACGCTGGGGGACATAGCTTTATCGCTACTGCCCACGAAGATCAAAAATTCGGCCTCTCCCTGGCATCTGGAGCCGCCCTCCAAGCAGTCAAGAAAATTATTGCTGCCCCAAATCTGCGCCTGGTGGGGCTGCATTCCCATATCGGCTCCCAAATCAAAGATTTAGAATCCTTCCAGGTGGCGGCGGAAAGACTGTTGGCATTCCGCGCCCAGGTACAAAAGCTAGGCGAGCCTGTCCCGGAGGTCGACCTCGGCGGGGGCTTAGCTATCTCCTATGAGGGGGAGGAAGTGCCCACTGCCAGCGAATATGCGCGCTCCCTGGCGGCCTCGGTAAAGAAAGCCTGCCAGCAGGCGGGCAGCGATATTCCCCATATTTCGATTGAACCTGGACGCTGGTTGGCCGGTCCGGTATGCGTCAGCCTGTACCAGGTGGGAACGGTTAAGGACGTGCAGTTAGAGGACGGCAGTATCCGCAAATACGTGAGTGTAGATGGCGGCATGAGTGACAATATTCGCCCCGCCCTCTATGACGCTGGCTATGTGGCCACCTTGGCCTCGCGGGTTTCAGACGCGCCTGCGGCCAGCTGCCGGGTAGTGGGAATGCATTGCGAATCCGGAGATATTTTAGTGCCCGAGATTGCCCTGCCTGCCGATATTTGCGCTGGTGATTTATTGGTAATTCCCGCTACCGGAGCCTACGGGAGGGCGATGGCCTCCAATTACAACCTGGTGCCTCGCCCCGGGGTGGTGGGGCTTAGCTGTAAAACACCCCCACGCTACATCATTGCGCGAGAAACCGTGGATGACCTGCTGCGACTTGATACCGGAGCGCGCGGTCTATCTCAGTGAAAAATCTCGGACGCGCTAGAAGATAAATAACCGTTAGAGTAGAAAGCCCCGGCGGGTAAAAACGCCCGCGCGGACAAGGTGAAAAGAGGGTGTAAATGAAGCAAGCGGTGAAAATAGCAGTCCTCGGGTGCGGAACCGTGGGCGCCCAGGTAGTGCGCCTACTGCAAGAGCGCGCTGCCGATTATCAGGCTAGGTGTGGAGCCAGTCTGGAGATTATCGGTATTTGTGTAAATAATTTGGCTGCCCCGCGCCCCGATTTTATTAGCCGCGATCTGCTCACCGACCAGGCGGAACCCTTGATTGACCAAGCGGACCTGGTGATTGAACTAATCGGGGGAATCGAGCCGGCACGCACCTACATTACCCGCGCCCTCGAAGCCGGAAAATCCGTGGTCACCGGCAATAAAGCCCTGCTGGCGCAACACGGCCCGGAACTTTTTGATCTCTCTCGCGAGCGCGAAGCCGACCTCTACTATGAGGCCGCAGTCGCGGGCGCCATCCCGGTAGTCTATGGTCTGCGCGAATCCCTGGCGGGGGATCGCGTCGAGGTGGTGCAAGGAATCGTTAATGGCACCACCAACTACATGCTTGACCAGATGGAAAAGAAAGGATGGTCATTTGACCAGGCACTTTCGACTGCGCAAGAACTGGGCTATGCCGAAGCTGACCCGACTGCCGATATAGATGGACTTGATGCCGCCGCCAAATGCGCCCTGCTTGCGCAGTTGGCTTTCCACACTCGGGTTTCCCTAGATCAAGTAGCGGTGAAGGGAATTCGTCATATTACTGCTGACGATATTCAAGACGCTAAAGAATCCGGCCACACTATTAAACTGCTGGCCATTGCCCAGTTGGCGCAAGATGAGCAAGGACGCGAATGCGTATCTTGCCGGGTAGAACCGGTACTGGTGAAACCGGAAAATCCGCTTTCTAGTATTGCGGGAGCCTTTAACGCGATTGTGATTGATGCCGAGGCCGCCGGCAGACTAATGTTCTACGGGCAAGGCGCCGGCGGGGTACAGACCGCTTCGGCAGTGCTCTCGGACGTGGTAGCGGCGGCGTTCCACCTGGTATCTGGGGGCAGTGCGCCCCGCGAGTCCGCCTACGCCGACCTGCCGCAAATGCCCGCCGCACAAGTGCGTTCTAAGTACAGCATCCGCCTAGAAGTAGAAGACGCAACCGGGGTATTAGCGGAGGTAGCAGGGATTTTTGCCCGGCGCGGAATCTCGATAGAGCAGGTGCGCCAAAGCAATGACAGCGAATCCGGTAAAGCGGTAGTTTCCCTATCGACTGCCTGGGCGCGGGCGGACGCCATAGACTTAACAGTAAAAGATTTGGAAGCCGCGGAGCCGGTGAGCCGGGTAATCCAAGTAATCAGTATGGAGGGCTAAAAAATGGCGCATCTTTGGCAGGGAATAATCAACGAATACCGTGATTGGCTCCCGGTAAAGGACGAAGAAGAAATCGTCACCTTACAGGAAGGTGGCACTCCGCTGGTTTATTCGGATGATCTGTCTGGTGAAGTAGGGGCGAAAGTCTATATCAAAGTCGAGGGTGTGAACCCCACCGGCTCTTTTAAAGACCGCGGGATGACCATGGCCATGACCAAAGTGGTCTCGAGCGGGCAAAAAATGGTGGCCTGTGCCTCTACCGGAAACACTTCTGCTTCGGCGGCCGCCTATTCAGCGAAAGCCGGGCTAGAATGCGCCGTGATCCTACCCGCGGGGAAAATCGCCGCCGGTAAACTTGCCCAAGCGATTGTGCATGGCGCACGGTTGGTAGCAGTGGATGGAAACTTTGATCAGTGCCTGACCATTACCCGTCAGCTCACCGAAAAATATCCGGTAGCCCTGGTGAACTCGATTAATCCCTACCGCCTGCAGGGGCAAAAGACTGCGGCCTTTGAAATCGTCGACTTCTTGGGGGATGCCCCTGATATTCACGTACTGCCCGTAGGAAACGCCGGAAACATCTCAGCCTATTGGATGGGATATAACGAATACGCTGGTCGGCGCACCGCGGCCTCTTTAGAAAAAGAAACTCAGCTAGGGGTGGCACGCGCTAGCAAGGTACCGCAAATGTGGGGTATTCAGGCCAAAGGTGCTGCTCCCTTCGTAGCTGGACACCCGATTGAGAACCCGGAAACGGTAGCCACTGCCATCCGGATCGGTAACCCCGCTTCCTGGGATTACGCTTCGGCGGCGCGGGATGATTCCCACGGTTTCATCACCGCGGTCACAGACGAAGATATTTTATCGGCGCAGGCGCGGCTCGCGGCCAGTACCGGTATTTTCGTAGAACCCGCTTCGGCGGCCTCGGTAGCCGGACTGCTTTGGGC
Organism: Varibaculum sp. C0165D1; assembly: GCF_056590355.1. Lineage (NCBI taxonomy): Bacteria > Bacillati > Actinomycetota > Actinomycetes > Actinomycetales > Actinomycetaceae > Varibaculum > Varibaculum sp. C0165D1. The sequence goes on along the minus strand of NZ_JBWPVY010000002.1, from coordinate 212,212 downwards.
AGCCGGTGCAGGTAAAGTGCCTGAGGATGCCACTATTGTTTGTACCGTGACCGGCAATGGTTTGAAGGATACCGCCACCGCGCTGGGAGATCGCGATATTAATCCGCAGGTGATCGCGCCTACTCTCGAGGCCGCCCTGCGCGCCCTCGACCTGAAGTAACTGGAAGCAGGCAAGATGCGAATTGTTAAGGACGAAGCGGAAGTAAAAGTTCCTGCCACCTCGGCTAATCTCGGCCCCGGATATGACTGTATGGGGCTGGCGGTGTCCCTTCACGACCGAGTACGTTTTCGGGCGACGGTCGGGAAAACCCAGGTGCATGTGCGCGGGGAAGGTAAAGATCAGCTGCCTGAGGACGACAATCACCTGGTAGTGCGGGCTATCCGCCTTGGCCTTGATGCGGTAGGGGCCTCTCAAGTGGGGGTATCTCTTTGGCAAGAAAACCAGATTCCTCAATCGCGAGGCCTGGGGTCATCGGCTTCCGCGATCGTTAGCGGTTTGGCTATCGTGCGGGCGATTATTTCTGACCCCGAGGTTTTGGATGCCGATACCATGCTGCGAATCGCGACCTACCTGGAGGGACACCCCGATAACCTGGCGCCGGCGATTTATGGGGGAATCACCCTAGCGGGAATACACGGCACTTCCAGCGAAGAGGCCGCCACTACCAAGGAACTGACTTCGCCGTTTTTAGAAATGGGGGAAGAGGGTGAAGAGGAACCGGATACAGAATCTGACCAGAGCGTCCTAAACCGGGAATTTCCGCTGACTTGGGCAGTGAAAATCGAGAACCAATACGGCTTGCGTCCCACGGTGTTTATCCCTGATTTCGAGTTGGATACTTCTCAGGCGCGCGCCCTCCTGCCCGAGCAGGTTCCTCACGCCGATGCTGCCCAAAACGTGGCGAACGCCGCGCTGTTGGTGCGCGCCCTCCAAGACCATCCCGAACTATTAATGGCTGCCACCACCGATTATCTACACCAAAACTATCGGAGACCGGCCATGCCAGCTTCTCTAGATTTGATGTATTGGTTGCGGGCCCAACAGTTGCCGGCGGTTGTATCCGGGGCGGGACCGTGTGTTTTAGCACTGGCGAGCGTGGGTGACCAGGTAAAAGCACAAGCGGAAAAAGCGGGGTGGAAGGTGCGTACCCTGGATTTGGATACTCGCGGGGTGCGTCAGCTTTAAAGCTCTAGCTACAGTTTAGGGGCTTGAGCATCAGACGGATTCCATGGCCAGGTTCACTAAACGCGAGTTAACGACCGCGCGCAAATCCTGGTAAGCTAAACACACGGAGGCGAAAGCACCTAGTGGGATTACCGCCAGGATCGCTCAGTTCCAGCCTTCAAAATCGAGACCTATTTCTCTCGGTTCTTAATACCCAGGCGCATCTGCGTCATACCTACATTCAAAAGGAAAGTTTGTGAGCACAAACGAGAATGCTAATGATCTTCGCACTATGAAGCTGGATGAGCTAAAGGCCCTAGCTGCAAACATGCATTTGCGCGGGATTTCCCGGCTGCGAAAGAACGAGCTGATCGAAAAAATTAGTGAAGCTCGCTCCGCTCAACCTTCTGGCGATGTCGCTGAGAAAGCTGAGAAGCATATGGCCAAGCAAGCCGAAGCCCCTAAGCAGAGCGCAAAGACTCAGGGACGCCAAGGGCGGCGCCACGAAGCGGTTCGTGAAGAGCCAGCTGCTAAAAAGGACGCGAAGGAACAGCTGAAGAAAGATTTGGCGCAGCGCGCCGGTAAGAAAGATAACCAGCGTAAGGCACGGAAGAACAAGGGTGACACCCCGCATTCGGTTGAGGAGATCGCCCTGCCCAGCGCGGAAGATGAAGATCGCGGGGAAGGACGCGGACGCGGCCGACGGAATCGTCGTCGTGACCGGAATCGTCGTCGTGATGATAATTGGAATGACAATCGCGGGGAAAACCGCGGACGCGGCAAATTCGATAATGAAGAGGATGGCAGCGAGGAAAACGAGGACGAACTCTTGCCGATCGCGGGGGTTCTGGACGTGCAAAGCAACCATGCTTTCGTGCGTACCTCCGGCTATATCGCCGGCCCTAATGATGTCTATGTCACCCTCGGCCAGGTGCGCCGGTGGGGCTTGCGTTCCGGGGACGCGGTACAGGGCGCGGTGCGTCCGCCTAAAGAGGGAGATAATAACCGCCGGCAAAAATACAACGCCCTGGTACGTTTGGACACCGTAAACGGGATGAGTATTGAGGACGCGCGGGCGCGTACCCAGTTCAAAGATTTGGTGCCGCTCTATCCCAATGAACAGCTGCGCTTGGAGAACACTCCCAAGAACATTACCCAGAGGATCATCGATTTGATTGCCCCCATCGGTAAGGGTCAGCGTGGCTTGATCGTTTCTCCGCCTAAAGCGGGTAAAACCATTATTTTGCAGCAGATTGCCAACGCGATCACTACGAATAATCCGGAATGTCACCTGATGGTAGTGCTGGTAGATGAACGTCCCGAAGAGGTTACCGATATGCAGCGCACGGTGAAGGGCGAAGTTATTGCTTCTACCTTCGACCGGCCAGCTTCAGACCATGCTTCGGTAGCAGAACTAGCGATTGAACGAGCAAAACGCCTGGTAGAGCTAGGTCAAGACGTGGTGGTACTGCTGGATTCGATTACCCGCCTGGGACGTGCCTATAACTTGGCGGCCCCGGCTTCGGGACGAATCCTCTCCGGTGGTGTGGACGCTTCGGCGCTTTATCCTCCCAAGAAGTTCTTCGGGGCGGCCCGCAACGTTGAAAACGGTGGTTCGTTAACTATCCTGGCCACCGCCCTGGTAGAAACTAACTCCAAGATGGACGAAGTTATTTTCGAAGAGTTCAAAGGCACCGGCAATATGGAGCTGCGGCTATCACGGCAACTGGCTGATAAGCGCCTGTTCCCGGCGGTAGATGTGAACGCTTCGGGTACTCGCCGGGAAGAACTGCTGCTGAACAAGGAAGAGCTGCAGGTCACTTGGAAGTTGCGGCGGATGCTCAGCGCTTTGGAACCCCAGCAGGCTACCGAGTTTGTGCTCTCTAAACTGAAGAACACTAACTCCAATGCGGAGTTCTTAATGATGATTGCCAAGATGAGTACCCAGGTCTAGCTACCAGCAGCTAGCGGATTTTAAATCTTAGAACTAAACAGATAAAACAGCATGTGCCCCGCCGTTTCTTGGCGGGGCACATGCTGTTTTCTGGTGAAACTGTGGTACGGGCCACGATTATAACGATTTGGTAGCGAAACGGTTGCGTATTGGTTTAGACTGATTTTCGCCTGATAAAAACAGGCAGGTTATTGTATCGACTGAATGGGACAATCGTGGAACGTCATTGCCAAGAAAAGAAACCATTCCGCCATCTGCTCTGGCAGGCCGGATTAGCAACTGCAGTGATCGCGGGAGCGGTCGGCACTTCCGGGGCGGTAGCTCTGCATTCTTCCTCACTCCCTGCCGGTCAGCCGGTGCCGGAAATGGCCGCGCAAACTATTTCCGCCACTAACCCGGCCTTAACAGCGGGGGGAGAACTGGGGCTGCAGGTTGTTAACGCGAAAGTAACCCCGGAGGCCGTGGCGGAAGCTATTCCCGGAGCCCCCGCGGGCACCCCAGCAGCAGCCCGCGCGGCCTCTTCAACTGCACCAGCGGCAGCAGCCGGCGCGGCCTCTTCAACTGGGCAATATTCTTTGCGGGCGCTGCAGCGGGCGGGAGTGGTTAATTGGAGTGGCTATAAGTTCACTTACTATTCTCAAAAAGTATTACCTGGTGGGGGTCTGAGGATTCCGGGCCGCCACGTAAATGCGGGTGGATACGTAACCGATGCAGACGGATACATTGTGCTGGCGAATAGTGCCCCCAAAGGCACGGTTATTAATACTCCGTTTGGTGCGCCCGGCAAGGTCTATGACCGCGGCACCCGGGGTAACCATTTCGACGTTTACACCAAGTAGATAGCAGCTATTTATTTGCAGGCGAGGGTGCACCCTCGCAAAATTGCGGTTACCGTGATCGTTTAGCGAAAGTGAACTAGTCGGCCGTCTCCTCTAGGATGGACACGATGAGTTTGCAAGCCGTAGTAGAACAAGTAGCTAGCGAGCCGGCAGCTAAAGAGTTTTTTTCTCACCCCGGCAGCGTCCAGTCCCTGTATTGTCCTGCGGGGCTAAGACCCGCGTTAGCCGCGGCAGCAGCACAAACCGATGTAAGTAAGGGAATCTTTTCCCCGCTGCCTTCCTCATCCGAAAAAACGGAACCAGCTGCCGGGCCTGCAGGCGCTGCCGCTAAGCGGCGCGGCCTAATCCTCTATGTAACTGCTTCGGGGCGTTCCGCCGAACAGGCAGAGGCAGAACTGGCGGGTTACCTGCCGCGGGTCGCTCGTTACCCCTCCTGGGAAACTCTGCCTCACGAACGCCTCTCGCCCCGTGCCGACACCATGTCACAACGGATCGCCGCCTTGCGCCGCCTGACCCATCCGGAAAAAAACGGGCCGGGGGAAGCGATTTCTATTTTGGTAGCCCCTATCCGGGCGCTATTGCAACCGGTAGTAACCGGTCTAGCCGAGATTGAACCCCTAATAATTACCGAGGGTGAAGACTATCCCCTGGATGAACTGGCTGCTCGGCTACTAGACCTGGGATACGAGAAAACCGATCTGGTGTCCAGCCGGGGACAATTTGCGGTGCGGGGAGGAATCGTCGATGTCTTCGTTCCCGGGGAATCCCATCCCCAGCGGCTAGATTTCTTTGGCGACACTCTCGAGGAAGTAACTTATTTTTCCCTCTCTGATCAGCGCAGCCTAGAAAAAAGTCCTTCAGGAGTATGGGCGCCGGCTTGCCGGGAACTGTTACTGACCGACCAGGTGAAGCGCCGCGCTAGCGAGCTGCAAGCCTCCCTGCCCGGGGTGGCAGATATGTTAGAGCTGATCAGCCAGGGAATAGCGGTACAGGGGATGGAATCCTTAGCTCCGGTATTGGCGCCGGGACTGCAAAGCGTGGTTTCTCTGCTGCCAAAAGATACCACCATCGTGATTGACGAACCGGGGAAAGTGGCCCGCCGGGCAGCAGACTTGCTAGCTACTTCCCATGAGTTTGAGCAGGCCGCATGGCAAGCGGCCGCTGGCGGAGGAAAAATTCCGGTTCGAGCCTCCCGCGCCCTCCAAAGTCTCAACGATTTCAACCAGGAGGCTCGCGATAAAGGTTTAGGCTGGTGGGAGCTAACCGGGCTGCCTAGCGCGGATATTTTGGCCGCTGAAAATGAGGAAGCGGCGGGGGAGGAACCCGCGGATCTTGGGGAAGAAGCGGCAGAGTTCGCGGGGGAACTAAGCGGCGGCGAAGAAGAAAATGGGTTGAGTGAAACCACTCGTCCTACCTATGTTTATAAGGGTCAAAGCAGCCTAAAGGCGCGGGCGGCCAAAGGCTATCGCGGACATATCGACCAGGCTGTTAAAGAGTTAAGTCAGTATCTAAATGCCGGTTGGAAAGTTATTTTATGTTGTTCCGGGCGCGGCTTGGCCAGCCGATTTGCGGCTAATCTTTCCGAGGCGGGACTACCGGCCAAAGCGGTAGCAACCTTGGCTGCGTCCTCAGATATAGAAAAAGGAAGCGTACTGGTCACCGCCGGTAAAATCGTCGGTGGTTTCGCCTTAAAAGCCTCTCGGCTGCTGGTCTTGGCCGAAGCAGATCTGACCGGCCGGTCTCCGCGCCTAGCACAAGCTCCTCGCAAATTGGCTAGTCGGCGCGGAAAATCAATAGTCGATCCCCTCTCGCTAAAACCCGGGGATTATGTGGTGCACTCCCAGCACGGAGTGGGACGTTTCGTGCAAATGACTAAACGCACTATCGGTAAAGGTCAAGATGCGGTTACCCGCGAATACCTGGTGATTGAATATGCGCCCTCGCGGCGGGGACAAGCTGGCGACCGACTCTATGTACCTACCGACTCTTTGGATCTGGTGTCCCGCTATGCTGGCTCGGATACTCCCCAGCTCAACAAGATGGGGGGAGCAGACTGGGCGAAAACCAAGAATCGGGCCCGCAAAGCCACCCGGGAAATCGCCGCCGAACTAATCCGCCTTTATGCGGCGCGGCAAGCTACTAAAGGACACGCTTTTGGCCCGGACACGCCTTGGCAAAAGGAACTCGAGGATGCGTTCGAATATCAGGAAACCCCCGACCAATTGGTCACTATTGATGAGGTCAAGGCAGATATGGAAAAACCTGCCCCTATGGATCGGCTGCTCAGCGGAGACGTAGGGTTCGGGAAAACCGAAGTGGCGGTGCGGGCGGCCTTTAAAGCTATTCAGGAAGGTTTCCAAGTCGCGGTACTGGTTCCGACCACGCTGCTGGTAAAACAACATTTTGAAACTTTTTCTGACCGCTTTGCCCCCTTCCCGGTGAAAATCGGGCAGCTATCGCGTTTTTCTACCCCTGCGCAGGCGCGCGAAGTCAAAGACCAGTTGCGCGGCGGAGAAATCGATTTGGTGATCGGAACCCATAGTTTGATTACCGGGGAAGTGGGGTTTAAGAACCTGGGGTTAGTAATTATCGATGAAGAGCAGCGTTTTGGGGTCGAACACAAGGAAACTTTGAAGGCTCTGCGCACCAATGTGGATGTGCTCTCCATGTCCGCTACCCCGATTCCTCGCACCCTAGAAATGGCGGTCACTGGGATTCGGGAACTATCGACGCTGTCGACTCCGCCGGAAGAGCGCCACCCGGTGCTCACCTTTGTTGGTGCCTACCAGGATAAACAGGTAAAAGCGGCAATTCGCCGGGAACTTTTGCGTGATGGGCAGGTCTTCTATGTTCACAACCGGGTAGAGTCAATCGACCGGGTGGCCGCGCATCTGGCAGAACTGGTGCCCGAAGCCCGGGTCGCGGTGGCGCACGGGAAAATGCACGAAAAGCAACTGGAAGAGGTGATGGTTGATTTCTGGAACCACCAGGCGGACGTACTAGTTTGTACCACGATTGTAGAAACTGGGCTAGATATTTCCAACGCCAATACCCTGATTGTTTCCGGAGCGCATCGGATGGGACTCTCCCAGCTACACCAGTTACGAGGGCGAGTAGGGCGCGGGAGGGAACGCGCCTACGCCTACTTCTTCTATCCAGGTGATAAACCGCTGACAGAAACTGCGCAAGAACGCCTGCAAACCATTGCCGCTAATACCGATCTCGGGGCAGGAACAGCGGTGGCGCAAAAAGATCTGGAGATTCGCGGCGCCGGAAACCTATTGGGTGGGCAACAGTCCGGCCATATCGCCGGGGTTGGCTTTGACCTCTATATTCGGATGGTATCGGAGGCAGTGCGCGGCTTTAAAGAGGGCGGGGAAGCGGAAGAAGAAGACAGCGAAGTTCGGATTGAACTGCCGATTGATGCCCATATTCCCCCCGAATATATGGATTCGGAGCGGCTGCGCCTAGAAATGTATCAAAAGCTCTCTAGCGTGCGGAAAGAAAAAGAGCTAGATGCGGTGTGCGAAGAAATGACTGACCGTTACGGGGCGCCTCCGGCCAATGTGCAGCTGCTGTTTACGGTGGCGAAGCTGCGGATGCATGCGCGCGTCCTGGGAATCAAAGAAATCGTGGCGCAAGGGCGGTTCGTGCGTTTTGCCCCGATTAGCTTGGCAGATTCCCAAATGCTGCGGATCAAGCGGTTACATCCGGGAACGGTGATTAAACCGGCGGTACGCCAAATTTTGGTGCCCGCCCCCAAGGGGGAAAAGCTGGGGCAAGGCTCGCTCCATGATGAACCGTTAGCGCAGTGGGTATCGCAGTTGTTGCAAAATGTGCTTACTCCCTTTGGGAAAGTAAAAACAGGTGCCCAAAAATAGAGCCGGCCGCGCCCTCTTGATAAGCTAACCTTAGCTATTAGCTTCAGAAAGACAGTCTTATGAATAACAAAGTTCTTCGCGTCATTGGTATTTGTGCCGGCACTGCCCTGCTAGGGCTGGGGCTTGGGGGATGTTCTTCCTCTGAAAAGGCGAAAGATAGTTTCCCCGTGGAACAGGTGGCTTCCGAGTTAAACGCTGTCACCCCTACTGACACGCAGCAAGCAGCCGGTATTCGGGAGATGCGTTTAGACGTGCAAAAACAGCTGGGAACCGGAGTGTATCCCCAAGCTGTTTGGGAGTCATTTGAAAGGGGAGAAATACCTACCCAATCCCTCGTCGCGTGGGCAGCTGCGATGCAGGTCGCCAAGGAAGAACTTCGGAACCAGCCCGGATACACCGATGCCGATATTAATAAGTGGCTTTCTGAACAGGTGAAACAAGGGGTTTTGCGGAACTCAGATTTTTCTACGGACACCCTAGATTTCTGGCGGCTGCAAAAATTATCTAGCGATCAGCAACAGGGCAAGGTAAACCCGGATTTAGCGAAACGAATTAAGCCGAAACTCCTGGCTGCTCAAAAAGAGGGTGCCAAACAGGCTGCGGGATTGAAAACCAATCCCCTATTAACTCAAGTGTTGTCGGCGTCAACCGGGACACCAGTGCTAGAACCTGACCTGGGTGCAGGAGTGAAACTACAGGGTTTAGCTAATGCTGAGCAGGCGCTACAAAGCCAAATGCAGCAAAATATGCAGCCCGCTAAATAAAAATTTGCTCCTTTCCGAGACAGAAAGGGACTTTTGCAACCTGCCGACTCGCTTTGCTTCCAGTAGACTGTAGTTAAGTCATCAATAAAATTTATAAGGAGCATGACCGTGTCACTAATTGTTGCTATTAATGCCCGTGAGATTCTGGATTCTCGCGGAAACCCCACAGTGGAAGTAGAAGTCCTCTTGGATTCCGGTGCCTCTAGCCGCGCCGCGGTTCCCTCCGGTGCTTCTACCGGAGCCTTTGAAGCGGTAGAGCGTCGCGATGGCGACAAGGGTCGCTACCAGGGTAAGGGCGTACAGGATGCCGTACAGGCAGTTATTGACGATATCGCCCCCGAACTGATCGGCGAGGATGCTAGCGACCAGCGCCATATTGACGACATTATGATGCGTCTAGACGGCACCCCGAATAAGAGCAAACTGGGTGCGAACGCGATTTTGGGTGTTTCCCTGGCGGTTGCCCATGCCGCAGCGGAAGATGCCGATATGTCGTTGTTCAAGTATCTAGGCGGGCCGAACGCGCATGTGCTGCCAGTTCCGATGATGAACATTTTGAACGGTGGATCTCACGCGGACTCCAATGTAGATATTCAAGAGTTCATGATCGTCCCCATCGGTGCCGAGACTTTCGCGGAAGCACTGCGCATGGGTGCCGATGTTTACCACACTTTGAAGGGCGTTATTAAAGATCGCGGCCTGTCTACCGGCCTAGGTGATGAAGGTGGTTTCGCCCCCAACCTGGATTCGAACGCCGAAGCCCTGGATCTGATTTGCGAGGCCATCAAGAAGGCCGGATACGAACCGGGCAAGGATGTAGCCCTGGCACTGGACGTGGCTTCTTCAGAGTTCTTCAAGGACGGCAAGTACACCTTTGAAGGGGAAGCTCGCGACACCGATTACATGGTGAAGTACTACGACGAACTAATCGCCAAGTACCCGATCGTTTCCATTGAGGATCCACTGTCTGAGGACGAATGGGATGCCTGGAAGGCGCTCACCGATCATATTGGTGACCGGGTGCAGATCGTAGGTGACGACCTGTTCGTAACCAACCCTGAGCGTTTGGCCCGGGGCATTAAAGAGGGGATTGCTAACTCTCTGTTGGTAAAGGTGAACCAGATTGGTAGCCTGACCGAAACTCTGCAGGCGGTAGAGGACGCGCACCGCGCCGGTTACACCACGGTGACTTCTCACCGCAGTGGCGAGACCGAAGATGTAACTATCGCTGACCTGGCGGTAGCCACCAACTCTGGTCAGATCAAGACTGGCGCTCCGGCACGCTCCGAGCGGGTCGCGAAGTACAACCAGCTGCTCCGGATCGAGGATGAGCTCGGTGACGCCGCTGTCTATGCGGGTCGCAGCGCATTTCCGCGTTTCAAAGCCTAGTAGCTGACGCAGATAATAACTTAATAAAACATAAAGGGGTGGGGGCGAAACTAAGTTTCGCCCCCACCCCTGCTATTGGTTCAAACTATTCGCCCTTGGTGCCAGCTTGGCCATCGGCTGACTCCTGGGGCTCCTCGTTTTTGGAATACTCGGGAAAGTCTTCCTTAAAACGGTGATAAAGATCCAGGCGGGAGGAAGCAGGTCTGCCTTGGGCTGCATAGGCACGCCGAATGCGCTGTACGTAAGTGTTCACCGTGTTGGTAGTGAGCCCCAGCTGGCGGGCAACCGTTTTTGCTGGTAGTCCCCGAAAACCGTAGAGTTCTAATACCCGTAGTTCATTGGGGCTAAGCAGTAAAGAGTTAGGACAGGGTGACCCGGTAGTTTCCTCGGTCTTGCGGTTGGGATAACTGTTTTCCCCTTCGGGGGGTGGGCAGAGCACAGAAAGCAAGTGTGCTAGCGGCTCACATTTGAAAATCGTTTTATTGCAGCAGGGCCGCTTGGTGACCGCGGGTACCAAGGAGACTTCTGCGGATTGTAGGTAGGGCAGAACCGCAAAACCGCGGGCACATAGTTTGTCTAGGTTATCTAGAAGTTGCGATTCATCAGCTAATTTACCGGCTAGGATGACTGCAATCGAGGAGTTTTCATCCGGTTTTTCTTCCGAGATAGTCTGTAAGAAACCATTAATAGTGTTGAAAGTTCCCAAAAAGCTCAGGGCGGTCTCTCCTAGAATCACCTCGCGAATCCCCAGGCCGATTGCGGGTTGTTCATCCAATACGGCTACCGATTTGAGCATTTTTCTCCTGTCTCAAAAATTAGACACCCTATTTCAGGGGGAGGTGATAATTGTTAGATTAGAGAAAATCAAGTCTAATTTCCGGTGGATTCAGACTTAATACTTAGACAATGTACGGGCAGGTAGAGGCATTTTCATCGGTTTATTTATGCCTAGGTTCGCACATGACCGACTCTGACCGAACCTTTTGACAATCACTCCCATCTAAGGACTTTAGGCCCATAAAATTATTCTTTCGTCTCGCCGCTGTCGATTAGAATCGAAAGAAACAGATTAATCCCATCTCAAGTGTCGTGATGCTAGAAATATATTCCGCTCAAGAATTGGCAGCTATTCTAAATCAGGCTCGTCAGACGAAAGTGTCGGCGGGTGAAAAAGGCTACTCTATTCGTGACCTCGCCAAACGTCTTGACCTCGCACCTAGCACCCTGCAGGGGTGGTTACAGGGTGCGCATCTGCCCACCCTCGCGCTACGCGAGAAATTTATGCAACTGCTCGATGAACTGGGCCTACTAACCTCCGAGGACAATGAATCTTTCTGGCAGCGCACCTTAGAAACTCTTTCGCGTTCTAAACAGGGGTGGATCGGCTGCCCTTACCAGGGATTATTGCCTTATAGTGCCCAGACCGAAAGCGTGTTTTACGGTCGCGAAAGGCTGCTGGCAGAACTAGAAAACGCCGTCATCGCTGCTCAAGGTAAGCACTCTAAACTGGTAATAGTGCTAGGCGCCTCCGGTTCGGGCAAAACCTCACTGCTCTCGGCGGGTTTAGTGGGTAAATCCTGTCAGTCATCCGGGCGGCTTAGTCAATATCGACCCCTCTCTTTGTCGGTGGGAGAGGTGATAAAGCAACTTGCCCAACTCTTAGAACCCAATGGCAGAACCCAATGGGCGAAATCTTTACTGATTGTGGATCAGTTAGAGGACTTCCTAATTGCGAACCCGGATAAAGTTACTACCGCCTTGGACGCCCTCTGCGAGCTGGCAAAAAAGCAGGTCGTGGTATTGGGGGTACGTTCGGATGCTCTGGAAGCACTATTGCATGATTCTCGCTTTTCCCGCGCCCTATCAAATCCGCTGATCGTGACGGCGCCCAGTGCCGTCGAATATGGAGAAATTATTTCCCGTCCCGCCCTTGATGCGGGGCGAAAGATCACCCCGGAGCTCAAAGAACTACTGCTTTCTCAGATTGAGGAATCTACTGCCGAGGACGCCAGCGTACTTCCCCAATTATCTAACCTGCTGTTGATGGTTTGGAAGTCCACGAATAACTCCCTATTGACCGTTAGTGACTACCTGAAAGTCGGCGGATTGGCGGGTAGCTTGGAAAAACTAGCCGACCAGTTTTACCAAAAGCTCGCGGCTTCCGAGCGGGGAAAACTGCGTTCTTTGCTGCTTTCTATGGTGGCAGTGGGCGAGCATCAAGTGACGCGGCGCGTAATAGCGCTTAGCGATATTCCCGAAGAATATTTGGAAATACTGGAAAGTCTCAGCCGGGAACGCTTGGTCGTAATCGATGGGAATCACACGCAGATCAGCCATGATGCCTTGCTTTCTAGTTGGGGAACTCTGAGACGGTGGATTGAAGAATCCCGGATCGAACTCGGGCTGGTGCGACAGATTCAAATCGCCGCCCAGCTGTGGGCAGAATCCGAAAAATCCGCGGAGGCTTTACGTCCCTCCCTCTATTTAGCTTGGCAAAATCGGGAAATAACTGGTCAAGTAGCCTTTACTAAGCAGGAAGAGGAATTCTTAGCAGCCTGCAGACGGGAAGCAAATCGCCAGGAAGAAGAACAACAAAAGCGAATCGGAGATTTACGCCGTCGGAACCGGGTAGTTACCGTTATCGCGACGGTGGCCGGAGTGCTCTTGGTAGCTACGATTGCCGGATTCTTCCAGGCGTATCACTACCAAAAGCAGGCAACTGCCTCCAAGAAGGAGGCAGAATCCCGGCAAATGGCGTTGATTTCGCGAGAGGTGCGCAATTCGGATACTAACCTAGCTGCACAATTTGCGTTGGCGGGGCTGAATATCGCTAATACCCGGGAGGCGCGGTCAGCGCTGATCGAAACTACCTCGGTTCCGATTCCCGAACGCATTTTGGGTGAGGGCGGTACGGTGCGCGTAGCCGGCACTAGGGACGGCAAAATGATTGCCCGCGCTGATTCTAAAGGAGTGGTCAGCCTGTGGCGAGGTGGGAACATCAAAGAAAAACCCGAGACTTTTTCGCCTAGTTCTGGCCAGCTCTTTACCCTAGCTGTGCATAAAACCGCGGGTAGAATTCTACTGGCGGTGGGAGGGCAAAAAACTGCTTCCCTGTGGGATGTCACTGGGAAGCCCCGCCGGATAGGAGAATACGGGGCAGATAACGTGGCCTATTCGGTAGCGTTAACTGATCGGTATTTAGGATTTGGATTCCTGAATGGGAAAGCCAGCCTTTGGGAGCTGGATCAGATCGATAAACCTAACCCGGCGTCCTCGTTCCAGCTTGATACCCCCACTTCGGTGACTGCCCTAGCTATTTCCCCGGATCAAAGCCAGATAGCCTACGGGGGGCAGCCCGGCAAACTCTATCTTTCCGACCTTAACGGGAATAATAAAAAACTACTTGACCTGGGGGAAGGATCCGCTCTAGACGTAAAGTTTTCTCCCGATGGCCAAGAGCTAGGGGCGGCGCTGACCAGCAGAGAGGTTCGCCGCTGGCAAGCTCGGGGCAACAATGCTGCCTTGAGTAGCCTTGGTGGGTTCTTTTCCTTCGTGAATACCCTGGAATACGACCAGGATCAGATCATTGTGGGCTGCTCGGATACCACCACCACGATTTGGGATCGCGCAGGTCGCAAACTCACTTCCCTGCCGGGTCGGGAAATCATCACTGCCGCCACCAAAGTGGGGAACCGGATTATTACCGGAAGTGTTGACGGGCAGCTGCGACATTGGCCGCAATCTGTGCTTCCTTTAGTTAACGAGGACGGCTACCTGATTGATTCCCACACTGATCGAAAGAACTGGGTGTTTGTTTCCCGGCGCCTAAAGACTCCGGCGTTGTTTAAAACTGAAAAAGATGGTTTACGCCTGATGAAGGATCCGGTTATGCCCGCGGGATTGAAATCTGCAACGCGAACCGAAATCGCCGAAGACGGAGAATTTTTAGTTACCGGAACTCAAACCGGAGAGTTAATCACCTGGCCACTGACTAAAGAAGGAGCCGGCAATCCTATCGTTTCCAAGATTGGGGATGAGTTTCTAGGCGAAATTCGCCTCTCCAGTGACCATAAGACCGCCGCGGTATCCAAGGCCGATGAACTCGGGGTTTACCTGCTGAAATGGGATGGTCACGGCTGGAAACAGTACGGGGAACTACCGGGGCAGCATTACATAATGCGGATTTTAGGTGACAGGGGACTGATGGCGACTGCCGCTGAAGATGCTTCGGTGGCGATCTTTACCCTCGATGCCCACCCTAAACGGATAGGGACTATAAAAACTGAATCCCTAGCGTCTGCCTTCCACTATGACGCTAAACGCGGATACCTGTATGTGGGGGAGACCGGAGGCAGGATCACAGTCAATGATGTCCAAAACCCGAAGAAGCCGCGCCTAGTGACCCAGTTGCGGGGTTTGCAAGCCTCGGTCAACGAATTGGATGTTTCTTTGGATGAAGAATATCTGTTCGGGATTTCTTCGGATAAAAAACTATGGGTTTGGAATCTCAATCCGCTAAACCCCGATCCTTACCTTTCGGTGCAGATGGATCAGATCCCTTACGCTATCGCCGATACTCCCGCCGGGTATCTAATCGGGGGAGACAAAGGAGTGGCAACTTTGTATCCGCATTCTCTTGCGGAGGCACGCAAACAGGTTTGTCGGAGCGTGGGGGAACCTATCCAAAAACACGAGTGGGTTGCAGTAGCTCCCGGAGTGGATCCCGTTACCCCTTGCGGGAAAGGAAATCGCTAACCGCTCTGGATGGTAGCTGGAAGCCAATAACAGCTACTCTCCGGATGCCTGACTGCCAATCGCTGATAACAATGGAATAATGAAGCCGTGAAGTCGCCGCAACCGCCAAAAAGTGTGCAAAGAGAGAATACCCGGAAGCAGAGCTCTGCTTTTCGGTCGGTTTCTCCTTTGGTGCGCACCGCGCGGCGTAATCGGGGACGTTCCCCGGTCCTTAAAGCGGCTAACCGGCGTGTCAAGGTAGGTTCGCGCTTTTCGGTAACCGTAGGCACCATCTTGGTGGTAGCCTCCATTTTTCTACTGTTGGTGGGATCTCCGCTTTTCGATTTGGTAAGTCAGCTGGAAGAACGCAACAAAGTACACGCGCAACTAGTGACAGCTAAGCAAGAAAACCGGGATCTACACCGGGAACTAGAGTTGTGGAACAACTCGGACTATTTAACCCAGCAGGCGCGCGAGCGGCTCGGTTACGTAAAACCGGGGGAAACCCGCTATGCGGTGGTGGATCCCGGCAAGGACTATCAGGCTCGCCGGGAAGCGCGCCTAGAAAAGCTTCCGGAGCGTCCCTGGTATTTAGCGGTTACCCACTCGGTTAAAATGGCAGGCAAGCGTGGGGGAGCTACGGATGCTTCTGCGCAAACCCTCCCGGAACCGGCACCGGGAGCCACCCCGCAAAAAGAAAAGGCGAAAAAGAAGTGACTTTTGAACTTAACGAAGCCACCCCCGCCGATCTGCAAACTCTATCTTTACAGTTAGGGAGGATCCCCCGCGGGGTAGTGGGAGTAGCCGCGCGCTGTGTATGCGGCCGCCCAGCGGTGGTGGTGACCGCCCCCCGTCTAGAGGATGGCTCCCCGTTTCCCACCACTTTCTATTTGACCCTTCCCTCGCTAGTGCGCGCTCTGTCTACCGTAGAAGCCTCCGGTAAAATGGCTGATTACCAGCAGTTACTATCTGAAGATAAAACCCTAGCTGCCGGATATCAACGCGCCCACCTGGCCTATATTGCCGCTCGCGGATACGTGGGGCAACAGGTTGGAATCGGAGAGGTGCCCGAAATTGCGGGAGTGAGTGCTGGCGGAATGCCCCAGCGGGTCAAATGCCTGCACGCCCTGGTCGGACACGCCCTCGCCGCCCGTAAAGGGGTTAATCCCATCGGTGACTTAGCGCTAGCCGACCTGGCTGCCAGCGGGCTATGGGACAGCCAACACTGCCACTGCGAATAAGGCTGCGGTTAGCTGCGGCCCCTGATCTTTAGTCCTTTCTATTAGTTTCCAATACCGATTCCGTGGAAAAATAGGGGGTATGGCTTTAGTTGCAGGTATTGATTGTGGCACCAACTCGATTCGTTTAATCATTGCTGACCGGGAAGAAGTCGGCGCGCCCCTAAACGTGCGCACGCGGGAAATGCGGATTGTGCGCCTGGGGGAGGGCATCGATAAGACCGGGCAGTTTGCCCCCGCTGCCCTGGAGCGCTGCTTTGCGGCGGCCGAAGAGTATGCGCAGATAATCTCCAAATATGGGGTGGATAAAATTCGTTTCGTTGCCACCTCGGCTAGCCGGGACGCCAAAAATCGGGACGAATTTTTCAACGGTATTAAAGAACGCCTAGGGGTAACCCCGGAAGTGATCTCGGGAGAGGAAGAAGCCACCCTATCGTTTAAGGGTGCCACTTCCTCCTTTAAAGACGAGGACGAACCGGTGCTGGTAGTCGATATCGGCGGAGGCTCTACCGAGTTTGTTCTCGGGCAGCGCGGGAGGGTAATAGACACCATTTCCACCAATATGGGGTCGGTACGGATTTTTGAGCGCTACCTGGCTCCGGTGATTTCGGCGGCAAAGAAAGGGGATGGCTCCCTGGATCCGCAGCAAACACCCGGTATCGCAAAAGCCCTAATAAAGGCCTCTTTTGCGATTGATGAACTGATTGATGAGGCCGATAAGAAACTGGGCTTGGACCGGGCGCGTACCTTGATTGGGGTGGCCGGCACGGTTACTACTATCACCGCCCACGCCCTCGGTTTAGAAGAGTATCAGCCCGAAAAAATTCACGGCTCGCGGATCACGCCTGCGCAAATGCTGCGTTCGTGCAACTGGATGATGAATCAGCCGGTAGCGGTACGTGCTGCTCTCGGTTATATGCCCACCGGGCGGGCAGATGTTATCGGAGCAGGCGCGTTAGTGTGGTCGCGGATTATTGAACGCATCAACGGGGAAATCGAAGCAGACGGGTCCGGCTTGAAAGAAATTTTGACTTCCGAAACTGATATTTTAGACGGCATTGCCCTCTCTATCTTGCCCTAGCTACGTTTTCCTTCTCGCCTATCTAAAAGAAGACGACAAGCGCGCTAAATCCAGGAACTAAACCACATCCGCCAGCTCCAGTGAGAATAGGGAATCGGCATTCCGCTTACTACCGGGTAGAAGAAGATCGCGACCAATAAAATCACAATCACCAGGGAGATTCCCATTGAAACCGCGATATCAGGGGTCCGGTAAAGTGGGGGAACCAGCCGATCTCGGCAAGCTAGCAGGGGCTCGGGCAGAGGGCGCAGCAGCCCCAGTAAAAGCCCAATCAGGTAGGTAACCGCTAAGGCTAGGAACGGGGTTAGCACCACCATATAGAACATGAAAATGGTGCGGTACCAGTAAAGCATCCAGGGAGCCCACAGCCCTAGGTAGCCGACCAAGATTACTCCCGCCCGCCAATCGCGGCGCACAAAAGTACAGTAAATAATCACTGCCAGGGCGATTACCCCCACCCACCATAGCATCGGGTTACCCAGTGAAGACATGGCTTCTACCGTGAAATCTCCATTATCACCATGCGGTTTTTCGAACAACATCGAGGTAGGACGCTGATTGATCAGCCATTGCCAAGGATAAGACTGGTAAGGATGCTTACTGGTTACTCCCGTATGGAAGGTCATTACTTCACTCATATAGGTGACGTAATCAGAAATCGGGTCTAGCCAGGAAGAATGCCCGGCGGCGGCCGCGGTCTTTCCATGACCCCAAGCGCGAGAATGGCTAAACCAGTTCCACCAGTTCAGCAAATATACCCCGAAGGCTACTAACACCAGTTGCGCAAAAGCGGGCAGTCCTCCTCTTGCAATCGCTCCCAGCCAGGCGCGTTGTTTGCCCTTTACCCCGGGGTATTGCTTACTGAGGGAGCGCGGAGATATCCGCAGCGCCGAAAGACGTAGGGTCAGATCCCGCAAGAACACGAAAATCCCGCATACAGCTAGCAGGTAAAGCCCCGACCATTTCACCGCGCAGGCACACCCTAGCCAGATTCCGGCCGCCACCAGCCACCAGCGCACTCCTGCCAGGTCATTGCCTAGCTCTGCTCCTAGCAGGCAGCGAGTCAGTTTCTGCCGCACCCGCAACTGGTCGTAAACCACGCAGAGCACCCCCGCCAGGCAAAATACGGCAAGGATCCCGTCCAGGAGTCCCACGCGAGAAAGAGAAATTGCCACTCCATCGGTGGCGATAAACATCCCGGCAATCCCAGTCAGGATCCAGGAGTTGAACAATGCCCAAGCCAGACGGCAGGTCAGGTAGACCAAAATAATCCCGCAAATAGCGGTAGCTATGCGCCAACCAAAGGGGTTTGACCAGCCAAATATCTTCATGCCCAGCCCAATGATCCATTTACCCAGGGGAGGATGGACTACAAATGCCGGGTCGGCCGTTGCCCCCGCAAAATCACCCGCCGCGAACTTAGCGTCCACACCTTTAGGCCAGTTAGTTTCATAACCAAAACGCCACAGGGAATAGGCATCCTTCACATAGTAGGTTTCATCGAAAATTAGCTTGCGGGTGGAACCCAGACGTACCAGGCGGGCGATCGCTGCGATCACGCAGACGATAACGGTAACTAGCCAGGCGCGGCGGTTCTCGATTGCCTCCCTAGCCCGCTGCCCGCGCCATCCACGCAGGTAGAGTCGAGGTAGTGGGGTAATAGAAGTCCATAGAGGCGCGTGCAGACGTGGGCGACGGCGTTTAGTTTTCCGCCTGTCGCTTTTCGTCAAAATTTGTCGTGCCGCTGCCGGCGGGGGCGGAGCGGGACGTCCAGGCATTGCTTGCATGTACTCGATATTAGCCGGATAGGGCATAATTGTGAGAGTGGAACAGTTTTCCTGGGATGCAGGCACCATAGCTTTAGCAGCTACTCCGATTGGTAATCTTGCCGATGCCACCCCCCGCCTAGTTAGCGCCTTCAAACAGGCAGATTTGATTGCGGCTGAAGACACTCGTCGCACCGGGTTACTGCGCGAACGCCTCGGGGTAACTAGACGTGCCCCTCTAGTTTCTTGTCACGAACATAACGAAGCCGATAAAGCCGAGCAAATAGTTTCGCAGGCCGAGCAAGGTCAGCGGGTTCTGCTGGTATCTGACGCGGGGATGCCTACGGTCTCTGACCCGGGATATGTGATCGTGCAGGCGGCGATTAAACGGGGGATCCCGCTGACAGTCCTGCCCGGTCCCTCGGCGCCCTTGCTCGCCCTCGCCCTTTCCGGACTGCCTACGGATCGTTTTTGCTTCGAAGGGTTCCTGCCCCGCAAACAAGCGGCCCTAATGCGGCGTTTAGAGGAGCTTTCCGGCGAGGAGCGCACCATGATTTTCTTGGAATCTCCCCGCCGCCTAGCGGCCAGCTTAGGGGCACTGGCCCAGGTTTTTGGGGCTTCTCGATTCGGCGCAGTTTGCCGCGAACTCACCAAGATGCACGAGGAAGTCTGGCGCGGAACCCTGAGGGAGCTTAAAGAAAAAGCTAAAGAGGTACGCGGAGAAATCGTGCTGGTGGTGGCCGGAGCTTCTCCGCAGGCTCCCCTGGAAGAGGAGGAAGCAGTAAAGCTCGTCCTGGGCCGGGTCGCAGAAGGGGAAAGACTAAAGGACGCCGCTAAGGCGGTGGCGGCACAATGCGGACTTAGTGCTAAGACGCTTTATAACCGGGCATTAGCCGAGCGAAAATAACCAGGTCTTAAGGTATATTTTGCTCCCGGCAGCGGGGCATTAGGATAGAGGTATGACTCATGTTTTATCCGCTGTTGCTTGGCCCTACGCCAACGGTCCGCGCCATATTGGGCACGTAGCCGGTTTTGGCGTCCCCTCCGATGTTTTCAGCCGCTATATGCGGATGGCAGGCTACGAGGTGTTGATGGTTTCGGGAACCGATGAACACGGCACCCCGATTTTGGTGCAGGCCGAAGCCGAGGGGATCTCCCCCCAAGAACTCGCCGATCGTAACAACCGACTCATCGTGGAAGATCTGGTGAACCTGGGGCTGTCCTATGATCTGTTTACCCGGACCACTACCGGTAACCATATTGCAGTCACCAAAGCCATGTTTGCGCAGGTGCGCGAGAACGGATACCTGATTGAAAAGCGGACAATGGCCGCTATCAGTCCCTCTAATGGTCGGGCGCTACCTGATCGCTACATCGAAGGCACTTGCCCGCTGTGCGGTGCCAGCGGCGCACGCGGAGATCAATGTGACAACTGCGGCAAGCAGCTAGACCCCATTGACTTGATTGACCCGGTTTCGAAAATCAATGGCGAAACCCCCAAGTTTGAAGAAACCTCTCACTACTTCCTAGATTTGCCCGCTCTCGCGGACGCCCTCGGGAAATGGCTAGATGAACGCGAGGCCTCCGGGACTTGGCGACCTAACGTAATCCGTTTTTCCAAGAACATCCTGGCGGAAATCAAACCGCGTGCTATGACTCGCGATATTGACTGGGGGATTCCGGTTCCCGGTTGGGAAGATCAACCCAGCAAACGCCTCTACGTGTGGTTCGATGCAGTGGTGGGATATCTATCTGCCAGTATTGAGTGGGCGCGGCGTATCGGCCAGCCAGAACGCTGGCGGGTATGGTGGAATGATCCTCAGGCTCGTTCCTACTACTTTATGGGTAAAGACAATATCGTTTTCCACTCCCAGGTATGGCCGGCCGAGCTGCTCGGATACAACGGTGAGGGCGATAAGGGCGGTGAGCCCGGAGAAATGGGACGGCTCAACCTGCCCACCGAAGTGGTCTCTTCAGAGTTTTTGACCATGGAAGGAAAGAAGTTCTCTACCTCTAAATCTGTGGTGATTTATGTACGGGACATGCTTTCGCGTTACCAGGCTGACGCCTTACGCTATTTCATTTCCGCAGCTGGACCGGAAAATCAGGATGCTGATTTCACTTGGGCAGAGTTTGTACGCCGTACTAATGATGAACTGGTAGCCGCTTGGGGGAACCTGGTTAACCGGGTGGCCTCCATGATTCATAAGCGGGTTGGTTCCATTCCTCAGCCCGGGCAGTTACAACCTGAAGATCAGCGGTTATTAGACCAGGTAGAAGCGGGCTTTGCTGAGGTGGGGGAACTTATTGAAACTCATCGGCAAAAAGCAGCACTACAGCAGGTTATGCATCTAGTGTCACTAGCTAATCAATATGTGGCCACTACCCAGCCTTTCAAGTTGAAAACTCCGGAAACTCAGGAACGGCTCCACACTATTTTATGGGTGTTGGCGCAGGTGATCGCGGACTTGAATCTGATGTTTTCACCGTTTTTGCCGTCCTCGGCTAATGCCGTTGACCGCGTTTTCGGGGGAGCGGGGGAAATTGCCCCGATGCCTCGTATTGAAGAAGTTAAAGATTTAGACCAAACTAGAGAAGACGGTTCAGATTTCACCTACCCCATTATTACGGGCGATTACAGCGAGGTTCCGAGGTGGGGAAGGCATGAAATTCAAGTCGGAAGGTCGGTTTCTAAACCCAAACCCGTGTTTCAGAAGCTAGAACCTGAGATTATAGAAGAGGAATTAGCCAGGCTCGCTTAAGAGCTGAGGCATAAAGGAGAAGGTACGTGGCTGGGTTTTGGCAACGCTTGAAAAGACTCTTTCTGGGGTCTTCTGCCCGTGATAACGAGCGCGACTCCCACCTGCCTTTAGCCTTGGAAAGTGCTGATAAAGAAGCGGATAAAACCGAGGGTGAGCGTAAAGTTTACGAATCATCCGGGGTGGTGATTTTAGAAGATCCCACGCTAGCGGATAGCCAAGACCAGGACGCTAGTGCTGATTCTGCCGCGGCTAGCCCGGCGAAAGAAAAAACTGCGACCCCCGCAGAGGCTGCCGCAGCCGAGACCGCTGAGCAATCCGAACCTGCCGCTGCTGCGCAGACAAAAACTGCTGTTCCAGAGGTGGATGCCGCAAATTCAAAGCCTGAGCCGGAACCAGCTGCTTCCCCCGCCGCGTCCGTGGAAGCAGAGTCCCCGGAACCCCCGGTAGAACCAGTAGTGGAACCTGACCGGAAGCTTCCGGTACAGGGGGTGAAGACTGCCGATATTTGTGCATCTAATGGTGAAGAAAGCTACGGGGCACCCGCGATTGACCGCACCCCCGGGCGGAAACTGATTTTAGCTTTTGAAAAGCGCCCGGCGGGGGGACAGGCCCAGGTGTGGTATACCCGCAGCAATGATCACGGAATTAGTTGGGAAGAACCGCGCGTCCTCTTTGATCCGGAAACCTACACCGATTCTGGTCAGGCTTTCACTGATCCCCAGATAATTATTTCTCAGGTGACTGGCCGGGTGTTCATCGCAGTTACTACCCGCACTGATGACGATGACTCCAAAAACCATATTGCGGTAGCTTTAAGTGACGATGAGGGCGATACCTGGCGGTACCGCGATTTGACCAGCCTAGTTGATGGCGATCAAAGCTGGGTGTCACGGCGCACCGCCCACGGTCATGGGGTACAGCTGCGTCACGGGATTTGGACCGGCCGGCTCGCCTATGTAGCGGTAGCAACCGAAGCTGACGGGAAACGGGGCGCGGTTGCAGTTTGTTCCGATGACCAAGGAATCTCCTGGTGGGCAGGTAAATTCGCTGGTGAAAAGGTTGTGCAGGCAAGTATTACTGAGCTTGCCGACGGGAAACTAGTGATGGGCTGTGTCGAGGAAACCGATCAGGGATTAACTTTCAACGCCTATGCCTCTGCCGATGGGGGCCGCAGTTTCACGGAG
Source organism: Varibaculum sp. C0165D1 (assembly GCF_056590355.1). Taxonomy (NCBI): domain Bacteria; kingdom Bacillati; phylum Actinomycetota; class Actinomycetes; order Actinomycetales; family Actinomycetaceae; genus Varibaculum; species Varibaculum sp. C0165D1. The sequence goes on along the minus strand of NZ_JBWPVY010000002.1, from coordinate 189,455 downwards.
CCTTTAGGGAAAAAGGCTTTCGGTAAGACGCTGCCGGCAGCGGTAGAACGAGCATTCTATTCCGCTCCCGAACACACTGAACAGTCCCGGGTAATGCTGGCGGTGGCACCCGACCAAAATGGGCAGGGAACTGTGCGTTCCATGTTTGATTTCGCTTCCGAACTATTAGGGATTATTCCCTTTACCTCCCAGCCGGTGAATGCGTTAGACGTGGTGTCTTTGGAAGATATTCGGATAGTTGCGGTAGCTTACGAAACTGATTCCGGCATTTCAGTGGCCGCATTCTGCATTGATTCCTTGGCTTTGAAATATCTCGCGGTCGGTTGGAATGCAACCGAAGAAGAACAACGGCAAGTATTGCGGCGAGCCGGCCTACTTTCCAGAAAATAATTCCTAATAACCAGGTTTAATGATCGATTTTAACGCTCTTTTTTCTGCCGATACTCCCGCGCCTGAAAGTATCCTCCCCGGGGGAGTTTTCTCTTTCCCAGATGATGCTGAGGCCTCGGCACCCTCGACTCCGGAGGATATTGTTTCGGGTCTGAATGATCCCCAGCGACAAGCGGTAGAACATCAGGGTACCCCGTTGTTGGTGATGGCAGGAGCCGGTTCCGGTAAAACCCGGGTTTTGACTCGCCGCATTGCCTACCTTTTGGCTACCGGCCGTGCGTATCCCTCGCAAATTTTGGCGATTACTTTTACCAATAAAGCGGCTGCAGAAATGCGGGAGCGGGTTAGTTCACTGATAGGTGCGCAAGCCAGTCAAATGTGGGTATCTACGTTCCACTCCGCCTGCGTGAGAATATTGCGCCGCTACGCTCAGGCCGCTAACCTTAAGTCCTCTTTCACGATTTACGACCAGGCCGATGCAACTCGCCTAGTTTCTATGATTCTAAAAGAGTCACAGCTAGACCCTAAGCGGTTTCCAGCTAAGAAAATTCAAGGGCGAATTTCGGATTTGAAGAACTCTTTGATTGATCCGGATACCTATCTCGCTAGTGCCGGCCCCGGGCCAGATGCGGAGGTAGTGGCCAAGGTATACCCGATATACCAGCGTCGCCTGAGCGCCGCTAACGCTCTAGATTTCGATGATCTGATTATGCGCACGGTGCAGTTGTTTCAAAGTAATCCCCTGGTGCAATCCAGTTTCTGTCACCGCTTTCGCCACGTCCTGGTTGATGAATACCAGGACACTAACCACGCGCAGTATGTGCTGGTAAAACTGTTATCTGGGGTAGCAGGCGCGGCAATTAATCATCCAGAACAGGTACAGGGTGAACCGGTTAACCCGGCGGAACTTACAGTAGTTGGGGACTCTGACCAATCTATCTACGCTTTCCGGGGCGCTACCGTGCGCAATATTGAGGAATTCGAGAAAGATTTCCCGGGAGCGCGCACTATCTACCTGGAACAGAACTACCGGTCCAGCGGAAATATTTTGGCGGCAGCCAATGCGGTCATTTCGCATAACCAGAGCCGACACAAGAAAAAGCTGTGGACAGATTCTGGCGAGGGCGAAAAAGTAGGGGTACGGATATCTTCCGGGGACCGCGATGAAGCGCTAGCCGTGGTGGAAGAGATAAATAAGCTGGTAAGTGGGGGTTACACTTACGGTGATATCGCCGTTTTTTACCGAATAAATGCCCACTCCCGCCTCCTGGAAGAAACTTTGACCCATGCGGGGATTCCCTACCGGATTATCGGTGGTACCAAGTTCTATGAACGCAAAGAAATCAAAGACGCGATCGCCTATCTGCAACTGGTAGTAAACCCCGATGACACCGTGTCTTTTACCCGGGTGATCAACACTCCCAAGCGTTCCCTGGGGAACAAGGCGCAGGAGGCTCTGCAGGCGGCTGCCAATACTTATGAGGTGTCCCTCGGGCGCGCGGCAGCTCTAGTGTGGATGCAAGAGCTGGGGGAGCAGCGCCCGGGTGCCGCAGCTGATTCCAACCTTTCCGGTGTCAGTGAAGCGACGCCCGCAAATGCCGAGGTGAGCGGGCTGGCTCCGCGGGCACGCACCAATATTGCCCAGTTCTGGGATTGTTTAGTTGCCGCCCGCGAGGCCTATGTGCAAGGCGCACCATTAAAGGATATTTTGCAGACAGTCCTGACCGAATCGGGATATTTGAAATCTTTGGAGGGCTCTAAAGATCCCCAAGATGGGGTGCGCTTGGATAACCTTTCCGAGTTTTATAACGTGGCTTCCCAGTTTAGCGAAGAGGAACCCGAAGGTACTCTGGTGGATTTCTTAGAGCGGGTCGCCCTAGTGGCAGATGCGGATCAACTCCCGGGTGACCAGCGCGGGCAGGTTACTTTAATGACTGTGCATATGGCGAAGGGCCTAGAATTCCCGGTAGTCTTTGTTACCGGCCTGGAAGAAGGAACCTTCCCCCATTCGCGTGCCTTGGGTGAGGCTGGAGAAATGGCGGAGGAGCGGCGCCTGGCCTATGTGGCGATTACCCGCGCGAAGAAAAAAGTATATTTGACTGCGGCTCATAATCGGCAGATGTGGGGGGAAACTCGCTGGCAGCCACTTTCTCCCTTCCTGTTAGAAGTGCCGACCGACTTGATGGATCAACCAGAGCAGTTAAGTAAAAGTAATGGACAGTTTGATTTTTCTGATCAAGATTCCCTATGGGCTGCCGGGCGCAGCTGGGGTAATAGCTCTCGCGCGGGCGCAGCGGGCTCCAGATTTGGCAGCCGCGCAAGCAGCTATCGCAAACAGCAGGTATCTAGGCGCTACCGTGAGGACGAGGCCGGGGGTCCGGCCTTTGGTTCCGGTCGCACGGACCAGGTGGAGCGGCGGGAAACCGGGAAGGTGAAACGTCTTGGCACGCAGCTGGGTGCGCGCACGGATGCTAATGCTTCTATCGGTAAAGCCACCGAGGTAGGCACTGGCGATCGGGTACGTCACGACAAGTTCGGGGAAGGCACGGTGATCGCGATTGAAGGTCGCGGGCGTTCGAAGAGCGCGAAAGTGGAGTTCGCCGGGGGAGTCACCAAACGCTTACTGCTGCGCCTAGCGCCCATGGAAAAAATCTAGGGCGCTGCGCTGGGCGGTTATTGATTTTCTCAATCAGTTGTCTTGAAAATAATTTTGGGGGGTTGGGCTATTTGCCCAACCCCCCAATCTTTATGCTTTTACCCAACCCCTAGGGGCGGAGAAGCGAAACAGCTTAGAGAATTCCCAGTTCCTTCACGGTGGCGATTTCCTCTTCAGCTGCCTTTGCATTTGCTACGATGTGCTGCTTGGTCTTTTCAGGTAGTTCTAGCCCTTCTACTACCTGGTACTGTCCATCTTTGCAGATGACTGGCATACCGTAGACGAGGCCTTCCGGAACCCCGTATTCCCCGTGGGAGGGACCGGCGAAAGTAGACCAGTCGCCCTCGGGAGTGCCCAGTGCCCAAGTGTGCATATGGTCGATAGCCGCCGAAGCCGCCGAAGCCGCCGAAGAAGCGCCCCGCGCTTCGATAATGGCCGCGCCCCGCTTGGCTACGGTGGGTACGAAGTAGTCGTCGAGCCAAGCCGCATCAACCAGTTCCGGAGCCGGCTTGCCGTCAACGGTGGCGAAAGTGATATCGGGATACTGGTCGGCGGAGTGGTTACCCCACACGATCATCTTCTTGATGTCTTTGACCGCAGCTCCCGTCTTTTCTGCCAACTGGGAGATAGCGCGGTTGTGATCCAGACGCATCATCGCGGTAAAGCGTTCTGCCGGAACATCTGGAGCCGACTTGGCAGCGATATAGGCGTTGGTGTTAGCGGGGTTGCCCACTACCAGTACCCGAATATCATCGGCCGCGTGATCGTTAATAGCCTTGCCTTGGGGGCCGAAAATCCCACCATTGGCGGCTAGCAGATCTGCTCGTTCCATACCTTTACTGCGGGGACGAGCTCCCACCAACAAGCCGTAGGAGCAGCCCTCGAAAGCCTGGTTGGGGTCATCATAAATATCCACGCCCGCTAGCAGCGGGAAAGCGGAGTCGTTTAGCTCCATTGCGGTACCTTCCGCCGCCTTAACTGCTTGCGGAATTTCCAGCAGGTTTAACTTCACCGGCTGATCGGGTCCCAGCATCGCACCCGAGGCAATCCGGAACAGTAGGGCGTAGCCGATATTACCGGCGGCACCAGTAACGGTTACGGTAACGGGTTTCTTGCAGCAGCATTCTGCCATGTGATTCTCCTTCAGTGAGAAATATTCTTACCGACCGCGCGCGGCCGGCCAAGCCAAGTAGACTTATGCTTTAACCCTAACTCTTTGAGGTGCCATCTGCTAGTGCTAATTTTCAGCGATAGCAATAAAACTCCAGATAAAATAGGGCATCTCGACGTCGAGAAATAATTTGTTACCCCCTTGGTGCAAGCAGATCAATCTCTTCCCGCCAATTTTTCCCAAGGTTGTCCGTTGGGCAGCTACTTGCAGGACCTACTGTTTAGTGCCAGTGAAAATAGTGTGTTCGTAGAGGAGAAAACGCAAAATAGTTCCCAATACCAGTCCGATCACATTGGCGGAGATATTGTCAGCCAGGAGCGAGGTGAATCCCAACAGGTAGTGGCTAATCCCTAAGCAAATAACTGCAGGCAGCATCCCCAGTACGTTAACCACCGCGAAACCCATAAATTCTTGCAAGCGGTTATCGGTGCGTTGGTTGCGGAAGGTCCAATACCGATTTACTACCCAAGAAAATACAGTCGCTACCGCTGCGGCTAAAATCTTGGAGGTCAGGGGATGGGAAGAAAGCCAACCGAGCATTAGCAGATTAAAAACTGACACATCTACCAGGTAGTTCATCCCGCCTACCAGACAGAACTTAATGATTCGGGTGAGGCGTCCGGGGGCCCGCAGATAGGAGTAGAGTTTTCCCACGGTTCTTAGTTAGAGACGAGAATATACCGGAGTTATTTGGGCCGTTCGCGCGTTTGAAAGCCGATCGCTGCGCCGTCCATCAGCCAGTTGACCTTGTGCCCAGTTGCCCAGGCAGTACATATTGTTCTGTTTATCAAGCATGCAGGTAAAGGTGTTGCCCATAACTAGGGTGGAACGGGTATTGGCAGCCAGCCGGGCATCTAAACCACTGAGGGTGGGAGCTGCCCCAATATTTTGGGTGTTATTGGCGGCCACTCGTTTAGTCAAAGCAATCCCCGGACCCAATTGCCCGAAGTCATTGCGCCCCCAACAGTAGGTGCTACCTGCGGGAGTAATCGCGCAGCCCCCGTAGTAGCCGAGATAAACCTGGCTTACCTGAGGTAGGGAACTGATCAGTTCCGGCTGCAGCATTTGGCCCTTGGTGGACATGTTTCCGGGCTTACCTGCCTGACCGTCAGTATTGATTCCCCAACAATAAAGCCGCTGATCTTCAGCAATTGCGCAGCTGCGATCCCCGGCGGCACGCAAAGAAATAAACTTCATATTTGAAACTGGTGCCGGTCGCAGTTGATAGCTTAGCGCCAGCCGGTTATTCCAATCGTCCCAGCCTGCTTTTACGCCCCAACAATACACCATGCCGTCTTGTTTCAAGGCACAGGTATGGTCATTACCGGTGGCGACCTCTTTAACATCTGTCATTACCGCTACCGGTTTTAGTTGATTCCCGATGTTAGTGCTGTTACCAACTTGGGCCATTTCATTGGCTCCCCAGCAGGTAAGCACTCCAGAGTTAGAAAGGGCGCAAGCATGGCGCCCTCCAGTAGCAATTTGGGCGGTATCTGCTGGCAGGGCGGCTACCCTTAGAGGATTGAAAGATCCCGACAGCTGAGTTCGAGATTTAACCTGTCCCAGTTGCCCGAAGGCGTTATCCCCCCAGCAATAAACAAACTTGTCAGTGCCCAAGCCGCAAGTGTAATCGCGGCCGGTTGAGATTTGTGTGAATTTCACCGGCTGGTTAGCTACCGTCTGCGGTAATATTGCTGGTTGTCGGGTGATGGGTACCCCAAGTTGCCCAGAGTCGTTGATTCCCCAGCAGCGGGCGGTTCCATCAGTGCGCAGCCCGCAGGCAAAGGAGCCGGAGGCAGAGGCACGTCGTAAATCCTCAGCGACTCCCACCGGCTGTACCGTGTCGGAGGGGGAGGTGCTCTGGTTAAAAGTTGGAACCGGAGAAGGACCCGGTTGCACCGGACGCAAAGAAAGGATGATCCGCGGACCGTTAAAGGTAGGAGTAGGAGAAGGACCTGGCATTACCGGATCATAATCTGAAGTAGGAGTACTGGTAGTGGGCTGGGGATTTACCGGTGTTAGCGTGATTTGGTAGGTGGGCTTTACGGCTCCTGCAATGGAGGTGGTGGGAGCAATAACCAGTGCGCCCAGGGCAAGGAATATTGCTACTACGGCCAGCGCTACCTGTAAACCTATGCGACGTATAGACGTGGCATCGCGCACCCCGGTCACCTCCCGTCCAACTCGGGAACACCTAAATACTCCTTAGCCCATTCTAACCTATTTTTAACAAACTTTGAAGTCGGAAAGTCCCCTAAAACCTGTCTAAAATGTGCAACTACAGATTGGTTAACGATAACCAGGTAGACCTTCTGGGGTACGCTGTTCGTATGAGTGTTTTAGTTGTAGGAGGCGCCGGTTATATCGGTGCTCACGTAGTAAGACTACTCGCCCAACGCGGTGAAAAAGTAGTGGTCATAGATGATCTATCCTATGGAACTGCGGATCGGATCGGCGACGCAAAACTGGTACAACTAGATGTGGCTGCCTCCGGGGCGCGCAAGAAAATTTTTCAAACTCTCATCGACGAGGACGTAACGGCAGTTATTCACTTCGCGGCGCGCAAGCAGGTGGGTGAATCGGTGGAAAAGCCGATGTGGTACTACCAGCAGAACGTAGGAGGATTAGCCAATGTCATGTCTGCCATGCGCGATGCCGGTACCCGGCAAATGATTTTCTCCTCCTCGGCCGCAGTATACGGTCAGCCGGATGTGCCGGTAGTCCCCGAAGAACTTGCCGGTAAACCCATTAACCCCTACGGGGAAACCAAGTTGATTGGCGAATGGATGATGGCAGATTGTGAACGCGCCTGGGGCCTGCGCTGGATCGGACTGCGATACTTCAACGTAGCGGGATCCGGTTGGGACGAACTGGGCGATCCCGCTCGCCTCAACCTGATTCCGATGGTGCTGGAGCGCCTATCCAAAGGGAAAAACCCCAAGATTTTCGGTACCGATTACGACACTGCGGACGGCACCTGTATTCGTGATTATATTCATGTGCGCGACCTCGCCGATGCCCACTTGCATGCCTTAGATTATGTTGCCTCTGGCCAGGAGATGGAGCATCATGTTTTCAACGTGGGTACTGGGCAAGGAACTTCAGTTCGCGAAATAATCGATGGTATTCGGGAAGTAACCGGGATTGATTTCAAGGTGGACGAAGATCCGCGTCGCCCCGGTGATCCGGCGCAGCTGATCGGGGACACCACCAGGATTCGGGTTGATTTGGATTGGAAAGCCGAAAACGGAATCAAAGAAATCCTGGAGTCAGCTTGGAGTGCCTGGCAGGCCGGACCAGATAAGATCGCGGGCGTTTAAGCGAACGGCAACTTTTAGAGCGTCGCTACGCGCACAAATTTAGGGGCGGGGCAAGGAACCTCGCTGCCTGTCCCCCATCACGCTTTTCGTCTTCCTACTACCTAGGTCGATATTTCCTTCTCGCTCGTCCCGACAGGAAACTACTGGAACTGGTGATACTGGCTAGGTTGCAAGGTGCCTTTTTGGAACGCGGCCCAGAAACTGGGAGTCTTTTGCTCATCGAGCAACACCATTGCCCCATGTCCTCCGCGGTAATAGGCCATTTTCGCGATGGGAGGCACCCCGGATAGGTTATTGCTGGCGGCACTGCGATAGGCGAATACCATTTTTCCTAGCGCCCAGGCTCCCGAATCGGAATCACAGGTAAGGTTGGCTGCTCCCGAGTTTGCCAGATCGCGCTGCTTAAACGGATTGAGAAAAGTCGAGGGGGTCGCCAGAGTTTGTGACAGCTTAGAAACTACTTGACGTTGCCGCTCTGCCCGTCCAATATCTCCGCGCGGATCTTGATGTCGCATCCGCGCAAATGCCAAGGCGGTCGCGCCATCGGCTTGATGGCAGCCACTCTTCCATTTCAAAGCAGAATCGGCATCGTCAACATCGTAGTCCAGGCAGAGTTCCACTCCTCCTGCGGCATCGACTAGTTGGGTTACGGCTCCCATGGTTACCTCGACATAGTGGTCTACTTTGACTCCACTTACTCCTTCTACGGTTCTTACCAGCAGCTTAGGTCCGCCAAGAGCGTAGGCGGCGTTGAGTTTATTGAGGCCGTGTCCCGGAATATTGACTGCGGTATCTCTAGGAAGGGATACCAACTCTGCCACCCCGTTAACCTTGCGCAGCAACATGATGCTATCGGCGCGGGCTCCCTGCACCCAAGGCTGTTGGATTCCTCCATCGTTGCCGTCGGAACGCTGGTCAGAGCCGGCGATCAGCCAAGTTTCGCCCTCGCCTGCAGGGAGAGCTGAGAGAGCATCGACTCGGTTCAGCTGGGAATCTACTAAATACCACAGATATAGCGGCCAAGCGATAACAAAAATTAGGAACAGAGTGAGGGCGGGTTTAAGAAGTCGGCGTCCCCGGAAGCGGGGCCGATGTATTCGGGCAGGACGGGCAGGCGGGATTGGCTCCAGCTGGGGCTCATCCGGCCGGCTTTGGCGCGTTTCAGAGTCCACCGAGAGACGATCTGCTGGGAGACGATCTGCTAGCATCACCCGGGTGCGGGTAGGCGCCACGCGCCCCGCAAAACGCGACTCACTGCGCGGCTGGATCGGAATTTCTTGTGCCGCGGAACCGGAAGAAGCCCCGCTAGTGTCTTGATCTTTGAGGCGTCGGGAGATAGCCGGACGTGAGGGGCGAGCCCCAGAAGAGGAATGAGCACCCTGGGAACGTTGTGCTATTCCCTTAGGTTCTATATCGGTGTGATTGACAGTAGCGGGGGAGCGATGCCGCTTTAGCGCCGGAGCATAGGAAGGCGGAACTGTCTGACTAGGCCGAGGGCGCCGCCTTTTGGGGGGCGGGAAGGACTCCGGTGGGTTTTGCTCACTCAAGTTACTGCTTCCTAACTGTTAACCGGATTGGCGCTTTAGTTTCTCGCTTCGCATTTACGTTGCAGTTCAGCTAGTTCCTCGGCGCTGAGCTCGGAGTTAAGCGATCCGCTTTGTCTCAGGTCTGCTGCTGGTCTCAGGTCTTGGGACACAGACTCAGAAGTAGAAGAAGTCGCAGTTGGGGTAGAGGACCCAGAGGCACTTGTCGCGGGAGAGGGCGACGAGGAAGGATTGGGGTCTTCGGGAATGGTATAAACCTTGCTGTTCCCATCTCGAACTTCAGCCCCGGGAGGTAAGGGAGTGTCATTAATGAAGGCATCCCAAATCGGTTCGGCTTTATCTTCGGAAAGTAATAGCCGATTATGGTCAAAAGGTGCCTCATAGACAGGTAGGGTGACGAACCGCAGCTTATCCGGCTTAATCGATTGTAAGGACCAGCCCAACCCGCTCAACTTGGAAACTGATGACAACCCCTCGGAGATGGTCAAAGCGCCTAAACCATTACCTACGAAACCATAGAGCTGATTTAGGGAAGTAAGAATATTTTTTTGCAAGGCAGCGCGCGTCATAATTCCCATTACTGCCTGTTGGCGCTGAATACGTTGGATATCAGAACCGTCAGATCCTTTAACGCCGTGGCGCACCCGAGCGTAGGCTAAGGCCTCTTTCCCATTGAAATGTTTACACCCGGGCTCTAGGACTAATCCGGAGTTGGCTTTGTCATCTATTTTGGTGGGGACGTAAATGTTAATTCCCCCTAGGGCGTCGATCATCGATGAAAAACCATTGAAATCCACCACGATGGATTCATCAATGCGCATCCCTGAAAGTTTTTCCACCGTTCTCCAGGTACATACCACCGCCGAGGAGCGGTCGTTACTACCTGCAGAACCAATAGAATACGCCCAGTTAAATTGAGCTCTTTGGGGTTTCGATTTGCTGCCATCTCGATGTTGGCAGGCGGGAATATCCACTATCAGATCTCGGGGAATAGAAACCACATTTACCTGGGACCGATCCTTAGAAATATGCATAACCATGGTGGTGTCGGAACGTTCAGTGGGGTCCTCATTATTGGTTAAAGTTTGGTTGCCTTTGCCCGAACGCGAATCAGACCCAATTATCAAAATATTAATGGGTCGCCCATCGTAGGAATCTGGAGGGGTACGACCCAGTAAAGAGGCGGTTCCCAGATTGTTTAACCTGCCTGAGAGGTCTATGTAAATCAAAAGACCCGCAGTTAACGAGAACGATAGTAAAAAAACCAGTGCGCTGGTCAAAGCGCGACGAATCTTAGGAGGGTATGGCGGATTAGCGGCATGGCGAATACGCCCAATATAGTTTTTCGCGCTCTTCTTGTGTGAACTCACGTGTCCTACTTTATGCTGTCGACGGCAAATTGTAACGATTTGGATAAGAATTCAGGGAAGTTGCCAGTTTATTGGGCTGGCCCCTAACTGTTGCAACCAAGAGTTGGTACGTGAGAATGGTCGGGAACCGAAGAACCCACGCGAGGCAGACAAAGGTGAGGGGTGAGCCGACTCTATACAAGGAGTTTTCCCCAAGGCGGGGCGCAAAGATTGCGCCTGCTTGCCCCACAGAATAGCGACTAGGGGCCGATCTCGCTGTACCAAGGCAGAAATTGCGCAGTCGGTTACCTCTTCCCAACCACGACCGCGGTGAGAGCCCGCTTCATTAGGAGTGACAGTAAGCACCCGATTTAGCAGCATTACTCCCTGCTGCGCCCAGGGACGCAAATCTCCACTGCTGGGGATAGAACAACCTAAATCGTCGTGAAGTTCCTTGAAAATATTTTGTAGCGACTTAGGGATAGCTACTCCCGGTTTTACCGAAAACGACAACCCCATCGCATTTCCGGGGGTGGGGTAGGGGTCTTGCCCCACGATCAACACTTTTACCTGATCAAACGGGTACGTAAAAGCCCGAAAAATGTCTTTGCCCGCAGGAAAATAGTTATTTCCTTCATCTCGTAGCATTTTGCCCATTCCGCTGATTTTGCCAGCTACCGGTTCCATGGCTGGCACCCAGGAAGGGTCCATGATTTTTTCCAGGTTGGTACTCATGCTGTTACTTTACCCTGTGGGAGCCGATAAACCACGATGGGCAAATAGGGGTTTTCGGCGTGGCAGGTATGCGACAGCTCTGCAGATGCGGTTAATGTGGGCATGTGAGCAAACAAGAGTTTCCGCCAGATGAATTCGACGCGATGGGGGAAGAAGGTCCCTCGGGTGCTCATCGCCGTCCTATTAGGCGGTGGCAAACCGTGCTTCCCATCTTGATTGTGCTGGTTTTAGGGCCGGCTTTGGCCTGGGCTGGGGTAGCGCTCATGAAAACTACCGGCAAGATTGACGAGGTTAAGCCGGTTGCCACTCCCAGTACCAGTGCAAGTGTAACTATCCCTAGCACCGAGCCGACGAAGATTGCTAAACCGGAAGACTCTACCTCCCCAGATAATACCGAGAGTTCCCAGCCGAGCGCCTCGGCCATCGAAAAAGACAATGTCCGGGTACGGGTACTCAATGCATCTAAACGTTCGGGATGGGCGAAGCAGGTAGCTGATGATTTACAGTCTGCAGGCTTTAGTAATCCGGTGGCCACCAACTCTCGAGCTCGGGGTTTAAGCGGATCTATAGTGCTTTATCATGGGGAAGAAAATAAGGCCGCCGCTGAGGAAGCCGCTAAGGTTGCCGGGATTTCCCGGGTAGAAAATGCCGAAGGGGGCCGGTATCAAATCGGAGATACCGACATTGCCATTTATCTGATCGACTAGCTAACCCCCGGTTTTCGCCGGGAGTAACCGGTGCTGGTTCCGTAAGACTGATTTCTCTATCAGGATATTTCGCACCTGCTGACAGGTAATAGTTTGCACTTGGAGTAGGAGAGTGCCAAAATCGTAGTTAGCACTCGAACCTAGAGAGTGATAAAAACTGAGCTTTTGATGAGGGAGCGACGTTCCGAGACAGGATCGGCGCGACGCTCTCGTCCGTCGCGGGCATCAAGGCTGGGTCAAAGATCTAACCGCGCGGCGCGAGCGCGTCGCGATGGAGGGAATACAAGCATATGAGCAAGATTATTGCTTTTGATGAGGAAGCTCGTCGGGGAATGGAGCGGGGTCTAAACACCCTGGCTGACACGGTGAAAGTAACGCTAGGACCGCGTGGTCGTAACGTAGTTTTGGAAAAGAAGTGGGGCGCCCCCACCATCACCAAAGATGGCGTTTCTGTAGCTAAAGAAATCGAACTGGAAGATCCTTACGAAAAGATCGGTGCTGAACTGGTCAAAGAGGTCGCCAAGAAGACCGACGACGTGGCCGGTGATGGTACTACTACCGCTACGGTATTGGCTCAGGCACTGGTGCGCGAGGGACTGCGTAACGTAGTTGCCGGGGCTAATCCGATTGCTCTGAAGCGCGGCATTGACAAGTCGGTTCAGGCAGTTGTAGATCAGCTGCACGCCGATGCCAAGGAAGTTGAGACCCGTGACGAGATCGCGGCTACCGCTTCTATCTCCGCCAATGACCCTGAAATTGGGGCCTTGATTGCGGACGCCATGGAAAAGGTAGGCAACGAAGGGGTCATTACCGTTGAGGATTCCAACTCCTTTGGTACTCACCTGGAAGTAACCGAGGGTATGCGTTTCGATAAGGGCTACATCTCCGGTTACTTCGTAACCGACCCGGATCGTCAGGAAGCTGTGCTAGAAGATCCCTACATCCTGCTGGTGGAATCGAAAGTTTCCCAGATTAAGGATCTGCTGCCGCTGCTGGAAAAGGTAATGGCCACCGGCAAGCCGCTGCTGATTATTGCGGAGGACGTAGACGGGGAAGCGCTGACTACCCTGGTTCTTAACAAGATTCGCGGCACCTTCAAGACTGTAGCTGTAAAGGCTCCGGGATTTGGTGACCGCCGCAAGGCAATGCTGCAGGATATGGCGATTCTAACCGGCGGCCAGGTAATCTCCGAGACCGTGGGGCTCACCCTGGAAAACGCGGAACTGGATATGCTGGGCACTGCCCGCAAAGTTGTGGTTACCAAGGATGAGACCACTATTGTAGAGGGCGCGGGAGCTTCCGAAGATATCGAGGCTCGGGTCAAGCAGATTCGCCAAGAAATTGAAAACACCGAATCTGATTACGATCGTGAGAAGCTGCAGGAGCGTCTAGCCAAGCTGGCTGGCGGAGTCGCGGTTATCAAGTCTGGTGCTGCCACTGAAGTGGAAATGAAGGAACGCAAGCACCGGATTGAAGACGCGGTTCGAAACGCTAAAGCCGCCGTTGAAGAAGGCATTGTAGCCGGGGGCGGGGTCGCTCTGCTGCAGTCCGGCTTGAAGGCTTTGGACAGCTTACAGCTCGCGGGTGACGAGGAGACCGGCGCTTCCATCGTGCGGGTGGCGCTGTCCTCCCCGATGCGCCAGATCGCCGAAAATGCTGGTCTGGAAGGCTCGGTAGTGGCCGAACGGGTAGCACACCTGCCTGCCGGTCAGGGGCTGAATGCCGCCAATGGAGAGTACGAGGACCTACTCAAGAGCAATATTGCTGATCCGGTCAAGGTCACTCGTTCTGCCCTGCAGAACGCGGCCTCGATTGCGGGTATGTTCTTGACCACCGAAGCAGTAGTGGCTGATAAGCCGGAGCCTCCGGCAGCGGCTGGTGCTGATGACGCTGCCGCAGCTGGCGGAATGGGCGGAATGGGCGGAATGTACTAGACCGCGCTGCGACTGCCTGGTGGGTAACTACCAGAAAAACCGATAGCAAGAAGTGGGGGGTGAACCGCAAGGTTCACCCCCCACTTTGTTTAGCTTTCTGGGTAACTCACGTAGGGACGCAAGTGACACCGCCAGCTAGGACCGGCGAGCAGACAATAGCTAAGCGGCAGCAAAAGATGACGTTGGCACGATCTGCTAGCAAGGGTCGGCAAAAAGCTAGCCGGCAAACATGGCGGCGGCTCCGCTTTCAGCTTCTTCATAACTGGCAGAGGCAGCTTGGAGTGCCTGCGCGATGGAATCCAAGGCGGCTTCCATCTGGGCCTGGGCAGCGCGCCAACGGGTTGCACAATCGGCGAAGGAACTGGCGGCAGCCCCGGTCCAGGAACCTTGCAGGGACTGCACCTGTGCCATCATGGCAGCTGCGTCAGTGCGCAGCTGCCCAGCGATTGCGGCCGCACTGGCACCGGCCGCCGATACCTGTCCGGAATCTACATTGAATTGCGCCATATTGGTTTCTCCTTAAAGTAAATGGTTGATTGCAACGTCCCCAATTTAGAATCGGAGAAACTCCAGTAATAGGTACGCGATAATAATTTCAGGAAATCGCAGCTTGATCTGCCTTTGGGGAAAGCGGAATTCTAAACCTCAGCGGCACGATCCTCAGGAAAGAAGCCTTAAAATTCCGTAAGTGAATCTTCGTCGTCGGCGGAAGAATACATAGTTTCTTCCACTTCATCTTCCTCGGTGGAAACTGGCTTTGCGTCCTCTTCCAACTCTTCTTCCGGAAGGGGCTCTGCCCGGAAGTAGTCACCATTTTTGCCAGCGACTTTCCGCATCGTCAAAGTAGAAAATTGGTCAGCCACATTCTCCATAGAGGATAGCCCGTTCTCGCTATCACTGCTGACGGCCTCGGCTCGTAGCCGGGCGGTGCGCTCCTCGATATTTTTCCTCTCGGTGGCAGAGATTTTCGTTGGTAAATTTTTCGGAGAACTCGATTTCAATCCCCCAGGAAAAATGGAGCGTCGCGCAGTCGCGCGCGCGGGTGTTCCTTTGATAACCACGGTTTCGGAAGTGTCTGCACCGCGTATCTTTTCCTTACTGCGAGCACGCAGTCCCAGACGTTGACTGCCCGAAGCGTCTCCGGGGATCAACGCCGATAGCTTCGCGTACTCGCCCTCTAAATTTTGGCGCGCGGCATTCTCATTACCGCTGCCCAAGGGGGAGTGGAAAATCGTGTCTCGCGCCAGTAGCTTCGAGATTAGCGATCTGCGTAGCCGCGCGTAACGGAGCGGTTCCATAGTATTCATTTCGGCTTGCATCAACTGGCAGTAACTGCGGTAATCCTGAGGAGAAGCACTCAAATAAGACATGGAGGCATCAACGAAAACGCAGGCATCCAGATCGCCCTCCGGTGGTTGGCGTCCCTCCAGCATCAAGATTAGTTCCCCGACCCGAATCGCCAACTCTTTTTGCACCCCCATCTCTAATAGGCGTCTGAGCGCAAAATCGGCAGAGGCGGGATAGTTTTCGTAGTTAGTAGTATTTTTTGCGCGTGTCTGCGACTGGGTGATTACCCCGTGATACCAGGCGGCAATGGTTAAGACTGCGGGTTGTTGCGAAGTGTTTGTAAAATGGTCCAGGCAGGTCAGTAGGCGGATCAAATGGCTTTTGGTGTGAAATTCACGTCCGGCAGACTGCCACATTTCCAGCAGTTTACCGGCTTCTTTGCGCAAGAGGTTGTCGTTGGTGATCCCCAGTTCCCGCATAGCTTTGACGAATCCCGTCTGCAGCCAAGATGGTGCACCTGGCATAGCCTTTGTACCCCCGACGATTGAATGTTGCAGTGGTTATCCTACGGCTAAAACCGCTGTAGAGAAAATGCAGTGCAAACAACGTCCACCGTCGCGACTATTTTTCGATAGTTTTCGGGGCCTCGTGCTCGGTGTTCCGGGAGGTTTTCTTAGCGGTCCCTTTCTTATTATTTTTCCCTGCTTTCTTCCCCTTATTCTTATGAATTTCCGGGGGGTCAAGCGCCGGGAACGAGATCCTTATCGTAAGTCCCCCGCCGGCAGTAGCTATCGCCTGGGCGGTTCCGCCATGAACAGCGGCGATAGCTGCCACAATTGAGAGGCCGAGGCCGGTGCCGCCGGTTTCTCGCGACCGGGAGCCGTCCCGGCGATAGAATCGTCCAAAAATCTTATCCAGCTCCTCCGCGGGTACTCCCTCGCCGTGATCGCGCACCTCTAAAATCGCCTCCCCACCGCTAATCCCGGCCAAAATCTCTACCGGGATTTGCGCAGAAGTATAGCGTTCCACATTGCCAATCAGATTGGTCATTACCTGCGTTAGTTGGTCGCGATCGGCTAGCACTAGCGCGCTTTCCCCCCTATCTAACTCCAGGGGGGAGCCGTCCAAATGTAACAGGCTGATCTCCCGCTCGGGCGAAAGGGCAGTCAGATCTAGAGCTCCGGCAGCAGCAATCCGATAAAGATCGACTGTCCCCATCTTTATCTTTCGACCCTCATCCAGACGAGCCAGTTTCAGCAGATCTTCCACCAGTATCCCCATCCGGGTGGCCTCTGATTCGATCCGTCCCATCACTTCATCAACCCGCTCCGGGGGTACTCCGCCCATTTTATAAAGCTCTCCGTAGCCGCGGATAGCAGCCAGAGGGGTGCGCAACTCGTGGGACGCGTCAGAAACAAATTGGCGCACTTTTTGCTCGCTGCGCTGCTGGGTAACAATAGTTTCCTCAATTCGAGAAAGCATAAAGTTTAGCGCCGACGCCAGCGACAGAACCTCCCCGGCGCGCACTTGGGATAAATCAATACGTTCATGCAGGTCACCAGAGGAAATCTTTCCGGCGACCTCCTCCATTTGCCGCAGAGGACGTAGGGAGACTTGCACCAAAACGTAGGCTAAAACCCCACCTATCAAAATAATGATGATGGAAGTTCCCAATACGTTAATGCCGGTAGCAGTAACTGTTTGGGTAACGGTTTGCAGCGGCAGTGCCACCGTCAAAGTTCCGGTGATTTTAGCGTCCTCACCGCTGCGAATCGGCAGCATAATTGCACGCCAAGCCGAGGAAGACTCGCCTGCAATCGTGAAGGGCTTTTCCCAGGAGAGCTCTCGTGATTTTTCTGCGAGCTCTAGGGCCTTAGGATCCGGACGCCCCATATCCGAAGCCGCAATAGAGGAGGTGGCTTCCGCAACCTGCCCGCCGTAGTTGACTCTCACGAAATAGTTAGTGGGCTGGTTGCCTTGAAAAGTACCTTTATCCAGCAGATCTACCAAATCATTAGTTTTTATCCGGGAGGCGGTAGCTTTCAGATTGGAATCGATTTGTGCCGCCAAGTGGGAATGTAAAATCCCCAGCATCGCAGTTCCGGTTCCGCCCAGTCCTCCGGCCAATAGCGCCATAATAATCAACACTAAACGCCAGGTTAGCGGGATTCGTTGCCAATAGCTCCGGTGTTGTTTGCTGTATTTAGGTACCCGGTTTTCGGCAGCGCCCTCTGCTGCTTTACCGGCTTTCGGCAAGGACATTAGTGCTTTCCGCTGCGAATCATGTAGCCGATTCCGCGGCGGGTGGTAATAATATCCCCGCAAGATCCGGGCACATCTAGTTTGCGCCGCAGATAGGAAATATAGGATTCCACGATGGCGGCCTCGCCGTTCCAGTCGTATTCCCACACGTGGTCAAGGATTTGGGCTTTAGAAACTACCCGCCCTTCGTTAATCATCAGGTAGCGTAGTAGCTTGAATTCGGTAGGGGAGAGGTCTATGACTTGCCCTGCGCGGCGTACCTCATGCGCGTCTTCGTCCAAAGCAATGTCGGCCACCCGTATTACCGCTTCTTCCCCGTCGATTCCGCGGGTGCGTCGCAAGATTGCGTGGATGCGGGCGACTACTTCTTCTAGCCCGAAGGGTTTGGTTACGTAATCATCCCCGCCGACCGTTAGGCCCTGGACTTTATCGCTCATATCGTCTTTTGCAGTTAAAAAGAGGATGGGGGTGGTGAAACCATTTTCGCGGAGGCGGCGAGTCACGGTAAATCCATCAACATCCGGCAACATTACGTCCAGCACAATCAGATCCGGGTTGGTAGATTCGGCCTGTTTGATAGCTTCAGAGCCATTGGCGGCAGTAAAAACCTCGAATCCGGTATAGCGCAAAGAAGAAGCGAGGAGGTCACGGATATTGGGCTCATCGTCTACTACCAGCAGGCGGGCAGCGTTTTTAGTAGTCATACGGTAATTATTACCAGAAAATCTGGATGGTAGCTGAATGGATTCTGGAAGCGGGGTGGGTGGGGGCTTAAAAGGTTCGGGTGTTAATCCCGGCCGCTGGCGGGTAGAATCAAGCCAACAAGAAAAGATAAATTGAGGGAAAATAGCGTGAATAATCCGAAAGAACCGCTGGTAATACATGATCGCCAGACTCTGGCGCGGGCAGAGAAAAATGCCGGAACCGTGGGGTTGATCGTTACTCGTGGCAATTGGCATCCCGGACACCAGGCTGCTTTCACTGAGGCCAGCGGGCGGGTAGATACCCTGGTGGCATCGGTTTATACAGATCCGGTAGGGCCGGCATTTGAGACTACCTCCGATATGATTAGCTCCGCCGATATGCAGCTAGCGGCGCACAGCGGGGTAGATATTATTTTCGCGCCCTCAACGGAGGCTTTCTATCCCTTCGGGGCGGCGCACACTGTGCTTGACCCGGGGCAGATTATTCGTCGATACGAAGGTGCTCACCACCCTCAGCAGTTGCTGGATCGGCTAACCCAATTGGTGAAAATGCTGGGCATCGTTCGTCCGCACAAGGTGTTTATCGGACAGTGTGATGCCCAGTTATTAGCGGCAGTTCGTCTGGTGGTGCGGGATTTGGATATTCCAGTTACGGTAGAGGCGATTCCCACCTTCCGAGATTTAGACGGGCTTACGGTTTCCCAAACTACGTTGGCACTTTCTGCTACCCGGCGTGAGGATGCTGCCGCTTTTGCAAAAGCCCTCTTTGCGGGGGTACGCCAGGCGGCGGCCACCGGATCGGGAGCGGCAGTAATGGCGGCAACCCGGGAAGCACTTGGCGATAGTGATACCGAAATTGAGTACCTGGATTTGGTGGATCCGATTTCCTTTGAGCCTTGGCAGGCAAATGGCCCTAGTACCGCCTGCCTCATCGCCGCGGTTAAGTTGGGCGAGGTGCGTCTGAGCGATAACCAGTTAGTGGTGCTTTCCCGCCCCTAAGCCAGGTCAATCTGTCAAGATTGAACGGTTTCACTCCTCACAGATAACATGGAGGGCGTGAGTGAAGCTAATAATCAAAGTGCGCCTGAACAGATTCGTATCCGCGCTGAGAAACGTCAGCGCCTGATTGATGATGGTCGCAACCCTTATCCCATCGCGGTTCCCATCACCCATACCCTTAGCCAGGTGCGGGAAAAATACCCAAACCTAGCCGCCGGGGAAGAGACCGAAGATTTCGTGGGGGTCGCCGGGCGGGTAGTGTTTTCCCGCAATACCGGCAAGCTCTGTTTCGTAACCTTGCAGCAAGGCGATGGTACTCGCCTGCAAGCTATGCTTTCTGCCGCCCAGGTGGGCAAAGAATCCTTGAGTGACTACAAAGCCGATGTTGACCTGGGAGATCACCTTTTTGTCTACGGGAGGGTGATCGCCTCCAAACGGGGGGAACTGTCAGTAATGGCGCAGCCGGGCGCGGATGGTCAACCCGCCTGGCAACTCACCTCAAAATCTTTGCGGCCGCTGCCAAAAACTTTTAAAACCGAGGATGGGCAGGAAGTTTCCCTCTCTGAAGACCAGCGGGTACGCCACCGGGAAGTTGACATGATTACCCGGGCAGCTGCTCGCGAAATGGTGCGGACCCGCGCGCAAGTGGTGGCGTCTCTGCGCGCTACCCTGGCCGGGGAAGACTTCATTGAAGTCGAAACCCCCATGTTGCAAACCCTGCACGGCGGGGCGGCCGCGCGTCCCTTCGTTACCCACATGAACGCCTATGACACTGACCTTTACCTGCGGATCGCTCCGGAACTGTTCTTGAAGCGTTGCTTGGTAGGCGGGATTGACCGGGTTTTTGAAATCAACCGCAATTTCCGTAATGAGGGCGCAGACTCCTCCCATTCCCCCGAGTTCACCATGCTCGAGGCTTACCAGGCCTACGGGAATTATCGCCAGATTGCGGAACTCACCCGCCACCTGGTACAAAACGCAGCGCAGGCCGCCCTGGGCTCTACCGTTGCTACCTTGCCGAACGGGGAATCCTATGACCTGGGGGGAGAATGGGAATGGATTGACCTTTATGGGTCGCTATCCGCGGCTTTGAACCAGGAAATCACCCCGCGCACCCCGCGAGACGAACTGGTGAAACTGGCGCAGGCGCGCGAGATTGAAGTCGAAAAATTCTATTCTCCCGGCAAACTGGTGGAACTGCTGTGGGAAGCGGAAGTGGGAGATGACCTCTATGCCCCCACTTTCGTAGCAGACTTCCCCGAGGACACCTCTCCACTGGTGAAATCCCATCCCGAAAAACCCGGACAGGTACAAAAGTGGGATCTGTATGTACGCGGATTCGAGCTGGCCACCGGTTACTCGGAACTGAACGACCCGGTGATTCAGCGCGAACGTTTCGAAGCGCAATCCCTAGACGCCGCCAACGGCGACCCCGAAGCCATGCAAGTTGATGAAGAGTTCTTGCAGGCCATCGAAGCGGGAATGCCGCCAGCCGGCGGTATGGGAATGGGGCTTGACCGCCTACTAATGGCGATCACCGGTCTGGGAATCCGGGAAACCATCACGTTCCCGCTGGTAAAGCGGATTTAAAGAACCCGGGCGCGTCGCAAATCCGTCCGCGCCCTCCAAAAGTTTTATTTTAGTAATTAGGAAGGGAATAACAATGCCCGTAAAAACTACTCATGTGGGTTCCTTACCGCGAACTCCGGAGCTGCTAGAAGCCAATAACCTGCTGTCCGCCGGAAAAATCAGCCCCCAGCAGTTCGAAGAAGTGATAGAACGTGCCGCCGCGGAAGTGGTGGCCAAGCAACGCGAAATCGGGATCGATATCGTCAACGAAGGCGAGTACGGCCATATAACCTCGGGGGCAGTCGACTATGGCGCCTGGTGGAATTATTCTTTCTCTCGCCTGGGGGGTCTTACTCAAACTGATGAGGATCGCTGGGCCAAAACCGAGGTTATTCGCTCTGAACCGGGCAAAATCCGCCTCACCACCTTCACTGACCGGCGTGATCGCAACCTGTTCCGCGAAGCCTATGAGGATCCGGATTCGGGAGTGCTTGGTAACCGCAACTCAGTCGGCAACCCGGTGATTACGGGCCCGCTTAGCTATATTGGGGCGGACGCTGCCAGGCGAGATGTGAATCTACTGCTCAAAGGACTGCAAGCCAATGGTTTAGATGCCTCTTCCGGTTTTATTGCCGCCCTTTCGCCTGGATCTTGTGCGCGGGTAGATAACCGTTATTACCGCACTGATGAGGAAGTGGTTTGGGCATGCGCGGATGCGATGCGCCAAGAATACAAGATCATCACCGATGCGGGGCTCACGGTGCAGATTGATGATCCTTCCATCGCGGAATCCTGGGATCAGATTAATCCGGAGCCTTCCTTAGAGGACTACAAAAAATTCATCGGGGTGCGTATCGAGGCTTTGAACTGGGCATTAAAAGATATTCCCACGGAGCTTACTCGTTTCCACGTGTGTTGGGGATCGTGGCATGGCCCGCATACCACCGATATTCCTTTCGCCGATATTGTCGAGGACGTGCTGCGAGTAGATGCGGGGGGCTACACTTTCGAAGCTTCTTCTCCGCGTCATGCCCACGAATGGCGCATCTGGCATGAATATCAATTGCCGGCGGACAAAGTGCTAATTCCCGGGGTGGTTTGCCATTCCACCAATATCGTGGAGCATCCCCAGTTGGTAGCCGATAGGTTGTCGCGCTTCGTAGCAGCAGTTGGCCCCGAGCGGGTAATCGCCTCCACTGACTGCGGCCTGGGCGGGCGTTTGCATTCCTCAATCGCCTGGGCGAAACTGCAGTCCCTGGTGGACGGGGCCAGGCTGGTTTAACGCAGGGAAGGTTCGTAAAGTGCTGAGGCTTTCTGGGGCGGTTAAAGATTACGCTTGGGGTTCTATCAGTGCTATCAGTGACTTTACCGGGATTGATTTCGGGGGCCGGCGGGTGGCCGAGCTTTGGTTTGGTGCCCATAACGGGGCACAAACCTTAGCGGGAGACCGCCCGCTCTCGGAAATCATATCCAGCGATCCAGACGGGGTTTTAGGCAAGGACGTTTCAGCACGCTTTGACGGGCAACTACCGTTTCTATTGAAACTGATTGCCCCCGAACAGCCACTATCTTTGCAGGTACACCCGGGTAAGGAACTGGCAGAGGCTGGTTTTCAAGCGGAAGAAGAATCCGGTATTCCCCAGAATAGTCCCCGGCGAAACTATCGAGATCGCAACCATAAACCGGAGATGATTTTTGCGCTTACGCCGTTTGAGGCTTTCGCGGGTTTTCGCGCGCCCCGGCGGGCTATCGAGGTATTAGAGAATCTAAATGCTCCTTTAGCGCGGGAAATGTTGGCAATTTTGCGCGCTCACCCCGGATATCGAGGCTTGCGGGCAGTAGCGCGTAAACTTTTAGCACCCCTGGACGAGGAACGCCAGACCCAAATAGAGGCAGTCATCACCGCCTGCCAAGATCGCCTTGATCGCGGCACTTCGCCCTCGCTGCGGGTAGACCGCCAAGCCGTAGCCCTCGCGCGCACCTATCCATCCGATCCTGGCGCGGTACTATCATTGCTGCTCAACCCGGTAACTTTACGCGAGGGAGAGGCGCTATTTATCCCTACGGGGGCGGTTCATGCCTATGTTTCCGGTCTCGGGATTGAAGTGATGTCTTCCTCCGATAACGTGTTGCGTGCCGGACTAACTCCGAAGCATATCGATGCCGGCGAAGCACTACGGTGTATGGATTTCCACGGGGCACCCCCGGTGCGGATTGCCCCGGAGATGAACGGGCGTGGCACCGGGATCTACTATGCGCCGGTTGACGATTTCGAACTTTCCGTATCCGAGATTACCGGCGGGGAATGGATTCCGATTCCCGGGCGCGGACCGCGGATTCTATTGGGAATCTCCGGGGATTTGGAAGTGGGGATTGGGGGATCCATAGAAACTATCCGCACCGGTGAAGCCATTTTTATCTCTGCTTCCGAGAGTGCAGTGCGCTGCCGCGGAAACGGAAAACTAGCGCAGGCGGGAGTGCCCTAATGGAAGCGAAGTATTCCTGGGATAACCACTGGGGGAGCGCCCTCGCCGGGATTCCTGCCCCCCGTCTTACCTGGTACGGTGAGCAGCGCATAGAACTATCGGGGCAGGTAGTCAGTAACTGGGTAATCAAAACCCAAAATCTTTTGGCCGGTGACTTAGCCGCAGAGCCCGGCGGGGTATTAGCTTTGGGGTTAGGGCTTTCGTGGCGAGATCTGCTCTGGCGAATTGCGGGCTGGGGATTGGGATTGACCGTAAAAAGCCTGACAGATTCGGCGGCTGCCAACCAGGAACTAGCCGCTAATCCGGAGGTAGTTGCCTGCGCAGTTACCAACCCGGAAATCGGTGCCTGTTTCCGAGACGGCGGAATCGAAACCTACCTGGTTAGCCCCTCGCCGCTTGCCTGGCGCTACCCCGGTGCCTTACCCGAGGGATTCCTTGATGGCAACCGGGAAGTACTCTCCCAAGCTGACCAACTGCTTTATCCCTTATCTGGTGAAAGCCTGGCGCTGGCGGACGTCGATTTCAAGGTGAGCGCAGACGGAAAAGCAATAGCTGATTTTCCTCGCTGGTGTGAACTAAACTGTCCGGGACGCCGAATCCTAATCAAACTAACCGCGGATTCGAATCCGCAAGCTTTAGCCTTAGTTATCGGGCAGATTTGGCGTTATCAGGGCGCCGCGGTAGTCCTAGAGCCAAATTGTGGTGAAATCCAGAAAATTTCTTCTCTGGAACATATCGTCAAAATTATTGAACTAAACCGCAGGTAGACAGGCTTTGGTGCCCTCTAATAGGGGTAGAAACCATAAAAAATACATACCATTTTTTTAGCTGACTTCCCCGAATGACACGCATGTAGTTTATACTCTTAGAGAAACCTATTTTTGCGAGGAGAAGAATATGTGGAACATATTTGGCGAGGGCCCCATCTCGCCGTATCCGCAGTCCTGGCAAATTGGGCAGGATGACCAAGGCCCCCTCTCCTGGCAAGAACAAGCACTGTGTGCCCAAACCGACCCCGAAGCGTTTTTTCCTGAAAAAGGCGGTTCCACTCGGGAAGCGAAAGCGGTTTGTGAGCTCTGTGAAGTTCGCGATGAATGCCTCAGTTATGCCTTAGAAAATGACGAACGCTTCGGAATCTGGGGCGGCTTGTCAGAGCGGGAACGGCGCAGACTGCGGCGCAACGTAGGGTAGCGCAGTGGCCATCGCCTCTGATGCTACCGCCGGCTACCGGTACCCCAGTGTCCAGGTGTTCGTAGCTACTCGAGGACGCACCCCCTACCTGCAGCAAACTTTAAAAGCACTGCGTACCTCTCGCTATCCGGTAACTTCTCTGGTGGTAGTCGATACTGATCCCGCTAGCAAGCTCACTCCCGCCCACCTGCGTCCCTATGCTCCCTTACACTACTGTCGGGTAAAAGCCGACAATCTGGGGCAAGCAGTCAGCGCTGCCCGCGCCGACAATCTGGAAGCGGTGGATTACCTGTGGCTGCTTCACGATGACTCTGCCCCCGACTCCTCTTGCCTGGGAGAACTTGTCCAGGCTTTTGAAAACTCCACCACTTTGGGGATTGCCGGCCCTAAAGCCCTGGATTGGGATAAACCGGAGACTCTCGCCTCGGTAGGTATCCACGCCACGCGCGGCGGCCAGCGCCTCACCCCCTTCGATCCGGGCGAAGTTGATCAGGGACAATATGACGGGATTAGCGATGTACTGGCCGTGGATACTGCAGGACTTTTGATAAAAGCCCAACTTTGGGACCGTCTGCGGGGAACTAGCCCCCTACTGGGACCATTCACTGAAGATTTGGAACTAGGACGCCGTGCGCGCATGGCGGGCTACCGAGTTTGTCTGGTTCCGGCGGCACGGATATACCACGCTCAAGCCGGCCTCTTCGGGTTGCGAGAATATCTTCAGGATCAAAACTTAGCCAATGCTGATGCCGAAAAAGATACCGAAACTAACGCGGAGGAGGACGCGGAGAAGTCCCCTGAGATCACCGCACAGACGGATGAGCAAGGGGATCAGACTGCGAATTCAGAAGAAAACCAGCCGACAGAGGGGTCATCTTTACCGTCTGTAGGCCCCAGTGATACCGCAGACTCCCTATCTCCGGCGGATACCTCCCCAAAGAAGAAAAAAGAGGTAGCTGAGGCTGATGAACAGGAGGAAACCGACGGAGAGAGCCAGCCGGAAGACCTGGATGCCCCCACTCCCCACCAACCGGTTTATGTTTATGATCCGGTTCCGATTACTCTGGTGGCTGCTACGGTATCCCGGAACCAGGAAAAATCCTGGGCCGCGCGGCGCACCGACAGTTATCTCTACCGCGCCCTAACTATAAACTCGTTGCTCCTGCCACTATGGGTGTTGTTTCTTCCGCTTAAATCACTGCTGCTAGCCCTGTACTGGGTGATGAACTCTCAGGGCCCGCGGGCGACGGTAGAGATCAATGCGGCTAAGCAGGTTTGGGGATCATTAGGGAAGATTTTTTCGGCGCGGCGGATTCAGCGGCGTCAATCCCAGATTTCTCGGCGCGAGCTTGCGCGCCTGGAAGTTCCTACCAGTCAATTGCGAGAAAATCGTCGCCTGATTCGACGGGTGAACCGCGAACGGGGGCAGGCGGTCCTCAAACTGGGAGCGGTAGCTAAATCCCAGTTGGAAAACATCACTTGGCATGCCCGAACAATTGCTTGCTCGCTCGCCCTGTTGTTTCTGGTCATAAGTATTTTGGGAATGCGAGCTTTCCTAGGGGGGATGCACGGCGGCTTCTGGACCGTATTGCCTGGAAACTGGCATGACTTTTGGATTTTGGCTACCAATTCTTGGCGTACCTTTTCTACCGGGGTAAGTGGCCCTCCTGACCCGGTCGCCTATCCCTTGCTAGTTATCACTGCGCCTTTCGCTATTTTTGGGATACCCCCCACCACGGTTTTGCGTTGGCTACTGATTCTGTCTCCCCTGGGGGCAGCGATGAGCGCCTGGCTGGCTTCGGCGGCATTTACCCGAGTCAATCCCTTGCGTGCCTTGATGGCACTCAGCTGGGGTGGGGCGCTCCCTTTCTTACTTTCCGTGCAGGCCGGAAATGTTTCTGCTGCGCTGAGCCACGTTTTCCTCCCGCTGGCAGTTTGGGGAGTGCTTTCCTATTTCGATTTGCGCCGTCCTTACCGTTTAGCGGGAGTTATGGATACCGAAGAGTATCTACCTAACTATTCCCGCGCTTTAGCGGGAAGTTTGGGGGCGCTGTCCCTAGTGGTGGTAACCGCGGGGGCTCCGTGGCTGTGGCTAGTGGCGCTAGCTTTGGTATTAGGGTGCGCCCTAAGTGTGGCGATAAAAAAGCATTTTGCGTGGCGACGCGGGTATTTAAGGCTAGGTGGCGGCCTAGCAATACTGATGCCAGCCCTGGTTACGTTATTGCCGTCTTTTATTTGGGCGCTGCAAACCCACAGTTTGCGGGCTTATCTGTTTCTCACGCCCTCGGCTTCTGCTCCGCTATCCATGGGTTCTCAACTGCAGGTTATGGGGCAGGTATTGTCGGGCGCGCCCCTATTTTTGGGGATAGGAGCCTTGGCTGGCGTTGCTTTGGCCGCTGCCGGGGCTTTATTTACCGGAAGAGAGCTGCTAGCTACTCGCGTGGCCTGGTTGTTTACCATTTTAGGCATCTTAGTAGGGGGGTGCTCTGCGACGCAGATGGTGGCGCCCGGACAAAGACCCTGGCTAATGCCGGCATTTTCGGTACTGCTGATGGGGTTGCTAGGGGCTGCCGCGTTGGGATGGAGTGCGCTCTCACCCTCTAAACCTCGCCGTTACCTGTTGGCAGGTCTAGTTTCGGTAGCGCTAGTACTGCCAGTGGCCACCCTAGCTACTTGGGCGGTGCCGACTGTAAACGCTGGCTTGCAGGCCGGGCCGGACCGAGCCCCGGTGGCTTTTTCGATATTGTCGGCCTCAGACAAGCGCACCCGGATGCTGCTAATTGACCGGGGGGAACGTGACTACCAGGTGGCGATGCGCCGAGATTCCGGCCCGGGACTACTGGCCACCAACTGGGAAATTCGGGCCAAATCACCTGAACAGATCGGCGGTCCCGAAAGTCGGGTGCTGGCGGCACTAATAGCGGGAAATGACCGCCAGGGGGCTACTTTATGTGCCGATTTAGCGGTAGAACAGCTGCTGGTTACTAAGCAGGCAGCCGCGGAGGGGCTGAATGCCAAACTAGCTGCCTCCGGTTATTACCATCCGGTGTTCACTAACGATGATTACAGCGTGTGGCGCTTAGACACTTCCAAATTTTCTCCGCCACGCTCGGATGCGCGGGTGCGAATCTCCACTGGTAAGCACCAAGAGACCATGCCCGCGGGGGTGCTACAAGCCGAAAAAACCATTGCTTCCTCCGCAAGAGAACGCCAAATTTTGCTGGCAGAATCACCCTCCCCGGCTTGGAAAGCCCAGTTAGACGGGCGCACGCTACCCTCGAGATCCGCAGGGGGAATGCAAACCTTTTCTATTCCAGCTGGTGCTTCCGGGGAACTTGAAGTGTATTTCGCTGCCCCCGGACGTTATCTGGCGATAGCGGGATTCCTGCTGGTCTATCTAGGCTCAGCAGTCGCCTGGGTTTCGCTAGGGGAAAAGAGGGAGCGAAAATGAAGAAGCCCGCCTATAAATCCGGGATTTCGCTGGTTTCAGCACTAGTTATCCTCTTGGCTACCTTGGCGATCTCTCTGCTAGCTGCCAACATGCTTCCTGCCCCCTCCAGCCCTAATAGCAAAGCAAGTAAGGTATCGCTACCGGCAGGGGTGCGAGGAGTGGTCTGTCCGGGGTTGCCTGGTGTCGCCAATGCCTGGGTGCAGGGAACTTCTCCGTCAGGACCGGCAGAGATTACTGATTACTCTGGGAAAGCAATTCGCACGGATACCGCTCAAGCAGTACCCGCATCTGGGTTGAAACTGCAGGTTAAACCGGTGGCTGGGAAAAATGCTGCAGTTGTGGGATACGTTAGCGGCAGCGGGAAAGAGGGCGAGAATGGATTATTTGCGGACCATTGCACTGCCCCCACTAATCGCGCCTATTTCCTCACCCCCGGCACTACCACTGGCAATACTTCTACTTTGCATCTGGTGAACCCGGCAGGAGCACCAGTAACAGCGCGGATTCAGATCTGGACCGAACAGGGCCCGCTGGGTGCCAAAGTGACGCAAACAGTTCCCGCACGCAGTAGTGCTTCTTTAGTTTTAGATGGACAGGCACCCGGGTATAACCGTCTGGGGATACTAGTGGAGGCGGAGGGGGCCGGACTGAACTCTTGGGTAAGCTCGACTTTGGCCACTGGTGCCCAAAAGGAGGGCGCTGCGCATTCCTCGGCGCTGGCACCACCGTCCCTGCAAACCGTAATCCCGGCAGCTAAAATTACCGGTAATGCCAGTTTGCGAGTACTTAATCCCAGCGCTGCAGTGGCAACTTTGCAGGTATCTTTACTGGATGCAAAAGGCGAAACTCCGGTGTCGACGTCCAAAAAGTTGCAGGTGGCTCGCGGGGCAGTTTTCGATATTCCGCTCGGGGGAGTTAAAGATGGCTTGGGGGCGGTGAAACTTAAATCTGATCAACCGGTGGTGGCGGCGGTTTTCGCTCAGGAAGTCTTCACTAATCAGAAAACCCAGGCAGTGTATCCCTCAGTAACCTCGGGTACCTCCGGAGCGGTGCTTACTAGCGCGCAAGCTGCTAACTTGGCGTTTGTAAGTAGTGCCCCTCAAAAAATCACTTTGACTTCCGCCGGAAAAACTCAAGAGGTGGCGCTTAAATCAGGAATCTTAACCCTGGTGAAAGTACCTAAGGGAATTTGGCAGTGGCAAAGTGAGAATGCCTGCTATACCGGGCAGTTAGTGGGAGATCCCGCGGGAACTTTCCGCACTACCGGAATCGGGAAAGCAGCCCAAGAAGTAGCGGCGATTATGGTAAAGGTTAACCCCTAGCGCTCGTGCAGCTTCCATAATTACGCTGGAGGACGGGCAGCATTTTTGCGACGTTCGCCTAAAAGTAGGGGTGCAGACGTAAAAATTAGGGCAAGTCGGGAAAAACCTCTTCGGGTAGGCAGTTAATCTCGCTGCTTAAATGCTCGGCGAGTACGGCTTTTACTGCCTGTTTGATTTCTTCTGAGGTGCGGCAACGCCATTGGATTGGCAGGCGGTAGACCACAATCCGGGTAGCTAGTTTTCCGCCCCTATCCGCAGGAAATAGGCGGCCCAATACCGCGCGCGGTGATTCCCATTCTGCCGGGTCAGAAGGAGGAATATCTTCCACCCCAAATTCGATGCGACCCACTTCTGGGTGTTTGCGGGCGGCTAAGGTAGCCCAGTCGACCACAAGTTGATCAAATTTTTCTCGCCGCGTCCTCCAAGCCGGAATCATCGGCAGGAAAGTAACTCCGCGTTCGCCACGTCCATGGCGATCTCGTTGGATTCGTGTCAAACCCCTCACGAGAACGCACCTTACCGCGAGTTAGACTTGGGTTTTATTTCCCGCGCCGCTAACGTGCAATTGTGCGGGTAACTAGATCGTGTTCCAAAAATGGCTGCAACCAGGTGGCGGCCGCTACCTTGACCTACGTGTATAAAGATTCCACCGCCGTCCTCGGCCCGCTAGCTACCCAGGCAGAGCCGCACGCCTATGATTTGTGCGCTCAGCACGCGAACACTTTAACCGCCCCGCGGGGATGGCAAGTAGTTCGCTTAGCCAGCGAATTTACTCCTGGTGAGCCCAGTGATGACGATTTGGAGGCCCTGGCGAACGTGGTGCGCGAGGCTTCCAAACGGCGGCATCTTCCCACGGTGAAAGTTAATAAAAACTGGGATGGGCGTCTTAGCCCGGAAGCGACCAGTGGAGGCAGCGGACACGTGGGACACGAATATGATGCGGGCGCAAAACAGGGGATACCTGTGCAGCCTCGAAAAGCTCAAGAGCGACGTCGGGGCCATTTACGCTTATTACCGGGAGGGTTACCGGACCAGGCGAGCGAATAGCGAAAAGCCTATTTCATAATACCGGTCCATAAATGTGGATGGGCGCCCGCAATAAAACCAAAACTAGTTTCGGCATGGCACAATAGGACTCATGACCGTGAAAATTTTGGTAGTGGACGACGATGAGGCACTCGCGGAAATGGTGGGCATTGTGATGTCAACCGAGGGATATAAATCAGTGTTCTGTCACCACGGTGACGAAGCTTTTAAGATTTTCCAGGAAAGCCAACCAGATCTAGTGCTGCTGGATGTGATGTTGCCGGGCAAGGACGGAGTGGAAATCTGCCGGCAGATTCGCGCAGTATCGGACTTGCCGATTATCATGCTCACCGCCAAATCAGATACCGCTGATGTAGTCGCAGGTCTAGAGGCGGGAGCGGATGACTATATTCCCAAACCTTTTAAACCAAAAGAGCTGGTGGCCAGGATTAAAGCGCGGCTAAGGGGACGCAGTAGCGAGGGGCAGGAAGAAGACGTAGATCTCGGGGATCTACATATCAATGTGGCTGCTCATGAAGTTTTTCGCGGCAATGAACGCATAGATCTCACTCCTTTAGAGTTTGATTTGTTACTAACTTTGGGTCGTTCGCCTTGGAAAGCTTTTAGCCGAGAAGAATTGTTAGAAGAAATTTGGGGCTACCGCCACGCCAACACGGATACTCGTTTGGTTAATGTGCACGTGCAAAGACTCCGTGCCAAGATTGAGGAAGATCCCGAGCATCCCCGGATTGTACGTACTGTGCGGGGAGTCGGCTACCGCGCTGGAGGCAACTAGGCGTAGATGACCAGCGAACCCCCAGCGCAGACAACGGCGCAAATCGAAGCATCCAGCAGTTTTTGGGGATTGCTGCGGGAAAAGAAATGGCGAGAGGCCTTTATCCTCTTGGGAAACCAAGTTTCTAACTGGCCGGTTATCCGCTTTTTTCTTTCTTCCATTTCCGCGCGGTTAACGGCTTTAATGGCGCTGGCAACTGCGATGATGATGGTGATATTGATCGTTTCGGTGACTTCCCATGTCTCGAATGGGATTTTTCAAAAACGCTTAAATATTGTGCTGCAAGATGCATCTATGCGTACCGAAAGCTTGCAGGCTGCCTTTGACGCCACGGTGACCGATTCGGTTAGCGGACTGCAAGATGCGGCCTATACCTTGATGTCTGATCAGCGAGATGCCTCGGCAGGTGCCGGTGGGGTGGGGGCGATGCTGCTGCGGGATCCTAATGAGACTCGTCCCCTAGCTATCAACGAGATTATTGACCCCGAACAGCGCTCCCTAATTACCCCCCAGTTACGCACAGCGGTGGAGCAAAAAGGGGGAGTTCATTGGCAATCTGTATCTTTAAAAAACTCGCAAGCAGAGAAAACTCCCGGGATTGTAGTGGGTTCACGGGTGTTCCTTCCGCTGGTGGGTAGCTATGAAGTTTATATGGTTTATTCCTTGGCATATGAACAGCAAACCATTTATATGGTAAACCAGGTGCTCATTTTCGGAACCGTGGTGCTCTTAGCGGTATTAACGGTACTGATGGCGGCGGTTTCTTATTCGACTATGGCTCCTGCGCGGCGAGCGGCGAAGGCAGCGCGCAAAGTCTCGGCCGGCAATCTGCAAATCCACCTGCCGGTACGCGGCAGTGATGAGTTAGCACAGCTATCCCAAGCGCTAAATGGTATGGCTACTTACCTGCGCGAACAAATAAGTGACTATGAAGAACTTTCAACTTTACAGCAGCGGTTTGTATCAGATGTTTCCCATGAGTTGCGTACGCCGCTAGCCACTATTCGGATGGCGGCTGACTTGATTTATGATGAGCGTGATCAGCTGTCGGAAACCAATGCCCGCTCAGCTACGATTCTGCATCGCCAAGTTGATCGTTTTGACAAGATGCTCGCGGACCTCATTGAGATCTCCCGAATTGATGCGTCAGTAGCGAAACTTTCTCTATCCGAGGTTAACCTGGCTTCTTTAGCAGCCGGGGTTTTGGAATCTAATCGGGCGTTGGCCGAAAGTTTGGGGGTTGAGGTACTTTTAGACACCTTTGGCGACACTGTGGCCCAGGTAGATGAAACCCGCGTTACCCGGATTACCCAAAACCTACTGGTGAATGCCATAGAGTTTGCGGAAGGTAAACCAGTACAGATTACGGTGGCCGGCTCGCAAAGCGCGGTAGCTTTGCAGGTACGCGATCACGGTCCCGGAATGACTGATGCGGTTGCGCAACATGTTTTCGATCGTTTTTACCGCGCGGATCCTTCCCGGAAACGAACCACCGGTGGTACCGGTCTGGGGCTGGCGATTTCTGCCGAGGACGCGGCGTTGCACTCCGGGTTGCTTACGGTTTTATCTTGCCCCCAACAAGGTTCTGCTTTTACTCTGTTGCTTCCTCGCCATCAGGGAGAGGAGATAGCGGATTTGCCTGAGCAAGTCGAAAACCAGGATTTGATTGCTGCTCGCTCCCAGTGGGCAACCACCCATCCCGAAGAGATTATTTTATCGGAGGATTTAGAGGATTCTTCCCTGCAAGTGCGAGAACTGGAAGGCAGTGAGGCCGGCCAGCAAGAAATCCCGGCTAGCGCGGCAGATAGTTTGCCGCATATGCCAGGGGAGCTACCGGCAGATATGGTTGAGGCCACTGCGGCTCATCCCCTGCCGCATATGCCGCCGGCAGAGACCGCGATTGATATTCAAGAGCGGATTAAGAATCTCGAATCGGATAACGCCGCAGAACCAAACCGGCATCCCCAGGGGGAAACCTTATGATCTGGTTAAGCCACCGGCGTCAGGACCGGGGAAACAAACTACGCCGGACGCGGCGAGACAAATCGATCGTCTCTAATAGCAGGATCACTGCTCCCTCCGGAACTGGAAAAAATGGGACCGGGAAGCATCTGAAGCATCTGGGCTTGAGCATGCTGGTATCCTTCCTAGTTTTTACGGTTACCGCTTGTGCGGCTTTGCCTGACTCTGGTCCGGTGCACGAAGGTGAGGTGAATCCGGATTCTCGTAACCCACTCGCCCAGTTGGCTAGCGGGCCCATCGATGGCTCTAGTCCCGAAAAACTACTTGCTGATTTCCAGCTGGCCTGTGCGGCCGGAACTTACGATGATTACGGGATTGCTCGGCAGTTCTTGACCTCTGCTACCCGTCGCAGTTGGAACCCGCAATCGCAAGTAACGGTGCTCAAACCCAAAACGGAACTCAAAATAGCTTTTTCCGAGGGGACGAATGAGGGTATCGGCAGCGGGCAACCGGTATTGCGGGTAAACAAAGTTGGCGAGGCCAGTAACTTCCGTCAAGGAGAAACTTTCAAATATGCCTTGGTGAAAGAGGGCGGACAGTGGCGGATCAGCTCGCTGCCTGACGGGGTAGTGCTAACCAATACGGCTTTTAAAAATGCTTTTTCCAAACCCGACGTTTACTACTGGTCTAACGATCATCGTTTCTTGATTCCTGATCCCCGGTGGCTTCCCCGTAAGAACATTGTTCAGTACTTGCTGGCGGCACTGTTTTCCGCCCCTAGCAGTGATCTACTAGGGGCTGTCAGTGCCCCAGAGTCGATGACCAAAATTCCTTCTAATTTGGTTACTGTACAGGGACGCAAGGCGATGGTGGAATTGCCGGATACTTTGCGATTACGTTCTGAAACGGAAATGACGCGGCTATATCAGCAGGTGCGTGCAACTTTATTGAATATCGCAGGAATTGATGAGGTCACAGTTTCGCAAAACGGTAGAGCTTTGCCTGAACCTCCGGAACAACCAGCTCCAGTAAAGAAACAGACGATGCTGGGGGTCAAGAATGGAGAGGTAGTCGAGGAATCTGATACCCGCAGCGGGGTATTTACAGCGGCAAAAGCACTGGCAGGAGAAATCACGTGGCCTACCCCCGGAGCTGCCGGCAGTGATTTTCAGGTAGCGATTCGCGACGGCAAGGAGCTGGTGCGCCTGCAACGCGGTAAATCCCCTCAGGTTCTCTACCAGGGGAAGAATCTACGGCCCCCCCAAGTGGATCCTTGGGGCTGGGCGTGGACCGGCGATGTCTCCCAAACGGGAGATTTAGTGGCTGTTAACAGCCGTTCCCAGGTGGTGCGGGTGAAAGTTCCTGATGGAGACAGGTGGAAAATCCCATTTTTTGCGCTAAGTTCTCCCGGAGTGCGCGGTCTAATCGTGTGGCAGATGGGTTACAGTTTCCAAGGAAAAGGGGTAACGGTAATCCGGTCTGCAGATGGTACTCCTATTCAGATTGTCACCGGTGAGCGCGGCACTGATATTTTGTCAGATGTAACCTCAGTGGCCTGGACAGATTCTGGTCAGGTGGCGATCTTACAGTCAGGTGATACTCCAAAAATACTGGTTTTGGCGGTTAATTCTTATGAGGAATCATTTGAGGCGGCGCCCAAATCCCAATATTTGGTACCAAATCCTCCCGATGGGGATGTGCAAGTAGTTACTGAGCGTGGGGTGCGAATGGGCCACATTCAACAGTCGTGGCGAACGCTAGGAAGTGGAGTTTCCTATCCCGCATTTTCCAGGACCGGGTAAACCTGCATTATTTGTAGTGGTTGTTTTTGGGCGGGTTCTTTTCCGGGAACCCGCCGCAGCCAGTCCCCCAAAGTAAATTAGCGCGAGTTTTCCCGGAAAAATTATTTTTGAGGACGTCGCTGCGGATTCAAGCGACAAACTCTAGCTATGGGCACGCATACTTTTTCCCTAACTTCTCCCAAGTTTCCGGCACTTGTCAGTGCGCAGTTTGTTAAATCATTACGGGCGTTTTCTACCCTGTTATTTCCCGAAAACTGCCCCGGCTGCGGGCAGCTGGATACGCTATTGTGTGACCGGTGTAGAGGGATATTTTTACGCCCTCCTATCAGGGTGGGCGCTGCTATATCGCTAGATGAGGGGGTAGAAAACATCTGGACACTTTGTCCCTACCGGGGAGCAGGCCGGAAAGTGGTATTGGCAATGAAACATTCACGATCCTACTATTACCAGCAACTTCCCTTCTTTTTTGGGGCAGTGGCAGGTAAAAGTATCGCCGCTAGTTTTCCGCGCCCTTTGCTGGTCTGCCCGGCGCCTTCGACCTTCCGGTTTGGTAAAACCGCGATCTCTTCCACCGCGGGCAGATTGGCCGCCGGCATTACCTCCTCTCTGATGGCGGCAGGGGTGGAGGCCAGACTCTCAGGTCTGCTAGAGCTCAAACCGGGAAGTAAAAAGCAAGCGGGCCGCCGCTTTGAAGAGCGGATTCGAGGACGGACGGGTAGCATGCGGATAGCTTCGAAAGCAGATTTGGATTTTAGTGAGGAAATATTGCTGGTCGATGACGTTATCACTACCGGTGCCACCATCCGGGAAGCAATCCGAGTATTAGATGGGGAACAGGCACAGGTAAAGGCAATATTCTCGCTTAGCGTAGCCGAAGGAAACCCCAAAACGGGGTAATTGCCCCGGGTAATGCGGTAAAATTCTGGTACTTGAAAGCCCAAAGATGGGCGAGGGGGGTGGTAGCTGCAATCACCGCGACCGGAATGATCCGGTTCGCATCGATTCGGGATCTTTGATCCCCAGACCGTGCCCTGGAGGACACTAATGGAAATTATCGTTGAAGCACGAAACGCCGAAATCCATCCCAATTTCCGCCAATACGCTGAGGAAAAAGTCGCTAAGGTTGAACAATTTTATCCGCGGGTACAGCGGGTAAATGTAGAGCTGACTCATGAACCAAATCAGCGGCAAGCAGATACCTCTGAAAAAGTGGAACTGACGGTTTTCGGCAAGGGGCCGATTATCCGCGCGGAAGCCAGTTCGTCTGACCGTTACGCCTCGGTGGATATTGCCTGTGGCAAACTCTATGAGCGTTTGCGTCGCGCCCGGGATCGGGCTAAGGATCATCGCCGTCACCGCGATTCTCACCGCCGCGAAGAGCCTTTAAAGATTGAGGAGCTCAATTTGCGAGATGCCGCTAAGGCGGTCACCCCGAAAGATGAGGAGTTTTCTCCTGATATTCCGCGGGAAAGAAAAATCGGAGTGGCTGATGAAAGCCATCTAGGGGATTCCCCAGTGGTGGTGCGGCAAAAGCTGCACGAAGCGTCAGTGATGACAGTTAGTGAAGCTCTTTACCAGATGGAACTGGTGGGGCACCCGTTCTTCGTGTTTATCGATTCTGAAACCATGCAACCTTGCGCGGTTTACCACCGTCGAGGCTGGACCTATGGGGTGATTCGCCTAGACGCCACGGCCACTCCCCGGGAAAAATAATCACCGGAGCTGCTGGCTATTAGGAGTGAATAAAAATTAGCTGCTATGCGCAGTTTATTTTCACCTTAAAGATTGTCTAGCTACCTGGAAAAATAATACAAATAAAAAATGTGGATGGGGGCCGCTGATATTTATCAGCGGCCCCCATGCTTATGCATTAGCGCATCTGGAAACGGCGATCGCCGTCGTTCCATCCCGTTTTTTCTAGCAGCCGGGGTTGAGCGGTATCGCGGTCAATTCGCCAGCCGGGATCAGTGAGCATTCGTGAAATCGCCAACCCTACTCCAATCGATAAAACCACAAAAAACACCTGCACTAAGGCTGCAGTAGCTTGCGGAATATCACCGTTAGACAGGTGGGTAATCGCCGCATAAAGAGGCACCCCCGGAATCATGATTACTACAGCGGGGACTGTTAGCGAAGTGCGTGAAAACTTAAATCCACTTATCCGGGAAATAAAATGCGCTATGATCCCAATAGTTAGTGCCGCTAATCCCACCGCTGCCTGCGGTAACATTCCCTGCGCCACCAGGAATAGTCGTCCCACATTGACAAATCCCGCCACTAGAGCTGCGCATAGTGCTACCTGTGGGCGGATGGAAAACAACACTGCGAATCCGAAAGAAGCCACTAAAGAACAAACAAATTGCAGCAGGTACAGTCCCGGACCACTGACTGGGAAGGTGCCGGGCGGGTCAATATGCCATTGGAATAAAGTGGCAACGATCCAAACTGAGATCCCAGCAGAAATCACCAGCATCACCACATAGGTCATGCGAGAAATTCCTGCCAGGAAGTCCATTCTTACCAGGTCGAGTATCGCGGTTACCAGCGGAAATCCGGGGACCAGGAACAATACTGCCGAAATGATTCCCTGGGGGTGAGAAACGGATACTAATCCAGTCAGTAACAAGGCTTGACTAATGCCCATATAGATCAGGGAAGCTACCAGTCCGCACAGCATCCACACTCCGAAATGGTTAGCTTTACGCCCCAGCATCAAGCGGCGCAATATTTGTCCGCAAAGCGCCGCGATCCCTACCACGCTGCATTCGACCAGACCGCCACGGTTCAAGAAACAGAATCCCGCGCAGGCAACTCCCGCGGCCAAGCAGTTAATAACCGCTGAATAGGGAGGTTTTCGTCCGATAATCTCATCGAAGCGCCGCTCCACGTCCTCAACCAAAAGGCCCGGTTTGAGAGAACGCACAAATAGGCGTAAATCATCGAGCCGAGCCGCATTGGTGCCGAAAACTCGCTGCTCATGAGACTCGGTACGGAAGGTTCCATGCGCATAAACCGAGGTGACGATCTCCGAGAACGTAACTTGGGAATGCTGAGCCTCGATCCCGATGGCATTAGCCAGCCTGGCCATAGAAAATTTGACCATATAGGCGCTGGCACCTGCTGCCAGGAGGGCACGTCCCAGGCGAGTCACCATCCCGGATTGGGTAGCCAGGCGATCACGTAACTCGCGCAGCTGGTCATGCTCACTGCCATGAGGGTTAAGAGTATCGCCCTTGGAATCCGCCTCCGCGGTTTGCGGGGGCCGGGATTCGGGTGTGCGAGAGGAACTATCATCTGGGTGCAAATTCTTCATAAGCGAATTATGTTCCCTCAATCAGTGTTTTGCACGGGACGAAGGGGCATAACGGACGCGATTTCCCTTACACTGCGCCCCTAATTCTGGGTGATCGCTGCTTACAGACCCCCGAGGATTTGTGCGATTAGGATCTTACCCACCATCGCTAAGGGGTAGACAAGGGAATATCCCAACGCTACTCGGGGATCAAAGTTAGTACGGTTATTAGCATAGGCGAGGACGGCGGGCTGGGTTTGGGCACCTGCCAGCAAACCAGACAGGCGGGTTCCGCCCATCTTGAAGCCATAGCGCATCACAAAATACAGTCCCAAACCAACGGTGAGAGTCACCGCCATCCCTACCAGTAAGATCCCTAGCCAGGCGCCGGAAGTAAACGCTTTTTCGATCTGGCTGCCGGCGTTGTATCCCGCCTGTGCCAAGAACACCAGCAAACCAAACTCTGATAATACCTGGCAGGCGGTGTAGGGCAACGCGGTGGGGAAGGGACCGATGCGCCCGATCTTGCCGAAAATCAGTCCTACTAGCAAGGTGCCGGCAGCAGAACCGATGGTGAAGTATTCGCCGCTGGGGGTGAGGATCGGGAACTCGCCGATCAACAGGCCGAGCACCATGCCGATACCCAGGGCAACCGGGTTGATCGAGGTCAAACCAGTGGACGAGTCACCGAAGTATTTAGAAAGTTCTTTTAGATTTTTAGTGGGGGCAACTACCCGCACCCGGTCACCCATCTGTAATACCAGGTCAGGACGACCCAGCATGTCAGTGTCACCGCGGCGTACCCGCGATACCGTAGCTTGGAAGCGTTCCTCCAAGCCGAGCTCGCCCAGGGTGCGCCCGGAAAGTTTGGGGTCAGAAATAGTAATTCGGCGATAGTCCCAATCGGTGCGATCGGCAGAAAGCGAAATAGAGGAGCCATGCCCCAGTTCGGAAACTACCTCTACCACTAGATTCTGTGGGCCAACCACGGTGACTAGGAACCCTTTACCCAGTTTAGTATCAGCGGTCGGACGCACGATTGGTCCATCCTCGGTCTTGCGGAGTCGGGAAAAACGGACGTTTCCGTCTACGTGGGCGCGAATATCGCGCACCGAAGGAAGGTCATCGCGTTCCACCCGCACCGTGCGGGAAACCAGCGCAACCGGGCGGTCTTTATCGTTCTTGCCGTAGTTGAGCGCCAGGGTAGCCACGATTAGCATCCCGAAAACCCCAAAGAGGTAGGAGATTGAGTAGGCGACGGTTGCAGCTTGTTCATTGCCCGAGGCCGCTCCCGCTGCTGCCAGGGCGGGGGTGTTAGTGATGGCGCCGGCGAAAGTACCGCCGATAGTGGCTATATCCATCCCGGCAAGCTTGCCGAGTACGTAGGCAACTACGCCCCCTCCTGCTAGGACCGCGAAGGTCGCCGCCATAATCCCCAGGGATTTCTTAAAAGAGGCAAAGAAAGAGTTCCCGGAGTTTATCCCGATAGCGAAGGCAAAAAGAGCAAGACCCAGTTTGCCGAAAGCATGCGGGAAATCTGCAAGCATGTCTACGCCCGTTGAAGTACCCCAGGCGGAGATCCCAATAGCCAGGAAGAGTACGGCGGCTGCACCCAAGCCGATTCCTTTGAACCGGAAATGTCCCAGGTACATTCCGATCCCAATTAATCCGAAAAGTACGAGTACAGGTTGTTCTGCCAAATACTGGAAGACTGTCTGCACGGTGCCTCCTTAAAAAACCTCACGAGTAATTCTATGATGTCACACCCCTTTTTTTGTTTGTCAGACCAAAGTCCACTGACACGGCAGATTTAGCGAGGAGTTTGTCACTATGTACCTCCGGTTTCATTCTCTTACCGGCTGAAGCTCAGTGCCCTGTATCAAAAGCTGAGACACTTCTGCTCGCACGCGTCGCTGCGCGTAGCGTTTAGCTTGTTATGACGAAACGAATTATGAACCTAGTCGGCCTGGTACTGCTGGTAGTACCCGGGTGGGCTAGTCGCGTCTAAAAAGCGTTTCCAGACGTAGCGGGCCCTAGGTAAAACAACCTGGGGCTTTTTTATTTATAAAAATCGAGAAAATATCTATCAGAACGGGGATAACGATGAGTAGCAAGGAGCAATCACCGGACGCGGCGCCTCCTCCCAAAAGGATGAGTGGGGCTGGGGCAGTGGTCGCTACCCTGGAACGCCTGGGGGTGACCGATGTTTTCGGTTTACCAGGCGGGGCTATCATGCCGGTATTCGATGCGCTCTATGACTCGCAGATCAACCAGATCCTAGTGCGTCACGAACAAGCCGCGGGACATGCGGCGGAAGGTTATGCACTTTCAAGCGGGAAAACTGGAGTGGCAATCGTAACCTCGGGACCGGGGGCAACCAACCTGATGACCGCCTTGGCGGACGCCCATATGGATTCGGTGCCGTTGGTAGCGATTTCGGGACAGGTATCTGCCAGTGCAATCGGTACTGACGCCTTCCAGGAATCCGATGTGGTAGGAGTGTCGATGCCGATTACCAAACACAACTTCTTGGTAACCGAGCCGGAAGAGATCCCCTCCACCATCGCTAAGGCTTTCCATTTGGCCTCTACCGGGCGTAAAGGGCCGGTTCTGGTCGATATCGCCAAAAACGCCCAAAATGGTCAGTTCGATTTTTCTTGGCCGGTAAAAGTGGAATTGCCCGGATATAAGGTGCCGAGCAAACCGCATGCCAAGCAACTAAAAGCGGCCGCGAAACTGATGGCACAAGCAGAACGGCCCGTCCTCTATGTGGGCGGGGGAGCGTTGGCCGCCGAGGCGACGGCAGAGCTAAAGGAACTGGTAGAAGTAACCG
Source organism: Varibaculum sp. C0165D1 (assembly GCF_056590355.1). Taxonomy (NCBI): domain Bacteria; kingdom Bacillati; phylum Actinomycetota; class Actinomycetes; order Actinomycetales; family Actinomycetaceae; genus Varibaculum; species Varibaculum sp. C0165D1. The sequence goes on along the minus strand of NZ_JBWPVY010000002.1, from coordinate 148,667 downwards.
ATTTTCCGGTGGTACTCACTTTGACCGCCCAAGGCGCGTTCCCGTCCTCGGATCCGCATTGCCTGGGGATGCCGGGAATGCACGGTTCAGTGCCGGCGGTGACTGCGCTGCAGCGCGCCGACGTGATGGTGGCGCTAGGAACGCGTTTTGATGACCGGGTAACTGGCCGTCTGGATGCTTTCGCTCCCGATGCCAAAGTGATTCACGCCGATATTGACCCCGCGGAAATCTCGAAGAACCGAGTAGCGGATGTGCCGATTGTGGGAGATCTGCGGCAGACCCTACAGGGACTACTGCCGAAAGTTAAAGCGGAAATGCAGCGTAACCCGCGTGACATTTCCGGTTGGAAGCACCATTTGGATTACATCTGTGAGCGTTACCCGCTTGCCTATGATGAACCCGATGACGGACTCCTCCCCGCCCAATATGTGGTTAAACGTATCGGGGAAATGGTTGGTAAGGACGCTATTTATTGCACTGGCGTGGGACAACATCAAATGTGGTCGCAGCAATTCTTACCGCACGAGAACCCCCGCGGCTTCCTCACTTCTGCTGGTTTGGGCACCATGGGGGTGGCGATTCCCGAGGCGATCGGGGCGAAAGTAGCTAACCCCCAGGCTCAGGTATGGGCGATTGATGGGGATGGTTGTTTCCAGATGACCAATCAAGAGCTCGCGGTCGCTACCTTAGAGAAGCTGCCGATCAAAGTGGCGATTATTAACAACTCGGTACTGGGCATGGTGCATCAGTGGCAGGAGTTATTCTTTGACGCGCGTTTTTCTAACACTTTGCTGCACGATGGCGAAGGCGGTCGGGATATTCCCGACTTTGTGAAACTGGCGGAAGCCTATGGAGCCCTGGGGTTGCGTGCCCGCACTAAGGAAGAAGTTGACCAGGTAATCGCGCTGGCGATGGAAACCAATGATCGTCCGGTAGTGATCGATTTTCGAGTCTCTACCGATTCCCAAGTCTGGCCGATGGTACCGGCAGGGGAATCCAATAACAACGTGATCTACGCAGCCGGGCAGGGTCCGGTCTGGGAAAGTGAGGACTGATCGTGAATAGCAATCGCCATACTCTTTCCATTCTGGTGGAAAACAAGCCCGGCGTCCTCGCTAGGGTAGCTGCTTTGTTTACCAGGCGAGCCTTCAATATTCATTCCCTGGCGGTGGGGGAAACCGAAGAACCATCGATTTCCCGGATGACCGTGCAGGTAGATGCGGAGGATTTGCCTTTTGAGCAGGTAACTAAACAGCTAAATAAACTGGTAAACGTGTTGAAAGTGGTAGAGCTTCATCCCCAAGACTCAGTTACCCGCAAGTTTGTGTTGTTCAAGGTGCAGGCTAACGCCGAAAACCGTTCCCAGGTGCTGCAGATCGTGGATTTGTTCCGTGCCTCGGTAATAGATGTTCACCGCGACTCCCTGGTGATTCAGGCTGCCGGGGTGCAATCAAAACTGGAGGCGCTGATGGAGACGTTAGAGCCTTATGGAATCAACGAAATCGTGCAATCGGGGGCGGTCGCCATTGGCCGTGGCCCGCGTTCAATCACAGATCAATTAAAGGAGAAGTAACAATGGCTGAAATCTTTTACGACACTGACGCGGATATGGCCGCACTTTCGGGCAAGAAGGTTGCCATTATCGGTTACGGCTCGCAAGGTCACGCCCACGCCCTGAACCTGCGCGATAGCGGGGTGGAGGTAGTCGTGGGGCTCCGGGAAGGCTCGTCCTCGGTAGCTAAAGCTAAAGAGCAAGGGCTAGAGGTCAAATCAATCGAGGAAGCTAGCGCCGAGGGCGATATCGTCATGGTGCTAGCTCCTGACCAGGTGCAACGCACGGTTTATGCCGAGAAAATTGCCCCGAATCTAAAACCGGATGCCGCGATTTTCTTTGCCCACGGTTTTAACATCCGTTTCGGTTATATTCAGCCGGGTGCCGGTCATGATGTGTGCATGGTAGCCCCTAAAGGGCCTGGTCACAAGGTACGTGCCTCCTATGAGGCAGGATATGGCACCCCGGCGGTTATCGCGGTGGAACAGGATGAAACCGGCAACGCCTGGCAGGTAACGAAAGCCTATGCGAAAGCCCTGGGAGCTACTCGGGCAGGAGTAATCAAAACTACCTTTACCGAGGAAACCGAAACCGATCTTTTCGGCGAACAAGCAGTACTCTGTGGCGGGGTATCGCACCTGATCCAAGCGGGTTTTGATACTTTGACCGAGGCTGGTTACCAGCCGGAGATCGCCTATTTCGAGGTTTGCCACGAAATGAAACAGATCGTGGATCTAATCAACGAAGGTGGAATTACCAAGCAGCGCTGGTCATGCTCGGACACCGCCGAATATGGCGACTATGTGTCTGGCCCGCGAGTGATTACCGAACAAACTCGCGAGGCTATGCGCGGTATTTTGTCTGATATTCGCGATGGTTCTTTCGCCAGACGTTTCATCAATGATCAAGACCACGGAGCTCAGGAGTTCAAACAGATGCGTGCAACAGAAGAAGCCCACCCCATCGAGAAAGTTGGGCGCGAACTGCGTGCCATGTTCTCGTGGAATCAAAGTGACGATGACTACCAGGAAGGTCACGCCCAGCGCTAACCGGGTATTTAGCCTAGTCACCACAGTAGTAACTATTGTGGCCGGTTCCCGAAAAGATGTGAGCCAATGGGTTATCTGCTGCTATCAGAATCGGACACATTGTCTTTCGGTAGGTTGTAAGTAATCCTTGTTTGTGACAGTGATATGGGCAGACCCTTGTGAAGTTATTTTGCTCCGTTATTCCCGAGCGAAGCAAGGCTCACCGGGGTCCCCCGAACACTTTTCGGGGATCGGCAAACGGTAGCGTTGAGGAAGGTTAGTAAGAACTATGGAGAAAACCATTAAACTCGCGGTTATCCCCGGGGACGGGATTGGTAGAGAGGTAGTGGCCGAAGGCCTAAAGGTCATGGACGCTGCCTTGGCTGATAGCGGGATTGCAGTTGATAAAACTGAATTCAACCTGGGGGCTGCTCGCTATCGGGAAACCCGGGAGATCCTGCCGGATGCCGAGCTGGAAAGCATTAAGAACCACGACGTGATTTTGTTGGGGGCAGTAGGTGATCCCTCGGTTCCCTCTGGAGTACTCGAGCGAGGCTTACTACTAAAGCTGCGTTTTAGCCTGGATCACTATGTGAATTTGCGGCCCGCCCACTACTACCGGGGAGTCCCTACTCCGCTGGCGAATCCCGGCGAGATTGATTTTCTGGTGGTGCGGGAAGGAACTGAAGGCTTGTACTGCGGAAATGGCGGGGCTATTCGGGTGGGTACCGATCAAGAAATCGCCACCGAAGTTTCCGTCAATACTGCTTTTGGAGTCGAGCGGGTGGTGCGTTTTGCGTTTGCGCAGGCCGCCAAGCGGCGTCGGCATGTAACCCTAGTGCATAAGCACAATGTGTTGGTTAACGCCGGACACCTGTGGCGGCGTCTGGTGGAGCGGGTCGCGGAAGAATACCCGGAGGTGACTTGGGATTATGCGCATGTAGATGCCGCTACTATCTACCTGGTGCAGGATCCGGGACGCTTTGATGTGATCGTCACCGACAACCTGTTTGGCGATATTTTGACTGATGAAGCGGGCGCGATTACCGGAGGGATTGGGCTGGCGGCCTCAGGAAATATCAATCCGGATCGCACCTTCCCCTCTATGTTTGAGCCGGTACATGGCTCGGCACCCGATATCGCTGGTAAAGGAATCGCTGATCCCACGGCCACGATTTCTTCGGTAGCGATGCTGCTAGAAAACGAGGGCGCGGTGCAGGCTGCAGATAATATTCGCGCCGCGATCGCTGCCGATATGGAGGAACGCGCCCTCGCCGCGGAGCAAGGTAACCCCTTGCAACGCAGCACCAGCCAGATCGGGGACGCGATTGCTGCCCGCCTCTAGGAGAAACGGATAATCGCTACTGACCGCGAGAAATGTAAAGACGTGGCCACCCAGTGACCTAGAAACCAAGTTTAGGAACAAAAAATAGGCTCCCAGGAGCCGGAAAGAACACAATCATGAGCGAAAATGGTTTAACCCATGTGCCAACTAAGTTAGAGGCGGCATCACAGGTTCCGCTGCCGAGCGCGGATGAGTTGGCGGGACGCTTTACTTTGCAGCCTAACCAGCACCCAGCAAGCGAGGAAGAATACCGCGAGATTATGGGTTCTTTGTCCTTTGGCAGAAAATTCGGCGATCATATGGCGGTTGCTGACTGGAAAGCCGGCGAAGGGTGGAGCAGGCACCGCGTCCAGGCATTCGAAAACTTGAGCCTCTCACCGGGAGCCGTGGTGTTCCATTACGGTCAAGAAGTTTTTGAGGGTCTAAAAGCTTATCGCCATAAAGATGGATCTATCTGGGCTTTCCGTCCTCGTTACAACGCCGCCCGCCTGAATGCGTCTGCGCGCCGCCTGGCTCTACCGGAAATTCCGGAAGAGGACTTTGTGGCTTCGGTAGTAGACCTGGTGCGCGCCGATAAACGCTGGGTGCCCACTGCCCCCAACACTTCCCTCTATGTGCGTCCCTTCATGATCGGAACTGAGCCCTACCTGGGAGTGCATTCTGCCAGTGAAGTTAAATACCTGGTGATCGGTTCTCCGTCTGGCTCCTATTTCTCAGGTGGGGAAGCCAAAGGGGTGTCCATTTGGGTTGACCGCCACTACCACCGGGCGGGGCCAGGCGGAACTGGGGAAGCTAAATGCGGAGGCAACTATGCGGCCTCGCTAATGCCCCAAAACATGGCAGCCGAAAAAGGGTATGAGCAGGTCTGTTTCTTGGATACCACCCACACCAACCTGGAAGAACTGGGCGGTATGAACGTGTTTGTGGTGCGCAGGGATGGTTCGGTACATACCCCGCGTCTAACCGGCGTAATTCTAGAGGGCGGGACTCGTTCGGCGATCTGCCGTCTGCTGCGCGATAGTGGCACCCCGGTTTTCGAACGCGATATTTCTCTAGAATCGCTGGTAGAAGATATTCGCTCGGGTGAAGTGAGTGAAGTATTTGCCTGCGGAACCGCCGCGGTAGTAACCCCGATCGGCAGGCTGGGCTCCGATGATTTCGAAGTGGAAGTACCTTGCGGGCCGGTCACCGCCAGTATTCATCAGCGCCTGGTAGATATCCAAAACGGAGAAGCGCCCGATCCTTACGGCTGGACTTATCACCTTTGTGACTAGCGGTGCTGAGGACGCGGGCGGAAAAATCTGCAGCGCTCGCGTTTTAGGGGCGCGGGCCGGGATTCTAGCTCGCGCGTCCTCGTCCTTGTAACCGCACCCCCGCAACCAGAGACAATTAGTTTGGGAGAGAAAATGGCTTATCCGCTTCGTTCAAGAACTTCGACTGCCGGCCGCAATATGGCGGGCGCACGCTCACTGTGGCGGGCAACCGGCATGAGTGACAGTGATTTTGGGAAACCGATTATCGCCATTGCCAACTCCTTTACCCAGTTTGTGCCCGGTCACGTACACCTAAATCAGGTATCCCCGCTGGTGGCGGAGGCTATTAAAGCTGCGGGCGGGGTGGCGAAAGAGTTCAACACCATCGCCATTGATGACGGGATCGCCATGGGGCACCAGGGGATGCTCTACTCTTTGCCCAGTCGAGAAATCATCGCGGACAGCGTGGAATATATGGTGAACGCCCATTGCGCGGATGCCCTGGTTTGTATCTCTAACTGCGACAAAATCACCCCGGGAATGTTGATCGCCGCTATGCGGCTGAATATTCCTACGGTGTTTGTGTCTGGCGGCCCCATGGAGGCTGGGCGGGGTATCGACCCCGAAATGATTGTGGGGCCGTCCCAAAGCGGGCACGGCAACCTGATTACGGTCATGAATGCTACCGCTGACCAGAAGATTTCTGATCAACAGCTGACCGAGATTGAAAAGGCGGTCTGCCCCACCTGTGGTTCTTGTTCGGGAATGTTCACCGCTAACTCGATGAACTGCCTGACGGAGGCACTGGGGTTGGCGCTGCCCGGGAATGGTTCCACTCTGGCAACTCACGTTGCACGCCGCGAATTATTTACCCAGGCAGGCAAACTAATCGTGCAGCTGTGTCAGCGTTATTACCAGGAAGAAGAGGACGCGGTTTTGCCCCGGCAAATCGCTTCCCGCGAGGCGTTCCTGAACGCTATGAGCCTAGATATGGCGATGGGGGGTTCCTCAAACACGGTGCTACACCTGCTGGCGATTGCCCGGGAGGCGGGGGTGCACTTTGACCTGGAAGATATTTCGAGTCTGGGGCGCAGCGTACCTTGTTTGTGCAAGGCGGCTCCTAACCACAACGATTACCATATGGAGGACGTGCATCGCGCCGGAGGCATTCCCGCATTGCTGGGAGAACTTGACCGCGCCGGGCTATTAAACCGCGAGGTCACCTCGATCCATGCTCCCTCGCTAGAGAAATGGCTTGCCGATTGGGACGTACGCGGCGGCTCCGCTACCGAGCAAGCTGAAGAATTGTTTAAGGCTGCGCCCGGAGGAGTGCGCACCACCGAGCCATTTTCCACTGTTAACCAGTGGAAAGATTTGGACACCGATGCCGCCAGCGGGTGTATCCGCGATACTGCCCACGCCTACTCGGCAAACGGGGGATTGACGGTTTTGCGAGGGAATCTGGCAGAAAAAGGCGCCATTATTAAAGCCGCTGGAATCGACAGCGACCTTTACCATTTCCGCGGTAAAGCGATTGTGATGGAATCCCAAGAAGAGGCCATCGAGAAAATCCTAGACCACAGCGTCAAGCCTGGTCACGTGGTAGTGATTCGCTACGAAGGACCGGCCGGTGGGCCGGGAATGCAAGAAATGCTCTATCCGACCTCCTTCCTTAAAGGGCGGGGACTGGGCAAGAAGTGCGCCCTGATCACTGATGGGCGTTTCTCGGGGGGCACTTCCGGGATTTCGGTGGGGCATATTTCTCCCGAGGCCGCCGATGGCGGGTTGATTGCCTTGATCGAGGACGGGGATGAAATCACTATCGATGTCAACGCTGAATCCCTAACCCTAGAGGTTCCCGAGGCAGAACTGAATCGTCGCCGCGAACAGATGGAGCAGCGTCCCCATCCTTACACTCCGCTCAGCCGCAAACGCACAGTTTCTGACGCGCTGAAACTCTACGCTGCCTGCGCCCTCAGCGCCGACCAAGGCGGCGCGCGTGACGTAAGTCGGGTGACCGGTTAAAGCCTTGAATAGCAGTTACCTGAGGTATTACTGAGCTGACTGGCAAAAAGATACTCGAGGGGGCTTGAGCCGAGCGTAGCAAGGCTCACTGGGGTCCCCCGAGTGCTTTTTGTCGGGCAGGGTCACGCTACCAGCGTGCGTTTAGATAAGCAGTTTTGACGAGTAGTAACGGCTGAGTAGCTGAGCTGGGAGCTGAAAAGATGCGAGAGGGGGCTTGAGCCGAGCGAAGCGAGGGTCACTGGGGTCCCCCGAGTGCTTTTCAGCCCCCGGCGGTACCCAGCCCTGGTGTCTACTTAAGTGCTAGGTCGTTGGTGTTTTCGGTGCCGCGGAACACCACCCACTTCCACCAGGCAAACTCGCCAATGAAGTTCAGGATCATGGTTACGCCCTTGATAATGAAATCATTGATGCCTGCGTTAGCCGCCAGCGCCCCTAGCCACATAGTGATGGGGATAAAGAAGGCGTAGAAAACCGCGACTTTTATCATCGCGATTGGTACGTTATTAGCGGATTTGAAGGTGTAACGCCGATTGAGGGTGAAGTTGTAGATCACCGAAAGCGTGATGGAAATAAAGTGCGTCCAGGCATAGGGCAGGGGAGTTAGCCACTCCAAAAGCGAGAAACTGGCGGCCTCCACCACCCCGGCAGAAATCGACAGCAAAGTGAACTTTAAAGCTTGGATGGCGGCGTCTTTACCCTTAGCGGCCTCCCCAGGCAGGGCTGTTTTTGCGGTAGCTGCTGGTTCCCCCTCTGTTTCCGAGGGAAATTTTCCTTCCGCGGTCATCGAATCGCCTCCAATTGCGTGAAAATTTTCTTATTTGCGGGATAAATGTCCTTAAAAGTAGCGAACATTTGGTCATAGCGATCTTTGTGTTCGGGATTCGGCTCATAGGAGGCAGTCACCGGAACCAGGGAAGAAGCCTTAGCTAGCGAAGGTATTTCTCCTAGTCCCGCGGCTATCACCAAAGCGGCACCCACCGCTCCTACATCTTGGGGATTGGCTACCGTGTCTACCGGTTTGCCGGTAATATCGGCAAGAATCTGGCAGGTAACTGGGCTCAGCGCTCCGCCGCCTACGAATCGCAACCGGGGAGCGGTCTTGACTTTCTTTTCTTGGGTTTCCAGGAACCAGCGCACGTGGTAGCACACGCCCTCCACCACTGCACGCAGCAGTTCAGTTTTCCCGGTCTCTAATCCGATCCCGATAAAAGCGCCGCGAGCATTCGGGTCTTCAAAGGGGCAGCGATTTCCGTGCAGCCAGGGTGCAAATAGCACTCCACCTGCTCCGGCAGGTGCGGAGTCAATTACTTTCGACATGTATTCGTAGAGAGAATGGAACTCCGATTCGGGGTCTTCCGCCACATCTTTCTGGTCCAGGTAAATATGGATTTCATCTTTGGCCAGATGGTCGCGTACCCACTCCAGGCATTTCCCGGCAGTTTCCATCTCTGCAAAATAGTTGTAATTTCCGCTGATTGCCCCCACTACCGTGGCAATCATGGCGGAAGTGTCAATCGTGATCTTATCGGTTACGGTTTCCACCCAGCCAGAAGTTCCCATATATACATGGGTGTCGCCCTTCCCAGCAGCACCGGCGCCTACCGGGATCAGGGAGGCGTCCCCTCCTCCGGAAAAGACCGGTACTCCCGCTTTCAGGCCGAGTTCACGGGCTTGCTGAGGACGCAGGGAGCCCACAATATCCGTGGAGGCCACAATCGGTGGCATCAGTTTCGGATCTACCTGCATCATTTTCAACATGGCGGGGCTGAAGCGCTTTTCTTTTGAGCGAATATCGTAGAGCAGGGTAGAAAAGGCGCTATCCTCACTCATAGTAAATTCCCCGGTCATCCGGGCAATGATCGCATCTTTAACATCAAGCCATTTGTAGGCTTTGGATAGCTCTTCTGGCCGGTTTTCTTTCATCCAATGGTATTTCCAGACCGGGTCTTTTACCGAGGCAGAAACCGCGCCGGTATGGTAGAGGCTGCGCAGTAGTTTCACCAGGTTAATCCCGGCTATCCGGGGAGCCTGGCCGGCGATTTTCCGCAGCTGAGCGCCGCCACGCTGATCCATATAGGACATCGAAGGATGCACTGGGCGAGTGTTTTCGTCTAGCAGCACCAGGGATTGCATCTGGGAGCAGAAGCTGATTCCTTTGATTTGCGCTAGTTCCGCCTCTGCCTGGGCTTTTATTTGGGTGGTGGTGCTGACCATCGCCTGCCACCAGTCATCCGGGTTTTGCTCGATACCGCCCCCGGCAACTACTTGTAAGCCGTAGCCTTCACTGGCGCTGGCCACTGGGCGAATCTGGTCACTGACCTCAAATAAACAGGTTTTAACGCCGGTAGTTCCCACGTCATAGGTTAAGCAATACACTGCTACCTCTTTTCTAGGACTGACCAGAGGATTTCTGTCATCTGTTCGGCGAACTCGCTGGGTGCCGCCACTTGGTAAAGCTGGGCGCGTCCTTTGAAATAAGGGGTAGACAGGGAATACTGCATCATTATCATGGCGTTATCTACAGCGAAGGCCAGAACCTCTGCGGGCAAATCGGTGCGGATATCCCCTTGTTGTTGTCCCTGCTTGATTAGTTCAACCAGTCCCGCGGCGGCATAACTTTCCAATTCACGGGCGATATCAACGATAAAATCCTGATTCCCGGTAGCGGTAATTTCATGGTAAAGCTGCTGGTATTCTGGGTATAGTTCGCAGGAGTTTACGGTTAGCAGCATCAGTTTATGGATTTTTTCCCGCCCGCTGATTTCCTCTTTTAATATCGCGCCGATATCGGTTTCGATAATCCCGGCCCCTAAATGAATCACATATCGGAATAGGTTTTCCTTAGTTTTAAAGTATTGAAACAGTGACCCGACTGAGATTTCGGCGGCTTTCGCAATCCGGTTGGTGTTCGCCGCCTCATAACCTTTTTCCGCAAACTCGCTGACTGCGGCATCAACGATCCGCTGTGCTTTTTCCGAATCTAACTGGCGGAACCGCTGCGTTGCCCATTCCATGTTGATTGCCTCTTGTCGAATAGCTCTTATCGGTGAGTGACACCTCACTCGCATGGCGCGATACTAGCACGTCTGGGCGTCCTCTAAGTACAATTTCGGTATTTACGCAGGGAAATCGGGGATATTTTCTCACCAAAGCCCCTGTCATCGCAGAGTAAAACGGTTTTGGGTAGGGAGAGCGAGGGTGGAGCCATTGACAGAATCGCCCCTAAAGATTAACCTAGGTCACATTGCTGTGAGTAAGCGCTCACACGGTCCAATGGGGGTCAAAATGGATATTAATCGTCCCGGAGCGCGGCAGGTAACGCGCGAGCTAGATGAACTAATTAAGCAGCCAATTTACTCGATTTCTCCTTCCGCTTTACGCGAATATGAGGACGAATATTTTGGAAAAAAATGCACCAAGTCGCGGCAGATGATCCGAGAAGCGCAAGAGGTAATCCCGGGCGGGGTGCAGCATAACTTGGCATTTAACCATCCCTTCCCCTTGGTGTTCACCGCCGCTAATGGCAATAAACTGACGGATCTGGACGGTAACGAATACCTGGACTTCCTGCAGGCGGGCGGACCGACAGTCCTGGGGTCGAACCCGCCGCAGGTGCGGGAAAAAGTTATTGACCTGCTCAATACTTGCGGTCCTTCCACCGGGCTTTTCCATGAATACGAATACCGACTGGGCGCTCTGGTACGCGACCTGATTCCCTCAGTCGATATGTTTAGGGCGTTTGGGTCAGGAACTGAAGCCTGTATGGCCTCCATCCGAGTGGCGCGCCTGGCTACTAAGCATCGCCACGTCCTAAAAATGGGCGGCGCCTATCATGGCTGGTCAGACCAGCTAGCCTATGGGATTCGGATTCCGGGATCAAAGTTTACCCAGGCCAGCGGAATTCCGTTACGTTGTATGTCGCTGACCGATGAGTTCTTCCCCGGCGACTTGGACGATCTGGAACGCAAACTGAAACACAAGAAACTGACTGGCGGTACCGCTGCGATTATGATCGAGCCCATCGGGCCGGAATCCGGTACTCGTCCTATTACCCAAGAATTTTTACGAGGGGCGCGGGCACTCGCCAATAAATACGGGGCGCTACTTATCTTTGATGAGGTAGTGACCGCTTTCCGCATTTCTGAGCATGGGGCGCAGGGCTACTTCAAAGTAATGCCTGACCTGACCGTATTCGGTAAAGTTATCGCCGGTGGCTACCCCTCTGCTGGGGGACTAGGAGGACGCAAAGAATATATGCGCTACCTAGCCGCCGGTATTCAAACCGGAGATAAAGTGAAGAAAGCGCTGGTCGGGGGAACTATGACTGCGAATCCGCTCTCCTCGCTAGCCGGCTACTACACCATTAAAGAGATTGCGGAGACCGCGGCGTGTGACCGCGCCGCCAAGATGGGGGATCGCTTAACCGATGGGCTGCGCGCCCTCATCAAGCAATATCGCCTGCCGTTCGTGGCGTTTAACCAGCGCAGCGTATGCCACCTGGAGACCGTGGGGACTATGCACTTTGCGATCAACTGGAAGAAACCCTGGCAGATTCCGCACGTGTTGAAAGCCACCAGTGAGCGGAAGAAAGAAATGGAACATATGGGCGCGGCCTATATGGCGGAAGGCATTGTGACTTTGGCGGGTTCCCGGCTATATACCTCCGCTGCTTATAACGAAGAAGATATCGACCGGGCACTTGCCGCCTTTGAGCGGGTATTCCAAAAGGTGGTAAAGCTGTGAACTGCGACGAAGATACCAAACGCGCAAAGCTAGTTGAGCTGTCCCATCAGCTGCTCTCCGACGGTTTAGTGGTGCGCACCTGGGGAAACTTTTCTGTGCGAGGCAGCGCGGACGAATTTTTGATTACCCCCTCGGGGCGTCGCTACGAAACCATGACCGAGGAGGAACTGGCTTTATGCACCGGCCCCAAGGAATGGTCCGGCCCCTATAAGCCTTCCTCCGAGTACCCGATGCACGCCCTCACTTATCGGTTATTTCCGCAGGCGCGGTGGGTGATTCATACTCACCAGCCCTATGCATCAGCCCTGTCGCTGGCGAAAAAGGATTTCGCGTTGGATGACGAGGCGCAAGCAGCGTTGGGGCAAGAGGTGTTGCCGGTGGCTCCCTATGGGTTGCCCTCGACCAAGAAGTTGCACCGCGGGGTGGAAGAAACCCTGCAGCGTACCGGGGCGCAAGTGATTTTGATGAAAGCCCATGGCGCCATGATCTGGGCAGAAAGTGCTTGCCAAGCGCGGCGGCTGGCGAATGCTTTAGAAAAGGTGGCCAAGGATTTGTATCAGCGGGAGCTTTCCTGTCTGCCGTCTTTGTCTGCGCGTTCGCTTACTTCTCAGCGTGAGGGGGAAGGGGATGGCCTGGTCTGGGTTGATGAGCAAGGCCGTCCCACCACGCCCGATGCGGCCACGCAAACGAATCACTTGCGTATTTATAGACAGCGCCCTGACGTTGGCGCTATTGTCACCTGCCACCACGCGCAGGTAGCGGACTTTTTCGGAGGAAAACTGCCCGCCTACCTGGATGATTTTGCGCAGATTATCGGGCTGAAAGCTGATGACACCACCCGAGGTAACGCGGTACTGACTAATAGCGCGGCCTACTGCATCGGGGCCGATTTGGATGCTGCCCACAGTGCCCAGATCGTGCTGGAAAAAAATGCGCTGGCGGCGCGCTATGCCCGAGTTTGCGGCGCGAAGCCTCTAAAGAAGGCGGAGGCCCTGTTGATGCGGGAAATCTATCGACGAAAGTACTCTAAACAGGCAGGTTAAGGCAGGATAGTCGCGACTTTCCTGCAGGCGGGTCTGCGATTAAAGGGTGACCTCGCTAAGTCCGCCATTCTTGACGTCCAGGACAAAGCCGCGGATAGTACCGCCGACAAAGGGGCTGTCTAACAATTTCTTCATATCGGTTTTAACGGATTCCTCCACGTCCTTAAATCCTCCGGGTCTCCAATCGGGACGCTGCCCGGTTTCTTTTTCGATTTGTGCGAGGAATTCTTCGTCATCGGTCTTCGACATCCCACAATCAGTGTGGTGAATCAGCATCACGTACTTGGTTCCCAAGCTGCGCTGTGAAGCTGTCAGGGTGCGGATAGTGTCGGGAGTAACTACGCCGCCAGCATTGCGGATAACGTGGATCTGTCCAGGCTCTACCCCGAGCATAGTTTCCACATCAATACGGCAATCCATGCAGGTTACTACGGCCACCTTTAATTGAGGCAGATGGGGGGCTTCCCCCGGAAATTTCGCGGCGTAGGCGGCTTCATTTTCTAGTAACTGATCAATAGGATCCATGGATTCTCCTCTATTCTTCCGATGCTTAGTTAAATCGTATTAAATCAGCTTGTTAGGGGTGGCATAACCAGGTTATTTTTCTTGAGCGCAATCCCACAGCTTTATAGTTTGCAAATTTGGCCGTTACCCGCTTAGGCTTTTGAGAGTACCTAGGGGCTATGGCGCAGTTGGTAGCGCGTCTCGTTCGCAATGAGAAGGTCAGGGGTTCGAATCCCCTTAGCTCCACGATGAGGAGTCCGAACGGTGAAAAAGCCGTTTGGGCTTTTTTATTAGTGAGGACGACGAAATCGTGCGCAACACGAAGTGTTGCTAGCACGATGCTGATACCCCGGCCTTGTGCCGGGGTATCACCGCTTTAAGCTTTGGGATTCGAACCCGTGAGGGCTGGCGCGGGGAGGTTTCGGCGCAGGGGCTAGGTTTTTCCTCCTGCCCAAGAATTCGGAAAACGTGACGACGTTTTCCGAATTCTTATGCCCACCGCACCCACTCGGATAAAACCTAGCCCCCCGCGCTCGTTGCTCCAGAGTGGATGCCTAAATGGGAACTAGCTGGAATCTCTTAACTTTACTTAAAGTAGAGGGGCATATTTTTGGAAAGCTCCTTGACGAGACATCCCGAGAGCCTGCCCTATAACCTCCCAGGTAATCCCTTGTTTACGGGCGATAGTGACGGCATCTTTTTCGTCTTTTTCTATTCTCGCTCGTTCTAAACGCACGCGCATCAGAGCTTTAACCGGGTCACCCTCAATAACATAATCAAAGTCTTCAGGCTCTGCCTGAAACTCGAACCAATCTGCTAATTCTTCATCACTCATGTTTTTTCGGGGTTCACTCATTTCAAACACCTCGTATATTTGCTACGAGCTTTCATAGCGTGGATTATTCGTGTCTTATCGGCTATCCCTATTTCTAGTAGCGAGCCATTCCTTGCTGCTCCTATCAGCATTTCAACTTCATTCCCGAGTCCGTACAGTCGTATGGGGTTACGTAAAGAGTGGAAAATATCTTCTTTGCTAACGCCGTGTTTTAGGGCGCTGTCAAAAATCTCCACCTTGTCAATTATTCGGAACAAAAATCAGTTTGTCAATAGTTCGGAACAAAGTCGGGCAGAGTAAAGATTGCTGATATTCAAGGTAGATGTGGGGTGCGGCGCTAGGATGACGGTTATGGATTACCATGATGAAGATTTTCTACCCAGCGAGGAAGAGCTCGATGAAATCCAGGACTTCCTTATTGCACAGTCTGAGTTAGATACACCTTTCGGTAGGATTGCTAAAGCGAAACTGGAGAGTTTACCTCCGGAATCTACAACTGTCTTTTATACCAGCCTTGTACGGGCAAGTAATAATAAAATTCCGGTTCCTAGAAGTATTATTGAGTATTACCGCGGTTTTATGGATAAAGACCAAATAGACTATATGGATCTGAGCAAGCTTATTGTCGCTGACGACTAAGCAAGAAAAAATGATTGTTAAGGATTCGGAATTTTAGCCAGTGAAGGAGAGCGATCGAGATGGAGGATCGGCGTGAAGTCATGTCTGATGGTTCGGTTTATGTAGAACCAACTCCCGAAGAGGAAAAAGACATGGAAGACATTGCTGTCCGCTGGAAGGAACTAGCCCCCGATTTTGCAAAGGATGTCGATGCCATCCGGATGGAAGTGCACGGAGAACCAACCACTGTCCTAGAAGCGCTCTTAGGTTATTGTTATTGGCATAATGTCGAGGTTCCGCAAGAAATACGAGATAGATGCCAGCACTACATAGACCTGGAAATCTTAGAAGTCTAAAAATATAGGCCAAAAACTAACTCACATGCCTGATGGTGAAGGCGGGAGGCGGCGCTAGGATGACGGATATGGATTACCATGATGAGGATTTTCTACCTAGTGAGGAAGAACTAGATGAAATCTGGGACTTCCTGATTGCACAGTCTGAGTTAGATACACCTTTCGGCAGGATTGCTAGAGCGAAACTGGAGAGTTTTCCTCCAGAACCTACGACTATTTTCTGGGTTTGCCTTCTCCAAGCGGTTAATAGAAGAGTCCCGGTTTCAAAAAGCATTATTGAGTATTACCGCGGCTTTATGGATAAAGACCAAATAGACTATATGGATCTGAGCAAGCTTATTGTCGCTGACGAGTAGGCAAGGTGAAGCGAGGGAGTCTTAGTTGGCGGAAGGGACAAGAGGGTCCTCGTTAAGGCAGGTGAGTTTGTTAGCGGGGCTCAATAAGAATCGTAATAGACGAGTTGAGCAGATAAGTGGACAGCAAAGCACTATTCCAGGTCGTTATAACCCACCATCGGGTCTGACAAGCGTGGGGCTTTTTATTGATTATGTTGAATCTCAAGCGGACGGCGTTTTGGTTCCAGAAATTTTACCGTCTGCGCGGATACGTTCCTACGGTCATTCTGAGCTTGCAGAGCTGGAATCTGTGTAACAATAAGCGGATGTCTGCCTCGAAGGCTAGTTAACGCTAGCGGTTGTTGCCATGGCATTACTGCTTGAGATCGGTTCGGCTTCCGCGTCCTGGTCTGGCTGCGTTCCATTTATCGATTGTCTCAGTGCTCCATCCTTGCACGGGGCGGGTATCGGGGCCAACTATCACGTCTGGGGTGGGTAGTTTGTAGCGGGACAGGGAGGCAGGTTTTACTCCGATGCGGGCGGCGAATTGCATTCTGGATAGGTAGTGTTTGGTCACTTGGTTTCCCGTCCTTTCCATGCGGTACCGATAATGGTTGCCCCTAGTCCTGTTCCCCATAGAGCCCAGCAGGTACACGCCATCCAGAAGGGCATATCGCTAGAAAAAGTGAGCAGGGCTAGGAAGATAGCGGCTAGGGGGATTACTGCGCTTATTGCTTTTTTCATATCTAGTCACCTTCTTGTTTGTGGGGTAAATTTAGAGGTGTTGCGGGGGGTTCAAGATACTTGCTTTATTTTGAACCCCCGCTGTCATCGTAATGGTAGCTGTAGGTTAGATTTTGGTTACAAGAAAAAAGTTCCCACCAAACGTTGCTTAACTTTACTACACCCCGTATTACAAATAGGAAAAGGTATTAAATCTCGTGTATGCCGCAGCTAGAAGCTGAAAGGAGATGAGTGGGATGGAGGATAGGCGTGAGGTCATGTCTGATGGTTCGGTGTATGTGGAGCCAACTCCCGAAGAGGAAAAAGACATGGAAGATATTGCTGTCCGCTGGAAAGAGTTAGCCCCCGATTTTGCAAAGGTTGTAGATAACATCCGGATGGAAGCACACGGTGAACCTACCACTGTTCTAGACATACTCATTGCTTATTGTTATTTGAACGAGATTGAGGTTCCTCAAGAAATACAAGATAGGTGCCAGCACTACATAGATCTGGAAATCTTACAACCCTAAAAATATAGCCAGCAGCTAACCCGCAAGCCTGGTGGTGAATGCGGGGGGCGGCGCTAGGATGACGACTATGGATTACCATGATGAAGATTTTCTACCCAGGGAGGAAGAGCTCGATGAAATCTGGGACTTTGTTATTAACCAGTCTGAAATAGATTCACCCTTCGGCAATATCGTTAAATCAGAACTAGAACTTTTACCTTCGGAACCGGATACCATTTTTATTTGCTCCATGATGGAGGCCATCAATCAGGACGCCCCGGTTCCCAGGGGAGTCATTGATTATTATCGTCATTATATGGATCAAGACAAGCTAGATCGTATGGATTTAGAAGATCTAGTTGTCGCTGACGAGTAAGCAAGAAAAAATGATTCTTAAGGACGCGGATTTTTAGCCAGGGGAAGAGGGGGGAGCGAGATGGAGGATCGGCGTGAAGTCATGTCTGATGGTTCGGTTTATGTGGAACCAACTCCGCAAGAGGAAAAAGACATGGAAGACATTATCCAATGTTGGCGAGATATCGACCCTGTGGCTGATGAAGAAATCCAGAACATAAGAATAGACCTGCAAGGAGACCCCATAGGAGTTCTTGAAGGAGCAATTGCAACTATGGGAAGAATAGGACCTATCCCGGAAGAAATCTCCCGGCGGTATCAAAAGTACATAGACCTGGAAATCTTACAACCCTAAATAGAGTCAACAAGACCACCTGCTAACTATCGCCTGCAAAAATCCTAACTTGGTTTTGAGCTAGGGTTAAGGAGTGCAAATCGAATATCAAAACCACCTGGAACCGGGGCAGGGAGAAATCCTGGTTCATGAACTTTTGGAACAGGCTTTTGGCCCTGAAGAGCTGGGGGAGCCGCAAGATTTAATCGCCCAACTGCGTGGTGGGCAGTTTCAGACTTTTTCTGCTTGGGAGGGGACGCGCCCGCTAGGGGCTGCGATATCCTGGCCGGCTACCAGCGAAGTTACTTTGTTGAGTTGGCTGGCAGTCAGTCCCCGCACTCGCGGACATGGAGTGGGATCCAGCCTTTTCCGCCAGGCGATTTCCGCTCTGGAATCAAGCACTCATCCCCTTCTGATTTTAGGAGAGATTGAGGACCCCACCAGCCACTCCGCCTCGGAAGATCATGGTGACCCGAAGCGTCGTTGGGCTTTCTACCAGCGCCTGGGAGCCAAACGCCTGGACTTTCCTTTCGTAATGCCGCGCCTTAGCCCAAACGTGCCGGTAGGGCAGGATATGTGGCTTATCAGTTTCGGAGGGCGCGCTCACGCGGGAATCGATACCAGTACCGGCAGTCTCCAGGGTCTGGGTTTAGCACGGCCCTTAGAGAAGTTCCTTACCGCCTACCTAGAAGACAGTGGGGAAATCCGGAACGCAGACGGAAAATACCGCGCAGAGATAGAAAAAATGCTGGCCGCCGCCGCCGAGCTGGATTAACTTCCACAGGGGACCGAGGACCCCGCCCTAAAGCAAAACCCGATAAGATCGACTTGAGAGCAGAAGATAACCAGGTAGGCGAAAAATGAGCATAGATAATACCCCAACTATCGACGAATTTAGACCCGTGGTTCTTCGAGTTCTGCAGGACGGTCAGGTGCGACACGTGCGCGAAATCTGCGAACTTGTCGCTGGCTCTATGGGGTTAAGCGAGCAGGTGCGTCAAGAGCTTATTCCCTCGGGGCAACCTCGTTATCAGAACCGCATTAACTGGGCGTGCTCTGGTCTTTTTTATGCGGGTCTAATAACTCGCCCTCGGCGGGGGCATTGCCAGATTACCGATGCTGGACTACAGGTGGCTGAGCGTAATCTTTCCATTTATACCGATAAAGACATGCTCGAATGGGAAGTATGGGCGAAATATCAGCAAGAGATTGCTCGGCGAAAGACGAAAAGTGGGGAGGTGGAAGCAGCGACTGATCCTAGCAGTAATCCGATTGAGGTAATGAGTAACGCCGAGCGCGATTTTAATGCGCAAATAGAAACTGAGCTTCGGAAATATCTGCAAGATTCCTCGCCAGAGTTTTTCGAGAAAGCGGTAATCGACTTGTTGTGGGCTATGGGATACGGCGGTGACTACGGGGGTAAACAGCATGTCGGTCGCTCTGGTGACGGAGGTATCGACGGGATTATTCGCCAGGATGCATTGGGACTAACCAACATCTATATCCAGGCAAAACGTTACGCAGATACCAACAAAGTCGGGGATCCGGAGATCCGCAATTTTATAGGTTCCTTGGATTCACGCGGCGCCAACCTAGGGGTGTTTATCACTACCTCGGACTTCCAGCCCCGCGCAGTCACTACTGCAAAAAACTATCGACATGGGAAAATTATCTTGATTAACGGGATTAAGCTCACTGAACTGATGCTTAGCTACGGAGTGGCAGTCCATCAGACGAAGCAGTTCACTCTTTACAGTATCGATGAAGATTTCTTCGAAGAATCCATTGCTTGAGTCCGGTGAATTATTCCTCGTTTTAGACGGTTAGGCGGTGTAGCTATTTCCGATGACCGCTAGTACCGCGTTTGGATCTCTGGAAAGCGATAGGTTTTTCTGGAGGGCGAGGGGCGGGCTAGGCTGGTTTAGAAAGAAAGTTAGTTTTTTGGGATTGAGGTGAAGCATGGAGGAACCATGTCTGCAGGTGTGTTCGCCGATTCCAGGGCGGTTAGTGGGGCTGCATCAGGTACCAGATTTGGTGTTCTCCGGCATGATTGTGGGCGCCGGGATTGCGGTGCGACCACTGCCAGGAGCCAAAAAGGTGACGGCGGTAGCACCCATCTCCGGTAGGCTAATTAAGCTGTTCCCGCATGCTTTTATGATTGCCAGCGGGGAACAGACCGTTTTGGTGCACCTGGGGATTGACACCGTAAAAATGCGCGGGGAAGGTTTTACCTGCCATGCCCTCGAAAATGAAAAGGTAAAGGCCGGAGATCCTATCACCACTTTCTCAGTTAAACGGATTGAAAAAGCTAGTCACTCCCCACTCTGTCCGGTGGTGGTACTGGATACCACCCCCTCTGACCTTGAAAATCTCCGGGTGGAAGGTAACCAAGTTGAGGCGGGGGATCTACTGTTTGAAATCAGTGCCGCTCCTACCGGAGATCCCAGCGAGTGGTGACGCCCGCGCCTTAGCCCAAAACGCTGGTGGAATAGCGCTTTTTTCAGCAGATGAGTTTGCTTACTTATATCGCATTTGTTGTATCAAAAGTCATACCATTAGAGAGAACATAAAAAATTTAGTGTTCCTGAAGAAGGATCACACGGAGGGAAAATGCCAAAAACTATGGAAAGAGTGATCAGTTTCCTGATTGCCCCGCTGTTATTAGTGGGGATGGGGTTACTTGCCGTCACGCAGCTGCAAAGCGCCAACGCCGAAGATAGTAACTCCGGGAAAAACGTGCGGATTGAAATCCTGCCGGAAATATTTCTCAAACCCAGCGGCAACGAATTGTTCGCCAAATCCGAGGACACTATCGGGGTAGGACGCTCACTAAACGTTTTCGGTGGATCCCCCGAAGGGAACGCCTTGGAAGTTTGGAAGAATGTTGCTTTTCAGGTCTATGACCAGGACGGAAAACTAATCGAAACCACTAAGGGTACGGTTGGAGATCAGAATCGTTGGAGTGGAGCTAAATATCTGGGGCCATACCCGCAGGGGAAGGCCTATACCGTAAAGGTGGATCCCTCCACGCTGCCAAACGGATATCACTCCTGGTTCACAGCCCTAAAATCTGGGTATTCGGGGGCTACAGGGGGAGAAACTGACCTGATGACGGTAAGCAAAGACTCCCAGTCCGCCACAAATGCCGCTACCAACTCTAACCCGATTGCGGAAACCCGCTTCCATATGGATATTGTGCAGATTGCGTATGCGAAGAACCCGGAAGTAGCCAAGGATCTTTTCATTCTAGATGCTGAGGGCAAGGTCACCGGTCTTAATCCAAAATATCAAGAGGGCAGCGACTACGTGCTCAAGCCAATCGATAAACATTGCCAGGTGGTACAACCTACCCCGGCAGAGGCCGATAAGCTCGCTGCCGAAGGATATAAGCCTGGAGGATACTACTTTTATTATAAGAACAATGGAGTTTCGATTTCCGCGGTTAAATGCCATGACGGTTTTGGATATCTGAAGTGGTGGAAAGGTAAGGACCAGGTAAATACTTTGAAGCGGTTCAATAGCTCCAGCGTCTTTACCGTAATGCTAGATCAGTATATTCCGGAAGTTACTTTCTATAAGGGCGCGCCTGAGGAAGGTAAAGAACCTGAAGTGCTGGCGACCCAGCAGGTTTATTACCGCCACTCTCTTGGCACTAACTGCCTAAGTGACGGAAAGACTTGTCTACCGAAGACCCTACCTGCTGCTCCCGCGGCTCCCGCAGGACAGGTCTTCAAAGGATGGAACACCAAGGCTGATGGCAGCGGACAAGCCTTCGACGCGGAAACCGTAGTTATGTCGGATATGGCGGTCTACCCCGTGTACGGCCCGAACACTGCTCCGGTGCTTAAGGTTAAAGACGCCACTATTACCGCTGGCGACAAACTTGATTTACGTTCCCTGATTACTAAGGCATTTGATGAAGAGGACGGAGCTGACCTCGCCGGTAAAGTAGTGATTGAAAAAGGGAACTTCGATCCGGATAAACCGGGCACTTACGAAGTTAAATTCACTTTGACCGATATGAACGGGGAAAGCGTATCTGCCACCGCGAAGATCACGGTGAAAGAAGCAGCTAAAACTCAAACTCCGCAGCCTGAGTCTAAAGTGAAGCAGAAGATGCCGCCAACCGGAGCTGCTGGGATTAGTGCTCTAGCTATCGCTTTGGTTTGCGCTTTAGCGGGTATGGCCGCTACTGCCGGAGCCCGGATGAGCCGTCAAAGGTAAGCCCTAAGCTGCCGCCGCCCTAGACTTCTCCCTACTGGAGCTGAGCCTGGGGCGCCGAGCTCTGTAAACGGATAGTGGGGGCGGATTCCATTGGAATCCGCCCCCACTTTTGTTCCCCATCTCAAGCAAATAAGGAGATATCAAACGCTCAATCGCTTAATCCTTATTGCTGGTATTAATAGTAAGACACTCGTCTGGAAAATCATATAAACAAACCTGAGAGTCAGCTTTATATTTGGTAAAAGCTGCAGTTAAAAGTTATTTCTGGGCGTTCGCGGTAATTTTCCCAAGAAGTATCTGAAAGTCGAAAATTTTTTCTGAAAGTGGGGAAACCCAGCTATTTTCGATTGGCCTATTGCCCGGCAGGGGGAACTAGGCGGGTCACCCACGAAATAATCTGGTCACGCAGAAAATCTACTTTCTCTGCCGAAGGGTAGGGGCCATCAGGTTTACGATAGTTAGCCGGCAATTCTCCGTACAGGCTGAGTTTTTCAAGGAACAGCAGTTCGCAATTGGGAGGCAGCAACGCCTGGGGATCATCTACCAACGGCTCAAACCATTGCGAAGCTAGTGTCTGGGGGTCTACTACGAACAAACTCGGTAGAGCAATATCGCGAAGCAGTTTTTCGGTATCGACCATAGTTAGTTCCGCCAAGGTCTGCTTGCCGATCACGAAATAGGGCCGGGATGCCCCCTGATCATTGGGGATCCGAGTGTGCCCCACCCTCTCTAACTCCGCTAGCTGCGAGGGAGAAAACACGTCCTCCCAAGGTACTTCGGCCGGCCCTAAAATCGGTGCGGTCAGTACCAACGCCTTTACCTTATCCGGAACCGCGCGTAATGCGGCCAACGCCCCCGAGCCGTCTGCATGTATAACTTGCTGGTCAAAGCCCCGTTCAGAGAGCCAGCCACAAGCCGCCTTGAGGTCTTCAATCTGATTTTCCAAGCTGATTACGTCATCTGAGCTTTGCCCACAACCAGAAAAATCTAATTGCAAAGTACTGTATCCTGCAGAGCGATAGGACTTTGCAAAAACATCGAACCACCCTAGATTATGGCGATCCAGTAAGAAAGAGTGTGCGAAAATCACCGCGCGGTTGCTGGAGTCTACCGGAACTACCAAGTCGGCCGCCAAGGTTACCCCACGAGAAGTGTGGATACTGATTTCACTCATATATCCACCGTAAACCGCTGGGCATAGAATATGTTGTGAAAAAACATAAAAAATACTTAAGGCCAGCCGCAAATATGTCCCGATAATCCTCTGACGGATCCGTGCTATAGAATAACTAGCAGCTGCTTTTTATCGATTCGAAAGGTGTTAGCCGTGGGAAAGAAACTTTTGACCGTCCTCGGCATCGGCGCAGGTATAGCCCTGGTACGCCGGGAAATCAAAGAAAATCCTGAGGGTGGAGTCGCCAAAACCGTTAATGCGGTGACTTCTAATCCGCAGGTGCGTAGGGCGGGAGATGCCACCAAACAAAAAGCTTCCGAGATTTTCCGTCGTCAAGGAGAGGCCGTCACCGACAAGATTGCGGATGCGGTAAAAGAACGGATCTTCGGAGTGGCGCCGGCCCGAAAAGGCGATCCGGAATTTGTAGATGTTGAAATCGAAGAAATAACCGTTGAAGGGCCGGATTCACGTCTTTAAGATGGCTAATTCCGCTGATGTAGGCGCTGGTGCTTCCCAGAGTCAGACGCCTCCTGTTTCTAAAAAACAGTTGCATCGATGGCGAAAATACCTCGCGGAAGAGCGCCTAGAGGCCGACACCTATCGTTACTTGGCCCGCCGGCGTAGTGGCGATGAGCGGGAAGTACTCCAAGAGTTATCAATCGCCGAAGAACGACACGAACAGTATTGGTTAAATCTGTTGGGGGAGGATGCGCTCCCTACTCCTCGGGCTAGCCTGCGCTCGCGGATGTTGAACTTTTTTACCCGGATTTTCGGAACCATCTTCATGTTGGCGATGATGCAACGGGCGGAGCAGCGGCACGACTATGAGGCTGACCTGGATGTTCCCAAGGAAATCGTGGCGGATGAAAAAATTCATTCCGAGGTGGTGCGCGGTCTGGCTGCTCGCCAACGTGCCACGATTTCGGGTAGTTTTCGGGCTGCAGTTTTTGGAATAAACGATGGCCTGGTCTCCACCTGCGCCCTAATCCTGGGGATTTTTGGTACTGGAGTTTCTAAAACTACCATTATCGTCACTGGGCTGGCGGGCTTGCTAGCCGGAGCTCTCTCCATGGGTGCGGGGGAATACGTATCGGTGCGTTCGCAAACTGAGCTTTTGGCTTCTTCTTCGCCAGATCCCGAGTCTGAACATGCCATCGATAAACTGAATATGAATCAAAATGAACTGGCACTGGTGTTTCGGGCGCGCGGAGACGATTCACAGACTGCTGACCGCAAAGCCGCCGCTGCTTTTACCAAGATTCAGACCGGTGGTCATGCCTATTTAGAGGCAGGAAATCGGGATTATGAAGAAATCGGAACCGGCATGAAAGCCGCGATTTCTTCATTTACTTTCTTCGCTATCGGGGCATTTATTCCGCTGTTTCCATTCCTCTTGCCGCTTTCTCCCCTACAAGGCGCGATAGCGGCCGTGATTTTTGTGGGTTTGGCTCTAATAATCGTGGGTGGAATCGTAGGACTGCTTTCGGGAACAGATCCCGCGCCCAAAGCGTTGCGGCAACTTTTGATTGGCTATGGGGCGGCAGGTGCCACCTACCTTTTGGGTTTGGCTATCGGCACCCAGCTGTAGGCCGTTTACTTCTCGATTTGGCTTCCGGGTGAATCTTCTGTGCTACCTTCCTCGTTACTGGCTCGCTGCTGATTGCCACCCGAGTTGTTTTCATCTTTGGTTTCCGGGTCGGTGTTTTTGAGATTCCGTTTCCGGCTATCACGCACTCGTAGCAGCTGCCGAAACTGACGGGGAGTTAGAGTGATCCTGATATCTGGTGCCTCGGGAAGGATCCAGCCTCGCCACTGGGATAAAAGCACGAATATCAGTGCAGCAATAATCGAGACTGCCATCCCCGTTACCGGCATATCCAGTTTGAAAAACACCACCATTATGACTGCGGAGGTGGCAGCAGGCGTGGCGTAAAGATTAGCACCTCCAAAAATTTTGGGGATTTTTCCCACCATCACGTCGCGGATAATGCTTCCGCCTACCGCAGTAGTCAGCCCCATCATCATCGCAGGTAGTACCCCTAATCCCAAGGCGAGGGTTTTTTGGGCGCCCGTAGCTGCCCAACACCCGAGGCAGAGGGCGTCGGCTACCGTTATCAACCGGTTTGTCCATTTTGATTCTAGGCGCCAAAAAAATGCCACGGTCGCACCAAAGAGGGCGCCTCCAAGATAAAAGGGATCGGTAAAGGCTACCGGAATCTGTTGGAGCAGCACGTCCCGGGCCATCCCGCCACCCAGGGCGGAGATAACCGCGAGGGTAGCGAATCCTATCGCATCGAAGCGGCGTTCACGAGCGAGTTTCGCGCCGATCACTGCGGCACAAAACACTCCGGTCACGTCGACTACCCGGAATACTATTTCCAGAACTTCAGGACCAAAGGCACTGGCAGACATACCTCTATCTTTATGGTTTCACTCTATTTTTTCCACTCATGGATTTATCGTCGCCCCAGCTTTCTCTCCGTTTTGAGGCATGTAGATGCGCAGGAGAGGGCTTTTATCGGAGTTTGGGCAGTGCAGTGAGTAGGCGCGATGGTGATGGGAAAGAGAGTGTGCGAAAAACTTATTACCGCAGGGGGAGATTTTATCCGAGTGGGTGCGGTGGACGTACGAGCCGCGGCCGGTAAAAGATACGAGAGGGGCTTGACCTGCGTAGCAGGTCATGGGGTCCCCGGAGTGCTTTTACCGAGCCAGGCTAGGATTTGCGGGGACGCCCTCATTATTCTGGGGCGGGAGGAAAAATCTCCCCCTGCGGGATTTAGCTACCGATCACTGTATTTAAGCGGAGATTACGGCATCAATTTTTCGCTTAGAAGGCAGCCCTGCCAGCAGTAATATCCCTGCCATTGACAAGATGGTATAGAACCAAAAGAGGCGAGAGAATCCTTCATTTAGCCCCATTTGGAAGGCGGTCTCGATCTTGTCGCGGTTAGATTCAATATCTTTTAGATATTGCTCCTGCATTTTATCCACGCCTGGCGGAACCATCCCCATCTTGGCTTTCATCTTCTTTTCCTGCTGCGCGAACATGTATTTCGCTACCTCCTTAGTGCGATCTACCACGTTGGTTACATCAGCGGTTTTAATTTTGCTTTGTAGGGAGGCGGGCATATCGGACATCTTGAATCCCATATCCGCTTTCGCCACGGGGTTGGCAGCTTTCGGACTGGGCTTTTCTGCCGAGGCATTTGCCTGGGTGCTTGGGGGCATGGTTTGTCCGTTAGCTACGGCTTCGGACGGCATAGTCTGCTCGCCCTCGCCCATTTTTTCGGGCATTCCTTCCCGGTTACCCTGAGCCTGTGGGGGCATTGCCTTTGGATTATCCTGCGCGCTAGGTGGCATACCTTCGCCATTGCCTTGAGCCTGCGGAGACATACCCTGCGGCATGCCTTTGCCCGCGCCCTCGGGAGCCGGAGCCGTCATAGTCAGCATTTTCGGCATCTCCATGGCGGGCATGGCGTCCATGACTTTACCGGAAAGTCCGCCCATGGCAGTGGCTAGCAAACCTACCATGATTGCGGGTGCCAAAGTGGTACCCAGCGAGCGGATTAGGGAGAGGGTCGCTTGTCCCGAGTTAGCATCAGTTTCCGGTATCAAGTGCAAGATTAGGTAGGTCAATGGCGCACCCATTAGGAACCCTAGTCCCAGGCCCATAGCGAAAATGGAAACCGAGGTAGAAATGAAGCTCGGGTAAGAGCTGGCCCAGTAAATCAACATGAATCCGGAAATCGCAGAAATCAGCACGCCGATTCCCAATACCAAACGGGGGCCGAAGCGGTCAGTTAATCTTCCGCTCAAAGGAGCACCGATAGCGGAAGCTAAGCCGATAATAATCGTGGGATACCCGCCGCGTCCTGAGGGCAGACGCATGCAGTTTTCTGCGAACTGGGGGATGAACATCACGGTCATCATCAAAATGCCGCATACGGCACCGAACAGCAAAGTAGTTCCGACATTGATAGTGGCAAAGTATTTAAAATCAATGAGGGGGTCATCTGCGCGCACTTCCGTTACCCAAAATGCCGGCACCATGATTAGGAAAATGAGTAACCCGATCCATACGTTGGGATCTCCCAGGGATTCCCCGATCTTAGTGAAGTCTAGGTTTTGGAATGCCCACAACAGGGCGGTAATCATAGTTACCAGGATAAACACTCCAGGTAAATCCAGTTTGCGGTCAGAGCTTTGGGTTTCTTGCGGCAAAGCCCAAATCCCGAGGGCTACCACGATTACTGCAATCGGAACATTAATGTAGAAGATCCACTGCCAGTTTTGCTGCCCGGCGATATCCAAAATTAGCGAACCAGCAGAGCCGCCGAACACAGAGGCAACGCCATAAACCATGCCTACCAGTCCCAAGGCCATGCCGCGCTTGGGAGGAGGAACAATCGTGCCCACCGCCGCGGTTGCCACTGGCACCATTCCGCCGCCTCCGATTGCTTGAATGGCGCGCGATACGAGCAGCAGCCCTAGGGAGGAGAAGTCTTGTGCCAGTCCGCACCCTAACGAGCCAATACCAAATAGCCCGATAGCCAGCACGTATACCGGTTTACGTCCAATAATGTCCGCAATCTTTCCGATAACTGGAATCGCGGCTGCATAGGCGAGGGTGTAGATAGTGAAAACCCAAACTCCGACCTTGTCACCTACTCCCAGCCCATTTTGAATAACGGTACGAGCCGGGTTCACAATGCCCATATCGAGGGCGCCCATCCCAATCCCCGCTAAATAGAGGACGAGGACGAGTTTCCAACGTTTAGGGGCAATAAAATCGCTGCTGGCGTCGCTATTTATTGTTTCTTCGGTTTTGGTGGATTTCTTTGATTCTTCTGTTGCCTCTGCATTTGAGGCGCCAAGTAGATTACTCATTTTTGATCCTTAAGGTTGCCAATGATTCTTGGCGGGAGCTTTTAGCTTTCGAGGCCGTGGGAAGTGTCCAGTGATTCTAGAAATTGATGCAGCATATCGGTGAATACTTTCAGTTCCTTTTCGCTGCGTTTTGCGAATAGTCCGCTAATTCCGGCCTCCATGGGGGCGGTGAAATCGTGTCCGATTTTCCCGCCTTTTTCCGAGATGCGCAGGACGGTCTTGCGCCGGTCAGCCTCGTTGGTTTCCCGATTCACGTAACCGGATTCCACCAGTCGATCCGTCAGATAGCTAACCGCCGCCCTAGTGATGTGCAGCTGCTCCGCTAATTCCGAGGGGGATAGGGCAGCACCGGCAAGTTCTGCCTGCCAGATTTGCAGTAAGGCTTCCCCATCTTTGCCATGCAGCCCCAGTTTCGAGGAATATTGGCTGATCAGGTCATTTGAAGCAAAAACCAATCTATGTAGCTCATAGAGGAGCTGATCTAACTGTTCCGTGCGCGCATTGGCCAATCCCGAATTATCATTCATATAGTTAAGTATATTAACCATTAAGAAACTTAAGCAACCAGAATTTATAATTTTCTCCGTGAGCAGACCCGCCTCCATGCGAGGGAGCCTCCGTAAGGGAACGCCCATTGTCGGTATTCGCTCGCGCAGAAAGCTTATTGCGTAGTAAGTCACCAGTAGCGAGGCTAGATATTCGCAGGGGTAGATTTTATCTGGGCAGGTCCGGTGGTTGGGGCGTACGAAAAATTATTTTCGCAGGGTATGCGAGTTTCGATACCCGCAGGAGCCGGTTTTATCCGAGTGGGTGCGGTGGGCGCGTAGGGGTGGGTTTTATCCGAGCAGGCGCGGTGGGCATAAGAATTCGAAAAATGCTTAGGCATTTTTCGAATTCTTGGGCAGGAGGAAAAACCCACCCCTACGCGCCGAAATAGCTGGAGTGCTTTTACCGAGCCAGGCTCGGATCCGATGGGTAGGGGCGCAGGAGGAAAAACCGGCTCTTTGGGTACAGCTGTCAGCGCGCGCGGAGTAGTGATTTAACCAGCGGGGATGGGCCGCGTGGGGCAGGACGCCGCCACTGTCGCCATCGCCCGCTTTTCCTCCGGAGTAACCCACAGCCGCCACTTTTGTTTAATCGCAGTCTGTAAAGCCACATATTGGCAATGAAACCCCTGATTAGGGGGTAGCCAACTAGCGGCATCCTTATCTTCTTTGTTTTGATTTGCGGGTCCGTCAACTGCCAGCAGATTCAACGGATCATTGGCAAACTGTTCGCGAGTTTTGGTATCCCACCTGCTGGCCCCAGTTTTCCAGGCATTAGATAGCGCCACCACGTGGTCAATCTGGATTTTGCTGGAAGTATCTGCGCCTTTGCGAAATTGTTGGAAACGCCCCGTGTAAGGCTCAGTAAATTCTCCGGATAGCACCACGCAGCCCCGAGTTCCCGCTTTGGTCTGCACCTTAGAGAGATCACGCCGTAAAATATCGTTTCTAGTGTCGCAACCGTTGCGGTCAACATCTGCCCAACGGATTCCGAATTGGGAACGCTGATAGGGGGCGGCGCTTTCCCACTCGCCCTCGGGTAGGTTCGCGACTGCTTTTACCAAGTCAGTTTGCACCGATTCGGAGAGGATCTGATCCGCGCTTTTCCCCCAATTGGGTAGTCCTGCTTTAGGGATGCCTTTTTGGGAAAGTCCCGCTAGATCCGGACCTAAACCGGGAATAAAAGCCCAGGCTAACAGAGCGATAATCAGGGTAGCGATGATCCGGTTTCCCCAGGACCCCCTCCCTCGGCGTCGGCGGCGCCTGCGTGACCAGTAATACCCCATGAGCCTATTGTGCTTATTTTGCGTTTATTTTCCTATTCAGCCGTCCCGCTGCCGGAAGTATTCGCTTTTATCTGCCTCGGTGCACAATAGAAGCATGTTTACGCTTTCCCAGGCACGCGCTCTTGCCCCTGAGCTTCCGGCAGCGAAGATTCTGCCGGATCTGAAAGTCGCCCTTGAAACCGTAGGGAAAGCGATCGTTACTGCCGAGCCCGGGTCGGGGAAAACCACTTTGGTTC
Source organism: Varibaculum sp. C0165D1 (assembly GCF_056590355.1). Classification (NCBI taxonomy): domain Bacteria; kingdom Bacillati; phylum Actinomycetota; class Actinomycetes; order Actinomycetales; family Actinomycetaceae; genus Varibaculum; species Varibaculum sp. C0165D1. The sequence goes on along the minus strand of NZ_JBWPVY010000002.1, from coordinate 118,755 downwards.
CTCCCTTTTGCTGGGCGTTAGAGGACGCGCGGGCTAAAAATCACGAGGAAGCGGCGGGAATTGTAGTTACCGAGCCCCGCCGGATCGCTGCCCGAGCTGCTGCCAGTTACCTGCAGACCCTGCTACCTCAAAATCAGGATAACCTGGCTGCTAAAGTGGCGTTTTCGGTACGAGGAGAATCTACTCGCAGGCGCGATACTCGCCTGGATTTTGCGACTGCTGGACTGTTTTTGCGGCGTCTGCTGGTGGATCCGGAACTTTCGGGTATCGGTACGGTGATTATCGATGAGGTTCATGAGCGGTCTTTAGACACCGATATTTTATTAGCCCTGCTCTTCGAGGTGCAGCAACTGCGCCCGGAGCTGCGGATAGTGGTGATGTCTGCGACTTTAGATAGCGAGCTCTTCCGGAAGGTCTTGGGTGAGGATACCCCGGTGCTGGAAGCGGAAGGAAAACTTTTTCCTCTGCAAGAGGTATTCGCGCCGCCACCGTTGCGGGTGCGACGGATCAGCGAGCGGGGAACGTCCTGGGAATTCCGCGACTATTTGGCCGATTTGGCACTAAAACATCGCATTAACGCTGACACTTTGGTGTTTGCCCCCGCAATCGCGGATGTAGAGGCGATTGCCAGTGCCGTGCGTTTGCGAGCTCGTCACCCGGAACGAATAATGACCTTACATGGGCAGCTATCTCCGCGCGAGCAGTCAAAAGTGCTTTCTGAGGGCGCATTTTCGGTTGCTGACAACCCCCTAGAGGCGGGCGAGGGGCGGATTATTGTGGCCACCTCGGTGGCTGAATCGGCGCTGACGGTCCCCGGGGTTCGCCAAGTGATTGACAGCGGATTATCGCGGGTTCCTCGCCGCCGGCTGCGCGGAAATGCCGGAGGACTGAGCACCTTGAGCTGCTCGCGGGCCACTGCCACTCAACGCGCAGGACGCGCCGCGAGGCTGGGACCCGGATATGTGATTCGCGCCTATGACCAGCTGACTTATGCGCGCATGGAACCCGATAGCCAGCCGGAAATATTGCGGAGTGACCTTGCCCAGACCTATTTGCAATTGGCGGATTGGGGGCAAACCGACCTGGAAGTTCTGGCACTGCCAACTGCCCCTCCGCCTGCTGCCTGGCAGCAGGCGGAGAAGGATTTACAGGCACTTGGCGCCCTCGATGTTGATTGCCGAATTACCGCTTTTGGACGCCACCTGGTTCAAATTCCAGCCCATCCCCGCCTGGCGCGTGCCCTGATTTTGGGGGCGCGCTTAGTGGGTCAGCGCCGCGCCGCCCAGGTGGTCGCGGCTTTGCAGGCAGATTTACGCAGCTCAGATGGTGACTTATGGGCAGCTATTCGCCGCGCGGAACGCCAAGGAGATCGAACTTACCGCGCCGAGCGCAACCGATTTGAAAAATTGGCACGGCGTTATCAAGATATCGATGCTGGTAGTGTCGGTATCTCTGATTCGCTCCTGGATAGCGCAGGGCAGCGGGGGCAAAACGCTGCGAGTGGCAAAGCTGAGAAACCGCCAGTATCCTTGGAAAAAGTTGCAGCGGATTTAAGCGCCGGATTAGTGGTGGGGATGGCATATCCTGACCAAATAGGTCGGGTAGCCGGTAAAGAAGGGGTCTATCAACTATCTGGTTCGGGAGCAGCTCGCCTAGAAAATAACAGTTCTTTATCCACCAGCAAATGGTTGGCGATTGCGGAAATTGGAGCGCGTGCCGGCGGAGATGATCTAATTCGCCTAGCCGCACCCTTAACTGAGGAACTAGCCTTTGAGCTGGGAAGTCATCTACTGCAAGGAAGACATCTTGAAGAGTTTCGAGAAGGAAAAATCTACGCTTGGCAACAAAAGAGTTTAGGGGAAATCCCCCTGCAGCGTCAGCGCGCCAAAATCCGAGAACCCGAACGCGTCCTCGAAAGCGAATATCAGCGGGTGGGACTAGATTTTCTGTCTTGGAGCCCTAAAGCCCATCGCTTGCGCGCCCGCCTGCGCTGGGGATCGCACTATTTGCCGGATATTCCCGCAGTTAGCGACCAGGATTTACGAGATAATCCCCGCTTTTGGCTGGTACTGGTGGGTTACTTTGCAGACGGAAAAAACGCCACCAACGCCCCGGTCACAACCTGGTTGGATGGCATCCTCGACTATGAAGCTCGGCGTGCTCTCGAACGCGAGGCACCCAACGAGTTTTTACTCCCTTCGGGCAGGCGCGTCGCCATCAGCTATCCAGACGATATCGTTAGCGGCCCGCCCCGGGTGCAGGCGAAACTGCAAGAATTCTTTGGTCTGCAATCCGCACCTAAAATCCTGGGAGGAAAAGTTAGCCTGGCGATGCAGATGCTCTCGCCTGCGGGGCGGCCGCTGGCGTTAGTCACAGACTTGGATCACTTCTGGGATCAGGTGTATCCGCAGGTGCGAGCAGAAATGCGGGGTAGGTACCGCAAGCATCCTTGGCCAGAGGATCCCCGCGCTGCTATCGCGACCGCTGCCACCAACCGCCAGCTCCGCTCCCGCCGTTAAAAGTGCCGATTACTTTTCATTTCCCGTAGTAGGGGCGGAACCTAGATTTTTCCTCCCAACCCGATATTAAGGGCGAGGATCACTTTTGTCTCCCGCAGTAAGGGCAGGGGATAGATTTTTCCTCCCGCCCAAGAATTCGGTAAACACCAAAGGTATTTACCGAATTCTTATGCCCACCGCGCCCACTCGGATAAAATCTATCCCCCGCCCCCCGCAGTCACTCGGCGCGGATACAACCTGTTCCTCACGCCGGTTAGGTACTTGTGGCGGCAAACAGTAAAGGGCGGTGATTACTTTTTGGCGATCAGGCTAGACGGGCGTAAGAAATTGGGCAATACGCTGGTATTGCCCAATTTCTTTGGGCGGGAGACAAAAGTAATCTCCGCCCTTGCGGTATAAGAGTTAGAGCCGACTACGAGAGGGCGGCGCCTACTACCTCTTGCGCTTCGGAGATCACTTGATCTACGTCCTCGTCGCCCTTGAAAGACTCCGCGTAAATCTTGTAGATATCTTCGGTACCCGAGGGGCGGGCCGCGAACCAGGCGTCCTTGGTAACCACTTTGAGTCCGCCGATTTCGGCGTCGTTACCGGGGGCGCGCACCAGTTTGTCAGTGATCTCTTCGCCGGCGAGTTTCTCGGCGGTGACATCCTCGGAAGAAAGTTTCTTGAGCTTGGCTTTCTGCTCCGGGGTGGCGGCGGCCTCGAAACGCTTATAGCTGGAAGCCCCGAAACGCTCCACCTGCTGCTTGTGTAGCTGAGAAGGTGAGGTACCGGTTACTGCCAGGATTTCGGAAGCCAGCAGCGACAAAATAATGCCATCTTTATCGGTGGTCCAGACTGAGCCGTCCCTACGCAAGAAAGAGGCCCCGGCGGATTCCTCGCCACCAAAACCGATAGTTCCGGAAAGTAATCCCGGAACGAAATACTTAAAGCCGACTGGAACTTCCACCAGTTTGCGACCCATATGGGCCACTACCCGGTCGATCAGCGAAGAAGAAACCAAGGTTTTGCCGACTCCGCAATCCCCACCCCACTCTGGCCGATGGGTGTACAGGTATTCGATTGCTACCGCCAGGTAGTGGTTCGGATTCATGAGACCGTCCGGGGTAACGATCCCGTGGCGATCTGAATCGGCATCATTGCCGGTCGCGATATCGAAAGGCGTAACCCCGTCCTCGTCGGGCGCCATCTTTTCCCGCAGCGATGCCATTGCATAGGGGGAGGAGCAGTCCATCCGGATTTTTCCGTCCCAATCCAAGGTCATGAAGCTGAACGCGGGATCCACATCCGGGTTAACTACCGTCAGGTTCAGGTCGTGACGTTCAGCAATCATGCCCCAATAGTCCACCGATGCCCCACCTAGCGGATCCGCCCCGATGCGCACTCCGGCAGAGCGAATAGCATCCAAGTCAATCACGCTGGGCAGGGCATCTACATATTCGTGGAGGTAATCATGGGGGTGAACACATTCGGCGCTAGTTAGATCTGCCAGCGTAGAGCGAGGCACATTGCGCCATCCGTCCTCAAGGATCTGGTTAGCGCGGTCAGCAATCCAGCCGGTAGCGTCTACGTCTGCCGGTCCGCCAGTGGGGGGATTGTATTTGAAGCCACCATCGCGCGGTGGGTTGTGAGAAGGAGTGATTACGATTCCATCTGCCGCGTCCGCGCCTGAGGTGCGTACCTTGCCGGGCGCTCCGTTGGCCTGCAGGATCGCCAAGGAAACTGCCGGGGTGGGGACATAGGAGTTACGGGAATCAACCCACACATCGACTCCGTTCGCTACCAGCACTTCCAGGGCGCTGCGATGGGCAGGTTCGGAGAGGGCGTGGGTGTCGCGCCCGATAAATAGGGGCCCGTTGATACCTTCTTTGCGACGGTATTCCACGATCGCCTGGGTGATGGCGACAATATGGGCTTCGTTAAATGCGTGGTCGAAGGCGCTGCCGCGGTGTCCCGAGGTGCCGAAACTAACCCGCTGGCTAGGTTCTTTGGGATCTGGCTCCAGGTCATAGTAGGCGGCTAGGAGGTCATCGACATTGATTAAATCTTCTGGTTTGGCTTTTTGCCCGGCTCTTTCAAACATGTACTCAGTCTTTCATTTATTTGTTTGTTTGTCTGCGAAAACGGCAAAGTTTTATAAGTGCAAAATGCCAGGTAAATTGAGGACATGGATCGCTTTGACGAGGAAATGCGTCTGGCTATGGGGTTGGCGACCCAAGCCCAGCGGCAAGCGGATGTGCCGGTAGGGGCAGTTTTACTTGCACCTAGGGCCGACAATACCTTGCCTATTAATACCCAGAACACCGATTTTTTTACCGACGAGGGCGCGCTGGCTCCCGGGGGTGAGGACGCTTCCTATCTCGGCTCTTGGGAAATAATCGGACGCGGTTTTAACCAACGGGAAACCTTTCCCTTTGATCCCACTGCCCATGCCGAGATTCTGGCTTTGCGACAAGGGGCGGCGAGACTAGGCACTTGGAGACTGACCGGCACCACCCTGGTAGTTAATCTGGAGCCTTGCACTATGTGTGCCGGCGCCTTGGTGAACGCTCGGGTTTCGCGGGTAGTGTTCGGTGCCTGGGATGACAAAGCGGGAGCTGCTGGCTCTGTCCGCGATGTTCTGCGCGATAGTCGCTTAAATCACCGCATCGAAGTAATCGGTGGGGTTTTAGAGCAGGAATGTTCCGCGCAATTAAAAGACTTCTTCGCCCGCCGTCGCTAAGTTACTGCGCTCGCCCAGCACCTGCCAGCTTCCTCCTGCCCCCTATTTTCGGTAAACAGGTGGATAACTCTCCGGCAAACAGGTGGATAACTCTCCGGCAAACAGGTGGATAGAGTATACTGAAAATATGGCTGACTACTTAAAACGGGTAATTGACTACGAGATAGCCCAAGTTTTTCCACAACTGCCGGCGCTGTGTATTGCCGGAGCTAAAGGAGTGGGTAAAACCGAGACCGCTAAGCGGCGGGCTCGCACCACTTATCAGCTAGACCAAGTCGACACCCGCACTATTTTGCAGGCCGATCCGCAGCTTTTCCTACAGCAAAAACCGCCGGTACTCCTGGATGAATGGCAGCTGCTGCCGGAAACCTGGGACACGGTGCGCCGCGCGGTTGATGATGGTGCACGTCCCGAAAGTTTTCTCTTGACCGGTTCCGCCAGCCCCAAACCCGGGGTGCAAACCCATTCGGGAGCAGGAAGAATAGTTACTTTAAGGATGCGGCCATTGACTCTTTCTGAGCGGGGAATTGCTACTCCCACGGTCAGTTTGCGTGACCTTTTTGCCGGCACCGAAAAGATAACCGGCACCAGTGACCTGGCTGCCTCCGATTATGCTGAAGCTATCTGTCAAACCGGATTGCCGGGATTTCAACATTTGCGAGGACGGGCTTTGCGCTTGTCCATTGATTCTTACCTGCGTGACGTGATTGATAAAGATATCCTCACCCAGGGGTATCTCACTCGCACTCCGCATACTCTCCGCGCCTGGTTACGCTCCTATGCGCAGGCTACCGCCACTACCGCGTCCTATGCGCAGATAGTAGAAGGGGCAACCGCTGGCGAGGGAGATAAACCCAGTTCCGAAACTACCCGCACCTATCGAGATTTCTTGACTAAACTCTGGATTCTGGAACCCCTAGAGGCCTGGCAGCCTTTGGGGACGGGCTGGAAACGTTTGACCAGCAGCCCTAAACATCACCTAGTAGATCCCGGCTTTGCGGCACGCCTTTTGGACCTCGAAGCCACGGATCTATTGCGTCCTGGTGGTGGCAATATTTATGGGGCGCTTTTTGAATCTCTCGCCCTCCTGTGCGTGAGGGTTTACGCTCAGGCTCTGGAGGCTACGGTGGGGCATTTTCGTACTCGAGCGGGTGAGCATGAAGTTGATTTGGTTCTGCAAGGGCGGGGCGGATCGCTAGTGGCGCTAGAAGTGAAAACCGCGAATCGGGTCGGCGACCACGATGTTAAGCATCTAGTCTGGTTGCGGGAACGTGCCGGTGAAAAAATGCGTGCCGCCGCGGTGCTTTACGGTGGAAAGCAGGCTTATATGCGTAAAGATGGGATCGCTGTTATTCCCCTGGGTTGCCTGGGGCTTTAAGATTCCGGAAGCCGGAACGCATCTTTAAGGCGAGGTTCTTTCCCTTCGGTGGCTAACCGGCGGAGAAGTAGCTCAAAATTCCTTGGGCGAGGCCGGAGGCGTACTGCTGTTGTCCCTCGGGGCTCGACATCCGCCGCGCATCCTGGGGGTTACGCATTTCCCCCAGCTCCACCATAACCGCCGGCACCTGCGCAAAATTTAAAGTAGCCAGGTCAGAGCGGGGAACCGGGTTTGATCCAAAAGTCGTGGAGGGGGTAAGTCCGGCGCCTTTAAGACCCCCAGAAACTGCGCGTGCCAGCTGCTTAGAGGGTTGACCTTGGGCAGCGTTTAGCGGGGGGCTGGAAACCATTACAAAAAATCCGTGAGGAGCGCTGGACTCAGAGCCATTTCCGTGAATAGATATCAAGGCGGCGGCACCCTTTTCGTTCGCGAGTTTGCCGCGCCGATCGACACAGATCTCGGCATTAGGTCCATTATCTCTAGTAAGAACCACTGTGGCACCCTGTTCCTGCAGTTTATTGCGTAAATAGTCGGCAACATGCCAAGTGAATTTATACTCCGGATAACCGGCATTAGTGGCGGTGCCGGAGGTGTTGCAAATCTTACGTCCGCCTCGTCCATTGGAAATCGGGTTGCTCAGTTGCCTGCCCTTGCCATGACCGGGGTCCACCACGATGACCTTTCCAGTCAGTGGTTTAGCGGCGGGAGTTGTCGGGGTGGCGGAAGTGGCAGGAGTAGTCGGGCTGGCGGGCGTCTTAGCTTTGGGAGCAGCGGTGGTGGCTCGCGATGATGAGGGGGAGGGGGAGGGAACAGGTCCCGGATTTACCGCCGGGCTGCAAGCAGTAAGGGTTAGGGTGCCCACTGCTATGAACCCCAAAATTGAGACCATGAATTTGCCGGACCTGCGGGGGCGATGGAGAAGCATGCTCTAACTCTAACCCATACTCTTGCGGGTACCTGGTAACGTCAGCTGTATCCTGCCAAACTAGCGGCAGTTACCGTGCTAGTTAGGCATCGGGCTAAGCGAATTAGAGGTTCAAAAACATTCGGTGCAGGCGCGGGTCGCCGGTCAATTCGGGATGAAAAGTAACCCCGATCTGATTGCCGGCTCGCGCCCCCACAATCAGGTCATTTACCCGCCCGAGTTCTTTTACATCCGGTCCCACTTCGCTAATACGAGGGGCACGAATAAAAGTCATCGGCAGATCTTCCATTCCCGCGAAGTCTGCGCGGGCGTTAAAGGAACCGAGTTGGCGCCCATAGGCATTACGCTCTACGGTTACGTCTAAGGTACCTAGCGCCGTGCGATCTACGCTGCGCTTGCCCATAATTCGTTTGGCCAGCAAGATTAATCCTGCGCAAGTACCTAGAACCGGCATTCCCGCAGTAATCATTTCCCGCAGCCGATCAGCCATTCCCAGTTCAATCAGTAGTTTTGATTGCACCGTGGATTCTCCGCCCGGTAATACCAGGCGGTTAAAACCGCTGCGCAGGTCTGCGGCTTCGCGCAGCTGAACTACCTGAGCCCCCAGTTCCCGCAGGCACTGTTCATGTTCAATGAAGGCACCTTGAACTGCGAGGACGCCAACTTTTTCCATCTATTTTTCGCCTACTATTAGTGCCGGTAGCAAGCTGTCCGTTGCTACCGCTGTCCTGTTTTCTGACCGTTTACTTTCCGCGCTCGGCCATCAGCAGGTCGATTTCGCTTTCGTTAATACCCACCATGGCTTCACCCAGATTTTCGGACAATTCGGCGATCAGTTTCGCATCCTTAAAGTTAGTGACTGCCTTGACAATGGCATTGGCACGTTTCGCGGGATTACCGGACTTGAAAATACCCGACCCCACGAACACGCCCTCAGCACCTAGCTGCATCATTAACGCCGCATCCGCTGGGGTGGCTACCCCGCCGGCCGCGAAATTTACCACCGGCAGACGCGAGGAATCGTGCACTTCTTTCAGCAGTGCCAGTGGTACTTCTAGCTGCTTGGCGGCCTCAAAAATCTCATCTTCGCGCAGGCTGGAAACCCGGCGGATTTCCGCGTTCATCTCGCGCATATGGCTAACCGCCTGTACTACGTCGCCGGTTCCCGGCTCGCCCTTGGTACGAATCATGGTGGCACCCTCGCCGATGCGCCGAAGCGCTTCGCCCAGGTTACGTGCCCCACACACGAAAGGTACTTTGAACTGGGTTTTATCAATGTGGTAGATGTCGTCGGCGGGGGAGAGGACTTCCGATTCATCGATATAGTCGATTTCGATAGCTTCCAGTAGCTGGGCTTCAACAAAATGCCCGATCCGGCACTTCGCCATCACCGGAATAGAAACCGCCTCTTGAATCCCCTTGATCATTGCCGGATCGCTCATCCGGGAAACGCCGCCCGCTGCGCGAATATCGGCGGGGATACGTTCTAGTGCCATAACGGCCGCCGCGCCTGCGTCCTCGGCAATCCGCGCCTGCTCCGGGGTGGTGACATCCATAATCACGCCCCCCTTGAGCATCTGCGCGAGTTGACGGTTCAGTGCCACCCGCTCTTTAAGCTCGTTTGATTCCTGGACGTTGGAAGTGTTAGCGGTTTCCATTTTCCGTTCCCTCTTTCTGTACCTAGCCTTCTGGGTCGCGGCGCTAAGCGGCGCTTTTTCCCTCTAAGCATCTACTTTACAAACTAACGTGGGGAAATAGGTATTTATTGGAGGATGCGATTCTACGCCTTTCGCTTTCGCCAGCTATTATGTTTGTCGCTAGTGAGCAATCTAGCGATAGGCTTCGAAGGAAGCTGGGAAATAAAAATTGCGGATGGCCGGAAACATAGGATATTTGGGTATTGCTGTTTCCGGCGATATTCCTCGCGGGGAAACCCATGAAAACAACCGTCGGGAAGTTAGCCGCATACTTTTGAGGTAAAGGGATAAGAAATGAACACCACCGTATCGATACTGGCTCCCCTTAGTGGAGAAGTTATCCCCGTAACCGCGGTTCCAGATCCGGTTTTTTCCCAAAAGATGATGGGGGAGGGTGTGGCTATTCGTCCTTTACCGAAGGTGCAGTCGGTTTTGGCTCCGGTTAGTGGGAAAATCGTAAAACTTTTTAAAACCGGACATGCCTTCGTGCTGGTGGGGGAGGTTGGAGCCCTAGAAGTGCTGGTACATGTGGGACTAGATACCGTAGCGCTTAAGGGCGAGGGCTTTAAGCTACTGCGGGGCGAGGGCGAAGAGGTTAGTGCCGGGCAGCCCCTAGTCGAGGTCGATATCCCTCGGCTGCTCGTGCTAGAAAAAGATCCGGTGACCCCGGTGGTGTTTATCGGACGTGATCAAGTGAAAACCCTCGACTTCACGCCAGGTGAGGTGCATGCCGGATCCCCGCTATGTCAGGTTACTCTGCGTGGGTAACCCCGCTAAGCGATACTTTGAAATCTGACAGCTATTCTTGCGGCTATTGATAACTGCAGGGTAATCGCCTAAGCGACTTGTAGACACAAAAGTAGACACAAAAAGGGGCGGGGCGAAGAATATCTTCTGCCCCGCCCCGGAGATTTAAGGCGATTAGATTTTTAAAGCGACAAGATTAGTCGGATTAGAAACCAGGTAGCACTGCCTTGTTCGGCCAAGTCTTCTCAATGTAAGCCTTGACTTCCGGAGAGTGCAGTAAAGTGTCCAGCTTCTTAATTGCCTCTACCTTTTCGGAATCTTTCTTCCAAACCAGAATATTCAGGGAAGGATTATTCTTGGTAGACTCCAAGATCAAGGCTTCAGAGGGCTCCTTGCCTCCAAGTTGCGCAAAGTTACCGTTGATCACCGCGACTTCTACGTCAGCTAGGGCGCGTACTAACTGCGGACCTTCCACCTCAGGCAGCTCAAAGCCGCGCGGATTGTATTCTTTAGACTTGGCAATCACCGATACCTTCTGCTGTTTCTCATCCTTCGGCAACTTAATTAAACCATTGTCAGCCAGTAGTTTTAGAGCACGCGCCTGGTTAGTGGGGTCATTGATGATCCCAATCTTGGCGCCGTCCTTCAGATCCTTAATATCCTTGATCTTTTCGGAATAAATTCCTAGCGGCTCTAGGTGGATTCCCTTACCGTGATCGAACTGCCAGTTGTGCTTGGCAGTCTGATCATCGAAGTAGGGAACCGTCTGATAATAGTTGGCATCCAGATCCCCAGAATTCAGAGCTTCATTCGGTTGGACGTAGTCGGTGTACTCTTTAACTTCCAACTCGATGCCCTGTTTCTTAGCCAAGTTATCGGCCACGTAACGCAAGATCTTCGCATGAGGATCAGGGGAAGCGCCTACGATCAGTTTATTGTTGTCGCCAGAGGAGCTACCGCCGCAGGCAGCCAGACTTAAGGCCAGACCAGCAGCTCCAGCTGCGGTCACAATTTTCTTCCAAGTTTTCATTTTCTTTTCCTTTTAATTAGTTGTTTTTTAGGTAGTTTACAAAGTTTCCTTGCCTGTCCCCGCCGGCGTCTACCAAGCGGACGAGGACGGGACTTTTCCAGCTACCCAGCGGGTAGCCAAGGAATGAAAGTTTTATCGAAAACCGCTAAGAGCGGTAAGAATCTCCGACTGGTTTTCCCTTAGCGGTGATCTACCAGCCGGCTAAGCATATCGCCCACCCACTGCACGATGACCACGATCAGCAGGATGTCGATAACCACGACCAGCATAACGTCACCCATAAACTGGTTGTAACCGTAGTTTATGGCAAGCGCCCCCAGGCCGCCGGTACCCAAAGTACCTGCCATCGCGCCGTAACCAATCAAAGAGATCAAGGTGACGGTAACTGACTGAATTAGGGCGGGCAGTGCTTCGCGCACCTGCACCCCCATCATGATTTGCCAGTTAGAAGCACCCGCCATTTTAGCGGCCTCTAGTTTGCCGCTTTCTACCCCCTGCACATTGGATTCCACCAGGCGGGCAAAGAACGGCGCCGCCGCCAGGGTCAGCGGAACTACTGCCGCTTTCCACCCCAAAGTGGTGCCCACCAGCAGGCGAGTAAAAGGAAGAATCGAAATCATCAAAATAACGAAGGGCAGCGAGCGGCCTACGTTCACGATGAATCCCAACACCGAGTAGAGCACGCGCGCGATCTTCGATCCTGACAGTAGCCCCGCCGGAGCGGTAGCTACCAGCAGCAAACCAATCGGCAGCCCCAGCAGAATCGAGAAAAATCCCGACCATAGCGACATGTAGATGGTTTCTAAAGTGGCGTCCAGAAGATTATTAGTAATCACCGGATTGGAAAACCACCTGCCGGAAGCCTCCACAGTCAGAGGCATCAAGGTCACAACCTGTGAGGTAGTAGCGATAAGACTCATGCTCGCACCTCCGTATAGATCTGATGATTTTCCAGTTCCCGAATAAAGCCGTCCAGTTCCGTGGTTTTAACTCCCAGAGCTAGACGACCAACCTGCGTGGTTCCCACGGTTTCAAAAGTTCCGGCCACGATATCGCCGCCCAGGCTAGCCACCAGATCCATAACTTTAGATCCGGTGGGCACCCCTGGCGAAGAAGTGAAAGCAATATCTACTACCGAGGCGGGCTCGCCGTCTAAAGTTACTTCTTCGTCAACATTGGGGGGCGGAACCAGGTCTTTAGCCAGTCGCGAAGACGGATCCTTGACTACGTCCTCTACCGAACCGGTCTGTACGATCTTTCCGCCTTCTAGCAAAGTGACGTGGGTGCAAATCTCGCGGACCACGCTCATTTCGTGGGTAATGATCACCACGGTTACGCCCAGGCGGTCATGCACGTCCTTGATTAAGTGCAGGATCTGCTGGGTGGATTCGGTATCCAAAGCGCTGGTGGGTTCATCGCATAGCAAGACTTGCGGCTCATCGGCAAGTGCGCGGGCGACCCCTACTCGCTGCTGTTGCCCCCCGGAAAGTTGGGAGGGATAAGAGGAACCACGGTCATGCAGCCCCACCAGATCTAGCAGTTTTTGAACCCGCTCGTGGCGATCCCCGCGCTTTTGTCCCGCCAAATAAAGTGGATAGGCAATATTGCCGGCAGCAGTGCGTGAATCCAGCAGGTTAGCCGCCTGAAACACCATCCCAATAGAACGGCGTGCCTGACGCAAATGCTTTTCAGAAAGGGTCGAAAGGTTTTGTCCCGCCACCAGGATTTCTCCCGAAGTGGGATGTTCCAAAGCGGTCAGGCAACGAATAAGCGTAGATTTTCCGGCTCCCGATTGCCCCACGATGCCGTGGATTTCCCCGGCCCCAATTTTTAGGGAGATACCGTCGAGGGCGTGCAGCTTATCCTGTTTCTTGCGGGGATAAATTTTATAGACGTCCCGCAGCTCAATCAGCGGCTTTTCCACATTAGCGTCGCTCATAAGTACCTTCCCATCGGTCCTGGCATTAGCACCGTCTGATCGGTTGCTGCAGTGCGCGAGCCAGGTCTCTGCACTGCTCTTGATGGCTACGTTTAGATTAAAGCCCCGAAAAGCAAAACGCCAATTTTTGAGACGGCTTGTAGTAGCTATCACGTTTTCGCTAGCATAGGGGCATGGAAGAAACAGCGATCAAGTCGATTCAGTGGTGGTGGCTCGCCTAGGCGGGTCCTTTCTTTCAGGCATTTATAGAACCCGCCAGGTGGCGGGTATTTTTTTGTCTCCCGCCAGCGGAAACTATTTAATAGAAGTGATATTTCAATGAGGAGCAAAACAAGATGACTGATAACCCTAGAATCCAACCCTTAGGATTTCCGATCGATAACCACATCCCTGCTCGCTGGTACAACCTGGTCGCGGACTTCCCGGAGCCGATGCCTCCCTACCTGAACCCGCAGACCCGCGAACCTATTACCGCGAAAGATTTGGAACCTCTGTTTGCTCCCGGGCTCATCGAACTGGAGATGAGCAAGGAACGCTATATCGAGATTCCCCAGCGAATCCGGGAACTCTATACCAATTTCCGTCCCGCGCCCCTTTATCGCGCGCACAACTTGGAGCAAAAGCTCGGCACTAAATGCCGCATCTACTACAAATATGAAGGTAATTCTCCGGCCGGGTCCCATAAACCGAACTCGGCATTAGCGCAGGCCTACTACAATGCGGTGGCCGGGATTAAACGTCTCACCACCGAGACTGGGGCTGGGCAGTGGGGTGCCTCCCTGGCGATGGCCTGCGCCATGCTGGGAATGGAATGTGAAGTTTGGCAGGTACGTTCCTCCTATGATCAAAAGCCCTATCGGCGCATGCAAATGGAAACTTACGGCGCAAAATGTTGGAGTTCGCCCTCCGATCGCACCGAGGCAGGCCGCCGGATACAAGCTGAAAACCCCGATACTTCCGGCTCTCTAGGGATGGCAATTTCGGAGGCAGTCGAATCTGCGGTTTCGGATCCGCAGGCGCACTACGCTTTGGGCTCGGTAATGAATCAAGTGATTATCCACCAGACGGTGATTGGCTTGGAGGCACAAGTTCAACTGGCTAAAGCGGGCGAATCCGGCGCGGACTTCATTTTCGGTTGCGCCGGGGGTGGCTCTAACCTGGGTGGTCTGGCTACTCCCTTTATCGGCGAGAATCTGCGGGAAGGCAAGAATGCGCGGGTGGTCGCCTGTGAGCCGGCAGCCTGTCCTTCGCTGACGCAAGGCGAATACCGCTACGACTTCGGGGATATGTCGGGTCTGACCCCCTTAATGAAGATGTACACCCTGGGGCATGAGTTCGTGCCGGATCCCATTCATGCCGGTGGTTTGCGCTACCACGGGATGGCGCCAATGGTTTCGCACGCCTATCACTTGGGATTGATGGAGGCGCGTGCCTATCCGCAAGAACAGACTTTTGCGGCTGGGTTAGAGTTCGCGCGTGCTGAGGGGATTATTCCTGCTCCCGAATCCACCCACGCGATTGCGGGGGCGCTGGACTTCATTCGTTCCGGGGAGGCCGGCGATGATCAGGTGATGCTGATTGGGCTTTCCGGTAACGGGGTGCTGGACTTGGCGGCCTACCACCAGGTGCTAAAGAAGTAACTGAACTTACTGGTAGAGGCGGCGGGGTTGTCCTCGCCGCCTCTCCTTATTTGGGGCTAATGCCAATTTGGTCAATAGCCATTTATTTGCGCCAGGTGCGGTTTTCTTTATCGGCGGCGCGGGCATCCGCTTGCAGGGCGCGGCGATCTAGTTTCCCACTGGGCAGCAGCGGAAATTGGGGGAGCAGCGCCACCGCGCGGGGCAGATGCGAGGGCGGTAACTGCTGTCTGAGGGATTCGCGCAGCTGGTGGCCTAAATGGGCAAGGTTGCGGTGATTTTCGGGCTTTGTGGCGGGTAAAGAGGCTGCCGAAAAAACCGCGCAGAGTAGCTGTCCCCATTCATCATCTGCTAGCCCGCAGAACTCAATCCCTGCAAATCCCGCCTGTTCCGCTGCCCGGGTCACCCGCGGTAGAGAGATATTTTCCCCGCCAGAAATGATGGTGTCATCTAAGCGTCCGAGCACCTCCAGGTGAGCTGGGGTGGAGTCATCAATAGTTTGGGTTGCCGTTTTGCTCGTATCCGCGCCCTCAAAAATTATCTTGCCGGCATCATTGGTAGCCAGCCAGGGTTTCCCCTCGAAAACCTGGATTTCTGGGTCGGATTCTGCCTCTAAATAGCCGTTCATCAAAGTGGGGGTAGACAGCCAAATCCTGCCCTCGTTAACCGCAACTTTGACTCCCGGCAGGGGAACACCGTCATAGACGCAGCCTCCGCAAGTTTCGGTCATCCCATAGGTGGTGACCAGGTTCAACCCCTGTTCGCGCCCGGCAGTTAGCAGCGAGGAGGAGATGCGCGCTCCGCCTACCAAAATCGCGGAACAAAGGCGCAAAGCCGCGAGGGTTTCTGGATCAGCGAGGGCGCGGGTCAGCTGAGTGGGAACCAATGATAAATAAATAGGGACGCCCGCCGGAGAAAGGTTTTGCAGTGCCTCCCTCAGGCGTGAAAGTTTAAAACCGCCGGTCATGTCGATAGTTACCGGTTCGGTTCCCCCCGCATAGGCGCGGGCAATCACTTGGAAACCGGCGATATGATCCCGAGGCAGCGCCGACACCCAAATGCCAGTACCCCCTAAACGCTGCGCGGTTGCCTGATGGGAAGCGCGCAAAGCCGCCAGCGAAATCCCCACGAGACGCCCTCCAGGCTTGGTGGAGCCGGAAGTTGAAAGAATAAAACTTACCTGCTCCGGCAGGCGCTGCAACCGCAATGCTTGCTGGCGAGCCCAAGAGCGGGACAGACGCTCGGTACGCGCCGGGAAAAATATCGGGTGGTAATCCGCCAGGATCCGCAGCGCAAAAAAAGGTTTCGCCGGCACGGCAACTGCCGACAAATCAATAGTGGGCAGGGAGGTAAATTTGTCCGGCCAGAGGGCGGTGCGTAGCGCGGTAAAAAATAAGGTATCGCGAGCGGGATCATCGGATACCGGCAAGAAAATCAGCGGCCGCGCGCGTGGGGCAGAATCCTCAGTTTTCTCCCCCAATTTTTTCTCTACGTTCGGTTCGCTTTGTAACCAGACAATTTGCGGAGTGTTTTCAGTTTCCTCAAGCTGGGAATCTTTACCGCCATTGCTGGTTTGAGGAGCTAAAACTTCGCTGGCTGCCCGAGCGTCCGTGCTCGGTGAGGGAACAATACGCAAAGCCAACCTCCGAAAATAGCCGTCAGCGCCTAGTCTATCGCCAGTTTCGACTATCCCATTTCAATCGTGAGGGATAGTTTTTCTCCCGGGGCGGGTCGGGCCGTAAAAGCGCTCGGGGGACCCCAGTGACCCTCGCTTCGCTCGGCTCAAGCCCCCTCTCGCATCTTTTACAGCTCGACCCTTACGCAGTTCATACCAGCCAGCGTGGAGCCTAGGTTTTATCCGAGTAGGCGCGGTGGGCATAAGAATTCGGAAAACGCCGCTACGTTTTCCGGATTCTTGGGCAGGAGGAAAAACCTAGGCTCCGCGCGGGAACTGCAGGGGAAACTGATCCCCTGCGTTTGCCCCGGAGTGCTTTTACCGAGCCAGACCCGACGAATAAGGAAAAACCTAGGGTCTGCGCAGGAATGACACTGCATGGAAATCGGGTAGCAGCTTGCGCGGTAGGGTGGGGGTATGAGCCAGCTTGAATATGTTTCTGACACTTTCGATGAGCAACGGTGGATTCCAGTTCCCGGCTTTGAAAAGCTAACTGACCTCACTTTTCATCGAGCAGTAGTGAAAGTGGGAGGGGAGGATAGCGCCTCGTCCTCATCTGAAGCTCAGGAGCAGCACAAACCCTATAAACCGGGGCGTGACCGCTATGAACTAACTGATTTCGCGGCCACTGAATTGGCTGATTCCGGAGAAAACGGGGATAAACTACCAGTTTTGCGGATTGCTTTTGACCGTCCCCAGGTGCGCAATGCTTTCCGTCCGCATACCGTGGACGAGCTGCTGGCTTGCCTGGAATATGCGCGTAGCGCCGCCGATGTGGCGGCGGTAATCCTAACTGGGAATGGCCCCTCCGACTCCGATGGAGGCTACAGCTTTTGTTCCGGTGGTGACCAGCGGATTCGTGACCGGGGTGGCTATCGCTACGAGCAGCAGGGCGCCGATCCGGATGCGGAAGTTTCCCAGCGCCGCCAAAACTTGGATTTGGCCCGGACTGGGCGCCTGCACATCCTGGAAGTCCAGCGCCTGATTCGCTCGATGCCTAAACCGGTAATCGCTGCGGTTCCCGGGTGGGCTGCCGGGGGTGGGCACTCTCTAGTGGTGGTGTGCGATTTGGCGCTGGCCAGCCAGGAGCATGCCCGGTTTAAACAAACTGACGCGAATGTGGGTTCTTTTGATGCGGGTTATGGCTCGGCGCTCCTGGCGCGGCAGGTGGGGGACAAGCGCGCGCGGCAAATTTTTTACCTGGCGAACACTTATGATGCCCGGCAGGCCGCAGATTGGGGAGTAGTCAACGCGGCAGTGCCGCACCAGCAACTAGAAACCGTGGCCTTAGAGTGGGCGCTGACTATTGCCCGCAAATCCCCGCAGGCTATCCGGATGCTAAAATATGCGTTCAACCTGGCAGATGACGGTTTGCTGGGACAACAGTTGTTCGCGGGGGAGGCTACTCGCCTGGCATACACTACCGATGAGGCCGAGGAGGGGCGGCGCGCCTTCTTGGAGCACCGGGAACCAGATTGGTCAACTTTTCCCTACTACTATTAGGGTTTTCAGGGCAAAAAGACCCACAATAGGAAGTAGAAAGACCGAAATAGGCAGTGGTAAGCGAAAAAGTATCGTTTGCGGAAGTAAAACGATAACACGAGGTTTTAAGGGAAAATAATGGCAGGAAACATCAGCACTCCAATGCTAGTTGAGGTACCGGCTTCGCAGGTCAGTGACCTCAGTAAACTTTTTGATAATTCCGAGTTTCCTCCGATTGAAATTGACCAGGCGCTCGTTTATTCTTTGCCTCTCGTAAACCGTTTCCGCAGGATAATAGTGCGTGAGGGCGTGTTATTACGCTCGGGGAACCGCTGGGGCGAGTTCGCGCCCTTCTGGGATTATGGCCCGCACGAATCCAAACGTTGGTTGTGGTCAACGGTTAATGCCCTGACGGAAGAGCTGCCAGACCCGGTGCGAGCCAGCGTTCCCGTGAACGTGACCGTGCCCGTGGTTTCCTCTGGGCGCGCCGCCCAAATCGTAGAGCAAAGCGGCGGATGCCGGACTGCGAAAGTTAAAGTCGCAGATCGGGGCACCGAACTTGCCGATGACGTTCAGCGGGTGAAAGCAGTGCGCGCCGCCCTCGAAAATCAATTCGGTGAGGATTATCGAATCCGGGTAGACGCTAATGGCGCGTGGAACCTGGCAGAAGCCAAAACCGCGATTGCTGCCCTAGATGAGGCAGCTTGGGGGCTGGAATATGTGGAGCAGCCCTGCAAGAGCGCAGGAGATTTGTTGGAGTTACGTGCCGCCACTTCGGTGCCGCTCGCGGTCGATGAGTTGATTCGCCGCTCCCCAGATCCGCTTTCTGACTTGCCGGCAGGCTGCGCCGATGTGATGATCGTGAAAATCCAGCCCTTGGGGGGCGTCTCCGCGGTTATTGATTTGGCGAAAAAAGCTAATGCACGCGGCATGGACGTGGTGGTTTCTTCCGCGGTTGATAGCGCGGTCGGTATCGGACTGGGGGTGCGCGCCGCCGCCGCGATGAACCAGCTCCCCCATGCCTGCGGCCTGGCGACTAGCCAACTGCTCAAATCCGATGTTTCCCGCCAGCCCTGGCAGGTTAAAGAGGGGCAGCTAGAGGTGCAGGAAGTGGAAATAAATGCGGATTTAATTAGCGCCCCAGATGATAATGATCGCCGCGACCTGGTTAAACGTTGGGATCAGCGAATGCGAGATGTAGCGGAGGTAGCTAGTAGGTGAGTGATGTTTCTTTCCTCTCCACTCCCTCCCGCCGCTCTCAAAATAATAAAAACCTGGATCCGGCCGGAGAAACTCTAGAGTCGGCCACCGCCTTGGCGCGGCTGGCAGTTAGCGAGTTGGTGCGCGCCGGAGTGCGCGATTTTGTGATTTCTCCCGGTTCCCGGTCTGCGCCTCTCACCTATGCTTTGGCGGCGTTAGCGCAGGCAGGGGTAGTCCGTACTCATGTGCGCCTGGATGAACGCTCTGCAGCTTTCTTCGCCCTCGGGTTGGCGAAATCCGGAATTTATAAAGGCGAGGACGCGGCCTACACCCCGGTAGCCCTGGTAGTGACCTCCGGTACTGCGGTCGCCGAATTGCATGCGGGAATGCTAGAAGCTTTGCACTGCGGAATTCCGCTGGTAGCTGTGACCGCTGATCGTCCCCGCTCCGCTCGCGGAACTGGTGCGAATCAAACTACCTGGCAAAAGGGAATTTTTGGGGCTGCCTGTCCAATGGCGCTAGATATTGACGCCAGCGAGGACGACCTGGATACGGTAAAAGAAAGTCTTAGTGATGCCTTTGAGGAGGCCTGGGGCACGGGTAGCAAAAAACGCGGGCAGCTATGCCCGTTACAGCTGAATTTATGTTTCGCGCCGCCCTTAGTGAGCTCCACCAGCTGGCAGATTCCTGCCGAGCTGCAAGGTCTTGCTTTAGGTGAAGCTGCAAGCGCTGCATCCTTAGAAAACCCCTTAAAAACTCAGGTAGTGGCGGAGGGTGCCGGTGAAGCTCCCCGGAAAATCGCAAAGACTCTGGTCGTTTTAGCGGATCAATGTCCCCCGCAGGTGGCACAGGCAGCGCAACAATGGGGACTGCCGGTGTTGGCGGAGCCGACCGTTACCCTGAAACCAGGAAACGCAGTGCAGATCGCGCACGCGGCGCAAGTGCTCCCCGCCCTCGCAGGTGAAGTAGAGCAGGTGATTATAGCTGGTCATGCTACTTTGTCCCGTCCGGTAACTGCGCTGCTTTCCCGAGAGGATATCCCGATCTATTGCCTGCCCAGCTTGGGAATGGCAACTAACCTCACTGGAAAATATATAGCTACTACCTCCACACAGGTAGATAAGGTTTTCCCGGCGGTTTCCAGTCCTAGCTGGCTGGCGCGTTGGCGCGAGGCCGCGCAAGCGGTTGAGCGCGCCTACCGCAGCTGTATAGATCGCCGGGCGGTCACCGTTTGGCAAAACGCCAACTATGCTGCGCTCGACCCTCGCGGTCTTCCGGAAGGGGCAGGGGATGTGCAGGTCACGGGAGCGGGGCAGGTAAAAAAGCATGTTTTTGCTACCTCGAGTGAAGGCGGACAAACCGCGAACGAAGTTGCCCACCGCCTCCGCATGACTTCCCCTGACGGTACCCCGGAACTAGCGGATAACCTGCGAGAACTGGAAATGGGGATAGATCCTTATGCCCTCGCCCGTATTTACGAGGATATCTATGAGGAGTGGGTTAATCGTGACCCCGATGCTTCTTGGGAAACTAGCCAGAAAAGCATTAACTCCCCGAACAGCACCGATAGCGTGAGAGATGCCGATGGTGAGGGCTGCTCGGGGAGCGGCAATAGCGCGCTTGCGCAACCGGACGGGAAAAAAGTGGCTGCCACCTGTGCGCCTCCACTGACTATGCTCGGTGCCTCCAACGCGATTCGTGCTTTCGATTTGGCAGCACGCGGTGACCGCGGGATTACCTATTGCGCGAATCGCGGGCTGGCAGGCATAGACGGAAATATCGCGACCGCCTTGGGACTGGCTGCTGGAACGGGGCGCGGGGTGCGGCTGATTATCGGGGACCTGACCTGCCTGCATGATTTGACCGGGTTATTAACTGGGCAACTCGAAAATGAGCCCACCGCGCAGGTGCTGGTCCTTAACGATGGGGGAGGACGCATCTTCGCTACCCTCGAACACGGTGAAGCTAGTGACCAGGAAGTCTTCGAGCGCTACTTCTTGACGCCGCAGCATTTCGATCTCTCCGCCCTGGCGGCCGGCCTGGGGTGGGAATACCGCTGCGCCCAGGATATCGAGGAACTGAAAGCGATTCTTCGTGGGGATCCGCGCCGGGAAATCGTGGAAATCAATGCTTACCTGCCGGATTTGCGTTCTCGGCGTGCCGCTTTGGAATCTGAAATCCTTCGGGAGTTAGCTGCCCTTTAACCTCGTTTATGCCTGGAGGGCGCGGCGCATCGGTGACATTTTGGTTTTGGTTTCGGCCAGCTCGCGCTGCGGATCGGAATCTCCCATAATCCCCGCTCCGGCAAGCAGGCGATAAGTATCAGCGCGAGCCGGGTCGCGCTCGGCGCACCGCAAAGCAATTGCCCATTCGCCCTCGCCGGCAGCATCCATCCATCCAATCGGGGCGGCATAGCGACCCCGATCCATATTCTCTAGGGAGGCCAGGCGCGCAGCAGCTACTTCGCGGGGCTTTCCGCAAACCGCTGCCGTGGGGTGAAGTGCCGCCGCTGCACGCAAAGAGCTAACTCCCTGATCAGCAAGGTTTTCATCGGTAATATCGGTCGCCAAATGCGTAACATACCCCAGGTGCAGCAAGCGCGGAGCAGGCACCTCTAAATCTAAGTCGAGACCAGTTAGCGACTCCTCGGCGCTTTGAACTGCCAACCGGTGCTCAAGTTGCTCTTTAGGGTCGCTTAGCAGGCGTTGCTCCTGAGAGGGAAGGGCCGAGCCCGCGAGGACGCGGCACAGCAGCCTCCCTTCGCTGACGCTGGCGAGCATTTCGGGGCTGGCTCCCACCAGGTTGCCAATCGCATAAGTCCAGCAGGTGGGGTAGGTTTCAGCCAAGTATTTGGTAACTCGCACCAAGGAAACATCCTGTTCAAAGCGGAGTTCCTTATCGCGGGCAAGTACGATTTTTTCTGCTCGCCCCGCGCGAATTTCCTCGGCAGCGCGCCCCACTGCCGACATCCATGCATCCGGCTGCAAATGCGGGTACGTTTCGCTAACTACCTGCGCGGGGAGGGAGGGGGAGAGCGGGGATGGTTGCGGGGGAATTGCTACGTTGGTATTTCGCGCGGGGCAAGAGCCCAAGGAGGGGCTGCCAACCTGCGTGTTTTCTGTTGCTTCTGCCCTAGTGCCCGAGGCTTCGCTTTGGGCTTCTTCCCTATTATTCCCTGCCGCCTTTTGCACATTCTCGGCAGTTGCGCCAGAATTTCCCCGGCTTCCTCGGAAATCTTCTTGCCCTGCCTGAAAGCGAGCCTGCCACAGCCAAGTGTTACCGCCACTGGAAACCACCGCTAAAGCTGGTACTAGCAGCAGCGAGGGGGTAGCGGGCGTAAACCCGAAACTCCCTAAAACCAACGGCCAGCTTATTTGTCCTGCTCGTTCGCGCGAGAAACCGGCAGCTACCTCGGAACTTTCAACTTCGCTACCAGTCGTATGCTGGCTAGTTTCACACAGATCCCGCCAGGCGTCCTCGGCAGCCGCAAATCTGTTTTCGCCGCTAAAGCTGGCCTGCCAAGCTATTCCTAAGCCCGCCAACTTGAGTCGCTCCCCGCTCCAAACCGTAAGGGTGCTGCGCTCAGCTGTGGCAGGTGAAAGCAAATGCTGATATTGCTCTAAAAGCTCAAATACCTGCTCAAAGCTGCACTCGCGATTGCTTAGCCTAGATACGCGGTATTGCAAATCTTCGCTCGCGGGCAGGCTAGATGAACACACGATTCCTCATAATAAGCCAGGAACCAACCCGACACGAACCCGCCTGTAATATTGACGCAGGATCCCAAAATCGGAGCTTTACTCATGGAATCAGTCACAAAAGGGCTTTTATTTGCTAATCCGGTTTGACCAGCGACAGGGTGGCTGGCTAATTTTAATCATGGTGCCCGCGATACCGGGCCCCGAACTAGCCAGATTTTTCTGGCACGGGCTCTTCTCCGTTGAGCTCCGGACGTTAAGGGTAAGTCAGTTAGGCGCGATCCGCTGATTACCTAGGCCAGCATCCTGTGCAGCCTTAACCTTGCGGGCCGGCCCCGGCGGTGCAGTATGCCCGTTTCTGGGGCAGATATTTCGGTACCGCGTGGCAAGTGTTTCGACATTAAGTAACAGGAGAAGTAGTGCCTACCATCCAACAGTTGGTCCGCAAAGGACGCTCAACTAAGAAGGCGAAGAGTAAAACTCGCGCGCTAAAGGGCTCGCCCCAGCGTCGCGGCGTTTGTACTCGTGTTTACACCACCACCCCGAAGAAGCCGAACTCGGCACTGCGGAAGGTGGCGCGTGTTCGTCTGTCCAGCGGCATTGAAGTGACCGCTTACATCCCCGGCGAGGGACATAATCTGCAAGAACACTCCATCGTGCTGGTGCGCGGTGGACGTGTAAAGGACCTGCCCGGTGTGCGTTTCCACATCGTGCGCGGCGCGCTTGACACCCAGGGTGTGCGTGACCGTGGCCAGGGTCGGTCTAAGTACGGCGCGAAGAAGGAGAAGAAGTAGTATGCCTCGTAAAGGTCCAGCTCCCAAGCGCCCTTTGGCAGTTGATCCGGTTTACAACTCGACCATCGTCACCCAGTTAGTGAATCGGGTGCTGCTAGACGGCAAGAAATCTTTGGCGGAACGTATTGTTTACGGCGCGCTCGAGGGCGTGCGTGAACGTACCGAGCAGGAACCAGTCAGCGTGCTAAAGCGCGCCCTGGAAAATGTTCGTCCTGCCCTAGAGGTGCGTTCTCGCCGCGTCGGTGGCGCTACCTATCAGGTGCCAGTGGAAGTACGTCCTTCGCGGGCGACCACTTTGGCGCTGCGTTGGTTGGTTGATTTTTCCCGGCAGCGCCGCGAAAAGACCATGACCGAACGCCTCATGAACGAAATTTTGGATGCTTCCAACGGCCTGGGTGCTGCGGTGAAGCGTCGTGAAGATATGCACAAGATGGCGGAGTCCAACAAGGCTTTCGCCCATTACCGCTGGTAACTCTGACCGGAAGGAACAATTGTGGCATTAGAAGTGCTTGCTGACCTATCTAAGGTTCGCAACATCGGCATCATGGCTCACATTGATGCCGGTAAAACCACTGTAACCGAGCGCATCCTGTACTACACGGGCATCAACTACAAGATTGGGGAAACCCACGATGGTGCCGGAACCATGGACTGGATGGAGCAGGAAAAGGAACGCGGGATCACCATTACCTCCGCGGCGACCACCTGTTTTTGGCATGACCAACAGATCAACATCATTGATACCCCTGGTCACGTTGACTTCACCGTAGAGGTAGAGCGCTCCCTGCGCGTCCTCGATGGTGCCGTGGCCGTATTTGACGGTAAAGAGGGTGTAGAACCCCAATCTGAAACCGTGTGGCGTCAGGCCGACAAGTATGACGTACCCCGTATTTGCTTCGTCAACAAGATGGACAAACTGGGTGCTGATTTCTACTACTCGGTAAAGACTATTGAGGATCGTCTGCACGCAAAGCCGGTAGTAATGGTACTGCCGATTGGTGCCGAGGCCGAGTTCAAGGGAATCGTTGACCTGCTGGAAATGCGGGCTGTTTACTTCCCGGAAACTTTCAGCGAAGAGCAGGCTGCAGAGGCTAATAAGAAGGGCGCGAAAGTATCCAAGGGAGACCCCACTTTGGGTGCGGTTCTCGAATATGGAGAAATCCCCGCTGACCTGAAAGATCGCGCTGAAGAATACCGCGAGAAACTGATTGACGCGGCGGCCGAAGCCAATGACGAATTGATGGAGGCTTACTTAGAAAACGGTGAGCTCACCAATGATCAAATCATCGCCGGTATTCGCGAACTCACTTTGAAGAGCGAAATCTACCCGGTGTTTGCGGGCAGTGCTTTCAAGAACAAGGGCGTACAGCCGGTTCTGGATGGCGTTTTGCGTTACCTGCCTTCTCCGCTGGATGTTCCGGCTCTGGAAGGACACAGCCCCAATAACGAGGAAGAAGAAATTCTTTGTCCTCCGGACGAGAACGCCCACTTGGCGGCGCTGGCATTTAAGATTGCCGCGCACCCCTTCTATGGCAAGCTGACCTATGTCCGGATTTACTCCGGGCACATCAAGGCGGGCTCCCCGCTGCTGAACGCCACCAAGGGACGGCGTGAACGCGTCGGCAAGATTTTCCAGATGCACTCCAATAAGGAAAATCCGATTGAGGTTGCGCACGCTGGTAACATTTACGCCTTTGTGGGCTTGAAGGACACCACCACTGGCGATACCTTGTGTGAGAGTGATCAGCCGGTAGTTCTAGAATCGATGAACTTCCCGGATCCGGTTATTCACGTGGCCATCGAGCCCAAGACCAAGGCTGACCAGGAGAAGCTGGGGATTGCGATTCAGCGCCTGGCAGAAGAAGACCCGACCTTTACCGTGCGTCTAGATGACGAGACCGGCCAGACCGTGATTGGCGGTATGGGCGAGCTGCACCTGGACGTGCTAGTTGACCGGATGAAACGCGAGTTCCATGTGGAAGCAAACGTGGGCGCGCCTATGGTTGCGTATCGCGAAACCATCCGCAAGACGGTCGAGGATGTGGAATACACCCACAAGAAACAGACCGGTGGTTCTGGCCAGTTCGCAAAGGTACTGGTTACTTTCGAGCCGCTTCCCACGGATGCGGAAGAACCGTACGAGTTTGTTAATAAGATTACCGGCGGACGTATTCCTCGTGAATATATTCCTTCGGTTGACCAGGGCATTCGAGAAGCCATGGAGGGGGGCGTTTTGGCTGGTTATCCTTTAACCGGTATCAAAGCGACCCTGACGGATGGTGCTTACCATGACGTCGACTCTTCAGAAATGGCATTCAAGATTGCCGGTAACATGGTTTTGAGGGAGGGCGCTCGCCGCGCTAAGCCCACTTTGCTGGAGCCGATTATGGCCGTTGAGGTCCGGACGCCAGAAGAGTATATGGGCGACGTGATGGGCGACCTTTCCTCTCGCCGCGGATTTATTCAGTCCATGGACGATGTCAATGGAGTGAAGGAAGTCCGGGCAAAGGTTCCGCTGTCGGAAATGTTCGGGTATGTGGGTGACTTGCGTTCAAAGACGCAGGGTCGCGCCGTTTACACCATGCAGTTTGACAGCTACGATGAGGTCCCCCGCTCAGTTGCTGAGGAAATCATTGCTAAGACCCGAGGCGAATAGCCCTCGCGGGTACCTTTTAATTTATTAAAAATCACAGAAAAACCCGTAGGAGATCATTCGCGTTGGGTGTTAACCTTTACTTTGACAACCAAGCGATAGATAACTACCCGAGTCCAGGAGGACATTAAGTGGCTAAGGCTAAGTACGAGCGGAATAAACCGCACGTTAACATTGGTACTATTGGGCACGTTGACCACGGCAAGACCACCTTGACCGCGGCTATCACCAAAGTGCTGCACGACACCTATCCGGAACTGAACGCGTTTACTCCTTTCGAGGACGTAGACAACGCTCCGGAAGAACGCGAACGCGGGATTACCATTAACGTTTCCCACGTGGAATACCAGACCGAGAAGCGTCACTACGCACACGTAGACGCCCCCGGTCACGCCGACTACATCAAGAACATGATTACCGGCGCAGCTCAGATGGACGGCGCGATCCTGGTGGTTGCCGCAACTGACGGCCCCATGGCTCAGACCCGTGAGCACGTACTGCTCGCTCGTCAGGTGGGCGTCCCCGCCATCCTGGTTGCTCTGAACAAGTGCGACATGGTTGACGACGAAGAAATGCTGGAACTGGTCGAGGAAGAATGCCGCGACCTGCTGTCCAGCCAGGACTTCGATGGGGATAACGCCCCGGTCATTCAGGTTTCTGCTTTGAAGGCGCTGGAAGGCGACGAGAAGTGGGTTGGCCAGATTCAGAAACTGATGGAAGCGGTTGACGAATACATTCCGGAACCGGTTCGTGACCTGGATAAGCCGTTCTTGATGCCGATCGAGGACGTCTTCACCATTACCGGTCGTGGCACCGTGGTTACCGGTCGTGTGGAGCGCGGTAAGCTCCCGCTCAACTCCGAGGTGGAAATCCTGGGTATTCGCGCACCGCAGAAGACCACGGTTACCGGTATCGAGACCTTCCACAAGTCGATGGATCAGGCCGAGGCTGGCGACAACACCGGTCTGTTGCTGCGCGGCACCAAGCGTGAAGACGTGGAGCGTGGCCAGGTTGTAGTAGAGCCCGGTTCGATCACCACTCACACCAAGTTTGAGGGTCAGGTCTACATCTTGAAGAAGGACGAGGGTGGCCGCCACAAGAGCTTCTACTCTGGCTACCGTCCCCAGTTCTATTTCCGTACCACCGACGTTACCGGCGTTATCACCCTGCCCGAGGGCAAGGAAATGGTTATGCCCGGCGACACCACCGAAATCTCGGTGGAGCTCATTCAGCCGATCGCTATGGAGATCGGCCTGGGCTTCGCTATTCGTGAAGGTGGCCGCACCGTTGGTTCTGGTCGTGTAACCAAGATCGATCTGTAAACTAACCTTTTAGTTTAAATCGCGCCCCGAGAGTTACCTCTCGGGGTGCGATTTTTTTATCCATCTCATTATCTGAGCACGCTGAACGTGATCTTTAAAAGTGCTTGACGGGTTAATGCGCTTTAACTTAGGATTGACTCCAAAGGTATCTTGCTCGCCCCCTTGCCGGGTAACCCGGGGGGGGCGTAGTTTTACTAGGATTGTTAGGTGCAACGTGGCAGGACATAAGCGATATCAAAAGCTGACCGCGGTGCTGACCCTGTTGGGGCTGGTGCTCGCGTTGATTCCGGTGGCGGTATTGGCGCTCCCTAAAGCGCAGGCAGTACCCTCTGACCCGGCTCACCCCATCATTGGGGGACCAGATGACCCCTGGCCCTCGGATCCTCCTCGGGAAGCGGAATCCCAGGACATCAAGAGCGCTGGTTCTATTGCCTTAGTGTTTGAGTTCGGGTCTTTCTATGGTTACCAAACCATGGGCGGCGGCATTACCGGTACTGCAAATAAAGATTGCCCGAAGGATTACCCAGCGATACCTGCGAATAGAAAGCGTCTTAATGGGGGAGCTCGGAACGCTAATTGCCGGAACTGGGATCAAAACCAGGCAGTAGCGAATGTAATTGAGAAGCTCAAAGGCTCCCCGCTGTCTGTAGGTATCTATCACTATGCCCGCAAGCAAGATGAGGGGCGTTACGGGAATAACACTCCCGACTTGCAAGCGACCTCCCTGGCAGATGAGGCTGGATATAACAAGGTAATGGATAAAGTTTGGTCCTTAGATGCCACCAATGGCGAAGGCGGCAATATCCAAAGTGGCTATGGTGGCAATGGTGAGTGGGGGCTGGGTAAGCTCTATCGCGATATGTACCGCTACAAGCAGGCACAACTAGCTGAGCATGCCGGTGACCCCAATTTTGTGCCCCGGCCGCTTTATTCCAAGATCATTATCATGTCGATGTCAGATCCTCACTGGCACCTTAGTAAATCTGTGTACACGAGTCCGGGTGACGGCAGATGTGTTAATACCAATAATGGTGTATATCCCAACTGGAATGTTGTTCATGACGAAGAGGGTAATTTCGTTGATGATCCCGAAAACGTAGACAGCGAGAATCTCCATAATTGTAAGTGGAAATGGCTTCCGCTGGAAGCTAATCCCGGTCGCGCCGGAATGTTAGATGTTGCGCGGATGATTCGCGGTCTGGGAGCGGATGTTCGCACTATGGGTATGGGGGACTGGGTCGACAGATTTCCTAATCCAGACGGTGGTGGTGAATCCACCCGGCATATGTTCCTACGCGCGTTGACCGGTGCGGAGGACCCAGCTCAATCGACGCCGAATTATCAATACGTACCCTTCCCCTCTGATAACGCCGGCGGGTCTCCCGGCGGTTATTACGGCTATCCAAACGGAGACTACTTCAAAAATCCATGGAAGGACGGCGTAGCCAACGGTACTTTTGAGAACACTATGCGCCGTTGGATGTGGGAAGATACCCACTTTTCCCTCACTTCTGACCTGGTAGATCAAGATTTCCGCTATGTAAAACCCAATGCTGGTCAACGGGTTGATTTCACCCCCGTAGATACCTCCGCAGCACCCCCCCAGAACCATATAACTGGTAAAGATGGTCGCTTGGTAATCAGCCTTACTAAGGCCAAGATGACCGGCGGGGTGGATATTACTTTCCCCCGGCATACCACTGAATACTGGCATACTAAACTTAAGGGGAAGATTGTCCGCTGTAATGGTTTGAGTAGAACCAATGGACAGAGCGCACCTTTCACGCCTGATGAGATAGATGATCCGGCAAACAATAAAGTCGGATTTAAGATCCCTGCGAATAAGATTAGTGAGCTTTTCTCGATTAAGTGTGGGACTTACTCGCGCCCGCTGCAAAAGTTGACCTTTGAAAAGACCGTTTCAGCAGTTAATGATCAGATTCGTTACGAAGTCGGGGGCAAGCCTCCTCACTACACTAATGGCGCCAAATACTCGTATAAGTGGGAGTGTAAAGATCCCCTGGGAGACAACCCGGATGACTATGTTGTTGCCCCCACGACCGCTGGTCCCCAACAGGTTAAAGAGTTGAACATTATCGCCAAGTTGGCCAAACTTCAAATAACTCCGACGCCAGTTCCGGTAGGCACCCAGTGTACTATCACGGAAACCATCGAGATGCCCGAGGGGTATGACGTCACTACCGCGAGTATGAAATTTACTTCTGACAGCTATTTTATTGGAACTAACTTTGCGGTAGACGAGGCTCAAACCCAGAAAATAAAAGATCAAAAGCAGTCGGTAAAGAATATCATCGTGGGTAAAATCAAGCTTCAGGATCCCACTGTCACCACCGAAAAAGACTCGCAGCTGGTTTCGCATACTGTGTATAACTCCCTGCGAGCGCACGTCGAAGTTACCCTGCATTTCTCTAACTCCAAGAATGATCCCGCATTGGCGAAAAAAATCGCAGAGGGCAAATTACCTAAAAAGGTTCCGGTGTACTATAACTGCCGGTTCATGGCTGACCCCACTAAACTCCCGGAGTTGCCGGAGACAAATACCGGAACCTATCCCGGCTACGTAGGAGTCGACTGGGTAGGGGTGGAAACCGATGGTACCGCCAAAGTTATCCTGGGGAAGGATAAAAACGGCAAGGATGCCTGGCCGGTCGGTACTCACTGTTTACTTTCAACGGTACCCCCGAACCAGAACATTCACGGACCAGGTACCGGGGTGGGCGAGTCGGTAAATATCCCCGGCGTAGTCGTGAGGGACAGTTACGAATCTACTATCTGTCAGGCAGACCACGATACCAAACCCAAAACTCCTAAAGCCTGCAGCAACAACTACTTCTGGGTACACTCTCCCGGCAAACAAGTTATTAACATAACCGAGGATTTGCAACGCTTGGAAGGCAAGTTGCGGGTAACTAAAGAGCTTACCGGCGAGGCCGCTAACCAGGGTATTGGGCAGACCTTCCCCATGCATCTGAAATGCACCGACGAGGGAGTTACCCTGCCGATTGACGGTCAAGACACTTTAAGCTTTGGCGTTAAGTCCACCGAGTCTAAGCTAGTGGAAAAGGTGCCGGCCGGGGTTAGATGTGATCTTACCGAGGATTCGATCGGGGCTCCCGCTGCTGTGCCCAACGCCCAGCTGGTGATGCCGGGTCCAATCAGCACCACCATAACTGACACCACGATTGAAACTCCGGTTACCGTCAATAACGACCTTAGTTATAAGCTGGCTAACCTGGCCATAAACCATAAGATAGCCTGGGGACAGCCGATCCCGGATTCCACCATGCAGGACACCATAAAAGGTAAGGATAATAAAGTTACGGTGTCCTGTAAGCTGCCAGGAGAAGCGGGGCAGACAGTCAATGAGTTAGTCATCCCGGCAAATGGCACCGAGACTACTTCCAAGTCCTTGGAGAACCTGCCGGTTGGTTCCCAGTGCACCATTCAATCAGAGCCGCAAGACATTGCGGGATTGAATGTTAGGTACCAGGCTCCTCCACAGACGGTGACGATCGCCGAAAGCGAATCTACCGCCAATTTGGAAACCAAGTATTCGCTGCCACGCGCGGGTGACATTTCGGTACAGGGGCTGGTGAAATCTCGTCCCCAGTACGATGCCCTGAGTATTCCCGATACTTTGGACGCGCAGGTTAAATGTACAACAAGCGCCGGAGCGGACATAACGCCCGTACCCATCACGCTTGATTTGAAGAATGGTACTAGCACCATCGTCCCTTCCACTACTATCCCCGAGGGGTCGGATTGCCGGGTGGAGGCTCCGCTTGCCGATTTAGAAGGCAGAATAGATTGGAAGTGGGCGAATGTTGATGATATCAACCAGGCAAATCCCGCCCCTATCAACACCCAATTCACTTCTCCTAGCGGAAGTGGCAGCGTTAGCGTGGTTATTCGACTATGGGCTAAGGCCAAGACTACCACGGTAAATCTGGCAGCTAACTCCAGCATGTGGACTTCCAAGGATGCCAATAGTACCGCCACCGGCGACCGGATTACTGTTCCGGATGAATGGCGTAAAGCCGTCCTGGGGATTGCCCCCAATGATGCTGATAGCACCAAGGTTCCTCTTGAGGTTAAGTGCCAGTACAAAAATGGCGCGGTAACATCTACGGCAACTTTTTCGCCGGAGCTGTCTAATAAGGGTACCGTTACGCCCCTGGAAGTACCCGCCAATTGGGACTGTACGGCTACCACCAACGAAACGACTTTGAAGATTCCTGGAACCGATTTGCAGGATCCCGCCTGGTCAGGTGCCGGGGGCACTGCCAGCGCGGATAAATATAGTTATCAGTGGACCTCTGCCGATGGGCAAACCCCTGCTGATAGGCAAACAATCACTTTGCAACGGGATTACCGCTTGCAGTTGGCGACTTTCAACCTGAAGAAGAAAGTCGGTGGCGAAGGCGTAACTATTGTTTCTGGTGATAAGCACTTCCCGGTGAGCTGGTCTTGCTCCTTGAATGGAAAGCCAATCAATATCCCCGCGCCCCGTGACATTGGGCTACGAACCGATGCCCAAGCTACTTTCGGCGATGACCTGGCTTCTAGGCTGCAAGACCTGCATCCCAGTGCCAGCACTGAGATGGGTCGTTTCCAACAGGGTGAATGGCACGTGATTGATGCCCTGCCGGCGGGCGCGGTTTGTACCGTCACTGAAGATCCCGATGGTGCCAAAGTAGACGAAACCGTATGGAGTCACTATTGGGAGATTACCAATGGTTACCGCGGTCGTGACCGGGAGGGAAACGAAAAGTGTACGGATGCTTCCGATAAGTGCCGCGCCGAAAATGTGGGCGGAGTGATTAAAGTCCAGGTGCTCTTGCCTCGTGACCGAAAAGCAGGGCCAAACGGAGCATTCACACCCAATGATCCCAATAAACCCACTGTCGGGGACAACTTAAAAGATGAGAATGGGAATCCCCGTAACCCGGTAGTTCCCAGCACCCTGCCCGAGAACTTTGCCGGCGCTATGGTTTCTTGGAATAACTATGTCTTCGAAAAAACCCAGGTGAAAGTAAGTTTGACTAATACCGGCAATGGGGCGCCCTTAGCTAGAGGTAAGACCTTTGACGCTCGCCTCTACTGCGGGCCGCCGCCCCTAATTGGAGCCGGAGACGCGGAGTTGCCTCCCGATAGTAGCGCTGCCGCCATTATTAGAGTGGCGTTGAGCTTTAAAGAAAGTGCCACTGAGCCTGGAAAGTGGGAGGATGCTGTTGCCAACCAGCTGATTCCAGTCGGGTATCGCTGTGTTTTGGCAGAGGAAAAGTTCCCAGAGTTGGATGCCAAGGTGACTACCACCATTGCGAAGGATCCAACCCAAGACACGCAGACCGCAGATGCCGCCGGATTGAGGGCTCTATTTAGCTATAACAAAGGAAAAAATTCGCAGGTAGATGATGATTCTAACCTGAATCTAATGAGTGGTGACCAGGGAATTGTGGGCTTCATTGTGCACCCCAATCATGTTAGTGGCGAGGGGAGTACACAAAAACAATCCCTCTTTACCATCAATAACGATTTCGTGCGTCCTGCCGCCAAACTAAAAGTGGTGCAGAAGGTGCGAAAAGATGATGCGGCCTCCTATATGTCCGTGGGGCAAGCCTTGGTAGACAAAGGGGAAGTTGGCTATAGGGCGCACTATCAATGCACCGATAAGTATCTGCGAGATGCTCAGGGTAACCCCCAGGTGTACGAGGGCTCTATGGATTTGAGCGCTAACGATAAGACCACCTTGAGCACTGGTGAACTCACCTTGCTCTCCGGTGAGGACGGCGGTAACTTCGTCCCCGCCAGCTCCACTTGTAAGATCTGGCATGAAAACCAGACCGGGAAAGACCCGGTTGCCAAGTACAAGGATCCGCAGGTGTACTTGAACCCCAGTGCCAAAGTAGTAACCGAGGGGGCTACCGAGCAAACTGAGGCATTGGGCAACTCGCAAACCCCGGATGCCTTAAAGGTCACCCCGCTCAGTCTGGACCCCGAAGGTAAGAAGGAAACTACTATTACCTTCGAGGACTTCTATCTGGTGCCTTTCGATCAATATCAGATAGGTACCGCAGTAGAGGGCAAGCGCCGCGATGAGGTACTGCCGGAAACCAACAAGTACGCGTACAACTACACCTGTACTCGCCCGGCTGGTTTGCCGGTACCCGATGGGGGCTATCCCGCGATAGCCGGTACCGCCGAGGCAGGGCGCGGCAATTTCGTGCGGCTCCCGCTGGTGCCGGTGGGTACCACCTGCAAGCTGACCGGTACCAAACCGGATACCTCGGCGAAACCGTACCTGAAAGTGGCAGGCAACTGGGTGCCTTGGGACGTGGATAAACTGGGATTCTATTTCTATGACAACATGGATTTCTCCCAAGTTAACAAGACCAAGCTGGCAGTTAAGGATACGGATCCTGGCAAGGGCACCTTCGAGATTACTTTGGATGGAACCACCAAGCAGGGCGTGGTGTTGTACTCGGTTTACAGCAACGGCACCAAAGTGCGTATCTATAAGGCAACGGCTCCCAAGCCTAACGGACAGGTGGTTCCGGATGCTACCTTCTCCCTATATGAGAGAAAGGCAGACGAAAGTGCCGGGACGCCGATCGAGCTGGTGCCAGTTGAGGGCCAGCCGGGTGTGTATGAATCGAAGACCGAACTGCCACCTGGCAACTACCTGCTGGGGAATACCAATGCCGGCACGAATGCGGGCGAAAGGTTCCCCTTCGGCTGGAAGTTTGCCGTCGCCCTAGATCCTGCCGATCAGAAAGCGGAGCAAGACACCGTAGTCAAGCTCGATCCGGAAGCTTTCAGTTCCGGTCTGATAGCCACCTATGCGCCGGACAATACCGTCAAGGCTTGGCAGATCGAATTGGCGGACGTAAGAGTTGGGAATCTCCCCCTGACCGGTGGCTATTTGCCCTGGTTGTGGCTGGTGGGAATCTCCCTGGTGGCCGCTTCGGCAGCCGTGATGTGGCATAGGAGGCGCGAATGAAAATAATTCACCGCGCGTGCCTGCCACGCTTACCCGCGGGATGGATGCTTGCCGCCTGGAGACAGTCTTTAGCTCGTGAAAGATTTTTCCGGTCTGGCACCGACCCCGGGTTAACAGGGGGTAACGCGCAAACATCTTAAAACAAAGAAGTTAAGAAAATTTCCAAACGTAAATAAACAGAAAAACATAAATGAGGTAAAAATGTTTTCCAACACTAAGAAATTTGTTCGGAGGGGGATGGCACTAGCTGCCGCCTTGGGCATGGCTGCCCTGGGCTTAGTAGCAGTGGGCGCTCCTGGCGCCAGCGCCGCCCCCGCGATCGATGCCAACAAAGATTACACGATTTCGGTAGAGCCCCAGATTGGTGAAGGCGGAGTTCCCGCCGATGGTAAGAGCGGTCATTTTGATGCAGCTAATAAACTGCCCTCGGGTACTTTCAAGCTGGAAAAAGGTGACTACGATGTGACCACTACCGCTGGTTACAATGCGGCCACCAAGGCGACTCCCGCTAACTTCACTCCGGCAAGCCCGGCAGTTGAAGAGACGAAAGACTTGGGTGCCGATGGCAAGACTTCGTTTACGGTCAAGCCCGGTTTGTACCGTTTGACCCAAACCAAGGCTCCTACCGGCTACAAGGCGGCGCTCCCGTCCATAATCCTGATTCCGATGACTGATCCGGATAATGGAACCTGGATGGATACCGTAACCGTGTACCCCAAGAACGGTTCCGCGGGCAAGATCACCAAGAAGGACATCACCCCTAAAGACGAGGTAGTTAAACCGGGTTCCAAGATGACCTTCGAGATTGACTCCCCGATTCCTACTCTGACCGCGAAAGCTCAAGGTGACAAGTTAAAGACCTACAAAGTCACTGATACTCCTTCGGGGCCGCTGAAGGTTGATAAGGCCAACTCTACGATTGAGAAGGTCGAGATTGTAGATGGGAACACCAAGACAGCGCTAGAAGCTGCTGATTACACAGTTATTGAAAACCCCTACGGAATTCAGCTGACTGCCACGGGCCTTGCCAAGCTGGATGCCAACTCAGGTAAGACCCTACGAGTGACCCTGACCGGTAAGATTGCCCCCGCAGGTGACCCCATTTGGAGTCAACCGGCAAGTAACTGGGTCATTAAGAACAAAGCAGCCTACAACTATGACTCGGAGAAAGGTGAAAACGGCGGCAGTGAAACTGATCCTAAAGACCAGCCGGATATTCCGATGGCTAAGCTGCAGGTAAACAACAAGGACGGACAAACCGATATCAACAATAAAAACGCAGAGTTTAGCGTCTATGCTTGTGACGATGCAGCTACCGGGGATCCTTCCACCACTGGTGCCGCAATCGCGACCGGGTTGAAAGCCGGAGTAGCTAGTTCAGAACCCCTAGCGGCTCGTGACAATAGTCTGTGCGTGGTACAGACCAAGGCACCTACCGGTTACGAGTTGGGTAGCTCTGTGGAGAAAGTCGGTTTCGATAAGGCCACGGTTAAAGCCGCTGCTGATCAGAACAAACCAGTAGAGGTCGAGTACCAGAACACCCTAAAGAGCTCAGATATCCTCTCGAAGCTACCGCTAACCGGTGGAGCGGGCATTGCCCTCTTCCTGATTGTGGCAGCCGGATTACTGGGCGGAGCATACTACTATGCTCGTCGCAATCGGGTACGCGCGTAACTAAAATAAAGTGTCGGGGAGCAACCCTGCTCCCCGACACTAAATAGCAAGGCGAAAATTGGGGAAGAAAGAGAAAACCAGCGGAGCCACCGAGCAGCGTAAAGGCAAAGTTCAGCGCAGCCGCGGTTCCACTCTGATCCCCGTAATCCTGGCGTTGGCGGGTATTGCGGTGTTGTTATACCCCGTGGTGGCAACCCAATGGAACAATGCCCGCCAACTCCAGATCGCCTACGAATATTCAAAAGCAGAAAAACATCTTGATAGGCAGCAGCTGTCTGATTCTTTTAAGGCAGCCCAGGCATATAACCAGCACACCCCGGGG
The DNA here is from genome assembly GCF_056590355.1 of Varibaculum sp. C0165D1. Lineage (NCBI taxonomy): Bacteria > Bacillati > Actinomycetota > Actinomycetes > Actinomycetales > Actinomycetaceae > Varibaculum > Varibaculum sp. C0165D1. The sequence continues at coordinate 82,320 of NZ_JBWPVY010000002.1, read as the reverse complement.
GCTCCCATCCTGGATCCCTGGTTGGCGCGGGTTGCCAAAGACAACAACCCCTATCAGGTGTATCTAAAACAACTAAATATCGTCCCGGAAATGGGGCGTCTGATAATCCCGGGAATCAAAGTAGATTTACCTATCTACCACGGTTCCCAGCCAGACACCCTAGAACGCGGAATCGGGCATCTGTACGGATCCTCCCTCCCGGTAGGGGGTAAAGGAACGCACGCGGTACTCACCGGGCATAGCGGGCTCTCAACAGCCACTTTGCTTGATAACCTGACCGAGGTTAAGAAAGGTGACGCTATCTATGTGCAGGTAGCGGGGCAAGAGCTTAAATACCAGGTGCGTTGGATTCGGGTAGTTCGTCCCGACCAGGTGCAAAGCCTGCAGCGGCAAGAAGGCAAGGATCTTTTAACCGTCCTCACCTGCACGCCCTACGGTATTAACAGCCACCGGCTGTTAGTGACTGGAGTACGGGTGCCGATGGATAAAAGTAAGCCTTTCGCCGGACCCGGGAAGCTGGAATGGCCGTGGTGGATGGGAGCCATAATTTTTGTGGCTTGCCTAGCTGCTCTGCTGCTCGGCTGGTGGCTGTGGAGACAGCGTCGCCGCAATGAGGACGAAGAAAAAGCTTCAGGGGCTTCACCCCCGATTGGCAGGGAGGGAATCCCCGCCACCGACGCCGAAATAACTACATATTACCCGCCACGAAAAGCAAGGAGGACACAGTGAACAGCACGCGACGCAAGCTGAAAGCAGGCTTGGGGCTGCTGGCCGCACTAATGCTTGCCCTGGTACCAACCTCAGCGATGGCTTCACCGCAATCGGATCAACCAGTAGTAGTGGGTGACATCACCGGCCTCGATCCCGCAAGTTTCAATCCCGCGCGCCTCGGACAGTTACATATAACTAAGACTGCTGCGAATCCCTATGATGACCCTAAACCGGGAGCCTTGCCTAATGGCCCGGCTGGGGGACAGGTGATTCAGATTAACCGGGTCAAAGGGGTAGATTTGCCTACCGCCGACTGGACGCAACTGCAGAAGATGACGGTTAAGCAGGCCGAAACCAAAGGCTTAGAGCCGGCAAAAACCATGATCACCGATGATCAAGGCAACGTTACCTTCGCTGACCTGCCGGTCGGACTGTACCTGGTAAGCGATCAGAAACCGGCAGACACTACCCATAAATATGGTCGGATTAAGCCGTTCCTGATAACCATGCCGTCCGGTAACCCGGACTTGCACGTATGGACTTTTAACATTTCGATTGCCCCCAAGATGATGGCGGAACAAACTCCGGCCCCCGCGACCCCGCCCCCGCCCCCGGCCAAGCCGCACATGCCCAAAACCGGTGTCTACGTGGTGCCATTCCTGATTGCAGCGGGCGTACTCTTTAGTACCGGCATCCTGGTTGCCGCCTTGCGGCGCCGTCGCCAAGAGGATGAAGCCCCCGCGGAAGCTTAAAGAAACTCCACCGCAACTTAATACTCTTTTCCCCCGCGCGGTATCCAAGCCTGCGCGGGGGATTACTCTGCGTCGAATCTACTGCGAACCGTGAGCCCGGGATTTTCGCCCGCCCGGGTCTGGCTCGGTAAAAGCAGTCCAAGAGCCCCGGGGGGTTGTTTTGGCTGGGAAGATACTGTAGAATGGCACTACTAGGGCTGTTCGTGAGAACCGGGTCCTACATTGGCGGGAACATCTCCCGCCATTTCTTTTACCGAGGGGAAGCCTGTTTGCTCGACCGAAGAATCAGCATTTTCGTAGACGAATCAGGAGATTTCGGTTTCAAAAAAGGATCCTCTTCCTTCTATCTATTTACTCTGGTTTTACACGATCAATCAAAAAATCTCACAGAATACCTCGAAACTCTAGAGCGCCGCTTAGCCGACCTAGGGTTCGCCAATCATTGCATTCACACCGCCCCCATCATTCGTAATGAAAACGAGTATTTTAATTACAGTTACGAAACCCGACGCAACCTGATGTTCGTGATGCGAAATTTCGCAAGGCACCTACCTGTAAAAGTAAAGACCTTTTCCTTCGATAAAAAACTTTGGGACAGCAAAGACAAGCTTCAGGCTCGAATTGCGAAAGAACTTGCGGAGTTTTGTCGAGATAATCTTGCATTTTTCCAGTCCTTCGATTCGAGAGCTTTGTATTATGACAACGGGCAAAGTGAGCTTGGATTGGTACTCAATACCGTTTTTAACACCTTGTTAGATGTCGAGACCAAAAGGGAAGTTAAACCGAGCGATTATAGGCTATTCCAGCTTGCTGACTACATTTGCACCTTAGAATTAGTTTCCATTAAAGCGAAGCGTCACCAGCTTTCAAACAGTGAGGATATGTTTTTTAGAACAAAAGAACTGAATAAACAATTCATAAAAGAAATAAGAAAGCTAAACCTTTGACCCCCTTCCTCGCAGGTGAACCTGGGGGTCACGGCGCATCTGCGTTTAACCCCACGCCATACGTGGTAGATATGGCAGCTATGGATTTGGAAAAAGAAGTCCTCTACCGGGTGATGTTTGGGGAACTGAGTGCCCCGGCACTAGACGACAAAGGCAATTCGCCGCTTACGTGCCTTTCCGAAACAGACATCTGATGTGTTTGCCCATAACCGGAATACTATGAAGTAAAGGAAAGGGGAGATTGTATTATGTCGATATCTATTAGTTTGACTGACGAAGAACAACGTCTAGCCTCCAGCTATGCGCGCATTCATTCAATCTCTCTTGGCGACGCCTTTAAACAGGCTTTCTTTGAGCGGCTAGAAGACGAATACGATTTACAAATAACGCGCGAAGCTCTTGAGGAATACGAGCGCGATGGTCGCAAATCACGTCCCATTGAAGAATTATGGGAAGAGTGCGGTCTATGAGACGGATTCGCAAGCATTGCCAAACACCTGTTCTTTAACCGCGCCAGTTCACGCGCGGGAGCTAACCTCTACTAGGTGCGCGCGGGGGGAAAGTTTTTCCTCCTGCCCAAGAATTCGGAAAACGTAGCGACGTTTCCCGAATTCTTATGCCCACCGCACCTACTCGGATAAAACTTTCCCCCCCCCGCATGCGGTACGGTGTCACACAGCCGCAAGTGCTGAAGTTGCGAATGGGCTGGCATGGTAAAAGATGCGAGAGACCGGTTGCAATCACTAATCGCAACATCGGAAACGCACCTATTTGTCTCAGTGAGATAATGTCTCTAGCCGAGCGAAGCAAGGCTCACTGGGGTCCCCCGAGCGCTTTTACCGCGGCAGCCCCGATGCGTCAGTCGTGGAGGATCCTGCTGTCGCGCGGAAGGGAGGGAAAACCTAGTTTCCGCGCAGGACGTTACGAAAAGCACCCCATGCGCGGCAGAAAATGAGTGCTGCGACACGCCCGGATGCGTGGACGTGGGGTCATTCACATGACCGCAGCTTGAAAGGGTTCTTACAAGCGCGTTAAAGTAGTTTACTGGCTCTAGTTGAAAGGTGCGCTCTGCGTACCCGCTCTCCTAGCGCCCGGCAGCAAGAACGCAGGAATCGATTCGTGCCCGGTGACCTAGTTCGTCCGGGAAGATCACCTCCCTAAACTTTTTAGGGATTCTTGCGCTTGCAACCGGCCAAGTTCGCCCTTGCGGTCTTGGCGCAAGCAAGGGAGGAAATCCCCTGGCAGGCCCGGGATAAACACCGGGGAAACATCTACGGAAGAAGAAGAGGTAGACGGAATGGCGGGACAGAAAATCCGCATCCGGCTGAAGTCATATGACCACCAGGTCATCGACTCGTCCGCGAAAAAGATCGTGGAAACGGTCCAGCGCGCGGGCGCCACAGTGGTAGGCCCAGTACCTTTGCCGACCGAAAAGAACACGTTCACCGTGATTCGGTCGCCACACAAGTACAAGGACAGCCGAGAGCAGTTTGAAATGCGTACGCACAAACGGCTCATCGACATTGTCGACCCGACGCCTAAGGCAGTCGATTCGCTAATGCGTCTCGATTTGCCCGCTGACGTAAACATCGAGATCAAACTCTAAGGAAAATAATTATGACCACGCAGACCCAGCCGGCTGCCGCAGTACCCACTCGGGCACTTCTCGGCCGCAAGCTAGGCATGACGCAGGTTTGGGACGAGGACGGAAAAGTCGTTCCCATCACCGTCGTGCAGGTCGACAAGAACGTGGTGACGCAGATTCGAGACCAGGAAACCGATGGCTACACCGCCATTCAAATCGGTTTCGGGCAGATCGATCAGCGGAAAGTCACCAAGCCCCTTGCCGGCCATTTTAATAAAGCAGGAGTCAGCCCCCGTCGCCACCTAGTAGAGGTGCGTACCGGAGGAAATGACGATTTCACTCTTGGCCAGGAACTGGCTGCCGACATTTTTGAAGTCGGCCAGAAAGTGGATGTTACCGGAAAGACCAAAGGTAAAGGTTTCGCCGGGGTTATGAAGCGTCACGGTTTTGCCGGCGTTTCTGCCTCCCACGGTGCTCACCGTAACCACCGCAAGCCTGGTTCTATCGGCGCTTGCGCCACCCCCGGACGCGTATTTAAAGGCCTACGCATGGCCGGACGCATGGGCGGGGACCGCAGGACCATCCAGAATCTTAAAGTTCAGGCAATCGATGCTGAAAAGGGCATTGTCCTGGTTACCGGAGCTATTCCCGGTCCCAAGGGCGGCATTGTTCTGATTCGTAGTGCAGTGAAAGGTGCGTAACTATGACTAATCTTTCGCTAAACATAACTGATCCCGCTGGCAAGGAAGTAGGCAGCATTGACCTGCCCGCCAGCATCTTTGATCGGGATCCCAATATTTCTTTAATGCACCAGGTAGTTAACGCGCAGCTCGCGGCAGCCCGTCAGGGTACGCACTCGACTAAAACGCGCGGACAGGTACGTGGTGGCGGCAGGAAGCCGTGGCGCCAGAAAGGCACCGGTCGGGCCCGTCAAGGCTCCATCCGCGCGCCGCAGTGGCGGGGCGGCGGAGTTGTACATGGCCCGCACCCGCGCGATTACTCCCAGCGCACCCCCAAGAAGATGAAGGCCGCGGCTCTGGCTTGCGCCCTGACTGATCGGGTACGCAAGGATCGTATGCACTTGGTGTCCCAGTTGGTTGCCGGGGAAACCCCCTCGACCAAGGCTGGCCGCGAACACATCGAATCCCTGGTAGATCAGCGCTACGTTCTGGTAGTGCTTACCCGCCCGGAAGAAGAGCAAATCTTGTCGCTGCGTAACCTGCCGCAGGTTCACCTGCTGATGGTTGACCAGCTCAATACTTACGACGTACTCAATAACGAGGACGTTATCTTCACCGAGGCCGCGATTCGCCAGTTCATCGCCGATAAGACCGGACAGGAGGCGTAAAGCAATGGCACTCGAGGTTACTAAGAACCCGCGGGATATTATTTACCGCCCGATCGTCTCGGAAAAAGCCTATGGCCTGATGGATCAGGGGAAATACACTTTTGAGGTAGACCCCAAAGCCAATAAGACCGAGATTCGGATCGCCATCGAAAAAATCTTCGATGTGAAAGTAAAGACCGTAAACACGATTGCGCGCAAAGGTAAGCGGGTACGTACTCGCACCGGATATGGCAAGCGGAAAGATGGCAAACGCGCCATTATTACCCTCGCCGAAGGCACAATCGATATCTTCAACGAAGCGTCTGCGTAAGGGGTGAACAAGTAATGGGTATTCGTAAATACAAGCCGACTACTCCCGGGCGTCGCTTCGCATCGGTTTCCGATTTCGCGGAAATCACTCGCGACCATCCGGAGAAGTCTCTGCTGCGTCCTATCCACAAAACCGGTGGACGTAACAACGACGGCCGTATCACTTCCCGCCGGCGTGGCGGGGGGCATAAGCGCCGTTACCGCGTGATCGATTTCCGTCGTCACGACAAAGATGGGGTGCCCGCAAAGGTTGCCCACATCGAATATGATCCGAACCGCAGCGCCAATATCGCTCTCCTGCACTATGCAGACGGCGACAAGCGTTACATCATCGCCCCTAACAAACTGCATCAGGGCGACCGCATCGAACAGGGGCCGGCTGCCGATATTAAGCCTGGCAACTGCTTGCCGCTGACCAACATTCCCTTGGGTACTGTGATTCACGCGGTGGAGATGCGTCCTGGTGGGGGAGCTAAAATCGCTCGCAGCGCGGGAGTTTCCGTGCAGCTAGTGGCGAAAGAAGGCAAATACGCCCAGCTGCGTATGCCCTCCGGTGAAATCCGTAACGTAGAGGCTGCTTGCCGCGCCACTATCGGTGAGGTTGGCAACTCTGACCACGGCAATATCACTTGGGGTAAGGCCGGACGCATCCGCTGGAAGGGGCAGCGTCCGAAGGTACGTGGTGTGGTTATGAACCCGGTTGATCACCCGCACGGTGGCGGCGAAGGCCGTACTTCCGGTGGTCGTCACCCGGTTAGCCCGTGGGGTAAGCCCGAGGGTCGTACCCGCCGTCCGAATAAGGCCAGCGATCGCCTGATTGTGCGTCGTCGCCGGACCGGCAAGAAGCGTTAGGTAGGAGATAAATCATGGCACGTAGCCTAAAGAAGGGTCCTTTCGTCGATGACCATCTGATGAAAAAAGTCGACGCTCTGAATGACGCCAATAAAAAGTCGGTTATCAAGACCTGGTCACGCCGCTCTATGATTACCCCCGATTTTATTGGGCACACAATCGCGGTACACGACGGACGCAAACACGTTCCGGTGTACGTCACCGAAAATATGGTTGGTCACAAGTTGGGCGAGTTTGCGCCCACTCGTACCTTCCGCGGACATGACAAAGACGACCGAAAGGCACGCCGTCGTTAGGCGCGCCCGAAGAGAAAGAAGGCAAAGATGGAAGGCATGGCGAAAGCGCGTTTCGTGCGCTCTACGCCGCAGAAGTCGCGTCGCGTCGTGAACTTGATTCGCGGCAAGAACGCCCTCGAGGCCTACGACATCCTGCGTTTCGCTCCTCAGGCGGTCGCAACTGATGTTCGCAAGGTGCTTCGCAGCGCAATGTACAACGCCGCCGCTCAAGCTGATCGGCCCGGCGGAAAAGATACGTTTGCGGAACTGAAAGTTTCGCGGGCGTACGTAGATGAAGGTCCCACGATGAAGCGGTTCCGGCCGCGCGCTCAAGGGCGTGCTGGCCAGATCCTCAAGCGAACCAGCCACATCACTATCGAGGTTTCTGACGGCAAACAGGAAGAGGAGAACGACTAATGGGACAAAAGGTTAGCCCCACCGGTTTTCGGTTAGGTATCACCACCGATCACCGTTCCCGCTGGTTCTCGGACTCCACTAAGCCGGGACAGCGTTACAGTGATTTCGTTGATGAAGATGTGCGCATTCGCAGGATCATGGAAAAGAGCCTGGAACGCGCCGGTATTTCCCAGATCGATATTGAACGCACCCGGGATCGGGTACGGGTCGATTTGCACACTGCCCGCCCCGGTATCGTAATAGGCCGGCGGGGCGCAGAGGCGGATCGCCTGCGTGGCGATCTGGAGAAACTCACCGGTAAGCAGGTGCAGCTGAACATTCTCGAGGTGAAGAACCCCGAGATTGATGCCCAGCTAGTGGCGCAAGGTATTGCTGAACAGCTGGCTGCTCGCGTGTCCTTTAGGCGCGCAATGCGTAAAGGTATGCAGTCGGCGCTGCGCGGGGGTGCCTTGGGCATCCGGGTGCAGTGTTCGGGCCGCCTCGGCGGGGCAGAAATGTCCCGTTCAGAGTTCTACCGTGAAGGTCGGGTGCCGTTGCACACGCTGCGCGCCCTCATCGACTACGGCTTCTATGAAGCTCACACCACTTTTGGCCGTATCGGCGTGAAAGTGTGGATCTATAAAGGCGATCTCACCGAGACCGAATTCGCTCGCAAACAGGCCGAATCTGGCGGACGCGGGGGACGCGGTGGCGCTCGTCGCGGGCGCGCAGGTCGTGAAGGCGGCCGCGGTGGACGTCGCGCAGGACGCGGTGAAGGCCGTCAAGAGGGCGCTAATCAAGCCAAGGCAGAAAAAGCTGAAGCTGCGCCCTCGGAAAATGAGGCACCCGCAGCTGAGGCTCCCGCTGAGAAGCCGGTAGCCGAGGCCGAGAAGCCGCAAGAAAACGGAACGGAGGAGTAACGTGTTAATTCCTCGTAGGACTAAATGGCGCAAACAGCATCGCCCCAATCGTAAGGGCATGGCTAAGCGCGGTACCGAACTGGCGTTCGGCGAATACGGGATTCAAGCACTCGATCACGCCTATATTACTAACCGGCAGATTGAGGCCGCTCGTATCGCGATGACACGCTACATTAAGCGTGGCGGTAAAGTGTGGATCAACATTTTCCCTGACCGTCCGCTGACCAAGAAGCCGGCCGAAACTCGTATGGGTTCCGGTAAAGGCTCTCCCGAATGGTGGGTGGCCCCGGTAAAGCCGGGTCGTGTGCTATTCGAACTGGCGGGCGTGTCCGAAGATATCGCTCGGGAAGCGATGAGCCGTGCGCAGCACAAGCTGCCGATTAAGACTCGGTTCATCAGTCGTGAAGGCGGTGATCAGTAATGGCAAAGGGCCTGAAAATGTCTGATTTGGATGTGCTGGATGAAGAACAGCTGTCCAAGAAACTAGACGAAGCTAAGACCGAGCTGTTCAATCTGCGTTTCCAACTGGCCACTGGTGCCGGTGAAGATCGCGGACAGATCGGACAGTTGCGTCGCGATATTGCCCGCATTTACACCATCGCTAGAGAGCGGGAGCTCGGTATTCGTACCGCTCCGCAGGTTGAGGAGTAGGATTCATGAGCGAAGAAACAGAGAAAACCGCTACTACAGAGCGTAATCACCGTAAGGTGCTGCAGGGCTACGTAGTGTCCGACAAAATGGACAAGACCGTAGTGGTGCAGGTGGAAGATCGTGTAAAGCACCGCTTGTACGGCAAGGTGATTAACCGCCGTAAGCGCTACAAGGTGCATGACGAGAACAACGAATGCGGCACCGGCGACTTGGTACGGATTATGGAGACTCGTCCTCTGTCCAAGACCAAGCGTTGGCGGGTTAGCGAAATCATCGAGAAAGCCAAGTAGTTTTACCGCTTTTCGAGGTAATCGTTAACGCTAGAGGACTACAAAATCCTCTGAGCTGATTCCTTTAGCTGCAAGGCGCGGGGTGAGTTTATTCGGGTATTTCCCGGGTAACTCACCCCGCGTTTTTATATTTTTTATCCCCGAGGCTGCGGTAGCGTTAGAAGAAGCAGGAAAATGGGATAAAGTAGCCAAGATAAAGGGCTTCATCACCTACAATATGTAGGCTTTACCTACTAAAAGAGGAAGCTAGATCATTGGAAATAAATAGGGAAAAAACTCCTCTGAATGGGTTGAGTAAAGAAAAACTTCAGCAGATGGTGCAGGAAACTCCACCGTCTGGTAAGCGCTATCAAGTTATTGCGGTGACCGCGGTCGCCACTTTGGGTTCGCTGTTGTTCGGGTATGACACGGGGGTTATCTCCGGAGCTTTACCCTATATGTATATGCCCGAGGGCGCGGGCGGCATGGGAATTACCCCGCTGCAAGAGGGTGCGATTGGTGGCATTCTCACGCTGGGGGCAGCTTTCGGTGCGCTATTTGGAGGACGCCTCTCTGACCGTTACGGCCGCCGTCACAACCTGATTTTGCTGGCTATCCTATTTATAATCGGCGCTCTTGGAAATGCTTTTGCCCCCAATATCTGGGTAATGTATCCGTTCCGCCTGATCTTGGGGATGGCAGTCGGTGGTTCCTCGGCTACGGTGCCGGTATTTCTGGCGGAAACCGCACCTAAGCGCATCCGCGGCACTGTGGTCGCCGCTGATCAGCTGATGATTGTGTTTGGGCAGCTATTAGCCTTCTCGATGAATGCGATTATCAACTTGGCTCACGGCGGTCCGCAGGTAACCGTGAAAACCGATCCAAGCGGGGTAGTGGGGGCCGGAGTCTACTCTTGGGATGCTTTGAACCAGATGGTTTCTAACCATCTGAACAATGCTGATGCCCAAGTGGTGCATGAGTTCATCTCCAATATGACCGTGTCTGCTGGTAATGGTGCAGCCTGGCGCTGGATGCTGGTTCTTTGTTCGCTTCCGGCAGTTGCCCTGTGGTTGGGGATGCACCTGATGCCGGAATCTTCCCGCTGGTACGTATTGCAGCAGGAAGTGTACGCGGCTATCGGTTCTCTCAAGCGGGTACGAGATCCCCAAAAAGATGGTGATCTCACCGAGGAATTGAACGAGATAATTGCGGCTCGTCAGAGCCTAGAGCGCGGCAAAAAAGGAACCTTCCGAGAGGTGATGAGCACTCCCTGGCTGCGGAAGCTAATGTTCGTGGGAATTTTCCTGGCGATTGTCAACCAGACCACCGGGGTGAATACGGTTATGTATTACGCTCCGAAAGTCTTGAATATTGCGGGGATGGGAACTTCTGCCGCGATTACTGCCCATGTAGCTAACGGAGTGATGAGCGTAGTGGGGGCGGCATTCGGTTTAATCCTGATGGCCAAGTTTCGACGGCGCACCATTTTGATCTGGGACGTGAGCCTGGTCGGGTTTATTCTGATCGGAATCGCCTTGATATTCCAGTTTGTAATCGCTCCGCATAGTTCACACGCCGAGGTGCCGGTTTGGGCCAGCTACCTGGTGTTGGCCATGATGGCACTATTCATGCTGGTGGTGCAGTCTTCTAACGGCACTGTGGTATGGACTATGCTGGGTGAAATGTTCCCGGCGAATGTGCGGGGGATTATGAACGGGACTGCCATTTTTTGTATGTGGATTATGAACGCCATCATTACCTGGACGTTCCCCCCGATGATTGCCGCTCTAGGAGGAGCGACAACTTACGCGCTGTATGGGCTGTTAAATCTGATCATTGCGGTGGTGCTGTTCAAGATAATGCCGGAAACTTCTGGGCGTTCCTTGGAGGAAATCGAATCCTATATGCAGCACATTTACAGTAAGTAACTTAGAAATCGGTACTCAATGCTGTAAATCTGCCTCTAAATAACCGATGTGTGGGGCGAGTGTTTGCAATTGCAAGTGGGGCGGATGGAAATCCATCCGCCCCACTATCTAACAGTCTTGAGAGAGTCTGCCTAGCTCTGAAGCTGTTCTAAGCTGCTTGCATGTTTGCAAATCGCAACCTGTCAAGCAGCTTACAGCCCTGTTTATACTCAGCTTGGCGAGACTTGGTGCGTCGCTGGTGACGACTCCTATTTAATTTTATGGACAACTAAAAGCTGGTTGTGGCCTAAAGTTACTTGTCTTTGCCCTGGAAGTAACGTAGCGACCACACAAGACCGACGGTGCTGCCAACGGCAAGTAATCCACCTAAAACTGTGGTGATCATGTAGCCGGCGATAATGCCGACCAAGGCAATCCCTACGCCTGAAATCAATAATGCAATGAAGTTGATAGCAGCAACGGTTTTGGGGTCTTCTAGCTGAGTAGAAGCCATCGGAAGCGAAGGTGCAATGAAAGTAGCCATTTTTATTTTCTCTCTTTCTGTTCTTACGATTCGAAAAATCCGGTGAGACTTTCCGTTTCGTGGAAACGTTTACATATTCACTATAGGGGCGGATTTCGGTTAGAGTCAATGCTTAGGTAATAAATATGAGAACCCCGGCCTCTTTTCTGGCCAAAAATGAGGTAAAATGCCTGGTAGATAGGGGACGTTTTAGATTAAAATCGCTTTTGTGAAAACGATTACAGAGCTATAAAAAACCATTGCAGGGATACTGTTTAACTGGTTTTTCAGGGTCTATCCCCAGAAGATAGTTGCGTGCAGGGCGAGGGTATCGGTTTTTCTGCAGGGCCCATATAAGAGACTGGACCCAAGTTTTCGCGGGGAAATCAGTCTTCCTCTAGCTTTTAGCCTTACAATGGCTGCTTGACTACCTTGCGAAACTGCGGCAGAAAGGCGAAGAGTGGGCGCGATAAAGGCGATGGTTTTTGATCTCGATGGCACCCTGACCCCCTCTAAACAGGAGATGGAACCCGAAATGGCAAGGGTATTTGCGCGTCTTACTCGATCTTTGCCCACGGGAGTAATTAGTGGAGGATCCTTTCAGCAGTTTTCCCGCCAGCTCTTAGCCCCTCTAGACCTGCATAATCTTAGGCCTCAAAATCTACATTTGATGCCCACCTGCGGGACTCGTTACTACCGGTTTGTCGATGGTACTTGGCAGGCAAAATACGTCCTCGACATGGATCCAGCTCTAGCTAAGAGGGCGGAAAAAGTGATTGCAGAAGTCGCTCGCACTTTCGGTTATTGGTGTGAGAATCCGGTGGGCGAGATCATTGAAAATCGCGGTTCGCAACTTACCTACTCTGCTTTGGGGCAGCAGGCGGGTAAAGCAGAAAAAGATGCCTGGGATCCCAGCGGGGTTAAGCGGGCTAAGCTAGCCGCTCGCGCCGCAGAGCTCCTTCCAGAGCTAACGGTGCTTTCCGGGGGATCCACTTCCGTGGATATCACCATGCGCGGTATTGATAAAGCCTACGGGGTGGAAAAGTTCCTGGCGCAAACTACCTTGGAACCTGCCCAAGTTATATTTGTAGGAGACCGTCTGGACCCGGATGGAAACGACTATCCGGCGGTGCGTACTGGTGTGCAGACCCGCGCGACTTCCGGGCCGGAGCAGACCCAAGAGATTATCGCGCAGGTACTGGCCACCGTTAACAGTTAACGCGGATCGGACGGTTGTCGATTACGTTCTTGCGAATCCGCCAACCCGCGATTACCAGTGCAATCGCCAAAAGAGCCACCGAGCCACCGACGGTACCGGTACTGGCCAGAGCCGGACTATTGCTGGAGGTTGCTGGCTTAGCAGCCGCCTTCGCTGGCAATGTTTTGTGCGAGTTGGCGGTAGTCGCCTGGGGCCCCACCGACGCTTCGTTCTGAGACTTAGCGGCTTGGGAATCCGATTTTGGCTGGGCTTGTTTTTCTTTCTGGGCGGCTGCAGCGCGTGCTTGCTCAGCCGCGGCTGCAGCTTTCTTTGCTTCTGCAGCCTGGGCAGCCTGTTGAGCTGCTTCCGCTGCGGCCTTTGCTGCCTGTTGTGCTTTTTCTTGCTCGGCGGCCTTCACAGCGGCGTTTTGAGCGGCCGCAGCCTGGGAGCTATCGGCAGGTTTGGAAGTGTTAGCCGACTGGCGGCTGGCAGTAGCCTGAGAGTTTGAAGTTGTAGCAGTGCGGGAGGAGCTAGAGCTCGCCGTGCCTACCTTTTGAGCGGCGTTAGCGTTGCTGCTGGTAGCTCGAGGGGTGTTAGGAACCTCTTTGGCGGCTTGGGCTTTAGTGCTGTTAGAGCTACCGGTGTACCCGCCCTTGGGAACGGTAACTTTCTTCGTAGGGGGAGCTGCGGGGCTCGAGCCGCGCGGATTGCCGAACCAGTTCTTGTAAATGGTAAAGAAGTTGTAGTTTCCGTCAGAAGAACATTTATCGGACTTTCCGGAAAGCAAAGCTTGATTGGGCTGGTAAGGCGTGTAATTGTAGAGCGATGCGGTCGCTTGGTTTTCCAGTTTTACTTTGGAAGCGCCGCAACCGTCTTGATAAGAAAATGGGATACTGGTGGTTATGCCGGCCCGGAAGCTATAGTTCCCAGACTTGATACGGTAGCGCTGGAACTGATGTGCTGCCTGATAAATTTGGTTCTGTACCCCGTAATATGCCTGATTGCACGGTTTTCCATCCGGGCATCCGTAACCGGTAAGTTTGTTTTGTTTAGCAGTCGTTAAGTTCTGCGTAATTCCGGCCTGTTCCTTTTGAATGGTCACCAATAATACTTTGGGGCTAATCTGGCAGGCCTGGGAGACTTTGTAGATAACCTGTGAAACTGGCTCATTTTTTGCGCCCCGATAGCTACCTTTACAGAACGTGTCCGCTTGGAAGGATCTAGTGTTTAGGCGGATGTTTTTTAGGCATCCATTTCCGCGGCATGCTGCCCCTTGGGTATTCAGGAATTTTTGAATCTCCGCCGCAGACATGGAGGGGGTCGACTGGTACATATTGGCATCAGAAATAATGTTTCCCGCCCGGAAACCGCTTTCACCAAATGCGGATGACAGGGGAATCAATAGTATCGCTAGGGACATGGCGAGAATGCCGGCTGCTATTTTAAAACTGTTTTTCTTACTAACCATTGGGACCATCTTGTTGTGTAAGTTGCGAGTGTTGCATATGTTTCTATTGTGATTAAAGTATATTTCGGCTAATTTGTCCAGCCGTTTTGTAAAAAATGGGCTATTACTTTCGAAAAAAATCGACTTATTTAGGGGATACGCCCGGGAAATTGTCCCCAAGGGCAAGCCGCTACCGAATGCCCTGAAAAGATTTTTCGGATCTCGCTTTGCCGGTTTCCACGGTGGAATCTGAGAATATGAAAACAGCAAAAAACCGCGGTAACCCTTCCGCAAGAAATAATCAGATCACCGGTTCCTCCTCAAGGATTAGTCCTCGACGTCGGCAGCGAGCCCAGAGACGAAAACACCTCAGCCTCATCGGGTTAGCTGCCGCCATCGCCATAATGACTTCAGCGATGGTTTTTACCGATCAAGACACCTCCCAAGCCGCAGGGCCCGGAGCGGCTTGGAAAAACTATGGAAACTCCAAAATAGAGTTAAATGCTCGTAAATCTACAGATGGTAGCAAAGTGGCCGTCTGTGCCACTGATCGTCAGATTAACTCTCCGCGCAACAAGTGGATTAACTACCAGGGGAGACGAGTAATCGGTGCGGGGCAAGCATATCGATCTAACGGAGCTACCTTTGAAGTTAAAGACAAAGCAAAAGGAACGACTGTAGTATTTCCGGCAGCGCAAGAATACCGAGTAGCTTACCTAGCCGGACAACTTCGCGGTGCCATTGATAAAGGAGACCCTGAACTGGGGGCTACCGTATATGCAATTCATTCGTTATCGGGGCGTCTAACCCCCAAACAAAAGCCCTCCGCCCAGATCAAGCGCCGGGCCCAACAGCTCTTGAATCAGGCCGCTGCCTATGCGGGCCCCTACCGAATGGGGGCACCAGAAATAAAAACTAATCCGGGAACAACCCAAGGGACTCTGCGCTTGCCGGTACTCCAAAGCGCGGCTGGTCGCCCAATGAGCGGTCTGCGCGAAAACATTACCTTATCGGGGCCGGCGCATTTTTCCAGTAAGGGCCAGCCTAAAACCCTAACCGCTTCTTCCGCGAGCGGGGTTAAAGAGCTCCCGATCGAGGTAACCGGCCCCGGTAAAGTTAGCGCCCAGGTCCAGGTGGCAGGGCTACCGCCGGTTAGTTATGAAATTTGGGAACACGCGCGGTGGCAGGATTTGCTGATCGCCGGGCCTAAATCGCAAATAGCTGCCAGCACCGCAACCAATGTGGAACCGCGTCAATTCTTCGCAGTAAAAACGCAGACACAATCACAAATGAAACCGCTAACACAGGGAGCGGAACTAACCGACTCCATATTGGTGAAACCGGAAGAAAAGTGGGGTAAAAATACCGGAAAAGACACCTGGCAAACCGTGATGATCGACCTGTCGGTTTACGGACCGTTTAGCTCAGCTCGCGGCCCGGGACAGATCCCGGCAGAGTCCCAGCCATTAAAAACTTGGCAGCTCGGCGCAACCCCCAAAAATGCGGAAGAGGCCGAAAATGGGGTCACTATCTCTAACGAAACCGATCCCTATAAAATAGACAAGCCCGGTTTCTATACCTTCGTAGCTGCCGCTTATCGCACCTCCCAGCCGGAAGGTACCTACTTAAAAACTGATTATGTACCCGACTTCTTCGAGGAAGCGGAGACTCAAGTGTTGCCGTTTACCCCCGGGGTAAAAACACAGGCAAAAGTAGTAGCAGATAAAGAGAGCAAAATACTGACCGACCAGGTGGAGCTGAATGGATTCCCTGACGACCATCCAGAGTTTGGCGGTAGTGGTAAATGGAAAACCGACGAGCAGATAGTACATAACGACCTTTACTGTTTGCCCCAACCTATTAAAGATCAAGATGCGCAGGGGATAGAACCCTTAGCTAGGGTTGAACTACCAGCTAAGAACGGAACTTATACCGTAGATAAAGACAAAGACGGGAACCCTCTCAGCCTAGACCGGTTGAACTGTAAAGACACCTACGTGTTCGTCACCACCTATCAGGGGGACTCGCGGACGCAGGCTTTTCGAAGTTCGGAGACGGAAATTGATGAACAATATGCCCTCCCAAAGACACCTCCTCCCCCTACCTCACCTAATAATCCTCCTTCGCCACCGCAGGTGCCGACGGTACTGTCTGCCACCGGCGCCAGCACTTCTGCTCCGCTGGCGGTAGGGTTAATAGCTTTAGGATGCGGGGGACTGTTAGTTTCTCATCGGGCTCGCCGCAAGTGAGATTGCTCGCTGACAAAGACAAATAGTTTTTCTCACCCCTGGCTAGGGCCCTAACCACGCGCTCTAGCCAGGGGAATCTCGCCTATCGGGTGGCAGGTGCATTAGAGTTGAAAGGGTGGCTGATGCACGCGAAATAAACCCGGAACGCGCCGCGCAACCAAATGATTTGGTCCGGCGCGGTGGACAAGCACCCCTAGCGATCATGGCGGATCGGGCTAGCGGCGTCCTAGTGGGGCAAACCTGCGGTAATGTGCTCGGGGTTGGCTACGAGTTTAGAACTCCTCCTTTAGAGGGAACTCCGCGAATGCTGGGAGCTGCGGGACGGTTGCGGCCAGGGGAATGGTCGGAAGCAACCCAGCTGGGGATCTGCTTAGCGGAAGTAGCGGTCACCGGAATTGATTTAACCACCGAAGAAGGACTAGATGCGATTGCTGCGCGTTATTTGGCCTGGTATCGGGGAGGAACTCGCAAAGTAGATGCTCCCACCCGGGTGGTACTAGAAACCACCGGCAATGACATCTCCAATATGAACCCCGCCCGAAAAATGCGTTCCGCCGCCGCCTATTTTCATATGCGTACCCGCCGCACCAGCGGAGCGGGTCCGCTTAGCCGCTGCGCTATTTTGGGGCTCACCCGGATAAAAGATCCCCAGTGGACAGCAGAATCAGTGCGGGCAGTAACCGAACTTACTCATGTGGATCCTTTAGCCAGCGAAGCAGCAGTAATCTATGCGGAAGCGATTCGGCGCGCCGTCACCGACCCGCTCCCGGCTGATGAGTCCTGGGCAAGCCGGATAAATCTGGGTAGCGGAATAGCTCTGCTCGCGCCCTCCCGCCGTGAACAATGGCGCGAGTGGTTACAGCAGGCTGAGGAAACCTACTTCAAACCGCCACGTGATAACACTGATGCGGTTACCGCCCTGCAAGCAGTGGTGGGAATCTTACGAGCCGTGAAAATCGAGCATTCAGAGATCCCCTTAAGTGGACAAGATGCCTTCCGACGTGCCATTTCCCTCGCGGTGCAGTTGGGAGGAGCAACCGAGACTATCGCGGGGCTAGTGGGGGCGTTATTTGCAGCCGGAATTGGGTTCGCACAAATCCCCACCGATCTGCAAAGCAGATTGCACGGTTGGCCGGGACTGCAAACCGACGCTCTCGCCGAGATGGGGTTAGGAACCGCCTTAGCCGGGGTAGTGGGCACCCACGGAATGGCCCGGATGATTGCTTCGGCGTCCTCCTTGAATGACCTGATTACCGCGCATCCGGATGCGGAACTAGATACAATGACCACCCCGGAGCCCTAAAGGTCAGGGAATAAAAACTCTCAACCGGAATCGCGAGGAAACCTGGGGGAACCGCGTTTAATCTCCCCGAACCATATTCTGATCAAAATAAATCTTGCCGGGAGTTAGCGATCCCCCAAACAACTCCGGGACCGTAACCATGGTGTATCCCTGGGAATGCAAATACTTGATAACCGCGGGCACTGCCTGAACGCTGGTGCGGTGAATATCGTGCATCAAAATGATAGAACCCGGTTTGGTTTCCTTTTGTACTGCTGCCAACACTGCATTCGGGTCCCGATGTTTCCAGTCCAAAGTATCGACATCCCAAATCACCGCCGCTTGGTTCAAGGATTTCAAAATGGAAATGACCCGGGGATTATAAGCCCCGTAGGGGGGGCGAGTAAAGGTAACCTGCGCATCCGGGGCAGCCTTTTTAATCGCATCTACTGTGCTAGTGATTTCACTGGCTACTTTGTCGTCAGAAAGCTTTCTCAAGTCCGGGTGATTCCAGGTATGAGCCCCCAGAGCGTGCCCCTCTTTGAATTCCCGCGCCACCGAATCGGGATAGGTAGCAGCCATCTTGCCCACCAATAGGAAAGTGGCCGGAACATTTTCTGCCTTTAAAGTATCCAAGAGCTGGGGAGTGTCGGGTCCGGGACCATCGTCGAAAGTTAGCGCCACGCACTTTTCCTTGGTGCAGTCAACTGCCGGCCGGGTAGGGGTGGGAGTGGTGGTGCTGGGAGTAGCCTTGGGAGTCTTGGCTTTAGCGGGAGTAGTTTTAGTTTGCGTGGCCGAAGCTGCGGCTTTCGGGGCTGCAGAATTTCTAGTTGCCGCGTAAGCGACCACAATAGCCGAACATAGTAAGGCGACCCCCACTATTACCCCGATGATTACTTTGAGGTTACGACGACGAGACGAGCTCATGACTTTCTCCCACTTAGAAACAGGTTACTAGGATATCTTAACCCGTATTTTTGAAAGCAGTGCTAATCGGGTGTAAACGGCAGCGAAAATTCTGGTACAAAAACTTAGATACAGCTAGTAAGTATTTAGACGGTGCCGAGTAAACAAATGGTGGCAGCCGCAGCGATTGCCCCACAAACCGCCGCGTTACCGTGGTAGACGTCTTGACCTTGCGGGGAACAGAGATCAGAAACGCAGCGAACCGCCAAGAAAGAAACCTGGGATAAATAGGCGACTTGGGCTGCGGCGGCTGACTCCATTTCTGCAGCTAAAGCCGCCGGAAATGCCGAGCGAACCTCGGAAACATTGGCGTCGGTAATAAAAGAATCGCCAGTAGCGATAGTTCCGCAGCGCGCTGGAATATTTTCTAAGCCGTTTATTAGCGCGTCTTTTTCTCTATTTCCTCCCGCGGCTTCCAAGGAAGCCAGGTTAAGCCTAATCTTTCCCTGGTTCTCGCCAGCCGACTTCCCTGCATCTGGGCTAGGGCGCAAAAGGCTGTGGGTAGCCGAAACTAGTTTCTCACTGCCCGGGTAACTGGCAGGCATCCCCGGTAACTGCCCGGGTGGATACCCGAAGGCAGTCGCATCCACATTATGGAATACGTAGTTGTCGCCGAAAACAACTTCCCCCACCTGGCTATCTGCAGCTAACCCTCCGGCGGTTCCCGAGTAAAGCACTTGCTGGGCTCCCAAAACTTCGATGGAAATAGTGGCGGCGCGGGCAGCGTTCACTATCCCCACCCCGCTTTGTACCCCGAGGACGCGTCCAGGAATCTCCGGCAACTCCAAGGAATAAAAACGCAGCCCCGAAACTTCCCTAACCGGACTGGAAAGTGCTTTTTCGGGGTTAGATGGTTGGTAGGACGTTTGCAAACCGTGTAATAAACATTCCTGAAGCCAAGCACGGCTCACCAAAGGAGCTAGCTCGGTAAGTTCCGCGCAGATAATAACAGTATCGTAGCTGTTCATAACCTATTTATCCCCTAAGCGTAGATCTGATTCCAGCTATCGCGAGCCGCTAAGAACTGCGCAGTGGCTTGCTGCGCTCCTTCCAGACTATGGTGCGCGCCCCAGCCGCATTGCCTCTCATTTGCTGCGGGAACCTGGTCAGCGCGTTGAATATCCTCAAAAGTCAGTGCTAAGAGCTGGGTAAACTCGTCCGGTTCTACCCCTAGCATCAGGGCATAAAAGCCGGTTTGGCAACCCATAGGCGAAAAATCAATCAACTTATCGGTGTGGTTGCGCATCAGTTCCGCAGTTAAATGCTCAATCGAGTGCACCGTGTCCATTTCCAGGTGCTCCCGGTTTGGTTGGCAAAAACGCACATCGTATTTGACCAGTTCATCCCCGCCCGGTAGCCGTTTACGATCCGCCACCCTCACAAAAGGAGCCACCACCTTCGTGTGATCAAGGTTGAAAGATTCCACGTTCATGCGCTCACTCATCGCCTGCTCCTTACTGTGTAGCTGTTCTGGGTACCACCTTATCTACATTCATCCGCGCGTGGGGGGGGCTAGATTGCCGTCATTGCGGGGCTGGGGTGAGCGCGGGGAAAATTTGTCTTCCTGCGATTTCCCGCGCGGAGCCTAGGTTTTTCCGCCTGCCCAAGAATTCGCAAAACGTAGCGACGTTTTCCGAATTCTTATGCCCACCGCACCCACTCGGATAAAACCTAGGCTCCACGCTCGCTGGTACCACACACGTAAACATCTCAGCGGGAACAAGAACTGAGAGATACGCACTGAGCGTGCAGGGGCGGATTTATACCGCAGGGGCGAACAAGAACTCATTACTGAAAGCATCGGATACTCACCTAACAAGTGAACTGCTTAGTATTCTTTTATTTTCAAAGCGCTGGTAATAGAGGTTTCCGTCCGCGGGTCGCGGCCGGTAAAAGATACGAGAGGGGCTTGAGCTGAGCTTTGCGAAGCTCATGGGGTCCCCGGAGTGCTTTTACCGAGCCAGACCCGCTACAGGAGGTAAAATCTGGCCGGGCGCGTGGATCCCTGCGACACGCCGAAGGCAGTTTTTATCCACAATTTTGGTGGAACCGCTCACCAATCGTCTTGAAGGAGAAATTTGCTTAAAAAGCAGGCAGGTGCCGGGTAGCCAGCTAGTAGATTGATTAGGGTTGCTGGGTATCCCCAGAAAAGCGCCATCTTTCCACCGGTTATCCCCAAACACATTATCTTGGGGTGCTGGTGTTAAGTAACTACTAGGTGTAGTGTTTACTTCATCGCCTAAATCTGGCGGCAGAAAAACTACAATGATGTTATTCTTTGAATAGCGCAGACGAAGAAAGCGAAAATAAGGAGCGCAGAAAAATGTCGATCACCGTTTACTCCAAGCCCCGTTGTGTGCAGTGTGATGCGACTAAGCGCGCCTTAAAGAAGCAGGGTATTTCTTACGCGGAAGTTGATATGAGCCAGGACCCGGACGCTCTTGAACACGTCAAGTCCCTGGGCTTCGTGCAGGCTCCGGTAGTGGTAACTGATGCCGATTCCTGGAGCGGGTTCCGTCCAGATAAAATCAAGGGACTAGCAATCGCGGCTCGCGCAGCAGCTACTGCTTAAGGTAACCGCGCCCTCAAGAAATAGAAACAAAAGATACCGCGCGAAGTACCCGGCGCTAAGAAGCGGAGTGCTCCGGCAGCGGTGACAGCGCGTACGCGTGAGAATAGATATTAGCGAAAATTAAGAGCGATAAGGCAGGTCAAAGGTGAGCGATTCGGAACCTCTGCTGGTCTATTTTTCTTCCGCGACTAATAACACCAAGCGTTTTGTAGAGAAACTAGGCTTTCGCAATAAAAGGATTCCCCTGCGTCCTCGCGACCCTTTCCTGTATGTCAACGAGCCCTATGTGATTGTGGTGCCCACCTATGGGGGCGGAAATATTAAGGGCGCCGTTCCCAAGCAGGTAATCAAGTTCTTAAATGAAAAAAGCAACCGCGAACACTGCGTAGGGATTATTGCCAGCGGAAACACCAATTTTGGCAAAGCGTATTGCATTGCCGGCGATATTCTCGCCCAAAAATTGAAAATCCCGTTTATGTACAAGTACGAACTCTTGGGAACCTCCCAGGATGTTGAGATATGCCGTAAAGGACTGAGTGAGTTTTGGCAGAAAATCTAACTGACACCGGAGTGGAAACCGCCCCTTCCCCAGAACTGGACTATCACGCGTTAAACGCCGAATTGAACCTGTATGACAAAGACGGGAAGATCCAGTTTTGGGCCGATAAACAGGCCGCCCGCCAGTATTTCCTCCAGCACGTAAACCAGAACACCGTGTTCTTCCATGACCTGGAAGAAAAGATGAGGTACCTGGTTAGCGAGGGTTACTACGAGCAGGAAGTTCTCGACCAATACCAGTTCCAGTTCGTCAAAGATCTGTTTAAGCAGGCATATGCCTATAAATTCCGTTTCCCCACTTTCCTGGGGGCATTCAAGTATTACACTTCCTACACCTTGAAGACTTTTGACGGTAAACGCTACCTGGAACGTTTCGAAGATCGGGTATGCATGGTGGGTCTTTACCTGGCGCGCGGGGATGAAGAGCTCGCCAAGCGCATAGTAGACGAGATTATGTCTGGGCGTTTCCAGCCGGCCACTCCCACCTTCTTAAATGCGGGTAAGAAAGCACGGGGGGAACTGGTTTCGTGCTTCCTGCTTCGTATCGAAGACAATATGGAGTCGATCGCACGCGGGATTAACTCTGCGCTGCAGCTTTCTAAACGGGGAGGCGGCGTTGCCCTATCGCTCACTAACTTGCGGGAAGCGGGCGCTCCCATTAAGAAGATCGAGAATCAGTCTTCCGGGGTAGTCCCGGTAATGAAACTGCTAGAGGATTCGTTCTCTTACGCCAACCAATTGGGGGCGCGGCAAGGAGCCGGCGCGGTTTATCTAAATGCCCACCACCCCGACATTATGGAATTCTTGGACACTAAGCGGGAAAACGCGGACGAGAAAATCCGGATTAAATCCCTGTCGCTGGGGGTAGTAATCCCCGATATTACTTTCCATTTGGCGCGTAATAAAGAACCCATGTACCTGTTTAGCCCCTACGACGTGGAGCGGGTAT
Source organism: Varibaculum sp. C0165D1 (assembly GCF_056590355.1). NCBI lineage: Bacteria > Bacillati > Actinomycetota > Actinomycetes > Actinomycetales > Actinomycetaceae > Varibaculum > Varibaculum sp. C0165D1. Next base: position 59,654 of record NZ_JBWPVY010000002.1, on the reverse strand, counting down.
ATGGCAAACCGATGAGCGATATTTCCATCACCGAGCACTATCGGGAAATGGTAGAGGACGGACGGATCCGCAAGAAGAAGATTGATGCGCGCCGTTTCTTCCAGACCCTGGCGGAGATCCAGTTCGAGTCCGGTTATCCCTATATCGTTTACGAGGACACCGTGAACCGGGCTAACCCGATTAAAGGGCGGATTTCCATGTCGAACCTGTGCTCGGAGATTCTGCAAGTATCGGAAAAGAGCGAGTTCAACGAGGATCTAACCTATGCGACGGTGGGTAAAGATATTTCCTGTAACTTGGCGTCGCTAAATATCGCGAAAACTATGGATTCCCCCGACTTTTCCGCCACTATTGAAACCGCGATTCGCGGTTTGACCAGTGTGTCTGACCTATCTAATATCCGGGCGGTGCCTTCGATCGAGCGAGGCAACCGGATGAGCCACGCCATCGGCTTGGGGCAGATGAACCTGCATGGTTACCTGGCGCGCGAACACGTACACTACGGCAGCGAAGAAGCCCTGGATTTCACCAATATGTATTTCCTGACGGTGGCGTTTGAAGCGATAAAAGCCTCCTGCAAGATTGCCAAAGAACGCGAGGAATGCTTCGAAGGTTTCGAAGATTCCCAGTACTATTCCGGGCAGTATTTTGAAAAATACATTAATGGCGACTGGACTCCCAAGACTGAAAAGTGCCGCCAGCTGCTAGAAAAATCTTCGATTAAGGTGCCGAGTAGCGAAGACTGGAAGAAACTGGCAGAAAAAGTCCGCGAATACGGAATGTATCACCAGAATCTGCAGGCGGTGCCACCAACCGGGTCGATTTCCTATATCAATAACTCCACCTCCTCGATCCACCCGATTGTGTCCAAGATCGAGATTCGTAAAGAAGGAAAGATCGGGCGGGTTTACTATCCGGCGCCCTATATGGATAACGACAACCTGGAGTACTACCAGGATGCCTACGAGATTGGGCCGGAAAAGATTATTGATACCTATGCGGTTGCCACCCAGCACGTAGACCAAGGGCTCAGCCTTACTTTGTTCTACCCGGATACGGTCACTACCCGCGAGGTCAACAAAAACTATATTTATGCCTGGCGCAAGGGGATCAAGACCCTCTACTATATGCGGTTGCGTCAGCACGCCCTGCAAGGAACCGAAGTCGAAGGCTGCGTTTCCTGTATGCTCTAGGCCTCTTGCGGGCTTCCTAGAGGTCGGGCTAGCCCGTTTACCGGGTGGAACCTGCGGGGATCAAACCTGTGCGCGCTTGCGGCCGCGCTGCACGCTATCGCCCGCGGGAGGGCAGAGTCTCGCGAGCGAGCAACGTGCGGTCTACTCCTCAGAGCGGGCTACCAGGGTATTGGTAGCCTGGGCGACTGGGCGGATAATTACCCGGTCAATATTTACGTGGGGAGGACGCGACAGGCACCAGCTGATTAAGTCGGCGACATCCTCGGCGACTAAAGGCTTCGCCACCCCGCGATAGACCTCTTCCGCGGCCTTTTTCGAACCCAAGCGGTTCAGGGAGAACTCCGCAGTTTTCACCATGCCTGGCGCGATTTCGATCACCCGTACCGGCTCGCCTACCAGTTCTTGCCGCAAAGTCAGGGGGATCATCTGTTCGGCGTGCTTAGAGGCTACGTATCCGCCGCCTCCCGGATAGGTATCGAGGGCAGCGGTAGAAGTGACATACAGCAGGTCACCGCCATTTTTGCGTAGCGCCGGCAGAGTAGCTTGGGTGACGTTCAAGGCCGTAACCACGTTGCGCTGGTACATCTGTTCCCAGTCCGTCACTTTGCCCGCGGCCACCGAATCGGTCCCAATCGCCCCGCCCGCGTTATTAACCACTGCGGTTAGCGGGCCGGTTGCTAACAGTTTAGAGACCATTTCATCAACGGCGGCGCGGTCCGTTAAGTCGCAACTATAAAATTCGCAACCAGTTTCTTCCGCCAGTTTTTCCAGGCGGTCACGCCGGCGCGCTACCGCAATCACTGCCCAGCCGCTGGCGCGCAGTTGCCGCACCGTTGCCTCTCCAATACCGGAGGAAGCTCCGGTGACGAGGACGCGAGAAGCGGGACGAGGCTGTGGGTAAGAAGGAATATCACTCATACCTTTACGATAGCCCTATTAAGGAGGCTGTGGGTGGGGGAGTTAAAAGCTAAAACGGTAAATATTTTGACCCGCCTGCCTAACAGGCAAGCGGGTCAAAAAGCAGATTTGAGCTCTTGCATAGGGTTGCTAGGCCACGGTAAGTGAAAACATCCCCGCGTCCTCGCCCATTGAAAGCAACTTAGAAGTCCCAGTCATCATCCTCGGTATCGACGATTTCGCCAATAACGTAGGAAGAACCTGATCCCGAGAAGAAGTCATGGTTTTCATCTGCCGAAGGCGAAAGTGCCGCCAAAATCGCGGGGTTAACATCGGTAGAATCCGCGGGGAATAGTGCCTCGTACCCCAGGTTCATCAGGGCTTTATTAGCGTTGTAACGCAAGAACTTCTTTACATCCTCGGTCAGCCCCAGCGGATCATACAGATCCTCGGTATAGGATTCTTCATTGTCGTACAGCTCTGACAACAGGTCAAAGGTGTAGTCCTTGAGTTCTTCGCGCCGCTCGGGCGAGGACTCATTGACCGCCAACTGGTATTTATAGCCAATGTAGTAACCGTGTACTGCTTCATCGCGAATAATCAGGCGAATCAAATCCGCAGTGTTGGTCAGCTTGGCGTGCGCAGACCAGTACATGGGGGCGTAGAAACCGGAATAGAACAGGAAAGACTCCAGCAGAGTAGACGCGACTTTGCGTTTTTCCGGATCATCCCCCTGATAGTAGTTCATGATGATATGCGCTTTACGCTGCAGATTCTCGTTTTCTTCACTCCAGCGGAACGACTCATTAATCTCGGTCGTAGAAAGCAGGGTGGAGAAAATCGAAGAATACGATTTCGCGTGTACGCTCTCCATAAAGGCGATATTGGTGTAAACCGCCTCCTCGTGGGGGGTGCGGGCATCCGGAATCAGCGAAACCGCGCCCACCGTACCCTGCAGAGTATCCAGCAAGGTCAGGCCGGTAAACACCCGGTTAGTCATCAATTGTTCTTCCGGTTTCAGGGTTTTCCAGGAAGGCAAATCGTTCGACAGCGGGATCTTTTCTGGCAACCAGAAGTTCCCCGTGAGCCGATCCCAAACTTCCTGATCTTTATCGTCCTGGATATCGTTCCAGTTGATTGCCTGGATTGTGTCAACCAGTTTCAGCTTGTCAGTCACGAAAAATCCCTTTCATCCTCAGAAATACCCGTGCAGCCGCCTAGTGGCGCTCGGAAAATGCCTCATGGTACTTAGCTAGTCTACAAGGCGAGTCAGCGTACGGCATAGAATAGGGAACTATGCGGGATGCAGATGAGCTAATTCGGAAAACTAGATCACTAGACGGACGCTCTTATGGCGGCTATAAACAGCTAATCGGACAATGGAGTTTTGGAGATTTTACTTTCTCCATCGACCGCGTACAGTCCGACCCCTTTGCTCCGCCTTCGGCCTGCCGGGTGTTGGTGCCGCTAGCTACTACCGAGATTCCCGCAGAGATTGCAGCTGATGAGTTAGGGCGGATAGCTGCCGGCGATTTTTTGGCGCGGCGGGCCCGCAAAATTTTCGGGGCGCGGCGTTCGGGTGGGAAATCTGAAGCGCAGCTGCGGATCGCGCCGGTCGGGCAAGAAATTCTGCCCCGCTCCTCGGTAACCTTGAGTTCGGAAGGGCTGGAACTGCGGGTGCAAGTACCTTTCCCCGCGGCGGGGCGGCGAATTTTAGGGCGTAACTTTGCCCGCTTCTTGGACTATGACCTGTGCGAACTGGTCTATAAAACCGTATGTTTCGGTGAGGACGACGGCCCGAAATTAGACGACCTTACTCATCATATGCACACGCTGAAAGATCATGTGGCCCTGCAAAAGATTCTTAGTGAGCGCGGGTGGGTGGCCTTCGTGGCTGATGGGGCACTGCTGGCTCGGGCCTCCGGGATCAGTGATTTACCGATGAAAGGTGCGGTTCCTTTCCAGCTGCCGACGGTATTAGGTCAGGACACTCCCTCGCCTCTAGTTCAAAGCGTAGAGCTGCCCCATGCGGGGAAAATATCGGGAATGGCGATCCCTAAAGGAATCACTGTGATTGTGGGCGGCGGCTATCACGGAAAATCCACGCTGCTAGAAGCTTTAGAGCGCGCGGTGTACCCCCATATTCCGGGGGATGGACGCGAATTAGTCGCCACTTTGCCCGATGCGATAAAAGTGCGCGCCGAGGACGGACGGGCGATAACTGCCTCTGATATTTCCCTATTCATAGGTTCTTTGCCCGGCGGGGCTGACACCACGGAGTTCTTTACCGAAAATGCCTCAGGCTCAACTTCGCAGGCCGCGGCGATTACCGAGGCGATTGAGTGCGGCTCGCAGGCGCTGCTGATTGACGAAGACACCTCCGCCACTAACCTGTTGCTGCGCGATAGCCGGATGCGGCAGCTGGTGCGCAGCGAACCGATTATTCCCCTAATTGACCGGGTGGGAGGCATCCGGGACCAATTGGGAGTATCCACCATTATGGTGATGGGAGGTTCGGGCGATTTCCTGGATCTAGCGGATCAAGTGCTGCTGCTAGAAAACTATTTGCCCTACGATGCCACCGCTAAGGCGCACGAGGTGAGCAGCTCCGATAGCGCCGCCAGCAGCGCGGGTAGTGAAGCTGCTCCCTGGCCGGATCCGGCAGTGAGGAAGCGCTTGCTTTTAGCCTGCCCGCCTCCTGCCTCGGGGCGGCGCGAAAAAACTCGCGCCGAAGGTACCGCCACTTTACGCTTGAACCGCGAAGAAATCGATATTTCCGCCCTCGCCCAAGTAGTTGATCCCGGGCAAGCAGAAGCCATTGCTTATGCCATCCGCGCTTTGGCCACTGACGCCACCGGCAAAGAAAGCATTGCGGATGCGTGTGCCCGCTTCGACGCCAAGTTCGCGTCCTCTGCTTGGGATGCCTTCGCTGCCGGTCGTTATCCGGCCTTCCTGGCGGCACCCCGCCTCCAAGACATTTTCGCGGCGCTTTGTCGCTATCGCCACCTAAAAGCCCACTCAGTCCAAGTCTCCCGTTAATTCCCCCGCAGATGTCGGGTCGCGGTCGGTAAAAGCACTCATGCTGCGAGGGAGTAGGTTCTCTCTTTTTCCCCAGCGATGCGAACCTGTGGCTAGTTCAGCGCGGGGGCTAGGTTTTTCCTCCCGCCCAAGAATTCGCAAAACGTAGCGACGTTTTCCGAATTCTTATGCCCACCGCACCCACTCGGATAAAACCTAGCGCCCGCGCAAGGGTTGCGGCTGGTGCGGGAATTCCGTGAGGTACGCACGGAGCGCGCAGGGGCGGATTTATGACGCAGGACAAACAGGAACTCATCATTGAAGGCATCGGATACTCACCTAACAAGTGAACTGCTTTGTATTGTTTTATTTTCAAAGCGCTGGCGATAGGACTCCCCGTGCATAAGGGTCGGGTGGTAAAAGATGCGAGAGGGGGCTTGAGCCGAGCGAAGCGAGGGTCACTGGGGTCCCCCGAGCGCTTTTACCGACCGACCTGAAACGAGGCGCTACCTAGGCTCCGCGCGGGAAACTGCAAGCGGAAGGATCTAGAATCTGTGGGTCCGGTTATTTGGTGCGGTGTTGACGGGCGGCTGCTAGTTCCCGGCGGCGACGGTCAGCAAACTCGGCGCGGATTTTCGCGTTGTGGGGACTGCGGCTTGCCAGGAACGATAGCCCAGCGGTGATAGCAATCCACAGCAGGCTGGACAACATGGCGAACCGCGTTGCGGGATCGAGGGCAAGGACTAATACCATCGCCACAATAAAGACACTGATTACCGCGATAGAAAAATATCCGCCCGGCATGGCAAATATCGATTCTTCATGCTTTTGCGGCAGGCGACGGCGAAACTCTACGTAGGAGGCCACGATCATGGCCCACACGAACATAAATAGCACCGAGGCCACCGAAGTTACCAGGGTAAACGCTTCCATTACCGTGCCGCCTACTGCCATCAGAGCAATGGAGGTAAGCAAGAACAGGCAGGTAACAATCAGGGCATTTAAGGGTACGGAGCGGCGGGAAAGCTTCCGGAAGATCTTTGGGGCATCACTGCGCAGTGCCATGGCGTACATCATTCGGGAGGTGGAATAAACTCCCGAGTTGCACGACGAGGCCGCCGAAGTCATTACCACTAGGTTCACTAGCGAGGCCGCAAATACCAGCCCCACCAGCGAGAATAGTCCCACGAAGGGGGAGGATTCGGGGTCTAGAGAATCCCAAGGAGTCACCGACATGATCGCCGCCAACGCCAAAACATAAAACAGCAATACCCGCAGGGGAATCGAGTTAATGGCCTTGGGAAGAGATTTTTCGGGGTCCTTGGTTTCGGCGGCAGTGGTACCTACCAGTTCGATCCCTACGAAACTAAAGATTGCCAGCTGGAATCCCCCTAGGAATCCCCAAAAACCATTCGGGAAAAACCCAGAGCCGGTAACCCCCGGATGCGACCAGAGATTAGTAATGGTTGCGCGCTGACCATCGGGGGAGGTAAACCCGATAATCACCATTACCGCCCCGCAGCAGATCAAAGCAATAATGGCGATGATTTTTATCATCGAGAACCAAAACTCGGTTTCCCCGAAAGCTTTCACCGTGAGGGCGTTGAGGAAAAACAATAGGGCCACGGTAGCAATCGCGGGAATCCAGCGCGGCAGATCAGGCCACCAAAAGTTGAAGTATCCGGCAATCGCGATCACTTCGGCAGTCCCGGTAACTATCCAACACAGCCAATATGTCCAGCCCACTACGAAACCGGCGCCTGGCCCCAGCAGGTCAGTAATGAAATCGGCGAAGGTGCCATACTTGTGATCAGAAACCAGTAGTTCCCCCATGCACCGCATTACCAGGTATAACACTGCCCCAATAATGGCGTAAACCAGCAGTACTGAAGGGCCCGCTAGGTGAATAGTGCGCCCGGACCCCATAAACAGTCCGGTGCCAATCGCCCCACCGATCGCGATTAACTGGATATGCCGATTCGAAAGGTTGCGTTGCAACCCTCCCGAATGCTTATTGATAATGTCCTCAACCTCGACTGGTTTTTTCGGCATTGGCGTTCCCTTATCGATCACTTTTCGTTTCCTCGATTTTAAGCGCTAAACCTCAAATCTAAGCAAACCGCACCTATGTGCGCGTGATTAGCTTTTCCTCCGGTATTGGGTCTGGCTCGGTAAAAGCCCTCGCTAGGGACATAGTTGGTACGAGACTCACGCGAGGTACGCAACTAGCGTGCAGGGGCGGATTTATGCCGCAGGGTAGGCTTCGGGCACTAAATCCGTGAAAATGCCAGAGCATTTTCCGGATTTCGGGGCGCGAGGCAAAATCCGCCCCTGTGCGCGGACGTCTACAGGGGAGAAAACCTGACCCCGCGTTTATGCGAGTGCGCGCGGAGACAAGTCTCTATCGAGGTTGAGGACATTTAGTGAGAAGGGTTAGGAGAGCTCGGAGAGGACTTCTAGGAGTACTGGGGTTACCCGCTCGATAACTTCGATGGTGTCGGCGAATTCGCGCTCGCCTCCATACCAGGGATCGGGAACTTCCAGATCGTCCGAGCTGGCCTCGGGATCAAACTCCCGGTAGAGGTGGACTTTGCTTTCATCGGCTCCCCAACGCTGTGCTAGGCGGGTGAGGGCACGCTTATGACCGCTGGTCATGGCCAGAAGTAGATCGAAATCCTGGAAATCATTGCGATTAATCTGACGGGCGTAGTGGTCGGGAACCAACCACCCGCGCTCTTCCAGGATATGTACGGCGCGATAATCCGGGGGGTTGCCGTGTTCTTCATCGGAAACGCCCACTGAATCGAAAATTAGATTATCTAGTAGCTCTTCTTCAGCCTTTTGGGCGGCAACCGCCTGCGCCATCACTGAACGGCAGATATTGCCGGTACATACGAACAATACCCGGGTCAAGGTGATTCCTTTCGCTAGTCAGTTATTGGGTGTCTGATTGGGTAACCGCTTACCTAGAAGCGTTTTTACCAGGAGCTTTCTACGGGGGCGCCCTCTTTATATCCGGCGGCGCTTTGAATTCCGACAACTGCTTTTTCCCGGAATTCTGCCTGATTAGCCGCTCCTGCGTAGGTGAAAGAGGAACGCACTCCTGCCAGGATCTGGTCGATTAGGTTCTCCACCCCGGGACGGACGGGATCCAGATACATCCGGGAAGTAGAAATTCCTTCCTCAAATAGTTCTTTACGGGCGCGTTCAAAACCACGGGAAGTGGCGTTGCGGTTACGAACTGCCCGGCGGGAAGCCATCCCAAAGTTTTCCTTATAGGGTCGTCCATCCGCGTCTCGCACAATATCGCCAGGTGATTCGTGGGTACCAGCGAACCAGGAACCGACCATTACGTTAGAGGCTCCGGCCGCTAGCGCTAAGGCCACGTCTCGCGGATGACGTACGCCACCGTCAGCCCACACGGATTTCCCGAGTTCATGGGCGCGGCTGGCACATTCGAGCACCGCCGAGAACTGGGGGCGACCAACACCGGTAGCCATCCGGGTGGTACACATTGCGCCCGGTCCAATTCCTACTTTCAAAATATCGGCTCCCGCTGCGGCCAGTTCAGATACCGCGTCTGCGGTGACCACGTTTCCGGCCACGATCGGTACTTCCACTCCGGTAGCCCGTACTGCCTGCAAAGCCCGGATGGTTCTGTCTTGATAACCGTGCGCGGTATCGACTACCAGCACATCTACGCCTGCTGCCACCAGCTGACAGGCGCGGCTAGCCACGTCACCGTTAATTCCGACTGCCGCCGCTACCCGCAGTTTGCCGTTCCGGTCGGTGTTCGGGGTGTAGATAGAGGAACGTACTGCCCCGGGGGCGGTCATTACCCCCACTAGGCGTCCCTCTGAATCGACTACCGCCCCGAGGCCTAGGTGTTCTTCGGCTAACTGGCGGTAGGCATCCTCGGGACCTATCCCTTCCGGCAAGAGCAGGGTATGGGTATCCATTACCGTGTGGAGCTGCGCAAAGTGATCCACCCCGGCCAATGCCGACTCGGGAACTACCCCGATGGGGCGGTTTTCCTCATCTGTAACTAGTACCGCGCGGTGGGATCGCTTAGAAATCAGGGAAAGCGCCGCCGCTACCGTGTCGTGGGGACCTAGTACCACCGGAGTGTCATAGACGGTGTGACAGGCTTTAACCTCGGCCACGGTTTTCGCGATGATGTCGCCGGGAACGTCTTGAGGCAGGGTGACCAGGCCTCCGCGGCGAGAAACTGTTTCCGCCATGCGCTTACCGGCAACCGCCGTCATATTCGCGACGATGATGGGTACCGTGGTGCCGGTGCCGTCGTCAGAAGATAAGTCCACGTCGAAGCGGGAAGCGATTCCCGAACGTGAGGGAACCATAAACACGTCGTCATAGGTCAGCTCATAAGGCGCTGACATTCCATTTAAAAAGCGCACGGCTACCCAGCTTAGTGCAAAGAAAGCAAAAGGGGGAGGGGTTTAAGCCTGGCAGCAGATTGTTGCGGGTGAACACGCACTATTTTCCCAGGTGGAGGCGGTGGGGGAGATAGATAAAAGAAAAAGCTCTTTCCCAGTCAAAAAAAGTTCACTAAAAATAGCTAGGCTAGTTCTATGGCAGATACTAAAGATCGGGAAGTGCTCACCTGGCAAGGTTTTGGGGACGCAACTCGGCAAATTGCGCAGAATATCGTAGATTCCGGGTGGATGCCGGAGTTAGTGGTGGCGGTAGCTCGTGGCGGGTTGTTGCCTGCCGGCGCTCTCTCTTACGCGCTAGGGCTCAAAGCAATCGGCACCATGAACGTAGAGTTCTACACCGATATTGAAGAAACCTTGCCCGAGCCAGTCTTGATTCCCCCGCTGATGGATGTTTCGGCTCTGTCCGGTAAGAGAGTACTGGTAGTAGATGACGTTGCCGATTCCGGGAAAACTTTAGAGCTAGTAATGCGGCTGATTCGCGAACGCGGGATTCCTTCTGGGCAAGAGGGCGAGCGGGTAACGGTTTCTGAAGCGAGAAGCGCCTGTATCTATGTAAAGTCCCGGTCGATTATTAAACCCGACTACGTACTTAAGCACACCGATAAGTGGATTAATTTCCCCTGGTCGACGCTACCTCCGGTTACCGCAGAGGGTTTGGGGCACTAGGGGCGCTGCCGGGCCTATTCGCTGGTAACCATGCCGGCGAGGCAACGCGGGAGGGCGACTTCCAAGAAGTGACTGGAGGGGCGCACAACTTGTCCGGAAGCAACCCCACCGGAACGGTTTACCAGGTCTGCTTGCCAGAGGGCAACCACCACAAAAGCACAGTCGAGAGGATCGACGAGTAGCCGCAAACCCTGGGTACGTAGGCAGCCGGTGATTATTTCCGCCAATTGCTTTTCAAGTACCAGTATTTCTTTGCGTAAAAACGGTAAAAATTCCCGGTTGCGTGCCGCATAGACCCGTAATTCGGTCAGCGTTAACACGAAATCTCGCTCAAACAGCATGGTGGAGGAGATGGTTTCACTTATCAGGGGCCAGTGGGTAGTTAAGAAGCTACCTTCTAAGGCTGCGGATCCGATGGGTAATTTCTGGTTAATAAGGGTTTGTGCCCGAGATAGTTGTTTGGATACCTGTGTGAATTCGCCGCGGACGTATTGGCGTAAAAATTCGGAAAAGTCGGGGAAGTTAGAGTAAAAGGCGCCGCGGGAGAAACCGGCCGCCTCGCATAGGGTTTTCACCCCGGTTTTCCCTAGTCCCTCTTTGGCGAACAGTTCCCGGGCGGCAGCGAATAGTTTTTGCCGGGTGACTTCACGCCGCGCAGAGACCGTTGGCGCTACTTGGGGTGAGGTTGTCATTTACGAGTTTGCCTCCGCTAGGATTCATGGGGAACAGCCCTAGTTTATGTTTTTAAATGCATTTATTGAAAGTAGGCGAGTTGGACGAGGTATTAGACCTGGCACGTCGCACTCTAGATGCGTGCGGACTGCAGGATTGGGAAGTGAGCTGCGATCATGCTCGCCGCCGTGCCGGAGCCTGCCATTTTGGGGATAAACGGATTAGTTTTTCCCGCTATCTGCTACCGCTATATGATGCTGCTGCCGCTCGGGAAGTAGTTTTACACGAGGTGGCGCACGCCCAGGTGGGGCCGCGGGCGGGCCATGGAAAACGGTGGCAGCAAGCTATTAAAGCTCTAGGAGGAAGTGGCGAGCGGACAGTATCCCCGGATGCGCCCTCCCTGCCCGCCCCCTGGATAGGGGTCTGTAAAGCCGGGCACCGCGTTGAGCGTTTCCGTACCCCTACCCGGGTGCTAGCCTGCTCTGAATGCTCTCGTGATTTCAAAGTAGAAAATATTTTTACTTGGACATACCGGGGAGGACCTCCACCCCACCACCCCGCCTATCTGCGGGAACTTCGCAAAATTGAGCGTATGAACCAGGCTAAACCATTCAGATGCAACTTTTCGCCGCTCAAGTCCGTAAACTTGAAAAAGTAAAGTTTAGGATTTCACTAAAGAGGACACATGGGCAAGCAGCTATTGGTGAAGTGGGGAGGAAAAGCGCTTGCCCTCTCTTCTGGCCAGACCATTGTGGTGGGTCGGGACAAATCTGCAGGGTTGAGGATACAAGATCCCTTAGTCTCCCGTAGCCATCTAAAAATTTCCTCCCTGAATGGGCGATGGACAGTTACCGATCTTAAATCAACTAACGGGGTATACATCGGCGGGCAAAGATTACGCCCCGGCGCGGAATATCTATTAGAAGGAACCGGACAGCTCCATCTGGGGATGCAAGCATCGGCTCCGGTAATTACCTATCAAGAGCAAATGGTGGGCAACAATCTGAAAAAGGGTGCCGCTCCAGCGGTGTCTTTACGACCGGCTTCGGCTCTGCCGCCGCGAGTTGCCACCCCCAAAGGGGTGGAGAAGATTCCGCCTCCGCCGCCGGTAGCGATACCACAAACCGCCGCTAATACTCCCTCTCGGTCTCTATCTCGTTCCGATATGCTCGTTCCTCGCGGGTGGACAACTTTGGGTGTCGGTAAAAAACTGCCCCGCCCCGCCCCGGCCCGGCTTCCCACTAATTTGGGTAGAACGGATAACCGGGAAATAGTGGGTGCCGGTAACGAAATTCCGATTCCCGCTCCGGGACAGATTTTCCATATCGGCCGTGGTGCTGACAACGAAGTTGTGCTGCCCGATCCGTTGGTTTCCTCCCATCACGCTGTGATTTCGACCAGTTATGGGGGGTTAACAGTTACTGATCTGGGGTCAACTAACGGAGTATTCATTAACGGATTCCGGGTACGTACTGCGCGGATTCATCCGGGTGATGTACTCACCGTGGGGAGGATTTCGCTACGATTACAGGAAAATAAGCTGGTCAGAGTGGGGATAGTGGCTGAGGGTCCCCGCCACGACACCCTGATTGTGGACAACATGTCTTTCCAGGTGCCCACGACCGCGAGTGAACGACAAAAGGGGGCGGGGGCGAAAAAGGCTATTTTAGACCAGGTATCTTTTGCGGTTCCAAAAGATTCTTTGTTGGCGGTAATTGGGCCTTCGGGAGCGGGGAAATCGACACTCCTTAACTGCATGATGGGTAAGCTTAAACCGCAAAAGGGCGCCACCTATTTTGAAGGTTTGGAGATGAGCCAATATGCCTCGGCGCTTTCAGAGCGGATTTCTGCAGTTCCCCAAGATGATTTATTGCATCTGGATTTGACCGGGCGAAAAGTTTTAGATTACGCAGCTAAACTGCGCTTTCCGGATAATACTCCCGCCAAGGTTCGCGAGGAAGCGGTGCAGAGAGCCATTAATCAGCTTGATCTGCAAGCGCATGCAGATACGAAAGTAAAACGGATGTCGGGAGGGCAACGCAAACGGGTATCGACGGCAATGGAACTTTTAGATGAACCCGATTTGCTGTTCTTGGATGAGCCCACTTCGGGGCTGGATCCTAATCTGGATCGAGAAGTAATGGGGCTTTTAGCTAAACTGGCGCACGGCCAAAACGGGCAACCAGGACGTACCGTGGTAGTTATTACCCATTCAACTGCCAATCTGCATATGGCGGATAATGTTTTACTGCTAGCTCCCGGGGGGAAAGTGGCTTACTTTGGTCCGCCGGCGGGAATCAAAGGGTTTTTTGCTCCCCTGGGGGTGAAGGATTTTCCGGAAATCTACGATTTACTTTCGCAGGCTCCCGACCAGATGCAAGCCATGTTTGCCTCCTCGGGACGGCTGAATCTCCATGATATAAGGAGGTCGCTAACGCTCGCCGGAGTTCATGCGGGCAGTAAGGCGGCTCCGGCGCAAAAACAATTGATTAACCCCAAAAAGCATTCTCTACTTAGGCAAAGTCGCACCTTGTTCTCCCGCCAAATGCGACTGATGATGGCCGATCCGCTGGTAGTGATTTTTACGGTGGCCCTACCGCTAGTGATGGCGGTTTTGTCTCTAGTCGTTCCCGGCAAAACCGGGTTCGTGGGCAGCACGGATACCGAGGGAATTAAATCGCCAGGAATGCTGCTGGTAATCGTGATCTTTGGGGCGGTGCTGATGGGGCTGGTTCCCGCGATTAGAGAACTGGTGCGCGAGCGCGCTATTTTCCGCCGGGAATCAGCGGTGGGATTGCGTCTTGGGGCCTACCTGCTATCAAAAATCATCAGCCTCGGGCTTTCGGCAGTGGTGCAGGCGGGAATTCTCACGCTGGTAATCACTTTAATAAATCGAGTTCCTCATAGAGGGGTGGCGCTGCCTTTCCGTTGGGAACTTTTCCTGGCCTGTTTGCTGGCCACCTTGTCGGCGTCCTCTTTAGGATTGTTCTTTTCTGCTTTAGTGCGCAGCGCGGAACAAACTACTCCGGTGATGATTGTGCTGCTCATGGTGCAGCTGGTGATGTGTGGGGGCGTTATCGATTTTGCGGATTCTAGCGCGGGACACGTGGTATCTTCCGCGGTTTCCTCGCAATGGGCTTATTCAGCTGGTGCTGCCTCGGTCGATTTGAATCGTATTCACCGACAGTCAGCCATAGATGCACAACAAAAACAGGACAAAACCTATGCGGACAATAAAGCTAAGATTGATCGACGTAACCAGGATGCTAAACAGCAGGCTGAGACCTTAGGACAAGCGCCTCCCCAGGCGGAGACCTTAGAGAAACCAGAGCCCATCACTATTCCGGAAAAGCATCAGCGATGGAAACCGGATAAAGGAAGATGGCTCTCTAACCTGGGGATCTTAATCGGTTTTTACGGTATATTTGCGGTCTTAACCACCGTTCCACTGTCGAGATCCAGGAGATAGAACGTGAGTGAGCATCTCGAACCAGATCCGCGAACGCTCGGCAACGAGGCCGGCTATAGGTCCCCCTCGATGCCAGCCGTAAACCAAGGCGGCTCCACTGTTTCGCAAATCCCGTTTCATATCGCCGGTTATCGTCTGCTCAAAGCCCTAGGTTCGGGCACCATGGGGGAAGTGTGGAAGGTCGCGGATTCGCGGGGGAACCTTTATGCCGCCAAAATTTTGCGTTCTAACTTGGCGATTAAACCCGGGATTGTGCAGCGTTTTCGGATGGAGAAAGACCTGGTTACCGGGGTGCGTCACCAAAACATTGTGGAAGTTTATGATCTGGTACAAACTCCGGAGTACATGGCAATCATTATGGAATATACCGATGGCGGGGATTTGGGGGAGCTGCTAAAAAAGCGGGGTACGCTGCTGCCTTTAGATGCCGTCTACTATTGCATGGGGATTGCCGCTGGTCTTTCCCCGATTCATCACGCCGGGATTGTGCATCGCGATTTGAAGCCCTCCAATATTTTGCTGAAACGGCAAGCGGGCTACCTGGTGCCAAAAATCGCGGATTTCGGTTTAGCCAGGTGGATTGATCCCCGCTACGAAATTCAGACCACTAAACGCTCGGGGACGCCCTACTATATGGCTCCCGAAATGATTGAAGGCAAAGGAGTCAGTTCTAAAACCGATATTTATTCCCTGGGAGTGATCCTTTATGAATTGCTCTGCGGAATCACCCCTTTTAGAGGCTCGGTAGGGGAAGTTTTAAACCATCAGTTCTACGATATGCCGGGAATGCTGCCCGGAATTCCTGGCCCCCTGTGGAATGTGATTACCCAAATGCTGGCGAAAGAGACTTCAGTTCGCCCCAGCGCTGCCCAGACCTACGCCCTCTTAAAGTCAGTAGTTGACCAGGTGCGCACCCTCGATGCTCTGCCAATTTTAAAGGAGCCCCCACCGCCGCAACCGCTGGAGGAGGTAGTGAGGGTTGCCCCAGCGGATGCTAAGACTTCCTTGTCGTCGGCAAAACCGATTATTCCCGCGCACGATGAGGCCGAAACCCAGTCGGGGCAGACTGCTCGCGGGCAGGTGGAACCGGCGGCCCCCGTTTGGCATCCGGTAGCTTTACCGCCAGCGATTATGGTTAATACTGAGGAGGCTATCGGGGCGGGAACTGGATCTCCTGGGGCCTTTTCGCCGCCGCGGGAGCGGGAGGGGTCTGCAAATGAGCAAACTTTAGGAGCCTGGGAAAACAGTTCAGATTTTATCGAGCATTCGTCGAGTGCTTCTCCCCGCCTGGGGGCGCCGAGTCCGCGCTCGAGTGTAGCTAAAGAAATCTTAGGGGGAGTGGCGATCGGCTTAGGGATCGGCGCCCTAATCACCCTGGTCGCGGCCACTATTTTACTGTTGCTTTAAGAGAGTCGCTTAAAGATGGGTATCCTTTAGTAGCTTACTCAGGCGCTTGAGGGATACCCGCTCCCGCGTACCCAAGGGCTGGGCAAATAGTGAAACCCGCAGCTCTTCTAGCAGCCAGCACCCATGGATGAGGGTGGATACGGCGGCAGGATCTGCGGTTAGGTCTTCTCGGTTTTCCAGGTTTTCGCGCGCGCCTTCCCAGATTGCTAAAGCCTGTTCTTCCTGGTGGTTCCCCTTGTTTTGCCCCTGGCTCGCCTTTTGAAGACGGGTAACGATTGCCTTCAGGTAACGCCCTAAATCTGCAGCTCCCTCGCATAAATCCCAGAGGAAACCCGGGTAGATTAGCTGCGATAGCTGGGAGCGCACCTGGGTAACTTCCGCTAAAGCGCTGAGAGGGAAATGTCCAGCTAGCGCGGCTGATATTTCTCGATAGCTGGCTCCAACCTCTCCAATTTCGCGGGCGAGGGCGTAAACCTCGTCCTCGAAACGGTCCCGGAAATCTGCTGCTAACTGCTGTAATGCTGAAGCATCGCGTACCTGCCAGGTATCGACTTGGGCTTTTTTAAGGCAACGCCAAGTGGCTACCAGCTGCAGATCTGCAAGTAAATCCGCTTTTTCGTAGGGCAGTGCCGCCAGATTTAAGGCTAAATGCGCTGGCCAACGGGTGGAAATCCGTCCAGGCGGCAGGCAGAGCTGGGAGCAAAGCAAACAGGTAACCCCAAAGTGGTGGGAGCGTTGAGCTTGCGGCAAGTTTCCAAAGCGCGCTACTCGCACCGGGAAAGTGGGGGAAGCGGAATTCTGCTGACTGCGGTTCTCGCTGTTCGTTTGGGCGGAAGGCGGGTTTTCGTAGCGGTTTTTTTGCGGACCCGAAAGCAGTGATAATCCGAAGGGACGGGGAAGGCGCTGTGGCAGTAAGCCCGGGAAGGCCTTACCAGGTACCCCGCCAGCAGCAGTGGTTATCTCAGCAGGTAAAACTGCCGCTTTTTCTCGTATTTGTGGCCAAGTGGGAGAAAAATCTGTTTCCGGAAAACGTTGGCCGCCGGCTTTATTAGCTGCGTCGCGGCTCCGAGTCCTTTTCGAAGGTGTCGAGTTTTTCTTTCCGCTTTCGGCTTTGCTCACCTGCGAAAGCGCGTCGCGGATTACTTGCTTGCGGGCTGCGCGTCCTTTCTTTCCGTAACGCTTTTGCAGTTTTTCGAGGTCGCGAGAATATATCTGTTCCTTCCCCACCCGCAGCGCAAAGCGAATCCGTAAATGCGCGGGCAAAGCCGTGACCGCCTGGGAAAAGTCTTGCGCGGTTACCTCTACGGCGCGCAGTTGGTCGAGAGCCGCGATAAACAGCGAAGCCAGCGGACGCAAGGGGGCGGTTTGCTTCTTCTTTGGCGAAACTTCCTTTAGACCGTGATGGCCAGGATGTTTAGAGGTATCCGCCGCTGCGGTTGTAGTGGCTTGGGGAGTCCCTGTCCTCGATAAGTCCCCGTTTTCTCCCTGTTCTGCGCTCTCCGAAGGGTCCGGATCGGCGTTCTTCGCGCTGTCTTCATTCCCCGGGACTTTAGGCTGATTTTCACTGGTAGACGCGTTATTTTTACTTTTCTCAATCCCTGCCCAAGCAGCTAAACGCCCCAAAGATGCCTGCAGCGCTTCCTCTTGCTTAATCTGTACCGGGGTAGGCTCGCGGCTTTCGGCAGCGCCAGCAGGAGCCGCGGGATTAGCCAGTTCGCGCTCAATCCACGCGCTGACTTCCGCAGCCACCTGGGGGGCAGGCACTAGCTGGCGGCGCACCGTTTTCGGTAATGCCCGGATTAGCGCGGTGAACAGCTCTGGCCACAGTCCCGGGACTGTCCATTGAAACTCTTGCGGATTAAGGTAGGGCAACTGCTCCAAGCTAACCTGGCAGGTGATCCCATCTTCTTCCTTCCCCGGGGCGAAGTGATACTGCAGGGGCAAACTAAAATCTGCCCCTATCCAGCGATCGGGGAACCCGGCGCGAGACAGCCGAGTAAGTTTGCCCGCCAAATCGGTTCTGCCCCCAATCGAATGATCCGCGGCTTTACCACTGGAATAGTTGCGGGGCGCTTTTTGGGTGGCAGCGGGGGTGAGCACCACGTCCTCGGGGTAATCCAAAACATGGGGGTCATCTTGACGTTTAAACCAGGCCGCGAAAGTTCCCGGATTGGTTACTTCCTTGCCCAAGCGCTGCGCAAAGAAAGCCGCCAAAGCTTCCTCACCGGCCACCATTCCCGCCTGGCGGGTGCGTTGCTCAACTTCCCGGGCGCGCTCCAGCATCTTTTCATTGCGTTTCAGGAAGGGATAGTTCAAGGGGGCATCCCCTCTGACCAGGGCATTAGCAATAAAGAAGGCACGCGCCCACTCCCGGGCGGTTTGCGGGGTCTGCTCGCCAGGCAGATCCAGCTTATTTGCCGCAGGCGATAGCGTCGGCATCGGTTTATTTCCCAGCCGAGACAGAGGCACCGGCACCTCCGCGGCAATCGTAAGCCCGTAGAGGGTGACCCGTTCCGGCACTAGCGCAGTGCCTTTCCTACTCGACCAATACGGCTCCCCATAGGAGCGTTTCACCAGGTGTTTTCCGGCATGAATAATCCAATCGGGGTTAACCCGGGCCACGTTGCGGGCAAAAAGCCGGGAGGTTTCTACCAGTTCGGCAGCCATTACCCAATCGAATGTGCGGTTAGAGAGCCCCGAGCCTGGCCAAATCGTAAACCGGGCGCCGCGCGGAGCCAGGTACTGTTTGGCGCGCTGGTCCCAGTTCCCAATCCCGGAAAGCATCCCTACCAGCAGAGAACGGTGAATAGCATCCGTGTCAGAATATTTCGAGGTGAGGTTTTTGCAGGCCGCAATCAGTTCGCGAAATTCCGGATCTGGCTGATAGCTCGAGCGGGATGGTTTCGCCAAGGGGCGGGCGCTAATTCCCAGTTCTTTTAATAGTTGCCGCAGCTGGTTAGTAAGATCTTGCCATTCGCGAGTACGCAGGTAATGCAGAAATTCGCGCTGACATATTTTCCGGAAGGCGCTCCCGGATAGATCACGGGATTGGGTGCGCAGGTAGCGCCAAAGATTCAGATAAGTCAGGAAATCGGAACTGGAATCCAAAAAACGGGAATGAGCTTGATCGGCGGCTTCCTGGTGTTCTAGCGGGCGCAGGCGCACATCTTGCATTGAAAGCGCCGAAACTATTACTAGCGCCTCTGATACGCAGCCGCGCCGGTCAGCCTCTATCAGCATCCGGGCTAGACGAGGATCAATCGGCAACTTCGCTAGTCGTTTCCCCAGTTTGGTGAGGCGGTAACCCGCTGAGTTTTCGTCTCGCTCGGAAAGGGCACCCAGTTCGTAAAGCAACTGTTCCCCGTCACGGACTTGCCTAGGATCGGGGGCGTCGATAAAGGGAAAATCGGCCACTTTCCCTAGGTTTAACGAGGCCATCGCCAAAATCACTGCCGCCAAGGAGGTGCGTAAAATTTCTGGTTCGGTAAAACGGGGACGCTCCAGGAAATTTTCTTCCGAATACAGTCGGATACAAATCCCGTCGCTAATCCGTCCGCAACGCCCCGCCCGCTGGCGGGCGCTAGCTTGAGAGACTTCTTCAATCGGCAGGCGCTGCACTTTGGTGCGTTGGGAATAGCGAGAAATCCGCGCCAGACCGGGATCGATTACGTATTTTATGCCGGGCACAGTTAGCGAAGTTTCCGCCACATTGGTGGCCAGCACTATCCGCGGATAAGGATGGGGGGCGAATACTCGTTGCTGTTCTGCCGGGGATAGCCGTGCAAATAGCGGCAGGATTTCTACTGCGCCTGGAGCGGTTGAGCGCTCCCCGGCGCGCACGTATCGGGAACCTAAATGCGCGGCGAGGGCGGCTTCGGTGTCCCGAATATCTCGCTCACCTGGCAAAAACACCAAAATATCGCCGGGTCCGCAAGCAAAGAGTTCATCAACTGCCTGGCAGATTCCCTCGGTCTGGTCTTTTATTTCACCGCGGGTGGCTCCTTCTTTCTGTTGGTGCGGGAGGTGCTTACGGTTTTCTTCGAAGGATTCCTCATCGCCCTCTGCGTCCTCATCCGTGCTATCGGAGCCATCCAGGGGGCGGTAGCGCACTTGAACCGGGTAGGTGCGCCCGGAAACCTCAATAATCGGGACTGGGGAACCGGGGCGGGAAAAATGCTCGGCAAAGCGCTGGGAATCAATAGTTGCCGAGGTGATAATAACTTTCAGATCGGGGCGGCGGGGCAGCAAGCGCGCCAAATACCCCAAAATGAAATCAATATTGAGGGAGCGTTCGTGGGCTTCATCCACGATGATAGTGTCATAGCGTTTCAGCAGGGGATCGGTGCGGATTTCCGCTAGTAAAATCCCGTCCGTCATTAACTTGACCATGGTTTTGCCGGACACCACGTCGGTGAATCGCACCTGGAAACCGATGGTTTTTCCCAGGTCTTCTCCCAGCTCGTGGGCTATCCGGGTAGCCACTGAGCGGGCAGCTATCCGGCGCGGCTGCGTGTGTCCGATTAAAGCTCCGCGTCCTCTGCCTAGCTGTAAACAAATTTTGGGCAGTTGCGTAGTTTTCCCGGAACCAGTTTCCCCGGAAACTACTACCACTTGGTGGTTGGCGATGGCTTCGGCGATTTCTTGCCGCCGCGCACTAACCGGAAGTTCCTCGGGGTAGGAGATAGTAGCGGGCGCATTATTTAAGGCTTTTGCGCGGTTACGGGCAGGACGGTTACTCTTTTCGCGCGGTTTTTCGCGTCGCTTAGCCCGCTGATCCGGCTCGCTAGCTGCCTGTTGCCCGCTCATCGCCCTCCCTTACCGCTGTAAAGCCAGTCTAACAATCCACAAGGCGAGGGTAATTTTCTGCTTCTGATTATTTTGCGAATCACTCGCTATTTCAGCGCGGGAAGAGTTTGATTCCAAGGAGTTGGAGGGGAGCGAAGCCTGGTAATAATCAGCAGATATTTAAAGACTGCATGCGTCCATAAGGCATGTTCTGGCTCACAGTAAAATAATTTTTAAAAATTAGCGTTAACTTATTAATGAATATCAGTTAAATTGTTCCAGTTGGTAGAATTTTAAATTAATATAAAGGTACTTTAGTCCCGCATTGGGGCTCAGTAGTTTTGCCTTTATGAAAATATGAAAAGATTCTAAAATAAAATATCATAAAAATCCTTGCGAGGCGCTAGGTGCTCTTGTAAACTTAGTTCGTGGCATGGCTGCAAAGGCCGGCTTGTAAAGTACGTAAAGGTGCGTACGAGCCTCACCGCCTCCGGGGCGGGGAATTGCGACTAAATAAAAGAGTTTTGGACTATTGCCGTCTGAAACTTTTTACTTTTCAATATGTAATTGAAAATCTAAAAATTGGTCTTTTAAATGGTAATTTCCATTATTTAATAGATCAAAATATTTTCTTCAGCGTCGAAGAAAAAAGGGTTTTATTCCGACCCTATCAATACCAATTTCCTCAGGGATAACTTGAAAGGAATCATTATGAAACTATTTGGAAGCGGCGAAGTTGCTGCCTTGGACCTTTCCCGGGGTAGACGCGTAATGCTGTTGGTATTAGTATCAATGGCCAGTTCAATGATTTATCTACCTCCATATATGAAAATAGTGTTTTATGACCCGTTAATGAAGGCATTGAACTGTACAAATGCCGATCTTGGGGTATTGACATCTGCATATGCGACAACTGCCTTAATTTGTTATCTGCCTTCAGGGATAGTGGCCGACAAATTTAGAATGCGAACTCTAAATGCTGCTGGATTAATTTCCACTGCCGCCCTAACATTTGTATTTGCCCTGCTTCCATCTGTTGGTACCCTGATGCTGGTTTTTGTGGCAATGGGGGTCACTACCATCTTGGTTTGGTGGGGAGTGCGCTTCAAGCTGGTAAGGCTGATTTCGGAGGAAGAATCCTATGGTCGCAACATTGGCGTTTCCTACGGTATATATGGAGCCGTGGGCCTCGTTTGTGGCTTTTTACAAATGGGAATTATTAGCCTGTTCGGGAAACAGTTCGACCTAGCAGTTTCAACCACTCTCGCAGTAATCGGGGGGTTGCTGCTACTAATGGGGATTCTTTCGATTTTCCTGGTACCTAAGTTTGTGGGGGAGATCGGATCTGCAGAGGCATCTGGTTTCGACTTTTCGATGGTACTGACCGCCTTGAAGATGCCGGTAGTTTGGTTGTCCGCCGGAACCATGTTTTTCGTTTACTTCTATTACACCGGGGTTGCTTACACTACGCCTTACCTGCAAAACGTACTTGGCGCATCTCTGGTTGTAGTATCTTTCGTCTCTATCGTTCGTACTTACGCGGTAACCCTGATATCAGGACCAATCTTTGGAGTAATCACTAAACGGATAGGCTCTCCTTCAAAGGCCATTATTGGGGGTTCTGTGATCGTAGTTTGTGGGATGCTTTGCTTGATGCTTCTGCCCCACAAAGCTAGTTTCGCGGTATTCGGGGCTATCGTTACCATTTTGCTTGGTTTTGTGGCTAATGGTGCCTACGGTGTTGCTTCATCCCAGCTATCGGAGGGTAAGGTTCCAATCTCAGTTTTCGGTACAGCTACAGGTCTCCTCTCAGTTATCGGTTTCGCCCCTGATACGTTCTCTTCTACGTGGTTTGGGGTGCTTATCGATAAACACGGTAACGGAGCATATCCGCAAATTTTCTTGATCCTCGCAGCTTCAGCTCTACTGGCGGTGCTATTTGCTGGTGCCCTGCTACTTTATGTGCGTAAGAATAAGGTCAAGCTGGAACAAGTGGAAGAAAAACTCGGAGAATCCGCCTTAGAGGACGAGGCCCATTCAAAGAAGAACAACTAAGGAGAAGTTATGGTAAACAAACTTGATGTACCACATTTGTGGTCGCAAGAGACTGAGCGCGCGGTAGCAAAGCAAGAAGAATTAGCAAAGGGAGTCTATTCCACGGATCAGTCCTTTGAAGAAATGAGGATTGCTTACAACAAGGAACGGGCATACTGGAACCAAAATCCCCCTGAAATGGTGGACGTACGCGATGACACGGTCCCGACCGATACAGGCGAAGTTAGAATCAGGCAGTACCGACCGGTTGAGGCGAAGACGCTTCCCTGTGTCATGTTTTTCCATGGCGGCGGCTGGGTGCTGGGCAATCTTGATACCCACGATCGAATGGCCAAATTAATCGCCAAGGAAACCGGTGCAGCTGTGGTAGCGACTGATTACTCGCTATCGCCAGAAGCTAAATATCCGCAACCGATCGAAGAGGCAGTAAAGGTTTTTCATTATTTGCAAGAAAACCATGAAGAGTGGGGAATAGATCCACGGGATTTCTCAATTACTGGGGATTCCGGCGGGGCACATATTTCTCTTGCCACCTTCTTGGCCTTGCGAGAGGAAGGAATAAACCTTGACGATATCCGCTCATTGCTGCTGTTTTATGGGTGGTTTGGACTAAATGACTCAGTAAGCGCCCGCCTGCTAGGTGGCTGGTGGGATGGACTCACCCAGGATGATTTTGATTTCTATAAAAGTTTAGCTTTGAAGGATATGTCCGAGACTAAACAACCCTACGTTGATCTTTTCCGCAACGATCTGACCAAACAGATGCCTCCAGTATATTTGGCGGCCGCAGAGCTGGATCCTTTACTGGACGATTCCCGGCTGCTCGCGAAAATACTGGAAGCGAATAAGTTACCAGTGCAGCTAGATGTGTTTGCAGGGACTATCCACGCCTTTTTGCATCATTCCAGGATGCTGAAAGCAGCGAACGAAGCTATCGAAAATGCGGGTAAGTTCTACCAGAAATTTGCCCGGTAAAACCAGAGGTTTCTTGGGCACTGGAAAACTTTCCAGTGCCCTAGAAACATCCTAATTGAAAGGAGAGATCATTGGAGTTCTCACTGAATGAAGATCAACAGATAATGGTTGATGCTTTTCGCGAAGTTATGGAATCTAGAGCTTGGGAAACCTATTTTCACGAATGCGACCAAACCCATACCTACCCGGAGGAATGGGTCAAAGCTATCTGCGAGGTTGGTTTTGACCGGATAACGATTCCCGAGGAATATGACGGTCTAGGTTTGGACTGGGTCACCATGACCGCGGCCTATGAGGAGCTGGGGCGCTTGGGAGGCCCCACCTACGTCCTCTATCAGCTACCGGCGCTAGAGACCGTTTTGAATAACGGCACCGACAAGCAAAAGGAAACTGTTCTTGCCTACCTGGGTACCGGTAAGCAAGTACTGAACTATGCGATGACTGAACCGTCAGCGGGTTCGTCTTTTGATGATATGCGGACCACCTACACTCGCCGCGATGGGAAAGTTTACCTAAATGGTCACAAAACTTTCCAAACTTCGGGAATGCACGTCCCTTACATGGCGGTAATGGCATGCGACAGTGAGGACACCAGTAGATACACCGAGTGGTTTGTAGATATGTCTAAACCCGGCATAACCAAGGAGCCACTAGAAAAACTCGGTCTCCGCATGGATTCATGTGCCGAGCTCTATTTTGAAAACGTTGAACTAGAGGAGTCCGACAGGTTTGGAGAGGAGGGAGGTGCCTTCCGTCGTGTAGTCGGTGATTTTAACCTGGAGCGCTTCTTAGTTGCCTTAACGAATTACGGAACGGCTTATTGCGCCTATGAGGACGCGGCGCGGTATGCCAACCAGCGTGAACAAGGAGGTAGCACAATCGGAAAGTACCAGTTGGTTCAACTGAAGTTTGCTGATATGAAAGTAAAACTAACCAACATGAGAAATATGCTCTATGAAATTGCCTGGCGTCACGATCAAGGTTTGCTCGGACGCGGCGAGGGTTCTATGGCTAAGTACTACTGCTCGCATGCAGCATTCGAAGTGGTAGACGAGGCTTTACAGGTACTGGCGGGAATAGGTATTGCAGGTGAGCATCGAGTACAGCGGTTCTGGCGTGATTTACGGGTAGACCGGGTTTCTGGCGGAACCGACGAAATGATGATTCTGGACACTGCCTTTATGGCGCTGCGTCCTTACCGCTAGGGGAAAGAAATGAATACAGAAAAGCCTTCATTCGGAGCGCTTGATGATGTAAGGGTTCTGTACTCCGCAGTCGAAATTGCCGCGCCAACCGCCGCAGCAATAATGGGTGAGTGGGGAGCGGATGTGACCTGGATGGAGAATATTTGGACTGGTGACTCCATGCGGGACACCAAGTGGGTCAAAGAAATGGAACGGCGAAATATGCGCTCTCTTTCTATCCATCCCTTTACTTCCGAAGGCAAAGAGGTACTCCTACGGCTTATCAAGGACACCGATATTTTTATCGAGGCATCTAAAGGTCCGGTATGGAAACGTAAAGGAATTACCGATGAGCAGCTGTGGGAGGTCAACCCCTCTCTAGTTATCGTGCATGTATCAGGTTATGGTCAGTGGGGTGACACATCAAGAATTAACACCGCTGCCTATGATCTCACGGTAGCTGCTTATGCCGCTTTGATCGCGCAAAATGGAAGCCCCGAACAGCCTATGAACATTGCTCCTTACGGCGCGGATTACTTTAATGCCTTGATGATTATCGCCGCCAGTTTGGCAGCCTTGCACAAATCGCGATTAACAGGGCAAGGGGAAAGCATTGACGTTGCCATGTATGAAACTATTCTTCGCGTTGGAACCTACTACATGATGGATTACCTAAATGAAGGGATAACATACCCGCGTCCTGGTGCCCGTCATCAAAACCTTTGCGCTATTGGCGAGTGGGAATGTAAAGATGGTTTCATTGGCCTTTGCGTATATGGAGTGCCTCAGAACAAATATCTGCTTGAGACAATTGGGCTGGGCGATTTATGGGGCAGTGCCGACTATCCCGAGGACACGTCTGCCCTATGGTTGGACAGTCCGCAGGCTGATTTGATTCAGAGAAAGTTAGAGGAATATCTAAAAACACAGTCTAAATTCGAGGTCGAGAAAGATTTCTCTGCCCACAAGATTGCGGCGCAGGTGGTCAATGAGTTCGATGATCTACTTAGTGAGCCTCATGTTAAGCAGAGAGAATGCTTTATCGAATGGGATAACGCGCAAGGACAGGTAATCAAGGGATTGAACACTGTCCCGAAGTTTACTAATAATCCTGGTGGTTTCTGGAGGCCGATGCCTGCTTTGGGCGCCGATTCCAGATACGTATTGGAACGCGCCGGGTTCAGCGCGGAAGACATTGAACGTTTTAAACAGTCCGGCAATATTCGATTCGATGGGGAGTGAACAGGACACGGCCCAAATTGTAGGCGCGCGTAATGATTCAGCTATGTTTGACACCGCTAAGGAAACAACGATTAGGGATATCTGGCGACAACAGTGCAGTGCCTTCCCTGAGCGTCATTTCTTAGTATTCGTCAATACTGACACTCAAGAATCTGTGACCTACAGTTATCAAGAGTTTGATCATCTTACCGAGCAATTCGCGGCCTTGCTTGGCGAGCGCGGGTTAGGAAAGGGGGATCGTTTATGTGTCTATCTAGATAACTGCGTCGAATTTCTGGTCGCGCTACTTGCTGCTCCCAAAAGTGGGGTGGTGATCGTACCAGTAAATGCAGCTTCGACAGTTAAAGAGTTTTTCTACATTGTTAACAAAACTCGGCCAAGTCTGGTAGTTACGCGACGAGACTACTATCGAAAAGCAGGGCTATCCGATTTTTCTCCCCCAGCCATACTGATAGATGATCATGGGGAGAACTCTTTACTAGGTGAGCTGGAAAAAGCTAATAAAACAGCGCCGGCAACGGAGGTCGAACCGCTTGATCTCTGGGAGATCATGTTTACTTCCGGTACTACTTCGTCTCCCAAAGGAGTAATGCTTACCAACGCTAATGCAGTTTTTTCTGGTTTGTATGTGAATTGGGAGTTGAGCATGACTTATCGAGACCGCTACCTGACTTCGATGGTGGTTTCTCATGTCAACTTCCAACTCTCAGCGCTAGCCCCGGTGATTACCGCTGGTGCAACGCTGGTTTTACAGTCTCGCTATTCCGCAAAACGATTTTGGGAGGAAACTCGGGTTCGTCACGCGACATTAGTGCAGGGTATGGCCATGATCGTGCGGACAATGCTCCGCCAGCCGAAAAAGTTGGAAGAGCAGGAGCACTGCGTGCGAGACATGCACTATTTTCTGCCCGTAACGATTGGGGAAAAACAAGAATTTTGTGCTCGATTCGGGGTTACCTTATTGAATAACTATGGGTTAACCGAAAGCCTAGTTGGGGTAATAACTGATTGGCCTCACACAAAGCGACGTTGGCCCGCGATTGGCAAAGTTGGCCCTACTTATCAGGTACGTTTGGTGGATTCACAGGGAGAGGAAGTTTCAGGTAAAGAGGGCGGTCGTATCGAAATTCAAGGAACTCCCGGAATTAATTTGATGGCAGGTTACTGGGAGGACCCGCAAGAAACTAGGCGAGTACTCTCTAAGGACGGATGGTTAAGAACTGATGACTATGCTTTGCAAGATCGGGACGGATGGTACTACTTTCTAGGGCGGGACTCGGATCTTATTAAACGAGGTGGGGAAAATGTGTCTGCGGCAGAAGTCGAAAATGTTTTAATGCAATGCCCAGGGGTGCGGCAAGCAGCAGTCATCGGAGTGCCGGATAGTATTCGAGACCAGGCTATCAAGGCATTTATTGTATTGGAGTCAGGAGTCAAATATAGGCAAGAGGAAATCATTAGTTACGCGCAAGAAAATCTTTCATATTACAAAGTTCCCAGTTTGGTGGAATTTCGCAGGGAACTCCCGCAAGGAAATTACGGCAAAGTTGCAAAGAATAAGTTGGCCTAAAACAAATTCAAAGGAGAATCATGGCTCGCATAAAAACAGAAATGGTAGGCAAAGAGTTCGGTCCCTTCATTCGGGACTACAATTTCCGTGATCTTGAGTTATTCGCCTTAGGATGCGGAGCAGGTATTGATGGAAAAGAGGGACTGGAATATTTAAACGAGGGTGATCCCCGTTCCCCCAAGCTCAAAGTACTTCCCATGTTCGGAGCAATGCTGATTGTCGATCAAGAGGTAACTCGCACTATCGATTATGGGTATAACTATGCCGGGTCTTTGCATTGGGGTTTTGATATTCGCTTCGAGCAGCCAATTACCAAAATGTCCGACCGCTTAGAAACCAGAGTAGTACTGCAAGGCCTATTTGATCGGGGTGAAGGAAGAGGTTTGCTAGCGCAACATGTAGGAAGAACCTATGACTCAGACGGTAACCTTCTTTTCACTAACGAGTCCTGGGATTGCCTCATTTATGACGGTGGCTGGGGTGGCCCGAAAGCACCAAAAGACTTGGTTGAGATGCCCGAGCGTCCTGCCGATATCGAAGTTACGGAACGCATTCCCGAAAACCAAGCTCTAATCTATCGACTTTCCGGTGACTGGCATCCTCAACACATTGACTGGGAGTATGCCAAGGAGAACGGGCAGCCGCGTCCTATTTTGCACGCAATCTCATATGCCGGTATGGTCATGCGCCACGCCATTGCGCAATATTTCCCAGGAGAACCGGAGAGGATAACTCGCTTCAAGACGCGGATTACCAGTCCGGTACTTCCGGGACAAGTTCTGAAGACTCAGTTGTGGCAGGTAGGATCCGGAGAGTTGAGATTCCGTCTCGTTGATGAGGATGCGGAAGTAACTGGCGCAAAACCCCATTTGAACTGGGGAATTATTGAGTTTAAGTAAGAAAGGGTGTCGCTGATCGGGGGTCGTGTTCCCGGGTAGGAATCTATCCCGTGAAACTGGCTACGAAACTAGGCGTTTATGGTCAGAATGGAGGTCTCGATGCAAGGAGAGTTGGTCTTCTACCACCGATTCCGCGTATTCGTGGAACTCGGTTTTGAAGCAATCAATATTTGCAGGATCCAGGCAAAAAGCTCGCATCAGAACCGAGCCCTCAACTGCATCCAACAAACGAGTGATCGACTGGTCGCCGGGAATAATTCCTGCTTGTTTAAACTTCCACAGTTTGCTGCGCAGCTGAGAAATCGGTTGATCGTAGGTAATCGAATGAATCTTGGCGATCACCGGTTGATCGCTGGAAGCCATTTCCACAAAGATTCGGCGCACGGCCTGGGAAAATTGGCCAAAGTAGAGATCCAGTCGGTACTCAATTTCATCCAAAAGGAGGTCTTGGACGGTGTCACCAGTAGGAACGTGTTCGTTAACTAGGTGCTCGAACGCGGAAATCAGCAGGGTTTCGCGGTTACGGAAGCGGTTGTACATGGTGGATTTTCCTACGCCAGCTTCTTTTGCCACCTGGGTAAGATTGAAACCCGCCCACCCAGATTGTCCATATACCGTTAGGGCAGCGCGAAGAATTTTTCCATCAGCAAGTGTGTCGCGGGGGCGACCTATCTGGGGCTTCGGTGTCACCAGATCCTCCTCAAAGTGGCTAGCTACCCTCACCGTAGCACAGGAAATGCACGTTCTGGCGGAAAAAAATTTTATTACCAAACTAATTGTAAAAACGAAAAACCCGCGATGCAAGAGCGAGGTAGCAGTGTCATTAGACGGGCTTTCCCGTAGGCATGCCGTCGCGAAAGCATCACCTATGGAAGGAGAAAAACGTGAGTATTGTAGTTGCGTATAAATACGCGGCAAACCCACAGGATGCACTGGTAAAAGACGATGGAGAAGTCGATTGGAGTCGCGTTAAACCGGCACTTTCAGATTATGATCCGGTAGCGATAACTGTCGGTCGTAGTTTAGCTGATACGGTAGGTAGCGATTTGGTGGGAATCTCTGTCGGTGGCAAGAGCGTAGGTTCGTCTATGGCAAAGAAGACAGCCTTATCTCGTGGATTAGATAGGGCATTGGTTGTCGCGGACGAGGAGACCGCCAGCTGGAACGCAAGTAAAACAGCATCTGCTTTAGCTGAATTAGTTGTAAAAGTTCCGGACGTGGAACTGGTGCTAACCGGGGATTCATCAATAGATGAGGGGGCGCGCATCACCTCCGCCCTTATTGCTGGCTATTTGGGTTGGCCTTGTTTCCAAGATGTGTGCGCCGTGGAGCCTGCAGAAGCGGGTTATCGCGTTAGTCAAATTGAAGCTGGAGGTGTAAAAGTTCTCGAGGTTTCTACTCCAGCGGTGTTGGCTATGAGTTCGGATGCGGTAACGGTAAAACCCCCTGCGATGCGGGAGGTGTTAGCCGCTAACAAGAAACCCTTAGAGGTTGTTTCGATCTCAGACCTGGATATTGCCTCGATCGAACCAGAAATTCTAGGCTCCAGCAAACCAGAATCTAAGACGCGTAAACAGAAAATCTTCTCTGGCGAGAATGCAGCTTCCGAGTTGATTGCTGCACTACACTCCGAGAACGTTCTTTAGGAAAGGAAAAGAAATGTCTGATACCTGGATTATCGCTGCCGGTGGCGCAATTTCTTCGCTGGTAGAGATGGGTGAGAACTATGGCGGGAAAATTAATGTGGTACTGGTTGGAGATGCGGATATTAAAGGCGTGGATCGGGTAATTCATATTCCCAAAGCTCCCGATCAGCCGGTAGAAACTTTAGCTCCCGCAGTGGCAGCTAGTGTGCAACCTGAGTCGGAAGATATTATTCTGGCTGGTAACACCGCCGGCGCGCGGGTGTTAGCTGGTGCGGTAGCCGCAAAGCTTGGGGCTCCGATATTTTTCGGGGTTCGAAAAGTTATTCCCGGTGAAATAACCGTTGCCCGCTACGGGGGAATAACCTTGCAAACTTACCGAATCAACGGACCGGCCGTAGTAGTCATGGATGGGGGAACTGAAACCGAGGGAGATACCCCAAACATTGAGGAGGGATCTACTGCTTCTTACGAAGTGCAAGTACTTTCGGTAGACAAAACTGAGAACGTAAAAACTCCTTTGGGGGCGGCGCGTAGGGTTGTTGCTGCTGGTAGAGGCTTTAAAAATGCTGAAGACTTAAAGCTGATAGAACAGTTCGCAGACACTATAGGTGCCGAGGTTGCCTGTTCACGTCCGCTTGCTGAAGGAGCTGGTTGGTTAGAACGTGACCGTTACGTAGGAATCTCTGGGCAACATATTACCCCCGAGCTATATGTCGCTGTTGGAATTTCAGGGCAACTCCAACACGCTGCAGGAATGTCTAATGCGGATACCGTGGTAGTTATCAACAATGACGAGCAGGCTCCATTCTTCAAACAGGCAGACTACGGTATTGTTGGGGATTTATACGAGGTACTACCCGCCCTGACGGAGGCAGCTAGATAAACATGAGCGTGGAATACGATTTCGATGTCATTATCGTAGGCGGCGGCGTCGCCGGAACGGTATGTGCCTACCTATTAGCAAAAGCCGATCACCAGGTATTATTGATTGAGCGTGGCTCGGAAGTAGGGGCTAAGAACCTTTCGGGCGGGGTGTTTTACTGCCAGGTAATGAACCAGATTTTTCCGGACTTTATTGAAAAAGCGCCCCTTGAACGAAAAATCACCAAGAACATTTTGTCGTTCCTGAACCCGAAGTCTGCGGTCAACGTGGAGTATTGGGATCAGCGCCTAGCAGA
Source organism: Varibaculum sp. C0165D1 (assembly GCF_056590355.1). Taxonomy (NCBI): domain Bacteria; kingdom Bacillati; phylum Actinomycetota; class Actinomycetes; order Actinomycetales; family Actinomycetaceae; genus Varibaculum; species Varibaculum sp. C0165D1. Next base: position 28,341 of record NZ_JBWPVY010000002.1, on the reverse strand, counting down.
ACCAGTTAACGCCGTCAGCGTTTTGCGCGCCAAACTGGATCCTTGGCTGGCGGAACAGGCCGAAGAGGCCGGTGCCACCATCATGCCGGGCATGAAAGTTGATGAACTGGTGCGCGAGGACGGGAAGTTCTGTGGGGTACGCGCCGGAGAAGACACCGTTTACGGCAAAGTAATCGTGGCCGCTGACGGGGTGAACTCCTTCCTGGCGCAATACGCCGGGATTCGCCCCCAAGAACCCCTCGCTCACTTGGGGGTGGGGGTAAAATCCGTTATCCATTTGGGCGAAGAAACGGTTAAAGAACGTTTCAATCTGCAAGAAGGGGAGGGCGCCGCCTACCAAATGGTGGGGGACTGCACCCAGGGGGTAGCTGGCGGCGGTTTCCTGTACACCAACCGGGACTCGGTTTCTGTCGGGATCGTGGCCATGCTAGATGACCTGAAGAAAAAACAGCTATCCTCCTCTGACCTGCATGATCATTTCTTAAAGCATCCCTTTATCGAGCCGTTCCTACGGGAAGGAAAGTTGCTCGAATATGGCTGTCACCTGGTAGCCGAGGGCGGTAAAGCCATGCAGCATGGGCTGGTGCACGATGGGCTGGTCTTAATAGGAGACGCGGCCGGATTTACGCTTAACACCGGGTTCACGATTCGGGGAATGGACTTGGCGGCCGGATCTGCCCAGGCTGCCGCCAGCGCCATTGATGCGGCACTGGAAGCGGAAAACTTTAGCGCGTCCTCCTTAAATAAATATCTGGAAAACTACCAGTCAACTTTCGTAGGCAAAGATATGGAAACTTTCGCCAAAGCTCCCCAGTTCCTGCACAATCAGGAACTGTATGGCCAGGTAGGTGAGCTCGCGGCCGATATCCTCCACGGGATCTATAACCTGGATACCACCCCGCGAAAACGCCTATTACCGGTGGCGCGGGCGGCGCTAAAGAAATCACCACTTAGTATCCGCCGCCTGGTGAAACTTGGTTTACAAGCAGTGAGGTCGATTTAAAATGACTAAATATCTTCCCGAAAGCGTGTCCGAGAGGCTCACCGCCAATATTTACGAGGTTGACGAAGAAGAATCCCATATTTCTATTGACCAAGAACTTGCTAAAGCCACGGGTGCCGGAAAACTTTTAGAACGTGTTTGCCCCGCTCACGTTTATACTGCTCGCAAGGATGGCTCGGTTGATATTGAATACGCGGCCTGTCTGGAATGTGGCACCTGTCTGGCAGTAGCTCCTCCGGGAGTGCTCAACTGGCATTACCCGCGCTCCATGATGGGGATAATGTACCGGGAGGGATAAGTGCCATTTATTTGGAAGTAGTCCGCGGAAGTCTCCCCTAGAAACAAAAAATAAATATCCTTAAAGATATGAGCACCGCTATGCAAATACGCCGAGCTGAAAGCGCGAGCGATATTCTCGATATTTTTGCAACCCGCCTCGCGGTTTTCCACCTGGAACAAGGAATCTCCCTTGACCTAGAAATAGACGATATCGACTTTGCTAAGGGAACCATCCACCTTTTAGGTGAAGATGCCTCCGGCACTATCGCGGCCGGACGGATTTCCCCACCGAAAATCGGGATTCCCGCCGACCTCGCAGAAATGTTTCCTCAGTTACCGCGGGACACTATAACCGGGAATTTAGGACGTTTCGCCGTACTTCCCGCAGCCCGCGGGTGCGGTAACGGTAAAGAACTGGTACTCGGCGCCGAACGTTTAGCGCTTAGCAGCTGGGCGAATTCCGAGGGTGGCGGGACACTGCTACTACAAGTCGCAGCCCAAGTGCCAGTTATCGGGTTCTATCAAAAGCTTGGTTACCGGCTAGTTACTTCCCGCGACCCGTACCTGGATGCTGGAATAGAACATCGTGACCTGGTGAAGCTGGTGGAGCCGCAGGCCAGCGTAGTGCAGTTCCCTGGTCGCTGGCTATAGATGCCTGCGTGCCCCCAATACACAGATCAATAAGAGCGTCTGGGGCTGGTGACGCGCGGAAAATCGGTTTTTCCTCCCGCCCAAGAATTTGGAAAACGTGGCGACGTTTTCCAAATTCTTATGCCCACCGCGCCCACTCGGATAAAACCGATTCCCCGCGCTTTCCTCGCAAGCCTCCGCGCAGCAACGTGGGTGTTAACTGTATGCAGGCTATGAGTACGTAAAGCCGCCTCTCGGGGGGGGGCGATCTACTTGGTCGGCTCTAGGCCTCGGTCTGCTGCTTTGAGTAGCGGTAGCCGTAGGCGGCTAAAGCCACGAAGATAACTAGCCCCACTAGGGAGGACACACCCGACCAGGAATCAGGCACGATAGCCAGTGGCTCCTCACTGCCGGTAGTGCCCACAATCGCGGCATAAACCACGCCCCATAGACTCTCGCCTACGATCAAACCGGTAGCCAGCAGGGTGCCCATCCGGGAGGCCGCCTCCGGGTTCTTGCGAGTTTTTGCCCAACGATTATAGAGAACTCCGCAGGTAGCACCAATTGGAATCAGAATAGTCAGGGTGATAGGCAGATACATTCCCATCCCCACGGCGATCGGAGGCAGCGAATAACGGGAAGTGGTGTGCTTTAAAATCTCGTCGATCAGGATGATTGCTACCCCGATTAAGGCCCCTAGTCCCAGGAGACTCCAATCAATGTCGCCCCCGAATACCCCCTTGGTAAGCTCCGAAATCAAGGATGCTTGCGGCGCGGCCAGCGCATTATTGCCGGCTCCCGGAGCTCCTTGGAATCCAAAGGCATTATTCATCAGGTGAAGTACTGGAGGAATAACCAGGGAACCAAAAATCACCCCGATAATTAAGGCAACCTGCTGTTTCCAGGGGGTGGAGTTAACCAGTTGCCCGGTTTTTAAGTCTTGGAGGTTGTCATTAGAAATAGTGGCGATCCCGAAGACGATAGCGGCAGTGAATAGGGTATAGGCAACTAGGGTCTTAGGGTCACTACCAGTAGGCACTACTGCCTTAATTACTAGGGCAGTCAAGATTGCTACTAGGATTCCCACTCCGGAAACGGGGCTGTTAGAGGAGCCGATTAGGCCCGCCATATACCCGCAGACGCTAGCGACTGCTAACCCGAGAGCCAAAATGAACAGAATCGACAAGAAAATCAGGCCACCGGTGTGGTGTTCCAAAGGGGTGCCTTTTAGGAACAGCCAGAGCAACACCCCAATGGGAAGCATCAAAGCAAGGGTGATGCCTACGACCCAGGCGGGGGAAAGGTCGCGTTCTTGGGCCGGTACTTCTACCCCCGCTTTACGCCTGCGGGATGCAGCCAGGGATTCCCGCATGCCTCGGATAATCGGAGCGATGATTTTCAGGAAAGTCCAGATAGCGGCAATCGCAATAGTCCCGGCGCCTACGAAGCGTACGTCACCAGAGAAGACGCTTTGCACGCCCTCGGCAAAATCTCCGGTGCCGAGCTGGCCGGAAGAAAAGTAGGGGAGCAGCACCCCATAGCTGATTAGCATGCCGGTAACCATGGCGATGCCGACCCCCAGGCCGACCAGGTGGCCGATTCCGATTAAGGCTAGGGAAAGGCTGGTACCGACCATGGTTCCCCCGGCTCCAACTTTGAAAGCGGTGGTCACGCTGGAGAGCGCGATTTTCAGGTTGGTGAGCAGGGAAAAGAATGCCGAGGAAATCGCTCCCCAAATAATCACGTGCAGGCCGCGGCGGTTATCCGCGGCGCCTTCGTGAGTGTCGCCTACTTTGAGGACTTCTGCTGCCGCTACCCCCTCGGGAAAAGCCAGGTTAGAACCTGTTACCAGGGCGCGGCGCAGGGGAATAGAGTAGGTGACTCCCAAGATCCCGCCGAGGGCGCACAGGGCAGCAGTCGTCCAATAGGGGAAGCCGCTCCACCAGCCCACCATAATTAGGCCAGGCAGCACGAAAATGATTGCCGATAAAGTGCCAGCTGCCGAAGCGATAGTCTGCACGATGTTGTTTTCTTGAACGGTATGATCCTTGAAATACCGCAGAATCCCCATCGAAATAACTGCCGCCGGAATCGAGGTGGCGAAAGTAAGCCCCACTTTCAGCCCTAGATATACATTCGCGGCGGTGAAAATTAGGGTGATAATGCCCCCGATGATCACTCCGCGAATAGTGAGTTCTTTTACTTTTGTTTTCGATTCAGTTGTCATTACTGGGCGATCTCCTTGGTGAAATACACCAAAAGGATACGACCCAGAGCAAGATATTGAAAAATCAGGATTCTTGGGGGAGAGAGAAAGTAGCACCAGAACCTAAAGTAAAGCTTGGGAAGCAATGGGGGGAGTGTAAAAGCCAGCGGCCATGTTCAAAACTGTTGTAAAAGATTAGGTAAAATCTACTTTTTAGGGTTAGTTTTCACATTATAGTGTCAGATAGCCGCCAAAGCCCCGGGCGATTCCCCTCTCGGAAATTTCCCTAAGCTGTGACGGGATAATGATGTCCTAAATTTAGCAAGGGGGAGGGAATGATCCACCCGATACTATTGATGCCCAATGAGGCAACCACCCTGATTGAGCCCAAGTTTTACGACTATTTCCCAATTATCGTGTACTTCACGTTCGTAGTGGCCGTGGGGTTCATGATGAAGCGGAAAGCCAGCTCATCTGATGAATTCTTGACCGGTGGGCGCTCTTTGCCGGCCTGGGTAACCGGCCTGGCATTCGTGTCCGCAAACTTGGGCGCAGTTGAGATTATGGGAATGAGCGCCAACGGCGCGCAATATGGTCTGCCTACTTTCCACTATTTCTGGGTAGGCGCGATTCCCGCGATGCTATTCCTAGGCGTAGTGATGATGCCGTTCTATTACGGTTCGAAAGTACGTTCGGTTCCTGAGTTCATGCTCAAGCGTTACGGCACCGCCGCGCACCTGATTAACGGGCTTTCTTTCGCCCTCGCTCAGCTGCTAATCGCCGGGGTAAACCTGTACCTGCTCGGTAAAATCGTTAACGGAATGTTGGGAATCCCGCTATGGATTTCCTTGGTTATCGCGGCATTGATTGTATTGACCTACATCAGCATCGGCGGCCTGGCAGCTGCTATCTATAACGAGGTGCTGCAGTTCTTCGTAATTGTAGCCGCGCTGTTGCCGGTTACTTTGATTGGCCTTTACCGTGTAGGCGGATATCAGGGACTAACCGAAAAGATCACCAAGTGGGCGGGCGAAGCGACTAAGCCCGTCTATCAGGATCCAGCTAACCAGCTGCATTCTTGGCCGGGTACTTTGCTTTCCGGGTTTAACTCCCCAGCGATGTCAGTGTTTGGTCTGGTTATGGGGCTTGGTTTCGTTTTGGCGTTCGGTTACTGGACCACTAACTTCGTCGAGGTCCAGCGCGCGATGGCCTCTGACTCGATCGCTGCCGCGCAAAAGACTCCGATTATCGGAACCTTCGTAAAGATGTTTATTCCCTTCCTGGTGATTATTCCAGGTATGGTAGCGGGGGTTTTGATTCCCGAAATCGTGCGGCTTAAAGGCGGACCGAAATATATGGGGGTAGGCAAGGAAGCGCTCGCGAACCTGTCCTCTCACGTTCCGGCTGGCTATGAAGTTAGCTATAACGATGCCATGTTGCTGATGATGCGGGATTTGCTGCCCAATGGTCTACTAGGTTTGGCAATCGCCGGCCTGTTGGCCTCCTTTATGGCAGGTATGGCGGCGAACGTGTCTGCGTTTAACACCGTGTTTACAGTCGATATTTATGAGGCCTATTTCAAGCCGAATGAATCCGATGAGCACTATTTGAAAGTAGGCCGCAACGCCACCGTAGTGGCCTGTACCGTTGCGGTATTTACGGCGCTGATTGCTTCGCTGTACCCCAATATTATGGATCTGCTGCAACAGTTGTTCTCCATGTTCAACGCGCCGCTGTTCGCCTCGTTCATTATCGGTATGTTGTGGAAGCGGGCAACGCCCTCCGGCGGTTGGACAGGTCTGCTGTTCGGTACTTTAGCGGCACTATTTGTCAACGTTTTGTGCTGGAACAAGGTTTTAGAGTTGCCCGGACAAGGCCAAGCATTCATCGCTGCTGGTGCCGCGTTCGTAGTGGGCGTGTTGGTAAACGTGCTAGTTTCCATGTTCACCAAGCCCAAGGATTACCGCGAACTGGAAGGGTTCGTCTGGTCGCTTACGCCGAAAGAACGCCGCGTGGATCCGAAGCTCCACGAGTTGCCGCTGCTGCGCCGTCCAATTCCGTTAGCGATTGTGGCCGGAGTGCTCGTGATCGCCTTGAACTCGTTGTTCCACTAGGGGGAGGTAATAGAAATGAAACGAAAGATTCACATTTACGATATTCGAGTTATTTGTGGTCTGGTACTGGGCATTATCGGACTTTTCCTGATCATTTGCGGTCTGGTGATTGAGCCCGCCACGGTTCCGGACTATGTGGCAAATAAGCTAGACGGAATCAACAACACCCCGATCAACGCCAATATGTATTCCGGGGTAGGGCTGTTCGTTACTGCCTTAGTTTTCTTGGCCTGGACTTGGTTTAGCCCCAGCGCTGGCATGGGCCATCCAGACGAGGAAAACAAGCGTAGCGGCAAAGAGAAGCAAGAGGCCTAGCCGAGGGCTACGCCAATAGAATTTGCTGCCCGTGCGGGGTCGTAAGGTGTCGCTGTTAGCTTCCACGACCCGGCACGGGCAGCGATTTTTCCTCCCGCCCAAGAATTCGGAAAAAGACCGCAGGCATTTTCCGAATTCTTGGGCCCACCGCACCTGCTCGGATAAAACCGCTGCCCGCGCTAACTCTGCGTCCTCGTACGTTGTTTACCGGCCGCGACCCTGCCGTAGCAGCGATTTTTTCTCCTGTCCAGAGCCCGGAAAATACCAAAGGTATTTTCCGGGCTCTAAGCTTGCCGCGCCTGCTCGGATAAAACCGCTACCTGTGCCGACTTAGAAACAAAAAACATCTGTTGGCGGCTGCGATCCTGGGCGGGTGAAAGTTCGCGTGCACCCTCTTTATGAGATGCGCCTAGACGCACTCTTTAGATGAGCGTTAAAAAGTAGGAAATTTCCTAAAAACTCTTGTGGCTCCACGATCCTTGTGCTAGTTTCAAGTTACGCAAACGTTTGCGTAACGATTTAGTAATCGCTCAAAGGAGACAAAGATGTCGCGAAAAATTATCCTGGACTGCGATCCCGGTCATGACGATGCCATTGCCATGCTGCTTGCCCACGCCAACCCCGAGATCGAACTACTGGCTGTAACTACCGTTGGTGGAAACCAAACACTAGCGAAGGTCACCAATAATGCTCAGCGGATAGCCACCGTTTACGGTATGCAGGGCGTGCCCATCGCCGCCGGTTGCGATCGTCCTCTGGTTCGCAAGGCCGAGGTTGCACCGGAGCAACACGGAGAATCTGGCTTAGATGGGGTAGAACTTCCAGAACCGCAGCCGCTGGTTGACCAGCATGCAGTCGACCTGATCATCGACACTATTATGAGCCACGAGCCCGGCGAAATCACTCTGGTTCCCACTGGCCCGCTCACCAATATCGCGATGGCAGTGCGTAAGGAACCGCGCATCGTAGAACGCGTACGCGAAGTCGTCCTCATGGGCGGGGGGTACCACGTAGGTAACTGGTCGGCAGTTGCCGAATTCAACATTAAGGTGGATCCTGAGGCCGCCCATATTGTATTCAATGAGCCGTGGGAAGTAGTAATGGTGGGCTTAGATTTGACCCACCAGGCACTGGCTACCGATGAAATCACCGCGAAGATCCAAGATCTTGGCGGCCCGGTTGCCCAGTTTGTACTGGATCTATTCGTGTTCTTCAGCAAAGCCTATCAAGATTCACAAGGCTTTGACTTCCCGCCGGTACACGACCCCTGTACCGTTGCCTATCTAATCGACCCCTCCATCGTAGAAACTGTGCGGGTACCCATCGACATTGAGCTACACGGGGAGCTGACCGTGGGGATGACGGTAGCCGACTTTAGGGAACCGGCTGGGGAAGATTGCCACACCAAGGCGGCTACCCACCTGGATTTTGACCGTTTCTGGGATCTGGTTATCGACTCTATCGATCGCGTCCAGAAAGGTGATGCCTAATGAACAAAGTGCGTTCCGTAGGCGCGGTGATGACCGCGCTACTGGTGGCGTGTTTCGCTTTCCAGTTAAATGCTTCAATGCTTTCACCTGCCCTGGTGCTCATGGAAAAAGAACTCCACACCACTGCAGCGATGATTGGTCTAACCCAGACGGTGTTCTTTACGGCAGCCGCCCTCTTCAGTCTGTTCCTGCCGCGGCTAGGAGACATGATTGGGCGCCGCAAGCTGCTAACCGCCATGATGTTACTGACTGCTCTGGGGTGTGTGATCTCGGCTTTGGCGGGAGTTACCGGTTCAGTCGCCCTATTATTCATTGGTCGCACTATCCAAGGCGTGGCCGGTCCGACCGTCCCCCTGTGTCTAATCATGTTGCGGGTAGCGGTACCAGATCCCAAACGCTACGGCACCCTCATGGGGGTTATCACCGCAATTAATGGTGGTATTGCCGGTGTCGATGCTATCGCTGGCGGCTGGTTAGCTAAGAATTTCGGGTTTGCCTCAGTGTTCTGGACGATGGCGGTAATCGCGGTAATCGCGGCAGTAGCAGTACGTTTCCTAACCGATGAATCCACTGTCAATCAACCGCAGCCTATGGATTGGCTAGGTACGCTCTACCTGGTAGTGGCAGTCGGGGCGGCGCTGACCGCCATCAATGAGATTGCCAAACTACAAGATGCCAACTGGCTGCTGGTAATCGGGCTAATAGTAGGCGCCGCAATATTTTTCATGCTTTTCTGGCGCCAAGAAGGCAATACCGAACATCCGCTTGTCACCCGGCACTACCTGCGTTCGCGCAGCACCTGGGCATTGCTGCTGACTACCGTACTCACAATGACCGGTATTTTCGCGATCATGAACGGGATTGTGCCCTCTATTGCCCAAGACACCAAGTTTGGGGCGGGGCTAGGCGCGGATGTGGTATCTTTCTGGACCCTCACGCCCTACGCGCTCGCCGGTCTAGTGATGGGGCCGGTCGCGGGCACCTTTGCGGGACGCTTCGGCTATCGAAAAGTACTGCGTTACGGCCTCATCGGAGCGCTCATTTCCCTAGCGATATTGGCATTTACCATGAACGGCGCTGCCGCCTGGATATTGCTGCTGGTATCTATACTCGCAGGTCTAACCTATGCCGGTACCGTGAATATCATGCTCAACGGGCTAGGGATTGTGCTCTCGCCCTCCGATAATCCCGGTTACCTACCCGGGCTTAACGCGGGAGCTTTCAACCTGGGGGCAGGTATTTCCTTCGCGGTGCTCTATGCGGTGATGACTTCTCTAGGTGGAGGCTACGGCGGTCATCTAGGGGCTATTATCGCTGGTGGAATCCTGCTGGTTTTGGCTTTAGGAACCTCATTCCTGATTCCGAAGGCAGCTGGAGAAGGCGAAACCGTAAGCTAAGACGCGAGATATCGTACGGGGGAACGCGATGACTACTATTAGACAGATCGCCGAAAAACTAGGCGTGAACGTGTCTACGGTCTCGCGTTCCCTCAACGATTCCCCTACGATTCCTGAGAGTACTAAGGAACGGGTACGTCAGATGGCGGACCAGCTTGGTTATCGCAAAGACGTGAGAGCCGCGTCGATGCGCGCCGGGAAAAGCCTACTCATCGGGGTGGTAGTGGGGGATATCGTTAACCCCTTCTTCGCGCAACTTGCCGACCGAATCGAACGGCAAACCAGAGCGAAGGGTTACCAGATAATGCTGGGTAACGGGGGAGAAGAACCACATGCGCAAACAGATGTAGTAGCGACTATGCTTTCGCAGAATATCGATGGGTTGTTGCTTACTCCCGCCGGAAAACCGACCTCGAAATTGCTTTCCTATATTCAGGAAGTGCCAACGGTGGCGGTCGACCGCAAAATTGCTGGAGCCGAGATTGACAGTGTCGGCTGCGATTTTAGCCAGGCAGTAGCGCAGCTCGCTGCGCATTTCGCTGGCAACGGTTATAAATCCGTGGCAGTGCTATCTGGTCCGGAGTCAACCAGCACCGGGGACTTGCGGCAGAAAATGCTGCGCGCGGCGCTCGCGGATGCGGGGATTATCGAGGTGCAGGCTTATTCGACCCCATTTCAAGAGGCCGGAGGAGACGCGGCGATAAAACAGGTACTGGCAAAAAAGGCACCAGATGCTCTGGTGTGTGCCTCTGGGGTGATCACTTTGGGGGCGATGCTGGCCTTAAAAGCAAACGGGATTCGCCCCGGGGTAGATATCGGAATTGCCACCTTTGACCGTCTAAACTGGTTAGAGGCGATGACGCCTCCGGTGACCATGATAGATACTGAAATTACTGAGATGGCCGATCTGGCTGTGACCTTGTTACTCGAAAGAATAGCTGGTAAAAGCGGTAAGCCAGTAGAAAAGAACGCTACCGCGAAACTGCTGGTGCGGGACTCAACCCCAAAATTAGCAAAATAAAATTTTACGAATTGTGAGGAAATATGAACCAGACGAAAGACATTGCGCTAACTGCGCAGACAGTGCTGGATGCTATAGGAGCGCCAGTTACAGTGGTGGGATCGATCAATGCCGATTTGACCGTAGAAACCGAGCGGCTACCAGGCCCTGGAGAAACCGTTATCGGCGGTCCCCTGGTGACTTTGCCGGGAGGTAAATCCGCTAATCAGGCGGTTACTTGCGCCCTTTTGGAGGCGAAAACGAAGCTTATCGGAGCGCTTGGCAATGACGGGTATGGCGACCTCTTAATGGCCTCTCTGAAAAGTGCCGGCGTAGATACTAGCGGGGTGAAACGCCGCGAAGGATCATCGGGATCAACCCTGATCACTGTGGACGCGGCGGGAGAAAACACTATCGTTTACTCAGCCGGGACAAACGCACTGGTGAATGCGGATCTAGTTCGGGAAGAAAGCAAGTTGATAACCTCGGCGAAAACCCTGGGGCTGTGCCTGGAGGCTCCGATGGACGCGGTTGAGGAAGCAGCTCGAATCGCACACGAGGCGGGCGTTAAGGTAGTGCTGAACTTTTCGCCCATAACCCAGGTGCCTGATTCTCTCCTAAAACTAGTTGATGTGTTGATTGTTAACCAACACGAGCTGGCGGTACTAAGTGGCCGGGAAATAGACGTTGAAAACCTTGATCAGTTGCGGGAGGCGGTTGATTCACTAGGAATGACACAGGTAGTGCTGACTTTGGGTGGTCACGGCTCGCTGGTGCTAGATAATGGTGAGGTGACCCGGATCCCGATTTTCCCAGTGGATACGGTAGATACCACCGGAGCAGGGGATTCTTTCATGGGGTCTTTGCTTTCGGCGCTGGCTGCCGGTTGCACACTGGCCGATGGTGCCTGCTTGGCCGCCGCGGTTTCCTCCCTGGCTACTACCAAGGTGGGCGCGCAAGCCTCATATCGGGGAGCCCCCGCAGTGCGGAATTTCCTGGAGAATTGGGAAGCGTAAGTCAGTCCCTGCGTACGGGTTCATTACTGTAGCCTTCAAGGGCGTTGCGTATTTGCGACCCTGATATTTTAGGCAGAACGATTTGCGCAAGACACCCCTTTCGTTAATCCTGTAATTTTGTGGTTAAAAAGGCGGTGTTTGTGCCGGTTACAGGGTGTTTCCTCTGGTTGGTCAATGCAAATTTTAACTAAGGTTAGCCCTACTTTCCTTCGTTAGATACGGCAGAAAATCCATTTACGGACAGATCCTGGCAGCTAACGCGTTGATGTAGGGGATTGACCCCGCCGCACGATTTCCTCTTTCATTTTTCTAGAACGCGAGCCCGGAAGCCCAGAATTTTCATTTGGTCCGCCTTGCCTTAGAGAACGCGCCTACTGCACCTAACCTTTAGCAGCGCCCCCTTCATATCCCCATTTTTTCGCACTCGAAAAGTCTTAGCTTGTTATTCTGACCGCGTAGTCAGAAAGATAGCTGGAAAGCTAAAACTTGCAGATAAATGGGGGTGTCGAATGAGCTTGGTAGGGGAAAGAATTCTCGGTACTTATTCCGGCGCGCACGAGCGTGACGAGCATGCTGACGAAAGCGTAAAGACGGCCTCCAAGCTGAATTGGTTGCGTGCCGGGGTGCTGGGCGCTAATGACGGCATCGTTTCTACTGCGGGGGTAGTAGTCGGGGTGGCCGCTGTGGATCCGCTAAATAACGTGGCAATCTTTACTGCCGGGATGGCAGCAGTGGTCGCCGGAGCTATTTCCATGGCGGCAGGCGAATACGTGTCTGTCTCTACCCAAAAGGATACTGAGAAAGCGCTGGTGCAAAAGGAGCGCAGCCGGCTGGCAAAAGATCCCGAGGGGGAGCTAGCGGGTTTGATTAAAGTCTACGAAGATAAGGGTCTGTCAACTGCGACTGCCCGTTTGGTAGCGAAAGAGTATTCCGCAATTGACCCGGTAGCGGCACAGGTAGAGGCTCGCTATTCTATCGATTCGGAAGAGTTCGTTAACCCCTGGAACGCGGCATTTTCTTCGGCGTTTTCCTTTGTCTTAGGCGCAGTCTTGCCGATGCTGGCGATCCTACTGTTCCCTCCGGCTTCCAAGTTTGTCACCACTTTCCTTTTCACGCTGGTGGCGCTAGGTCTAGCAGGTTACACCTCGGCATGGCTCTCAGAAGCTCCCCGAGAACGCGCAGTGGTCAGGGTAATTATCGGCGGCGCCCTCGCCATGCTGATTACTGGCGCAGTCGGTCACCTGGTGGGTCTTACGCTGTAAAAGGGCTGCCCAGCTTGTAGTTACAGGGTCTGGATTTATCCCTGTTTCCCCGCGATCTTTGCCGTGCAAAAAACCTGAGCTAAAACAGTAGCGGACTAACTCATTGCCCCTTTGCAAGCAGCGGGAAACCCGTACGCTTTAGTTGTTGCTTTCTTAGGTTTATGGTCACCGTATTCACTTGATTAATCAAGTATCGGGTGGCGCGTCTTATTTCCGGGACTGGTTTGCGTAGGCGCGCAGGGCGTCGACTTCGGTGTTGATGCTTTCCAGGGTGCGAAGCGCCGCCATAATTGACTGTTCTGTGGGGCGGAGGAGTCGGGAGATTCGTCCAAGTAAGGGCAACACCTGCTTCAAGGTATCCAGTTCCGGCACGCGAGTTTGGGTAGCAAGCTGTTCCAGGGAGATGCTGAGGTCTTGTAAAAGATCCTCTTCCCCGATTTTTGACAGGTCTTTGCCTATTTCTATGGAACCATTAATTCGCTCTCTAATCATTTCCCAGTCGTGGGTTAGTTTAGAAGCTGCATCTTCCAGACGATTTGCTTGCGGATCCAAAAGGCGGGCGTGCTTAGCTATGATGGCGGGTTTAAATTCTCCGACGGTAATGGCTTCGATACTTTGGTTTAACTGGTCACCTAAGGTGTCTAGTTCTTTGCCAAATGTTTCTGCGTCTGCATTGAAGGTTTCAGAGACTTCCTTTATTCCTTCCAAGATCTCTTCAAGGGTAATGCGGGTTTGGGGTTCGTCGGGTTTTTGTCTGGTTTGCAAGGCAGCGGTAGTTGCCGCGAGTTCTTGCCTGGATTCAACTGTCTGTTGCAGGCTAGTCGAGATTTTGTCAGCCACTTCGTCTAGCACCTGTCGGTTCTCAGACCTAAGGTCTGTAACGCTGACTTCTTCATACTGGTAGCTTTGAAGTTTTTTCCATAGAGAATCTTGTTGCAATGCTTGAGGAATAGCTTGAATGAGTATGGGAAGAATGGCCTTATATTTGGCTTTTTCGGCTGCAATTGCAAATCTCTCAACTTCTTCGCGGCAATCAGAGGATTTGAGGTAACGAGGGCTGACAAAGCTCAGTAGGAACGCGGTCGTCTCCAGTTCAGACCTCAGGACTTTTTTCCATGATTGCCCCCATTTCACGTCACTGTCTGTAAAGATGCTAAGGGTTTCGCCGGTTTTCATTTCGTATTGATCAGCAATTTTTTCAACCAGTTTAAGCAATCCACCGTATACGGTTTCGTTGTCGGCATGCGCGTAGCTAACAAATATAGTTGCGGCCGGGGACTCGGTGCCAGTTTTTTGTCCGGGGGAGAGGATCACTTCGGTTGGTTTCAAACTTATTCTTTCTACAAGGGATTTATTTTGGGAAGCTAACACCCTAGGTTTTTTACCTAGCTCTTCTGGTGAGGGCGCAGGGTAATCTCCCAAGAGCTGGTAAGGGATTGCCCACATACCATCCTCAATTTTCTTTACTCGTTCGCAAGTACAAACTACAAAACCTCTGCGAAATTTTCTCCCGACCTTGCCGCATTCCTCACGGAAACGGCGTAAGCCGCGAAAAGCTGAACTTTTAGGAGTGCTGGTGAGTTTGACTTCCACACCCACTGCCCCAGAAGTGTCATTTAACAGAACTAGGTCTACCTCGTCATCACGATTCCCCGTCCGCACACGCCAATACCCCAACTGGTAGCTGGTGCTTGCCCAGCCAATCTCCGCTCTGATCTGATTAGCAACCCAGTTCTCCAAGACCTGGCCGGCGGTAGCAGGGAAAGAAGAAATATCATGCCCGCGGCGCGATAAGGACTCGCAAACCGTGGAGGTGTCCACTGCGTGCATTTTTGGAGCTCCCCGCCCCACACTCGCCGCCGAGCCTCGAAAGTTAGCCAAACTATATACCAAAAAGCGTTCTGTTAAAATATCTAGATAACGCCCCACTGTACGAACATCCATCTTTAGCTCGTTGGCTAAACGATCTTTGTTTAAAATGCCACCAGGATATGCTAGGAGCGCGTCAAGGAGCGCTCTCGCCCGCAAAATATCGACAGCCTGACCCGGGACTAACTCGCGCCCCAGTGACATCTCATTTTCGGAAAGAACCTGCTGGTTCAGCTGAGCTAGATTAACTATTCCGGGATTCGCTCCCGGAATGCATAACGAGGGCATCCCCCCATAACGCAATACAGCAATCAAATCCGCATCGGAAGAAACAAAACTTTGCTCAGCTGCCGAGGCCCAATCCCCGTGAAACAACGCATCAACCAGGGAATAACCGTCCAAGAGGGAACGTCCAGTAAGCTCACTAGCGGAAAATGGCAGCAGTTCAAAGCGCTGTGCTCTTCCTGCTAGCCAATCCGCCTCTCCCTGGCGAGCCCGCCCAATACCGGCCGAGCCGCATAGAATGAAACGGTGTTTATCCTCGACCGGGTCTACAACTGACTTCACGTGCTGGGTCACGTCGGGCAAAAGTTGCGCCTCATCAATAACGCTATACTTCGGCAAACGTGACAACCATTCCTGCGGGTCACGCTTTGCGGCGCGCAAAGATTCTCTATCCGTAGAAAAACTGAAATACTCCGGTCTTTCCCCGTTAGCTAACGTAAGATTCTGTAGCAACGTGGTCTTTCCCACCGCACGTCGTCCCTCTAAAATCTGTACCGGCAGACCAGAGCTAGCTGCCAACCGGTTAGCCAAGCCTCTGGGGAAAAAAATACCGCTCATGTATTAAATAATACATTTAATACGTAAAAAAAACTACATGGAGAGTAGTTTTCTAGTTATTTTCAGATAGGGACTTATTTATCTTTCCCTGGGTGAGCGCGGGCGCTACCTGCGATCTGATTTAATTTACTTCCTTACGCGAGCCACGGAGATGGTATGACCGTTGCAGCGGTCAAAGGATAGGTTATAAAACCCGAGATATTCGCCCTCCTAAGGGGTTTACTAAAAGAGTGGTCTCAGATTTTTTTCTTTCCGAAACGGCGTTGTCAATTTGGGCAAAAACTAATTTTTGGCATTCGGCTCCTCCCGAGGACGTAGGTAAGCAATGGTTGCCGCTCGCTGTGCATATGGCAGATTCGGGAGAAGTTGCCGAACTAGTATGGGATAAATATCTGTCCCCTCGACAGCGGAAGATATTGGTAGAGCCGTTACTGCGGGTAGAGGGGATTAACGAACCTTCTGAGAAAGCTTTAGCCTTACTAAAGCTAATCGTGGGCGCGCATGACATTGGGAAATGCTCGCCTATGTTCCTTACCCAGAACACCGAACTTTATGAACGGATATTTAAAAATAACGATTCCCCTCGTAAATACCAGCGGGCAGAGAAACTGCGCGGAGATAGCCCACACTCTTGGATAGGCGAAATAGCGTTTGAAAGATGGCTAGAATCGCGCTGGAATCCGGAAAACCGATCCAAGAGAAGTGCCAAACAACTGGGATCGATAATCGGTGCTCACCACGGGCGTCCGGTGTCTTGGCAGCGACATCGTGATATGGCGAATCCCAATCTTCATGCGGTGGTTAGCGGCGATGACAGCTGGAGGCGGGTCCGCCGGGAGCTACTAGAATGGTGGATGAACTGGACTGGCAGCCAAGAGGTTGTAGATCAGTGCCAGGGCCTGAATTTCCCAACTACCTGGCAAAGCCTGGTGGCAGGCATTACCGTGATGGCAGACTGGATCTCCTCAAATCAAGAACTTTTTCCGCTGGTTGGTTGGGATGATTTGTATCCGAAAAGGCTACTAGTTCCTGAGCGTCATCGCCAGCGGACAGAAACTGCTTGGTCGAAGCTGCATTTACCGCCCTCCTGGCAGCCGGAAATACTATCTCAAGATCCCGATGAGCTGTTGCAAACCCTATTCGGTTTAGGCTCTGATGCTCATGCTCGCCCCGCGCAGGTGGCAGCCGTAGAAGCCGCTGAAAAAATTACGCTACCCGGCATGATGATAATTGAGGAAGTTATGGGCGCGGGGAAGACCGAGGCGGCGTTAATGGCGGCCACCATCTTGGCTAAGCGGGCGGGAACTTCCGGGGTTTTGATAGCCCTGCCTACGAAAGCTACTACGGACGCGATGTTTACTCGGGTAGTTGCATGGGCACAAGCTTCTGCAAAGACCGGTTTTAGCCTAAAACTGCAGCACGGAAACGCGGCTTTGAACAGTGCGTATAAGAAACTCCAATACGGAAGAATCGCCAGTGCCGGCAATGCGGTTTCCCCGGGAGAGAGCTCTTCCATGGGTATTGATGAAGAGTCTGGTCACAGCAGGCAGTCGGCAGTAGTGCATCGCTGGTTTAGCAAGAAAGCCGCCCTGCTGGCCTCGGTAGTGGTATGTACAGTGGATCATTTGCTGTTTTCGGCATTGCAAACCAAACACGTGAGTTTACGGCATCTGGGGATTAGCGACAAAGTTGTCATTATTGACGAGGTGCACAGCTACGATGTCTACACCAGCCAATTCCTGAAGAGAACCGTGCAATGGCTGGGGGCGTTCGGGGTTCCGGTAATTGCTTTATCGGCTACTCTCACCCGGAGAGCGCGCGAAGAGCTGTTTGCAGCCTATGAAAAAGGGCAAGAGTTGAAGCAAGCTGCTAGAGAGAAGGACAAAGTTTCGGAACCGTTTGATGGTTCGGTATTTCCGGCGATGCGGAAACCGGTAGGCGTGGGAGGAAAACAAGTCGCAGCGCAAGCCAAAGGGGAAGGGGCGGGTTCGTCCTCGCAAACGCCCATATATCCAGCGCTTTCTTATTCAGATGCGCCAGGAGTTCAAGTTCGCCCTCTGCCGGTATTAGCTACCAAAGAGATCGAAGTGGAGCATTGGGAGGGGGATGCTGGGCTGGTCGCAGATCTTCAAACGCGACTCCAAAATGGGGGATGTGCCCTGGTGGTTCGCAATACGGTCGCTAATGCGCAACTTACCTATGAAACTTTGCGGGGTATATTCGGGGAGGATGTGCGTTTGGTGCATTCGCGTTTCACCCAGCAAGATCGCCAAGATAACGACGAATGGCTGGTGCGTACCTTTGGAAAACCCGGAAAATCTCGCCGACCTAAGCGGGCAATCGTGGTGGGAACCCAGGTTGTTGAGCAAAGTTTAGATATTGATTTCGATGTTCTTTACAGCGATTTGGCGCCGATTGACCTGCTGTTTCAGCGTATGGGACGGGTGCATCGTCACGAGAGGGATATTCGCCCTCTTCCGGTTGCCCAGCCGCATTGCATCCTAATGGGCGTACCCGGCAAGCAGGATTCAAAGCCGCAAGTAGATCCGGGCTCTAGCTATGTTTACGACGAGGACGTGCTGCTGCGAACTGCGGCTTATGTTCTTGATAGGGAGGACGCGGGGGAGGTCTGGCGGATTCCTGAAGATATCGGGACGGCGGTGGCTGCTGTCTATGAGGAAAGCGTGGTCACCCCCGATTTATGGAGCGATACCTTAGAGCGGACAAAGAAGAAAAAGGAAGATAAAGCGCTTTCTAAAACCGAGGGCGCAGCTATGGGACTGTTAGCTCCGCCGACTAATAGTGCTACCGCTTCCTTGATTGGCTGGCTTGGCGGCGATAATCCGGATGGTGATCCCGATGAAATGGGAATCGTTGGGGTTCGTGATGGCGATTCCGGAGTGGAAGTGCTGCTGGTAGAACAGCGCGGAGAAAACATTGGGACGATTCCTACTGATCGCCACCCAGAATCTCGAGAAATCGATTTACAAGAATTGCCGAGCGGAGCGCTGCGCGAGCGGATAATGCGGTCTTTAGTGTCTATACCTTCCATGCGCCTGCGGGTGAAAGACCGAGGTCTTGAGGAGGTCATTGATGAATTCGTTCACGAGCTGGAAAAGGAAACTCGTGACCTGGGGGTCAATTGGGAAAAAGATTATATGCTGCGAGGCCAAGTAATCTTGCCACTGCAGGGTGGGGAATACCGAACTGGGTCTGGGAAAACTATTTCCTACCGGAGAGACGTGGGTTTGCAAATTTTTGATACTGATTCCGGTATGTGAATCTGCGTTTTATGCGAATTTCGCATAAAAATGCGAAATTAACGCAAAATCAATAGCGAATCTCCAAATGTGGTTAGCCTTTTAATAAGAACCTACAAGTGAACCAAAGACTGCTTCAGAGGAGGAGGGGTAATGACTGAAAAATCAAAGTTTAACCTACTTGATGAGCCCTGGATTTACGTTACGTTCGATGATGGAAAGCGTCAGATGCTGTCGCTTCAGGATTGTTTTTCGCGCTCGCCTGAGATTCGGAGAATATCTTTTGGACAGGACGCCGTAAGTTTCGCGGTGCTTAGAATCATGGTGGCGATCATGCAGCGAACGCTGTATGTTGCCAGCACTGCTAATTGCGGGTGGGATGCGACGGCGTGGCAGCAGGCTCATGAAAATTCTAAAGAAACCTTGAGGTTAGTAAGGCAATACCTCGATGTCTGGAAAGATAGATTTTTTCTATTTGACCCTGATTACCCATTTTTTCAGCATCCCAAGATTAAAAAGATAGACGGTAGTCATTTTGGGGTACGTAAATTTCTCTCGGATGTGCCAGATAATAACTTACTTTTCACCATGCGTATAGGTACGGAATTGGAAAGGATAAGCTATCCCGAGGCAGCTGCGCAGCTTATACACTTGCAAGCTTACGTTCCTTCTGGAAATTTGCCGGCAGCTGAAGGAGATGAAAGAAGAAACGATAAGAATTTAGTGCCCCCTATTGGTACCGGTTGGGTAGGTGCGCAAGGTGGGGTTTATGTAGAAGGGGAAACTCTATTTTCAACTCTGATGCTGAATACCCTTGCTATCGGACTTCCCGGGGAACAAAGCGAGGAAGCTCAGGCTACTGGAATTGTTGCTACCAATCCGGAAAAAGATTTTCCTGCCTGGGAACGTGAAGAACAACCGATAGGGCAACGGGCAGAAATCTATCCCCAGGGGCTGGCCGATATGCTCACTTGGCAATCTAGGAGGGTAAGGCTGATTGATGACGGTAACTCAGTAATCGGGGTGGTGCTTTGCCAGGGAGATCGACTAGGAGAAAAGGAAACTTCCGCACTTGCTAACGCGCAGATCCGAGAACCTATGGGAGCTTGGCGATTCTCTAAGACTCAAACCAGGAAAAATAAACGGGTAACTTATATGCCGCTTGAGCATGATCCGAGCCGTGCACTGTGGAGAGGATTGACATCCCTGTTACCCGAGTTTCCTGGGAAACCTGTAACCTACAAAAATACTCAGGTAGCAGCAAGCCTGCCGCCAGCAGTCGTGCGTTGGCTGGGATGGTTGCTATCAAACGGCTATCTGCCGGAATCGGCAACATACCGCTTGCGTTCTTGCGGGTACGTGTATGGCTCCAACAAATCATTTTTCGAGGAAGTGGTCAGTGATTACCTTGTTCTTCCCTCTCGTCTTTTGACCGGCCAAGACCGAAAATCCTTGTACTTAGTGAAAACCGGGATGGAACTGCTTGATGAGTTAGCTAGTGCGCTTGCCAGGTTAGCGGAGAATCTACAGCGTGCCACTGGCGCTAAAGACAATAAGGAAAAGGGTAAGGATGCTTTCCTGGCGACTCGGACAGCGCGGGAGCGCTTCTATTCCGAGATTGATGAAGAGTTCAGAGCCTGGATTATAGGGACAGGGGCAGCAAATAATGACCTTCATTCGTTGTGGGAATCTGGTTATGGGATAGCAAAGAAAATGGAGGTTGAATTGCTTGCTGCGGTACCTGGTACAGCCATGAAGGGGCGAGTAAATGAAAAAAAGGAGATTATCGATTTCCCTAGCTGTATCAACCGGTTTGATTTAGATGTTAGAAAAGTAAAACGAACAATGGCGGTATCGCTTGAAGGAGAGGAAACACATGAGTGATATAGCGCAAAAGGATGAATCGAATAAGAGCCAGTACAACGAATTGGGGTGGCTGGTACTAAAACGGGTGGAGTTCTTGCAGCAGAGGTATTTAAACGATTTGCCGCAAGCTCGTGCCGATTTGGCTGAGCTACGCAAGGCATCTCAAGACCTCTATGTTTTCCCACCCTCGGTGTGGCACCTAGTGGATCTCCCAGAAGCAGGCAATAATTCCTCTTCAGATTTGTTGACCGCCAAGGAGCAGGCAATTCGCGGGGCTTTATGGCTATATGCTCGCCATCAGCGAGGCAGAACCACCCCCATGCATCAACGGGGGGTAAACCTGGGAGAAGCAGTCTCTAGGTTGGCATGGCTGGAAGGCATGGATAACGAGAAAGCGGTGCGGCGTCATTTCGACGCCGCGGTTATGTCCACAACTTTTTCCGGGTTTTTCAACCATTTAAAAGGGCTAATCGGTCAGCTGGGATCAACTCGTGCCGCGATTGCTATTGACTACGGGCTGCTGGCGCAAGACCTTTATCGCTTCGCAATCCCCGGGGGTAGACAAAAAGTTACCCTCTCCTGGGCGAGAGGCTACGCCCGACAAAAAACCGAAAAATCAGAAACCAACTCACAGACCAAATAAAGGAGATTATCATGACTAGCTTTATCGATTTTCATATTCTGCAAAACGTTCCCCCATCCTGCGTAAACCGAGATGATTCCGGAAGCCCCAAGACTGCAACTTTTGGAGGACAACGCCGGGCACGAGTTTCCTCGCAGTGTTGGAAACGGGAGACTAGGCAAGTCTTTGGCGACTTCCTCAACCAAGATGAGCTAGGCTATCGGACCAATCGGATTGTGGATTTGCTGGCTGAACAGATAGCGGCGCAAAACCCAGATCTGGAACCGGAGTCTGCGAAACTGGCGGTCGACGTATTTAAAGCGCTGGGAATCAAGCTAAAAGCCCCCCGCGCAAAGAAAAATGCCGAGGAAGAGATCGGTAATGATGTTTCCACCTACTTGGTGTTCCTATCCTCCTTACAGCTGCGACAACTGGCAGAATACGCGGTAGATAAAGCTGCTAACGACGAAAAGCCAAAGAAACGGGAAATTGAAAAGCTGTTGAATCGGAATCACTCTGTAGATTTGGCTCTGTTTGGTCGCATGGTAGCTGATGACGCATCAGTGAATGTCGATGCCTCCTGCCAGGTAGCACACGCTATTTCTACCCACAGCGTAGAAAACGAATTCGATTTCTTCACCGCAGTTGATGACGTAAAGTCCCAAGATCAAGCGGAAACCGATGCGGGAGCGGGAATGATGGGAACGGTCGAGTTTAATTCCTCAACGCTCTATCGATACGCCACTATCAATCTGGATATGCTGCGGGAAAACCTGGGGAGTGACGATGCCACGGTTCGGGCAGTTGATGCGTTCGCCCAGGCATTTGTTAAAGCCATGCCCACCGGTAAACAAAACACTTTTGCTAATCGCACGCTACCGGAAGCAATCTACGTTTCCGTGCGTGATGATCAGCCAGTTTCTCTGGTAGGCGCGTTCGAGAACGCGGTTACCTCCCGGGAAGATACTGGATTCTTGGCGCCCTCCGTGTCTCGGCTAGTAAAAGAGGCAGCTGATATCGAGGATGCATACGGGGTCAAGCCTCATGCCCAGTTCACCTGCGGGGTCGGGGACTCGCGGGAGCAGCTTCGGCAAATCCAAGAACCAGTGGCGTTCCCTCAGTTAGTTTCGGATTTAGACAACCTGGTGACTGAACTGCTTGCCAAAGGTGAATAGTCATGAAGAATATGCTTTTGACCCTCAAAGGTCCGATGCAGTCATGGGGGACTTCATCTCGATTTACTAAACGAAGGACCTCCTCAGAACCCTCCAAAAGTGGGATCATCGGTCTACTAGCGGCAGCGCAAGGACGCCGCCGGGTGGATCCTGTTGAGGATTTAGTAGACCTGAAAATGGCGGTTCGCATCGATCAACCGGGAACTCGGGAACGGGATTTTCATACCACCCATTCCTTTGATGGCGAGACTTCCTATCCTCTGTCTGACCGCTATTACCTGGCAGACGCGGTATTTGTCGTTGGGCTTAGCGGGGAAACCAGCCTGATTGAAGCCCTTAATGATGCCTTGGTTAAACCAAAATTTCCGCTGTATTTAGGGCGAAGGGCGTTTCCTCCTATGACTCCTATCCGGCCAAAGCTGTCAGAAGGTAATCTGGTAGATGAACTTGCTGCTTACCCCTGGCAGGCAGCCGCGTGGTATCAAAAGAAAATATCACGGAAAACTGACTGGTTGTCCTCTTCACCCCTCGACCTCGAAAATGGAAAAGTAAGTTTAGAGGTAGTTGCAGATCTGGATTTACTACCGGCGGAGCGGCGTGAAGACTGTATTTTTGACCAAGTGCACGATGTTCCGCTCAGTTTCAATTCCCGTTATCGCCAATATGAATGGCGTGACGTAGTTAGGTGGAAATGCGAGGTGGAGACCGATATCGCAGCTACCGAAACCGAGCCATCGTTCTTAACCACCCACAATCCGGGAGGTATGTGGTGAGCGAATATTATCTTGCACGGTGTGCCTTAAACCCTCGGAGACGGGGAGCTGCCAGGTTGCTCGCCTCCATGGAGCGGATGCACGCTGCCATCTTGCAGAACTGTTTCCATGAATCCCAATGGGAGGGAGGGGAACCACCGCGGATTCTCTGGCGTTTGGATCGACACCAAAAAGGCTACTACCTTTATATTCAGTCTCCGGTGCGACCAGATTTAACCCAACTTGCCGAGGAGGCAGGGTGGCCAGAAATAGCGTCCTCGTACGGAGTGAAAAGCTATCAGCATTTCTTAGAGCAACTCGCGGAGGGAAGCAGTTGGAACTTTAGGCTAGTGGCAACTCCTACCCGAGCAGTGAAAGCTGAAGGGGAGAAGCACTCTAAGCGGATTCCAATCGTTAGGGATGAAGACCGCATTAATTGGTTGGCATCTAGAGCAGAGGGTTGGGGGTTCGAGATTCCTCAGGTGTCTGCCGATCCGAGCGCTGGCGAAGCAGCTGATTTGGCGGTGGCAATCGTGGAAAAAGAGCGCATCCGTTTTCAGCGAGGAAAATCGGGTAAACCGGGATCTTTAGTTACCTTGAACCGGATAGCATTCGAAGGAATTCTGACTGTAAAAGATCCTGAGCTGTTGCGCAGCGCCATGCTAAATGGTTTAGGAGCAGCGAAGGCGTACGGATGCGGCCTGCTAACCCTAGCTCCTAGGTAGGTTAGTAATGAGCGGTGGCCTCGCAAATAAGCCCGTCCCTCGGCAATCACTGCCGCGGGTGGAAGACCGCTGGTCATTCCTCTATGCGGAACGCTGTATCGTTCACCGTGCAGAAAATGCTCTGACCCTGCGGGATGAACAGGGTACGGTGCATGTCCCGGCAGCAACGATATCAGCGTTGCTGCTGGGGCCAGGGTCTACGGTGTCTCACCAGGCGATGAGCCTATTAGGGGAGTCCGGGGTAAGCGTGGTCTGGGTTGGCGAAAACGGGGTGCGCTTCTATGCTAGTGGGCGCAGCTTGGCTGACTCGAATGTCTTGCTGCAGCTGCAAGCGCACTGCTCGTCCTCGCAAAATGAAAGAATCAAAGTTGCCCGGGCAATGTACCAAATGCGTTTTGGGGATGAGGACGTGGAAGGGCTGTCCATGCGGCAGTTGCGGGGTCGGGAGGGGCACCGCATGAAAATGCTCTACCGACGGTGCGCAGATGAATATAGAGTTCCCTGGGCGGGCAGAGTGTTTGATTCCCAAGATTTTCAGGCAAGCGATCCGGTGAATCAAGCGCTTTCTGCTGGTAACGCCACTTTATATGGAATTGCGCATGCGGTCATCTGTGCTCTCGGTTGTTCGCCGGGACTCGGAATAGTGCATACCGGCCATTCGCGTTCGTTTGTGTTTGATATCGCGGATCTTTACAAGGCGGAATTTGTAATCCCGTTAGCGTTCCAGATTGTTTCCGAGGGGGAGCAGGATGTTGCTACCAGAATGCGGATTAAGCTGCGCGACCGGGTTTTTCGAGAAGGACTGCTGAAACGGTGCGCGCAAGATATTATCTTCTTGCTTACCGGAGAGCGGGACGCGTCCGTTGATGTTAAGGAGAACCGGATTCGCCTGTGGGATTACTATCAAGGAAATGTTGAGGGCGGCTCTAATTATGCAGCCGAGACGGGGGAAGCTCCGTTTTGATGGTTTTAATCTTGACGGCTTGCCCGCCGGGGCTGCGCGGACATATAACTCGCTGGTTGTTAGAGGCGTCCCCGGGAGTTTTCGTGGGAAGATTATCTGCCCGGGTAAGGGAGAATCTATGGGATTTGGTGGTTGCGGAGCGGAAACAGGGTAAAGCGCTGCTGATATATAACACCAATAATGAGCAGGGTTATGCCTTGCGCTCGGCTGGGCATAAATGGAATCCAGTTGAACTCGAAGGAATGACTTTGCTGCAGCATCCGGAGCGAATTAGGTCTGATAGTCAGACAGGGGAGGGGCGCAATCGAGGACCAGGCTGGCAGCAAGAGGTATCCAAAGGTAACGAAGGCTACGGGTGGTCAATAGCTGCCAGGCGCCGGAAAATGCGTAGGCGTAAACCCTAATATCTTCGGTAACTACCTATAGGATGGCTATAGGAGCGGATATTTTGGATCGATATCCCAGCTCATCGAGTAAGTGCCCCGCACCTGCGGGGATGATCCCCCAAGAACATGAACGGATCTGGCACGCAGTTGAAGTGCCCCGCACCTGCGGGGATGATCCGTTGACTTTATCGAAAGCCAAACCGGAAAAACTAAGTGCCCCGCACCTGCGGGGATGATCCCAAATGGAGTTAACCAAGATTGACCCCGAAAAAAAGTGCCCCGCACCTGCGGGGATGATCCGATACTGCTTGGCTTGCTGAGGTCGATTCTACGAAGTGCCCCGCACCTGCGGGGATGATCCCCCGATTATTACCCGGGCGTTTACCGCCTCTATAAGTGCCCCGCACCTGCGGGGATGATCCCTGCGGGGGTCTAGCGCGTTATAGATTTTAGCGAAGTGCCCCGCACCTGCGGGGATGATCCCTTTCGGGGCCATAGCGTCCAGACCGTTAATAAAAGTGCCCCGCACCTGCGGGGATGATCCCCGCCGGGGCGCCCACTTCAGTTCTTATCTCATAAGTGCCCCGCACCTGCGGGGATGATCCCAAAAGGTTATTAGGGTAGGGACGCCATGGGAAAAGTGCCCCGCACCTGCGGGGATGATCCCCCGGATAGTGTCATACATGGAGTCAAACTCAGAAGTGCCCCGCACCTGCGGGGATGATCCCGTTGCGGCCCCGGTAGACGTGGAGGATTACCCAAGTGCCCCGCACCTGCGGGGATGATCCCCGCAAACGATCCGAAGCGCGAATATCCTTTAAAAGTGCCCCGCACCTGCGGGGATGATCCTGGACCGGGCAAACCTAAAGATTAACTGCCGCGAAGTGCCCCGCACCTGCGGGGATGATCCGGCGAGCGCGATCCCATCGAGCGCTACGGCGTCAAGTGCCCCGCACCTGCGGGGATGATCCCTGCCAAAGCCTGCTAGCCCCGTTTACTGCACCAAGTGCCCCGCACCTGCGGGGATGATCCGGAAAATAAGCTAGACAAGATTGAGCTGGAAGAAAGTGCCCCGCACCTGCGGGGATGATCCTAAATCGTGTGTGCCGGCGTAGGCATGGGAGGCAAGTGCCCCGCACCTGCGGGGATGATCCCTGGTCGATTTGGGGTTTATGTTCTTTTAGCTTAAGTGCCCCGCACCTGCGGGGATGATCCGTAATCTACACGGACGGGCGCAGCGAATCTTACAAGTGCCCCGCACCTGCGGGGATGATCCCTTTAGCTATCTCAGCAGGAAGGCCCGCAAGTAAAGTGCCCCGCACCTGCGGGGATGATCCGGGAAAAAGTCCCGGCCACCTGGAGAAAGGTCTAAGTGCCCCGCACCTGCGGGGATGATCCCGCTGGGTTAAAGAGCTAACCCAAGACCTCACCAAGTGCCCCGCACCTGCGGGGATGATCCCCGTTTATCTGTCTCCACTGGATTCACCAGCCCAAGTGCCCCGCACCTGCGGGGATGATCCCGACTTAGACGCCGCTTCACTATTGCCCGCCCAAAGTGCCCCGCACCTGCGGGGATGATCCCCTCTGCGCCGATTGGCGCGGGGGTATTTGTATAAGTGCCCCGCACCTGCGGGGATGATCCCGGCCGTTCGGAATGGCGCGTTAATGACTTACCAAGTGCCCCGCACCTGCGGGGATGATCCCGTATATCCCCGCAAAGGCGGGGCAATGCACAGAAGTGCCCCGCACCTGCGGGGATGATCCCAAGCCCGGCTCTAAAAGTCATGACCTTAACCAAAGTGCCCCGCACCTGCGGGGATGATCCCGCAGGATGCTACTATTCAAGACCCCACTACTAAAGTGCCCCGCACCTGCGGGGATGATCCGGCGGTGCATGGTTTAGGCTGTGCATTGCCCCGAAGTGCCCCGCACCTGCGGGGATGATCCTGAGTTAAAGCGGCGAGGGATAGCCGCGATTTAAAGTGCCCCGCACCTGCGGGGATGATCCGAGCCTCAGACCTGGCAAGAACGCGCCGCCGACAAGTGCCCCGCACCTGCGGGGATGATCCCCCTTGACCATGTGCAAGCGCGGGCGCTCGGTGAAGTGCCCCGCACCTGCGGGGATGATCCCAAAAGGCTAACCGGATCCGCCCGCCCGCCCGCAAGTGCCCCGCACCTGCGGGGATGATCCCGCGGTTTAGGTGCGTCTAGGGTTTCCCCCGCGAAGTGCCCCGCACCTGCGGGGATGATCCCAGACTGAGGGCATGATGAAAGCCGCCCTCAACAAGTGCCCCGCACCTGCGGGGATGATCCCTTGCCTGATGGGTCTATATACATTTCTGCTACAAGTGCCCCGCACCTGCGGGGATGATCCCTGGCGGACCAGCTTCACATAGTTCTAGCCAAAAAGTGCCCCGCACCTGCGGGGATGATCCCGCTACCCAGCTTTCTAGCGTCTACCGCGCTATAAGTGCCCCGCACCTGCGGGGATGATCCCGCTACCCAGCTTTCTAGCGTCTACCGCGCTATAAGTGCCCCGCACCTGCGGGGATGATCCCATCACGGACAAGCCAGGCACGACCACCAGTAAAAGTGCCCCGCACCTGCGGGGATGATCCCGAGATAATCTCTAACACTGATCTAGCTACCGGAAGTGCCCCGCACCTGCGGGGATGATCCCCTGGCTGATGCTGGGCGTAGACGCTTGGAGACAAGTGCCCCGCACCTGCGGGGATGATCCCGAACAATAACGGTAGCTTTACTGCCGGTTGCGAAGTGCCCCGCACCTGCGGGGATGATCCCGCGATCTGCCAGCTAGAGACGCTAGAGAAAGAAAGTGCCCCGCACCTGCGGGGATGATCCCGCTCAATCAATGAATTAATTTTCATGGGCGCTAAGTGCCCCGCACCTGCGGGGATGATCCCGCAGGATGCTACTATTCAAGACCCCACTACTAAAGTGCCCCGCACCTGCGGGGATGATCCCCGTCTTTATCTCGCTCGCTAGCAGACAAAAAGAAGTGCCCCGCACCTGCGGGGATGATCCCTTTGATTGGCCGATTATGAATGTTCCGGGTTCAAGTGCCCCGCACCTGCGGGGATGATCCCCCCTCTTTTGGTGCGAGGGTGGCAGCGGTAGCAAGTGCCCCGCACCTGCGGGGATGATCC